>CAWCAZ010000024.1:0-113076 GCA_963793525.1 uncultured Acidobacteriaceae bacterium
ACCGCAATATCCGCGTTTACGACTTCCGCGACGGCCGTCTCAGCAACGGGCGAATCTCGGCGTCGAACCAGGTGGCCCCGAAACGATGGTGAACCCGATGGCATGAGGGTCGATCGCCAGGGCAATCTATATGTGGTTGGCCCCAAAGGGATATGGGTTTGGGATCCCCTGGGTCATCATCTGGGAACAATTGTCGTGCCTGAGCAGCCTGCGAATCTCGCCTGGGGAGAATCCGATTAGGGACCCTATACATTACGGCGACCACGTCGGTGTATAAGATATCGACCCGTGCGCATGGTTTTATTCCCTATCTATGAGGGCTCAATGATCGCTCAAGTTCATCGCCTGTGTGTGCTGTTTGTCGCGGCATTCGCTTTGCAATTCCGGCCTTTAACGGCGTCCAACCCCGGGCAGCGCCGGCTCCGACAGCCCTGGTCGTCTGGTCAACGGAACGCTCTATGTATCCGGGCAGGGACGATCCTGCAAAGGACTTTCCCGGGCAAATGGACCAGGCGCTGCACAACCTGCAGGCGGTCCTGCGTGGATCCGGAATGGGTTTTGGCAACGTGGTGTGGATGAACATCTACCTGACCAATACTCACAACCTGCCCGCAATGGAGGAGGCTTATTGGAAATTGATTGGTCCGCCCCCCCGCGCGGACTGTGTTGACGGTTGCCGCGCTGCCGGAGGGAGCCATGGTCCAGATCAACTGCATAGCAGTCGCAGGCGTCCAGGAAAGCGATTTGGCCGGACGGATGGCCGCGCGGGCCACATGTAGATCCCCCCGCAATCCTGGCGGGCGAAATCCTGTATCTTTCGGCGCAAGGAGGAAAGGATCCGCTGACGGGAAAATTGAAGGCAGATTTTTCTGCACAGACCAGGCAGGCGCTGGACAATGTCGCCACCGTCCTCAGTGCCGCCCACATGAGCATGAAGAATGTCCTGTGGGTAAATCCTTATTTCAGCGTGAGCGGGCAATACGACGTGATGGGCAAGGTATACAAGACTTATTTTGAGTTCGGGAATACTCCGGGCCGCGGAACCATTCAGGTTGTGGGCCTTCCTCACGAAGAACACATTGTGTTTAGTTGTATTGCGGGAGCGGATCTGAGCAAGCGCAAAGCAGTTCGTCCACGGAATATGCCGCCCAGCCCGACCGCGAGCCCGGGAATCCTTTACGGCGACACCTTATACCTCTCGGCGAAGGACGGGTTTATCCCCGGCCAGGGCATGGTTACACAGCTATTTGATTTGCAACTGCGGCAGTCCATGCGCAACCTCCTGGACGGCCTGGAAGAAGTTGATATGGATTTCTCCAATGTCGTTTTCAGCACCGTGTATCTGCGGCAAATGAAGGATAACAAGCAAATGAACGACCTATACGGCACCTTCTTCAAGCCGCCCTATCCTGCCAGAACAACCATCCAGCAGAATTTCGAGACGGATGAAGAGGCCGCTGAGCAGATCTCATTCATCGCCGTAAGAGGCAAAAAAATGAAGCGCAGAACGTTCATGAAGTGGGCTGCTGCTTTTCCGCTGCTGGCGCAGGTCGGCTTCCACGAGGCGTTGGGGACCGGGTGGGCGCAGGTTGCCCGTAACTCCACTGACAATCTGTACACTCGCCTGGGCGTAAAGCCATTGATCAATGGGCGGGGAACCTGGACCTATCTCAGCGCCAGCCTGGAATTACCCGAAGTGAGAGCCGCCCAGGTAGAGGCCTCCCAGCACTTCGTAAACATCTTTGATCTGCAACTCGCCGCAGGCCGGCGGCTGGCGGAGCTGACGGGCGCCGAGTCTGGCATGATCACTTCGGGCGCGGCCGGCGCAATGGCGGTTGCGACCGCAGGCTGCATTGCCGGAACAGACCCCGACAAGGTCTGGCAGTTACCCAATACCGATGGGCTGAAGAATGAAGTCGTCATGGTGGGCGGCCGGAGCGTCTTCGATAGCGCCATCCGTCTGGCCGGAGGCAAGCTCGTCCTCGCCGATTCTGCAGAGCAGATTGCCAACGCGATTACGGGAACACGGTGATGGTTTACACCACCTCGTCACCCGAGCAGCTGGCCAAGGAGATCGCCATTTCCAAAGATCATCATGTGCCCATCTTCATGGATGCGGCGGACGGCATCCCTCCGGTAGACAAACTTCAGTTGTTCGCGAAAATGGGCTGCGACCTTTACACTTTCAGCGGAGGCAAGGGCTTGTGCGGGCCACAATCGAGCGGCATTCTGCTGGGCCGTAAGGATCTCATCGAGGCCGCGCTCGCCAACAGCAATCCCTGGGAGGGCGCCGTCTGCCGCCCCATGAAGGTAGGCAAGGAAGAGATCATGGGATGTTTGGCGGCGGTCGAGGCCTGGCTAAAGATGGATGTGCCGAAGCTCAACAGGGAGTGGGGAGTGCACGCGTGCAACGCATAGCCACTCTGGTCGGAACAGTCCCGGGCGTGAAAACAAAACTCTATACGCCGGAAGAAAACCAATGCCCGACGCTCAGTATCTCCTGGGACCAGAAGGCCTGGCGTTACACCATGGCTGATTGCGCGAAACAGTTGCTTGAGGGAACTCCAGGCATCGCCGTTCTGACTGAAGACAACCCGAGCGATGTGTTATCGCGAAAGACCAGGTGTGCAAACCATCGAGCAAAGATGATAACTGCAAATTGTTTCCATGACGCTGCGACCGGGCGAAGAAATCATCATAGGCCAGCGACTACGGAATTGCTCACGCAAGCCCGGCGTCAGGGATTTAAACGAGAGACGTCTTGCGATTAAATCATGCTGGCCGTCGCCTTGGCGGTCTCTGCCCTAAGTGCTACGCCTGCTCCATGCCAAATCCATCCCGTGGTCTACGAAGGCTGGCAGGCGCAGCAGGTAGCGAACGATTGGGTGCAACTCACGTTTGTTCCCCAACTAGGGGGCCGGCTGATGCAGGTTACCTTCAACGGTCACGCCTATCTATTCGTAAACCCGGTTTACAAAGGGAAATACATTTCTCCCACGGAAGCTGCCGGCCGCTGGATTAACTATGGTGGTGACAAAATCTGGCCGTTGCCGGAAGGGAATGACGATGAGCAGCACTGGCAGGGAGCTTCCACCCCACTGGACGACGGTCCCTACGCCTTCTCTGTGCTCACCCAGGGTCCGCGGTGCACCGTGCGGCTGGAGGGGCTGCCCGACCCACCCACGGGACTGCAGTACACCCGCGAGATCAGCATAGGCAGCGATTCCCCGGAGATTTCCTTCCACGCCATTACCCGGAACTACACCGGCCACTCCATCACCTGGTCGGTGCAGTCGGTCTCCCAATACAACCTCTCCGATGCCACCGATCCCAAGCAATACAATCACGACTTCTGGGCGATCACTCCGCTCAACCCGGCTTCCGCTATTTGCTTGGCTACCATGCGCGAGATGGGCTTAGCGAACGATCCTTCCTTCAGCGTAAAGGATGGATTATTCCGGCTGAACTGGAAGTATCTGGAAAGCGAAGTATGGCTTGATTCCACCGCCGGGTGGGTCGCCATGATCGACGGCGCAACCCAATATGCGATGGTAGAAAGAACAAAACACATCGCGGGGGCGGATTATCCCGACAAGGCCACCACGATTTTTTACAAGAACGGTCCAACGGTGGAATTGAACCCCAAGGGATGCCTTATCTCACATCCACCAACCTGGAGGAGACGCCGTACTACATGGAAGCAGAACTGAATAGCCCCATGGTCGTCCTCGGGCCGGGGGAGACTTACACTTTCGATACCAACTGGTTTCCCTCACGTCTCAGCCGCGACTTCACCACCGTAACGGATGCGGGTATAGTCGGGAAACCCCTGGTGGCCCGGCGTTCCGCCGGCAAGATCGAGCTCTCCGGTAGCTTTGGCGTGTTCTATCCCGGCGAGTTAAAGGCTTACCTTTATGACGAGGGTGGTCTGGGAACGAGCGAGGTTTCACTCCAGTCGGTTCGCCCGCAGGATCCGGTCCTACTCCACCAGGCGATTGATGCAGATAAGAAAATAGCCCGAGTTTCTATTCACCTCATCGATAGCAATGGCGCCGATCGCGGAGCACTGGGAGAGGTATTGGTTACCATGAGCGATGAGGGGCACTGATCGCATGAAGCTTCGCCGGGTGTGCTTATTCGTTGTTTGCGCGTGTGGCTTTGGCTGCCAATCTTTCCGCGCAGCGGATCTCCCAGCACCATCAAAGACGACTGGCCTTCCTACAACGGCGACTACACCGGCAGACGCTTCAGCAGCCTTACCCAGATCACTCCACAAAATGCCGCGCACCTGCAGGCGCAATGGGTCTTTCACACCAAGACTCCCGGGGTCCTGGAAGCGACGCCGGTGGTTGTGAATGGCATCATGTATTTCACCGGTTCGAACGATGCCTTTGCGCTCAATGCGCAAACCGGAGAAGTCCTGTGGCACTATGCGCGAACGATTTCGCAGGGGCCTCATCGATGATGCCTCCGGTCATATCAATCGCGGTGTGGCCATCTTCGGCACCCGCCTGTATATGGAAACAGACAATGCCCACCTGCTCTGTCTCGATGCCCGCTCAGGCAACTTGATCTGGGACATTGCCTACGCCGACTGGAATAAGAACTATGGGGCCACCGGCGCTCCGCTCATCCTCAAAGACAAGGTGTTGGTAGCGACTTCCGGCGGTGACGACGGCGTGCGCGGCTTTCTCGCCGCCTACGATGCCACCACCGGAAAACTGGTGTGGCGCTTGTGGACGATTCCGGCCCCCGGAGAATTCGGCTCTTCCAGTTGGCCGGGCGATACCTACCTTCACGGCGGTGGCACGGCATGGATGCCCGGCACCTATGATCAGGAATTGAACACCCTCTACTGGGGTACAGGCAACGCTTCGCCGGACTACGATGGAAGCGTTCGTCCCGGCGATGATCTCTATACCTCCAGCCTGCTGGCGATTGATCCCGACACCGGCAAGCTGAAGTGGTACTTCCAATTCACTCCGCATGATCTCTATGACTACGACGGAGTGGAGACGCCTGTCCTGGTAGACACGCAATATGAGGGAAAGCCGAGAAAGCTGATTGTCGAGGCCAATCGTAACGGTTACGTTTACGTGCTCGATCGCACCAACGGAAAATTCCTATCCGCCACGCAATTCGTCAAGACCCTGAATTGGGCGAAGGGTATCGATGCCAATGGCCGTCCCATCCCCACGGACTTGCTGCCGACCGCAGAGGGAACGCTCATCTGTCCGGGCGTCGAAGGGGCCACCAACTGGTATTCGCCCTCCTACAGCGAGACCACTAATCTCTTCTACTTCATGACGCTCGAGAGCTGCTCGGTCTATTTTCGCAAGCCGGCATCCTTTGAAGAAGGCAAGGAGTATTACTCCACCGGAACCAAGCGCAACCCGGGTGAGAGGAGCACGCAAGTACTTCTTTCCTTCGACCCGCGCACCAAGGAATTTGTCTGGCGTTATCCGCAGTCCGGTGATGCGCACGGCTATGGTGGTGTGATGACAACGGCAGCCGGCCTGGTCTTTTTCGCCGACAATCAAGGCTTCTTTGAGGCAGCCGACGCAAAGACAGGAAAATCCCTTTGGCACTTCAACACCGGCCAAAGCCTGCACGCCTCCCCGATGAGCTATGCAGTGGACGGCAAGCAATACGTAGCCATCGCCTCCGGCAGCGACCTATTCACGTTCGCCTTACCCCAATAATCCGCGTGAGCAACTGTCGGTTTGGTTTTGTATCAGGGCCCGGCTTCTTAGTCTGCGGAAAATCTCATGTTTTGTGTCAGGACCCGACTTTACAGTTGCGAAAAACCTGCCAACGTATGGCACGGGTTTAGCCGTGCCATACTGAGCCGCAGCCTAGGAGGGCTTTAGCCCCTGAGGTATGGCTTTCCCGCCGGGTTCAGAGCTTTTCCGCCGGTTTAGCCGGACCGCAATGAGCCACCGCTCTGATGCTTTGTGTCAGGGCACGACGTCGGGCCGTAAACGATTGAGGTATGACGGGCTTTAGCCCCTGGGAGGTTCATTTTTCTGAAGGGTACGGGCTTAAGCCCGTACATATAGAGAGCAAAAACACATTGGGCTTTAGCCACTGAGGGAATAATTTCTGAGAGAGCGATTGGTGCAGTCCTCTCCTACACCAGCACCAAATCAATCTTCTTGGCATCCGGCTCCGGCGGCTTAACCCGAAAGCTGCGAATCTGTCCCACGTTGATACCCTCCCGGCTTCGCGGGGCCGCTGCTCGGGCCGCCCTTCCAGCGCTCCTTCAACATCGATGTCAGCGAAGACAGAGTCCACCCGGCCCTCACCCGATGGCGCTGCCGCCGCAGGGCTTTCGCGCGCCTGTCGGGCACGAGCCCTCAATGCCTTCGCCCAATTCCACTCTGGCCAGTCCTTGTGCAACCTCAACAATGCGCCCGCTCACCACGCTACCTGGCGGATGTTCGGCAAGATATTCGTCCACACTCACCGTCACCCGTTGCTTCATGCTGAGCCGCAGCTGCCTTTTTGCCTTATCCACTTCGAGCACCTGGGCCTTAACGACTTGACCCATGCGAAGCACATCCTGCGGGTGTTGAATACGTTTCTCGGCGCTGATCTCGCTCACGTGGATCATGCCCTCCACCCCATCCGCAAGCTGCACGAACGCGCCGAACTTGGTGAAGCTGGTAACCGGCCCTTCGATCGACGAGCCCGCCGGAAACTTCTGCTCGATCTCGGCCCAGGGGTCGCCCAGCGTCTGCTTGAGCCCCAGCGAAAGCCGGCGTTCGCCCATATTCACGCCCAGGACGACTGCTTCCACCGTGTCCCCTGTCTTGAGCACATCGCTCGGCTTCCTCACCTTCTTAGCCCAGGACATTTCTGACAGGTGGATCAAGCCCTCAACGCCTGCCTCTATTTCAACAAAAGCCCCAAAGTCCATGACGCGCGTCACGGTGCCGTGTACTCGATCCCCGGCCTTCAGGTTTGCCGCGACTCCATCCCAAGGATGTGGTAGAAGCTGCTTCATCCCGATCCCAATGCGCTGTTTCGCGGAATCGATCTTGAGCACTTTGGCTTCGATCTGCTGCCCCACCGAGAGCACGTCTTCAGGATTGTTTACTCGGCTCCACGAGATATCTCCGACGTGGAGCAGCGCGTCCACGCCGCCGATATCGACAAACGCACCATAGCCGGTAAGGCTGCGCACCTCGCCATGCACGGTCTCGCCTTCTTTTATCTCGGCGTACCGCCGCTCCTTGGTGGAGCGGTCCTCTTCTTCCGTGACTGCCCGGCGGTCGACCACCACATCTTCATCGCTCACGTCCAACTTGATAATGCGGCAGCGGATCTGCTGTCCGACAAGGCGCTCCAGGTCGGCGGCATCGCGCGCCCCGCTGCGCGAAGCAGGCATGAATGCACGCACACCCACATCCACGCTAACTCCGCCCTTGACCACGCCAGTCACCGTTCCGGCGATGACCGTCTTAGCGGTGAAGGCCTCTTCCAGTGCAGACCAGTCTTTGGGCTGTTCCACCTTAAAACGTGAAAGCTCGTAGTACCCCTCGAGATTGCGCCCTTTGACCGATACCAGCAACAAGTCGCCGGGTTTGACTGTTTCGTTTCCGCTTTGAAATATGGCCAGAGGCAGCACGCCTTCGGTCTTATAGCCGATGTCCACGAAGACCGAGTCAACGGACACCGCGACGACCGTTCCTTCAATCTGTCTGCTGCCGCCTTCGCCTTTGCGTGCATGGCTCTGCTCATACTCCGAAAAAATCGAGCCGAACGACTCGCCGCTTTCCGAAGCACCTTCTGATTCCGAATTGTCGGGGTGCTGACTAGGCATGAAGACCCAAATGGACGATCACGAGATTCCGCTAAGAATACCACCATCCAAATGAAAGGGACGGGTGCCCCAAAGTTCGCCCGAGCGTACCTGGGCTGAAAAGACCGGCGAAACCCCACCGGCAACAAATGCCGGGTGCCCCATTCAAGCCGTACTCTGGCTTGAGTGGGATAACGGCTCCCGATGTGCCTCTTCCCATCCCACTAACAACTTTGAACTATGTAGCAAACCCAAACTTTGTCATCCCGCCTGCTCCGGCGTGCCGTGGGAGCGAAGCCGAGGGACCTGCAGTGCGCTTTGCCCCCTCGCAACTGCTGGGTGCCCCATTCAAGCCGTACTTTGGCTTGAGTGGGATAACGGCTCCCGACGTGCCTCTCCCAATCCCACAAACAAATTTGAACTATGTAGCAAACCTAAACTTTGTCATACCGCGTGCCGTGGGAGCGAAGCCGAGGGACCTGCAGTGCGCCCTTCCCCCTCGCAACTGCCAAAGGGCACCTCGGGTGTCCGAGCCGAAAAACCTCAAGCAAAAAGTTCCTTGCGAGATCAACCAGACCGGCGAGGAAAACAACCAAAGCCGATCATTTGCGGCCCACGGTCCTCGAAGCGAATACCGCAGCCACCTACCCCACCGCCACCTCGTCCTCTTCCCGCTCGCGCGGCACAATCATAAGGTGCTTGAGCGCAGTCCCGCGCAGCACGCTAACATTCTGCGGCTTCCCAGCGCGCTCGGTCGTCAGCAGCCGATGCAGGTCATCGATGCCGCCCACTGCTTGCGCGGCGAAGCCAACAATGACGTCCCCCTCCGCCATCCCCGCAATCGAAGCCGCGCCATTCGCCGCCACCGCGGTGGCCATCACCCCTGAAGACAGAGGCAGCCTATACTCGTAAGCCAAACGCCGCGGGATCGGCACATTTTGTGCCGCAATCCCAATCGAGCTGCGCCGCACTTTGCCATGCTGCAAAATCTGCGCGACGACGTACTTGGCCGTATCGATGCCCACAGCAAATGAGAGCCCCTGCGCCCCCTGGATGGTTGCAGTATTCACACCGATGACGAAACCCGCGGAATCCAGCAGCGGCCCTCCAGAGTTGCCCGGATTAAGCGGCGCATCCGTCTGAATAATCTCTTCCATCGTGCGTCCGGAGGCAGACCGCATAGTGCGCCCCAATGCGCTCACCACGCCCGCGGTCACCGAGAACTGAAACCCGAACGGATTGCCCACAGCAATCGCGATCTGGCCAATGCGCAACTTCTTGGAGACACCCAGCGGGGCAGGGGAGAACACAGCATGCTCGGTTCTGAGCACAGCGATATCCGTATCCCGATCCTCTCCAATAAGCACCGCGCCACTGCGAGCCCCATCGGTAAAGGTGAGCAAAATCTTTGCCGCACGGTGAACCACGTGGCTGTTGGTCAGGATCAATCCATCGGGGGTAAACACAAAACCCGAGCCCGATCCCTCGTGGCCCGGCCGAGTGCCCCTTCGCGCGCCCTGAACGTCAATCTTCACCAATGATCCGCTCACCCGCTCGACCGCTTGCGTCACCGCGCGAGAGTAGCTATCCAGCAGATCCAAATCGTCGAGCCTGCCCGACCCCACACCCGCATCGCCGGAAACTACAGATCCGTTTTCCATTCTCTTCCCCTCAAGCGGTTCACGATAGGTGTAACCAGTGAGAATGCTTTCCACGGGGCTTTTCACCAGGAAAAGCCCCTCTTCGCAAAGCCCGGACCGGGAGCAGTAATCGTGAGACCGCTTTCAAATTGCAACCAGCCCACGCGTCACGCCAATTGTCACTGCTTCTGTCCGCGTACGCGCGCCGAGTTTAGCCATCACCGAGCTCACGTGAAATTTCGCCGTATGTTCGGAAATATGAAGCACCGCAGCCAGCTGCTTGTTCCTGTGGCCGCGCGCCATCAACCGCAACACCTCCACCTCTCTGGCTGTTAGATGTTCGCTGCCGGGAATCGATTCTTCCGGGCCTGAAGGCGGGCGGGGTACAGTCACAGCAAAACCCGCGACCGTGGCTGAGATCGCAGCCACCAGTTGCGCGTTGGTGATCTCCATTGGAAGCACGGAATAAATCTTCATGCGCGCAGCACTGCGTACCATCGCCGCCCCCGGCGCGACTGCGAGCAGCACCGTCGGCGTCTCGGCAAAAACCTCCTCCAGCGCGCGGCGATGCCCCACGCTAGCCAGGAAAGCCTCGCCGGCCGCAATCAAGATCGCGTCCGGGCTTTCACTCTGCACGCGAAACAGCAGCGTCGACAGAAGCGCGACTGGCAACAACGCTAACTCCGGCGCAGAGCGCAGAGCCGCGAAGCGCCCAGCGTGAATCATCGAATCCACGCTGGGCAAAACTACTACTCGTTCGTGTGTGCGATCTTCAGTCACGATCCGCAAGAATAACCGTCAGCTCTATTCTTACGCCACCGCGGATTACGCTCACCGCCACCGGGCTTCCGACCTTCAGCCCCGCGAGCCGATGCTGCACATCGTGCACATTGTGAACCAGGTGACCGTCGACCGACAGCACCAGGTCACCCACCTGCATCCCCGCAGCAGCGGCAGGCGCATTGGCTTCCACGTGCAGCACCAGCAAGGCCTCGTCAATGCCTGCGGCGAAGTGCGTGCGCACGGCCTCGGGTACAGGAACAGCTTGCATCGCTGCCCCAAGGAACGGCCGCGGCACATGGCCTCGTTCCAGAATTGCATCCACCACGCGATCGATTGTTGCTGCCGGTACAGTGATCACTGCGCTTCGCGCCAGCGCCGAGCTGTTGATGCCCAACACGCGACGGCCTTCGTTCACCAGCGCGCTGCCCGATTGCCCTACGTAGAGATGCACGTCTGAGCGGATCAGCCGATCCACTTGCCCACCGCGCCACGTCCGCCAACTGCTGCCCAGGCGCGCGATGATTCCCGCACTGGCCGAAATGTCGCCTAGCGCGGAACGGCCTACAGCCAGCACCACCTCGCCTACACGAGTCGGCTCGGAACCGATCGCCTCCACAGGCTTGCCTATGCTGCTGTCCACGCGAAGTACCGCGAGATCCGTTCCCGCATCCGCCCCCGCAAACGTTGCCGGGAATGGATCACCGTGGTGAGCGGCCTGCAGAGAGTCGCTGCGGCGCAATCCCTGGCGCACCGTCACGATCACACCGGGCCGCCACACCACACCGCTCGAAGTCAAACGGCCGCCTCCATGCACCGTCACGATGCTGTCCTGAACGGCTTCAATTGTTTCCGCTATTTGCTTGGAGAGCCCGCTCCAAATCCCTGAACTCTGCACTGCTGTTTCCATGATCTTCTCCCTTAGGACAAGATCATGGTGACACTTCAGGGGAGCGGGCACATCGCCCAGATGACTAGGTTCTCGATTACATGGCGAAGTGGTTTAATCTGCCTGGTGGAAGACCGCGTTGTTGATGTCCGGCCAGACTTCTTTGAACGCGAAGGTACACCCATCGATGGCGAGATTCGTGATCCATCGCTGGTAGGTTTTGGTGAACGTACGTTCCTGGCTTGGGTAGTAGAGATTAGCCACGCCCGAAAATGCGCCGGCTCCCAAAACTTCGCTGAAGTTAAAGGTCTCGTGGCCCTCATCGGACCGCGTGATCACGATGCGCGTGAATGCATAGCCCAGCCGCTTGGCAAAGTCTCCTCGACCTAAGGTGTAATACCTTGTGTCTTGATGCAACGCCGTGGGGACGATGAACTCCACCCAGGTGTTCTCGTTGATGGCGTCGGCCAGCGTGTGCCAGTAATATCTGCCATAACCCTTAGCCCCCTGGCCAAATTCAGGGTACGACTTGTTGGCCTGCGCAACTCCCGCCTGGCCGGCAACGAAAATGAACGAAGAATAATCAACGCTGTCGAGCATCGCAGTCTTGAACTTTTCCTTGACCGACTGCGGCGGTAAATGCTGATCTGCGCTCACTGCACGAAAGTTGGGGATGACATAAAGAATGCGCTTGGTTTGTCGTCCTTCGGCGAGTGGATCGACGACCGCGCCATTGGTGGACCCGATGGTGGTGGTTCGCCCGAAGCTGTCTGCACCTGTTGCTGAATGCCGGCGCCCGGGTCATCAGGCAGGTCCGCATCCGCGATATCGAAAGATAGCGCTGTCAGATAAGCTGCAGTCCCATGATCGTTCGGAGCCTGTATCTCAAGGGTCATGACTGCGGGGGGAAGTTCATCCGCTCTTGCTTTCGCTCCCGGAGCACACACGCGCTCCTAGCAGAAGTCCAAAAGCAAAAAAAGCTGGTCTCTTGGAGAACCTCATAAAAGCCCTTTGATTCCGGTGGTGTGCGAGTGGCTGTAAACCAATCGTGTAAGTAAGATCTCTCGCGGCAGTAACAGAGCGATATCCCTCGCTCGTTGGATTCATCTTCGGTGGTTCTGCTGTGTCCTTACCGGTTCTTTTCTTTCACGCCATGGAATTTGGCTCTTCGCGCGGCGTAGCCCGGCGCTGTGCGATTCCGCTCACACACGGTCACGTTTCTCATAGACGACGGTCTCATATTTTGACGAGGGAATCGAATCAGAAGTGTGCAACAGGCGAAAAAAAGTTCCTTCGGAGGGACTGTTGGCCTACAACCTTTAGGGGAGGAGGTACTTTTTCAGCGCCGCCAGACCCTCTTCTATAGCCTTTGGGTCGATGGCATAGCCAAAGCGGACATGGCCCTCGCCTTGCCCTCCGAACACCACACCAGGAACGGTGGCCACATGTGCTTTGCTCAGCAGCATCCTGGCTGCGACGCGGCTGTCTTTGTTGATCTTCGTCACCCGCGGAAAAGCGTAGAAGGCCCCTTGCGGCAGCTCGCAAGGCAGCCCTACTTCGTTCAATCCGTTCACCAGCAGATCGCGTCGTTGGCGGTAATCCTCGCGCCGCGCATCGATCTCACTGCGCGGAATGCGCAGCGCTTCCAGCGCGGCCCACTGGGTCATGGTGGAGACTCCGTTCACGGAATACAGAACCAGCTTCCGCAGCCCGCTCATAAAAGGCTCCTGCGCCACGGCGTATCCCACCCGCCATCCAGTCATGCCATAGGATTTCGAAAAGGTGTACGTCGTAATCGTGCGTTGCGCCATGCCCGGCAGCGATGCAATCGAAAAATGCTCCCCTTCGTAAACCAGGTCTTCATAAGCCTCGTCTGCTATCACTAGCAGGTCATGTTTCCTGGCGAACGCCGCTACTTCCTCCGCTTCCCAGCGAGAGAAAACTGTGCCCGTCGGATTTTGCGGCGTGTTGTAGTAGATCGCGCGCGTATGCGGGGTGGTGAAATCTTCGAGCGTTCGGGTCAGACCTGCGCTGCGCGCCGTCGCCGTCGGCACCAGCAGAGCCCGTGCTTGGCAACCGGTGATCATCTCCCGGATCGGCGTCCAATAAGGAGAGAAAAGCAATACATCGTCGCCCGGATCAAGCACTGCCTGGAAGGCAACATATAACGCGTGCGCTCCTCCGGCGGTCACGATTACATTTTCTGCGGAGACCTCGAGCCCATTGCGCTGGTTCAGTTTGTTGGCGATCGCCTGGCGCAAAGGCTCTATGCCCGAGGAGGGTGCATAGCGCGTCTTGTTTTCGACAGCGGCGCTAATCAGCGCATACTTCACCGAAGCGGGAGTTTCGAAGAAGGGCTCGCCCCCATGGAATGCGTGCACCTTTTGCCCGGCTGCTCGCAACTCCATCACTTTGTTCCGCACGTGGACGATATCGGAGAAACCTACTTCATCCAGTCGCTTGGCCAATCGCATTGCGTCTGCCGCCATGTTGCCCTCATGCCTCCACGTTGCGTTAGCATTTTGCTAATGGTGTAGACCAGAAAACTGAACCTGACGCGGCCATTCCGCCAAAGAATGGCCGCACATAACTGACCCCACCGGACCCGAGTGTTAGCAACAATGCATTAGTGTTGAGCAAATGAAGTCCAGATATCTCTACCTTGCGGCGGCCGCCGGCTTCCTGGCGGGTGCGGTCGTGGAATTCTTGCCCCCACACAACCTGACCGCCGCCATTCTTGATGCGGTCGCAGGAGCCATCTTCCTCTTTCTCGGAGCGGGTACGCAGAAGCAGACCTAGATCTTGATAAACACTTTCTTCCGGTACATCAGAACCACCGGTATGAAGCAGACCAGCACAAAGGTAAGCGAATAGAGCAACGATCCGAACGACGGATTGATTACCGGGAAGAAAAAATGCTGGTAGATGTATTGCTGCAAGCTCGGTGACTCGGTCGCCGTCGTGCACGCGAATGGTATCGATTCCGGCCGCCAGCAATTCCGAGAAAACATAGGCGGTAATGGCGTTCGAGCCGAAGACCAGCCACGGAAACGTCCAGCCGCGCGTCCACTTCTTAATCTCCACTGCGTAAAAACAAATGGCCAGCAGCAACAGCGTGCAGCCTGCCGCAAACAGCACATACGAACTGGTCCACAGCTTCTTGTTGATCGGGAACCAGACGTTCCAAATCTCTCCCAGAACCAATCCGCTGATCGCCGCGCCCAGTAATCCGGCCGCCTTGGTGGATAGCTCCTTGGGGCGTCGCAGCCAGATACCGGTGAGCACGCCGAAGAGGATGGTGCCCATCGCCGGGATATCGCTCAGCAGGCCTTCGGGATCGCGCACGCCTTCATAGAGGTGGCCGGACAGCAGCTTACGGTCCAGATACGCCACCCAATTCTGGTTGGGGTCGAGCAGGGGTACGCTGTGGGTAGGAACGCCGATACCTGGGATGGGAACCCAGCGCATCAGGATCCAGTAGCCCAACAACGCCACCACTGCGGTGGTAGCAGCTACCCAAGCCCGGCTATTCCATAGGTAGAGCAGGCTGGCCAGCAAGAAACAGATAGCGATGCGTTGCAGCACGCCGTAGATGCGCAGCGTTCCCAGGTGAAACAAGGGAAAGCTATTGACTAGCAGGCCCAGCAGAAACAGGATCACCGACCGCCGCAGCACATGCAGGCGCAGCGTAGTTTTTGACTCCCCGCGTGCCAGGCGTGTTTCGGTCGAGAGAACGATGGAGATGCCGGCGATGAAGAGGAACGATGGAAACACCAGGTCGGTAAGCGTCCAGCCGTTCCACGCGCTATGCTGCAACTGGTGGTAGCTGTACTGCCCGCTGCCGCCGTTGTTCACCAGGATCATGAACGCGATAGTGATCCCGCGCGCCACGTCAAGCGAGACCAGTCGGCGCATGGTATTAGCGATGCTCTGCGGAGCCGTGACCGTTGTAGCCGCACTCTTTGTAGCTGAGGTAGCCATGCTGGGAAGTGTATCTGCTGCATCGAATCAGTGTCGACTGATAATCTCCGTACCATGCGGCGCTCTGTAATCTGGTTCGTGCTAGCCGTAGCCTGGGCCGTCGACTGCCTGCTGGCCTTCTTCCATCACAACCGGCAGCAAGCCGCCCTAACCGCCTTTTTCGCCTGCTGCTTCTTAGCCATAGGCCTCTTCTTCCGCAACCGCGAACAAAAACTCACCCGCCCTACCCGCAACAAATGACGTGTGGGCCCTCTGATCACAATTTCGCTGGATCACAAGTTCCCGCCTCTGCAACAGAATTGTCATCCCGTCGAAGCGGAGTGGAGGGACCTGCGGTTTTCCTCACCAGCAACAAACGTTGGGTGCCCCATTCAAGCCCTATTTTTGGGCTTGAGTGGGATACATAGCACTCAACCTGCAGCTCTTTCAGGGACCCGCAGTTTCTTCCCCCTCCCAAACCTCAAGTCGCAAGAATCCCCGAATACACCGCCATCCCCGCCACAGCATCCACCCCAATCCCATCCAGAGCGTCAATCTCCCCCTGCTCCCGAATCCCACCCGCCACAATCAGTTGCCGTTTCGTAATCCCCCGCAACCGCTGCGCCACCTCAATCGGAAACCCCTGCATCGTCCCCTCCCGATCGATATGGGTATAAAGAAACCCGCCGCAATAAGCCTCCAACTGGGGAATAGCCTGGTCCGCCGTAAGATCCACCTTGTCCTTCCACCCCTTCACAGCCACGAGCCCTTGCTTGGTATCAACGCTAAACACCAACCGCTCCAAGCCCACCTCTTCTGCCAGCGTCCGAGCAAACCCGGTATTCACCAACGCCGCTCCCCCAAAGAGCGCCGACCCCACAATCACCCGCCGAGCCCCAGCACCCAGCACAGCCGCCGCCTTCTCAACCGTGGAAATCCCACCCCCCACCTGGCACGGCAACCGCAGCGCGATTTTGGAGATCAGTTCGCTGTTTTCCCCCTGCCGCATGGCTGCGTCGAGGTCGATCAATTGCACCAGAGGATAGTTTTGAAACCGGCCAATCCAATATTCGAAATCGTCGAAGGCCAGCTTGAGCTTCTCGCCCCCCACCAGTTGCACAATCCGTCCACCCATCAGGTCAATCGAAGGAATCAGCATGGCAGCCTCACCGGGACACCCCGCAACGCCAGCTCCTGCTTCAACGCCCGAACATCCGCGATGCCAAAGTGAAAGATGCTGGCCGCCAGCGCCGCATGGGCCTTGCCCGCTTGAAAAACTTCCGCAAAGTGCTCCGCGGTCCCGGCCCCTCCGGAAGCAATCACAGGAATCTCCACCGCCTCGCTGACCCGAGCGGTCAGCTCACAATCGAAGCCCGCTCTGGTGCCATCGGCATCCATGGAGGTCAATAGGATCTCGCCCGCCCCCCGCGCCTCGGCTTCTCGCGCCCATTCGATCACCTGGCGCCCGGTGCGCGTCCGGCCACCGCTCACAAACACTTCCGCCTGGCCCACCGGGTCGGCGCTATCGCGCCCGCCTGGCATCAATGGCCACAATCACCGCCTGCGCGCCAAAGCTTCGCCCGATCGCGTCAATCAGGCCCGGATCGGCGATCGCCGCCGAGTTGATGCTCACCTTGTCCGCCCCGGCATCGAAGACCGCGGAGGCATCATCCGCCGACCGTATCCCCCCGCCCACCGTAAACGGGATGAACAGCTCCCTCGCAGCCCGCCGCACGGTATCCAATAAAGTCCCGCGGCCCTCGTGCGTCGCCGTGATATCCAGCAAAACAATCTCATCCGCACCCGCCGCGGCATGCCGTTTGGCCAATTCCGCCGGATCTCCCGCATCCACCAGGTCGACGAACTGCACCCCTTTCACCACCCGCCCATTACGCACATCCAGGCACGCAATAATCCGCTTGGTCAGCATGCCAACTCCACAAAGTTGCGCAGCACCCGCATGCCCGCGACCCCGGACTTCTCCGGATGAAACTGCACCCCCATCACGTTGCCCCGTTCCACCGCCCCGGAGAACGGAGCCGCCGTAAGTCAGTGACGCGACCGTCTCCGTGACCACCGGAGCCCGATAGGAGTGGGTGTAATAAACAAAAGCGCGGTCTTCCACGCCCTGCATCAAGCGCGATATGCGGATCGACCCGGACCTCATTCCAGCCCACGTGTGGAACCTTTACCCCAGGCGCAAACCGCTCGCACTCGCCCCGAAAAAGGCTCAGCCCTTTCACCGCCGGGGCCTCCGTGCTGCCCTCGAATAGCCACTGCAGTCCCACGCAGATTCCCAGGAATGGAACGCCGTGGGCAATGGCATCGCTTACTGCGCTCGTGAGCCCCGTCTCCTCCAGCAGTTGGGTAGCTTGAAAATGCCCCACGCCGGGCAAAATGACCTTCGTCGCCCTGCGCACCACCTCGGGATCCGCGGTGACCGTCGCCTGGCAACCCAGGGCATCCAGAGCCTTCACCACCGAGGTGAGGTTCCCGGCCTTGTAGTCAATGACCGTGATCACAGCAAGCCTTTGGTGCTCGGCAGCATCTTGCCCATCTGCTTGTCCTTGGAGCAGGCCACGCGCAGCGCCCGGGCAAAGGCTTTGAACAGGGCCTCGATCTTGTGGTGGTTCGAGCGGCCGTACATCGTGGCGATATGCACGTTGGCCCGCGCGCCGCGCGCAAAGCCTTCAAAAAAGTCCTCTACCAGCTCACTCTGCAGATCGCCAACCAGGCGCTTCTTCACCTTCGTCTTAACCACGCACGACACTCGTCCGCTCAGGTCGACCGCGGCGACGCCCAGGGTCTCATCCATCGGCATCAGGAAGTATCCCGCGCGCAGGATGCCTTTCTTGTCCCCCAGCGCCTGGTCGAAAGCTTCGCCCAGCGCAATGCCGACGTCTTCCACCGTGTGGTGCTGGTCCACGTCCAGATCGCCATCGCAGAGCAGCTCCAGATCGAAACCTCCGTGGCGCGTAAACAGCTCCAGCATGTGGTCGAAGAAGCGAATGCCCGTCTTCACCTTGTAGCGCCCGGTGCCTTCGAGCGTGAGCTTCAGCGAGATCTTGGTCTCGGTTGTCTTGCGCTCAATAGCGCCCCGGCGCACCGTTCTGCTTTGCCATCATGCTTTCTCCCACCCGATCTCCTTCAGCGCCTCTGTCATCACCGCCACTGCCTGCTTCATCTGCGCCCGCGTGCCCACCGTGAGGCGGACACACCCATCGCAGCCCTGGTCCTTCGACCGGTCGCGCGTGAGCACCCCACGCCGGTGCATGGCCTGCACGAACTCCGCATGCCGGGGCCCAATCTTTACCAGGATGAAGTTGGCCTGGCTAGGCCACTGGGGAACACCCATTTGGCGCAGACTCTCCACCATCTCCGTCCGCGCCGCCTTTACTTCCTCCACATACCACTGCAAGTACTCTTCGTCATCCAGTGCCGCCGGCAGGCAGGCCAGCGCCAGCGAGTTCACGCTGTAGGGGGAGATAACCGTGCGCAGCCACTGCTGCACCTCCACCGGCGCGGCGAGCATTCCCAGCCGTAACCCGGCCAGCCCATAGGCTTTGGAGAAAGTCCGCGCCACGATCAGGTTCGGCACCTGCCCCACCAGGTCGATCACCGTTTGGCCGCAGAAGTGGTAGTAGGCCTCATCCACCAATACAGCGGCATGTGGAGCGCGGTGGAGAACCTCAAGAATCTGTTGCCGGCTGGCCACGGTGCCGGTAGGGCTATTGGGGCTGGCGATGGCGATCAAGCGGGTCTTCGGCGTAATGGCCGCCAACAGGCGCTCGAGCGGGAAGGCAAAATCCTCTCCGGACGGGACGGTCTTAACCGTCGCATCCGTGCAGGAACCGTAGACCTCATACATCGAGTACGTCGGGGTAGGGAAGAGAAACTCATCTTCGCGATCCAGATACGTCTGGCAAAGCACATGGATTGCCTCGTCCACTCCGTTGGTAAGCAGCACCGTGGCGGGGTCAAGCGACAGGTGTTGGGCAACCTTGGCTTCCACTTGGCCTCGCTCGGGATACTTCGCCAGGTCAGCGGCGGCGATTCTTCCCAGGGCCTCGAGCACCCGTGGCGAGCAAGCGACGGTGTTCTCGTTAAAATCCAGCCGCAGCCCCTGCCGCCCACCCAGCGGAGGATGGTACGCCTGCATTCGCTCACCGCGGCCCGTGGCTCTGGTGTTTGTTGCAACACAATCTCAGCCATCGATCCCCCTCGCCCGCACCGCTTCCGCATGGCCAAGCAATCCTTCCGCCTTGGCCAGTGTGATCGCGGCCGGTCCCAGCTTCTGCAACCCGGCCAGCGTGTACTCCTGCACCGTGATCAGCTTCACAAAGTCCATCACGCTCAGCCCGCCCCGCACCTGCGCCACTCCGCCAGTCGGCAGGGTGTGGTTAGGGCCGGAGACGTAGTCCCCCATGGGCTGCGGCGAGTAGCGGCCAATAAACACCGAACCCGCATTGCGCACCCAGTCCAGGTCCTCGTTAGCATCGACGCTCAGATGTTCGGGAGCCAGCCGGTTGGTAATCTCGCGCGCCTCGTCCACCGAACCTGCGACCAACGCCAGGCCATTGCGCTTGATCGCCTGTTTGGCTATGGAATTCGTTTTGACCCGCTGCGCCACTTCCTTCACCACCGCGCGCGCCAGGGAACCGTTAGTCGTGATCAGGATGGCCAGTGCTTCAGGGTCATGCTCCGCCTGGGCCACCAGGTCGGCCGCGATCCCTGCCGGATCGCCGTTTTCGCTCGTCACCACGATCTCCGTCGGGCCGGCCAGCATGTCGATCGCGCAATCGAAGGCGACCATTTTCTTGGCCGCGGTCACATACCAGTTGCCCGGCCCCACGATCTTGTCCACCCGGCGGATGCGTTTCCGTGCCAAAAGCGAGAGCGGCAATCGCCTGCGCTCCACCGATCCGATAAAACTCGCTAATCCCGAGTAACGCCGCAGCCGCTAGCGTCTCCTTGGCCGGCTTCGCCGAGACCGCCACGATCCGTTCCACCCCGGCCACCTGCGCCGGGATCGCCGTCATCAGCAGGGTAGAGGGCAATGGATAGCGCCCGCTGGGCACGTAGCAACCCACCGCGCCCAGCGCCCGCACCCGTTGTCCGGTGGTAAGCCCATCGCTGGTCGCGCTCCAATCCTTCGGCATCTGCCGTTCGGCGAATCCGCCGGATATTCGCGGCCGCGGTCTGCAACGCAGCCTGCAGCGCCTTGGGCGTAGCGTCCCAAGCCTCTTCCATCTCGGCACGGCTTATTTCAAGCGGCTGTTGCCGCGTAAGGCCGTCCAACTTAGCCGCATAGCGGCGCAGCGCCTTGTCTCCGCCCTTGCGCACATCAGCCACAATGCGTTGCACCACCGGCATCGTGCGCGCCGTATTCCGCGCACCTCTGAGCTCCAATTCGCTAAGCATCCGACGGGTCTTCTTTCCGTCCCGGCCCCGTGTCTTAACCAGCCTCATGCAGACGCTCCTTGTGCAATGCGTCAGCCACTAGCCTCCCCCTGGAAACGCATCAGGGCAGCTCTTTGAGCCCGAGCGAATCCTCATGAAAGCGCTACCCTCCCCTTTGTCATCCCGCGCCGGCGGCCGGGGAGCGAAGCGAGGGACTGCGGTTCACTCGACGAGCAACGAACGTCGGGTGCCCCATTTCAAGCCCTGTTTTGGGCTTGAGTGGGAAACGCAGCACTTCAAGCTGCCGCTCTTTCAGCCCCAGGCGAATTTCCCATGAAAGCGCTGCCACCCTCATCCTGCCTGCTTGGCATCCGGGGACCGGAGCGAAGCGCAATGGAGGGCGTGCAGTACGAGTCGACGGGGACCCCAATCCTATCCCCCACCTAAAACACAATCTTATTCAGCGGATACTCCACAATCCCCGTAGCCCCCGCACTCTTAAGCTTGGGAATCACATCCCTCAGCACGCTCTCTTCGAGCACCGTATTCAACGCCGCCCACCCCGCATCGCTCAGCGTCGAAATCGTCGGTGAATCCAGCGCCGGCAGAATTCCCAACACCTGGTCCAGGTTCTTCTTCTGCACGTTCATCATCAATCCCACTCGACCCTGCGCAGCAATCGCTCCATTCAGCATCAGCGAGATATTGTCGATCTTCTGCTTCTTCCACGGATCGCTATACGCGGCTCGATTGGCAATCAAATGTGTTTCGCTTTCCATCACTGTATCGATAATGCGCAGCCGGTTTGCCCGCAGGGAACTGCCCGTCTCCGTCACTTCCACAATCGCATCCGCCAGCGTGGGCGGCTTTACTTCCGTCGCGCCCCAACTGAATTCCACTTTGACGGGAACCTTCTTTGCGGCGAAGTAATTCTTCGTCACCTCCACCAATTCGGTAGCAATCACCTTCCCGCTCAGATCTTCCGCCTTCTCAAAGTGAGAATCCTCAGGCACCGCAAGCACCCAGCGCACCTTGGTCCGCGTCGCTTTCGAATAAGTCAGCCCCGTAACGCTGACCACGTCGAGCCCGCTCTCCACTACCCAATCGATGCCAGTAAGGCCCGCATCCAGAACGCCCTTCTCCACATACCGCGCCATCTCCTGGGCGCGAATCAGCATGCACTCAATCTCGCTATCGTCGATGCCAGGAAAATACGAGCGGCCGTTGGCATAGATGCGCCACCCCGCGCGCTCGAACAGCGCGATGGTTGCGTCCTGCAGGCTGCCCTTGGGAATGCCGAGCTTCAGCTTACTTGCCATTGCGTGCCTCCATCTTCGCCGCCGCTAGGCAGTGCGATGGCATTCGTAAAACAGCTCACTGTTCCCTCGTGGCAAACCAGCCCGTCCCCTTCGACGACAACCCGAAACAGCACAGTGTCCTGGTCGCAGTCGGTCGCCGCGGACACAACGCGCAGCCGGTTTCCGCTGCTCTCTCCCTTCATCCACAGCTTCTGTCGCGTGCGGCTCCAAAACGTCACAAAGCCTGTCTCCAGGGTCTTGGCATAGCTTGTCTCATTCAGAAAGCCCACCATCAGCACCTGTCCGCTCTCAGCATCCTGCACGATTGCAGGCAGCAGTCCGTCCATCTTCGCAAAATCAAGTTTCACTGCTTCACTCATCGCCCGCCTTCTTCCTCTCTTGTCAACACCGCTAAACGCAAAAAAGCCCGCGTGCGCATTTCGCGCCGGCGGGCTTTTTCTGATCCTGGCTTCCTGGCCTTTATCGCTGGCCGGAACCGTCCGCCGACACGCTCGTCACGTGATGATGGTGATGACGATGATGGTGGGTGCGGACTTGCATACCTGATAAAAAGCTAACCGTCTCTTCCTCCTGTGTCAACTTTTTGCGGTCAACTTTCATGGTCAACGAAGGCTTCTGATCGGTCTGCTACCATGCCGCCGGAAGCATTTTTAATCTTGGTGTAATCGAGGACACTGCTCTCAGCGCGGTTATGCCGAAAAATCCGGGTGGAACGAATGGCCGAACTTGGCGAATCCCGCCAGCCCACCGCAATAATAAAAATGCTCTATTGGCTCCATGCAAACCAACCCCGCCAAACTTCCGTACCTGTTGCTGACCATCTTGGCCGTTGGTTCTACGCTCTTCTATGTCGCTAGCACGGCTGCGAACTTTGATAGTTTCCTCAATGCCAACCGCGCTCGGCCGCCCCTCGATTACTCCCATAGCGCCCGCTTCCTGGTGCAACCCCTTCCCGAGTCCCAACGTGCCGGCATGGTGCCGGAAGACGAGGTCCTTTCCGTAAACGGACTCCCGTTTACCGGCATGGCCGGGTTGATTCGCCAGACCTTTCATGCTCATCCAGGGCAGGCCGCTGCCATCGTTTATCGCAATATGGCGGGGCAAACCCGTACCGCGCAGGTCGAGCTGATGCCGCAGCGCAGGGCTCGTCCTACCATCACCGGCTGGCTGATCAACATCATTCTCGTTCTGATCTTCCCCGCATTCTGTCTCTTGCTGGGATATTGGGTGGTATTGGCAAGGCCGCTCGAGTGGAATGCCTGGTTTTTTCTCGGCATCATGAACGTGGTTCCCGCCTTTCTCGGTCGAGCGGGATACTTTCCCGGCTTTCTCGCCGCTTTCACCATCTTTTGGCAGATCTTCGCCTTCCAGGCGATGTTCGTTTCGCTCATCCTGTTCAGCATCTACTTTCCTGTCCGCTCGCGTACCGACATACGCTATCCATGGTTGAAGTGGCTGATCATCCTTCCCCAGATTCCCATTGTTCCTGCCATGTGGGCTCTGCAGTACGGCTTGCTTTATCACGCCCGCTTCGTCCAGCCCTATCTCGCCGCGTTTGATCCGTTGGAGACCGCTGGCAATGTTTTCGCCGCGATTTCTCTCTGCATCTTCATCACCGCGATCATCAGTAAGCTCTTCCACGTACCGGAACCCGATGCCCGCCGCCGCCTGGCCGTGGTGGCTGCTGGCTCGTTGCTCGGCCTTGGCCCTTTGCTCATCCTTCTGCTGAATTCCACCTTTTCCCAAAAGCCAATCTTGGAAATGGCGCCTTCCTGGGCTCTTTTCACCGTGGCTGTCCTGTTCACCTTCTTTCCCCTCTCGCTTGCCTACACCGTCATCGTCCAGCGCGCCCTCGACCTGCGCATCATTCTCCGTCAGGGCACACGTTACGCCTTTGCCCGGGGCACGCTATGGGTTCTGCAAGTCATCGTCTTTGTGTTTCTATGCTTCCGCATCGTCCACTTCGCCCATGCCTCCGGCCGCGGTGCCCAACTCATCGCTCCCGTGGTCTTCGTCTTTGTCATTCTCTTTCTGCGCCTGCGCATTGCCCGGCCTCTTTCCCTCTGGATTGACCGGCGGTTCTTTCGCGAAGCCTACTCCGTCGACCAGGTATTAACGGACCTCTCCGAACAAGCGCGCAGCTTCACCGAAACCGAGCCCTTGTTGCGCACCATCGTTGAACGCGTAGGCCAGACGCTGCACGTGGAGCGGATCTCCTTCCTGTTGCGCCGCGGAAATCTCTTTAGTCTGCAGTATGCGCAAGGAATTCCCGCCACCGCTCGACGTTTCCTTGCCGGACAACTCCTCCACCATTCGTGCTCTGATCATCGATCGAAGCCCCAAGCAGGTCTACCTCGAGCGTCCCGATCCTTGGCTGGCCCTGGCGCCGGCCAATGAACTCTCGGTGCTCAACCAGCTCGATGCCGAGCTGCTCCTGCCTCTGCCTGGCCGCGTCGGCTTGATCGGGGTGATGGCTCTGGGACCCAAGCTCAGCGAAGAGCCATACTCCCGTTCCGACCGCCGGTTGCTGTCTTCCGTTGCCCTGCAAACCGGCCTGGCCATCGAAAACAGCGCCCTGGTTCACCGCCTGGCGGAGGAGTCGTCACAACGCCAGCGCATCGATCGCGAAATTGAAATCGCCCGTGAAGTGCAGGAACGCCTCCTGCCGCAGACCTATCCCGTCGTCGCCGGGATTGATTTTGCCGCCTACAGCCGCGCCGCGAGGGAAGTAGGCGGGGACTATTACGACTTCATCCCGCTCGAAAACGGCAGCCTCGGCATCGCCATTGGCGATGTCTCCGGAAAAGGCATCTCTGCCGCCCTGTTGATGGCTTCCATTCGCGCCGCTCTGCACGGGCTTACCTTCAGCGGCGATCTCGATCTGGCCCGGGTCATCGAGGGTCTCAACCGCATCATCTTCGATTCCTCCACCAGTAATCGCTTCGTCACCTTTTTCTTTGGTGAATACGATCCTGTTACGCGCACACTGGATTACGTCAATGCCGGGCACAACGCCCCACTACTTTTGCGTCCTTCGGCGCACGATGGTTTTTGCAACCCTGAGGCGCGAGTGCATGGTGCAGCGCCTGGAAACCGGCGGACCGGTGCTTGGCATCTTTACCGAGGTTCATTATGAGCAGGGCAGAATCCAGTTGCGGCCTTACGATGCCCTCATCGCCTTCACCGACGGAATCAGCGAAGCCATGACTGCCGATCTTCAGGAATGGGGAGAAGAACGCCTGATTACGGCTGCCAGGATGAGCACTCACCGTTCCGCGCAGGAGATTGTCACCGCGGTGATCGCGAGCGTCGACCAGTTCACCGCGGGCGCGCCACAGAGTGACGACTTGTCGCTGGTCGTGCTCAAGGTGCT
This sequence comes from uncultured Acidobacteriaceae bacterium, assembly GCA_963793525.1. Classification (GTDB taxonomy): domain Bacteria; phylum Acidobacteriota; class Terriglobia; order Terriglobales; family Acidobacteriaceae; genus PALSA-350. Next base: position 25,166 of record CAWCAZ010000024.1, read on the forward strand.
CTGAGATGCTTCTTCGCCGGCTGGCTGTCTTCGCTCTGTTCGGGTTGGCCATTGTCCTGCGGGCACAAACGCCCCCGGTTGAGTACGAAACCTTCATGAGCCAGGGAAAACCCGTTTCCTGCTCGGTTTATGGCAGCCGTGACGCCACCGCGACCATCATCTTCCTGCGTGGAGCGGGCCCTTCCGATCTCTCTCTCGGCCGGTTGGAGGCGCGGTTCTTTGCCGACCACGGCTTTCGCGTCTTGTTGCCCGACTATCTCAGCGCGACGTCCACGGCCAAGCCGACCGCCGCCAACTATCGGCGGTGGGCCCAGGTGGTGGAAGACATCGTTGCCGATCTGCGCTCGCGCCCGCAGCTCCGCAACAAGAAGATTGGCCTCGCCGGACAGTCCCAGGGAGCTTCTGTCGCCCTCATTGCTGCTACCCAGAGGTTAGCGGTCGAGGCGATTGCAGAATGGTCAGGCCTTCTCCCAAACGAATTCTTTTCCCAGGTGCAAAGCCATGCCCCCGCTCCTCATCCTTCACGGCGAGCTGGACGAGCAGGTGCCAATCGTCAATGCCCGCCAGTTAGTCCGCCTCTGCCAGCTCCGGGACTTCACCTGCGAAATCCAGATCTATCGCCGGCGAAGGTCATGTTTTTGGCCCCCACGTCACCGACTCCGCCAACCAGCGCGCCCTGGCCTTCTTCCGCATTTACCTGCACTGAACAACCCACGAATTCCCGCGGAAGAGGACGGAGCCCTTTTCGCCAACGCCGACCATTGCTTTTGCCACACCAGCAACAAATGCTGGATGCCCCATTCAAGCCGTACTTTGGCTTGAGTGGGATAGCGGCTCTCGAATGTGACACTTCCCGTCTACCCACCGTCGGCCGCAGCGACCGCAGGAGCCTCACTCCACTAACAATCCCAAGGCTTGAACCAGGCCTAGACTTGTCAATCGGGGAAGAGCCGCAGGTCCACCCAACACTAAAGCAACCCAGCAATATCCTCTGCCGGATCCTTCAACCCCAATCCCGTCAAATGTCGCCGCGACGCTTCCTGCATGTAGTAGTGCAACCTGCCCGCCGCCGCCGCATACCCCAATCCCTCTTCCCGGATATTCGAGATGCAATTTCGTTCCGAGTCTTTCCTCCCCCGCCGCGGGTCCCACGTAATGTAGACCCCCAGAGAGTCAGGCGAACTTAACCCCGGCCGCTCCCCAATCATCACCACCGCCATCGGCGCGTGCAGCGCCTCTCCAATCGCGTCCCCAACCGCGACCCGGCCCTGCTCCACCACGCACACCGGCGCCAATCGCCAACCCGCAATCAAAGGCAAAACCTCTTGCAGCAAACGCAGCGCATGCCGCTCCACGGCCAGCGCCGAGAGCCCATCCGCGATCACGAAAACCACGTCGTATTCTCCCGGAGTAAGCAGCGCCGCCGAATCCTTGCTCAGCGCCCGTCCCAGGTCCGGCCGCCTCAGATAGGCGGCCCGGTCCCCTGCTTGGCTTTCCAGGGCAAGCGCCGGCAGTCTCGACCGGCGCAGCTCATCGCACAGCATGCGCGCATCGATCGCCCCATGGACCGCATCGCGTGCCCGCGCATGGGCCAGTTGAAAGTCGAGCAGAGGACGCGTTGCCAGGCTCACGCCGCTGCTCTGCAGGGCAACCCGCGCCGGCGTGAAACTGCGCAAGGCCTCGCGCGCCGCGTAAGACATCTCCGGCGGCGTCAAACCCAGATCGGGTTCGCTAGGCTGCGGCTTGGAATTCCTCTTGCCAAGCATCGGCTGTTACGCAAGAAACGCGGGTACACTCAGGCGCAAACGAGCATCGCTGTTGAGCCAGGCCTCAAACTCCGGCGCCGGCCGCAAGCCCAACACTCGCCTCAGGTACAGCGCATCGTGAAACGACGTACTTTGATAATGCAGCATCACGTCGTCCGCCCCGGGCACGCCCATGATGTAGTTCACACCCGCGGCGCCCAGCAGCGTCAGCAGCACATCCATATCGTCCTGGTCGGCTTCGGCGTGATTGGTGTAGCAAACATCACACCCCATCGGTAGCCCCAGCAGTTTCCCGCAGAAATGGTCCTCCAGCCCGGCGCGAATGATTTGCTTGCCATCGTACAGGTACTCCGGCCCGATAAATCCCACCACTGTATTCACCAGCATGGGCCGGTAGCGGCGGGCAACGGCGTAGGACCGCGCCTCACAGGTTTGCTGGTCAACCCCATGATGGGCATCGGCGGAAAGTGCGCTGCCCTGTCCGGTTTCGAAATACATCACGTTATCGCCCAGCGTTGGTTTGTGGCCGTTTTGGCTGGCGAAGACAGTCCCGCGCTTGAGCTCCCGTGCCGCCGCGCACGCCTCATCCAGCAGCGCCAGGCTCACCCCGAACGAGTGGTTGGCGGCTTCGGTGCCGGCTATCGATTGAAAGACCAGGTCTACCGGGGCATTCTGTTCCAGTGCCGCCATGAGCGTCGAGACATGCGCCAGCACGCAGCTCTGCACCGGAATGCCATACTTCTGGCGCACGTGGTCGATCAACTGCAGCAGGGTCTTCACGCTGTTCACATTGTCCGACGCGGGATTAATTCCGATCACCGCATCCCCCGAGCCAAGCAGAAGCCCATCGACCATCGCCGCCGCGATCCCCGCCGGGTCGTCTACAGGATGGTTCGGCTGCAGCCGAGTCGAGAGCCTGCCGGGCAAGCCTACCGTGGTCCTGAACCGTGTCACCACGCGTATCTTGCGTGCCACCAGGATCAGATCCTGCACCCGCATCAACTTGCTGACTGCCGCCGCCATCTCTGGAGTTAAACCCGGTGCTACCGCCGTCAAGGCCTCGCCCGTCGCCGCATCGGAGAGCAGCCAGTCGCGAAGATCTCCCACCGTAAGCGCCGCTACCGGAGCAAAAGCAGCCGGATCGTGAGTATCGATAATCAGCCGCGTGACCTCGTCCTCCTCATACGGCACCAGGGCTTGTTGGAGGAACTCGCGTAGCGGAACGTCGGCCAGCGTCATTTGCGCCGCGGCACGCTGCTCGCCGCTCTCCGCGGCAATCCCCGCCAACGCGTCCCCCGAGCGGTAAGGGCTGGCCTTGGCCAGAAGGTCGCGCAGATCTTCGAAGTGGTAGGTGACTTCGCGGATCTTTCGGCGCAGTCGCATCGTTGCGATCATAGTAATACGCTCCGGCGCGCGCAGAATCCCACTCCTGATATCCTGCAAACCATCTTGGCCACCCAAACTAAGTACGACCCAATCTGCTGCCGGAGCTTTGCTCTGGCGCTTGGGCTCGCGGCCGCTGTCTCGTTCGGGCCGCGCGCGCTGGCGCAGGCTCCCGCAGCCCCGCACTCGATCGTTCTCCATGCCGCGCGCCTGCTCGATATCGAGGCAGGCCGCATGGTTGTCCCCGGAGAGGTCCTGATCGAAGGAGAGAAGATCGTTGCCGCCGGCTCCTCCGTCGCCCATCCCGCCGGAGCCGAGACCATCGACCTGGGCGACACCACCCTGATGCCCGGCCTGATCGATGCCCACGTGCATCTCTTCCTCCATCCCGGAGCCGAAGATCTGCAGACTGTGACTGAGTCCGTGCCTCAGCGGGTGATCATCGCCACGCTCGCTGCCAAGGCCGACCTGCTGGCCGGCTTCACTGCCGAGCGCGACATGGGAACGGAAGGTGCGGGCTCGGCCGACTCCGCCGTTCGCGATGCGGTAGACAAGGGGCTGATCCCCGGACCCCGCCTGCGCGTCAGTGGCAACGCCATCAGTGTTCTTGGCGGCCACGAAGACGCCCTCCACTACAACCCCGAACAGCACGTGCTCTCCAATGCCACCTACGCCAACACCGGCGATGAACTCGTAGCCGTCATTCGCCAGCAGATCAAGGATGGGGCGGACTTCATCAAGATCTACGAAACCGGTCGCGACTTCGTCAAAGACGGCCAGTTTCACAGCATCTTCCAATACTCTGAAGCCCAGCTGGCGCAAGCCGTCGCCGAGGCTGAACGCCTGCAGACACGCATCGCCGTGCATTGTGAAGGTGAGCCGGGCGCTCTGTACGCCGCTAAGGCCGGAGTGGCCTCGATCGACCATGCTGATCAGCTGAGCGACGAGACCATGCGCCTGATGCGCGAGCGGCAGATCTACGCCGTCCCGACCTTCACCATCCAGGAATACTTTGCCGCGCATGCCAGCTCGCCTGAGGGCGCGGCCCAGGAGCATCAATTCCTCGACTATCATGTGCAGCAATTTCACCGCCAGCTGGAGCACGGCGTGCCCATGGCGGTAGGTTCCGATGTGGGCCCTTTTCCCCACGGCACCCAGGCGCGCGAGCTGGAGTTAATGGTCGAATACGGCATGAAGCCGCTCGACGTACTCAAGGCTGATTTGCTGAACGGAGCCCGCCTACTCGACTGGGAGCACGAGATCGGCGTGCTGAAGTCCGGCTACAACGCCGACATCATCGCCGTGCCCGGCAATCCCCTGGAAGACATCCGCGTCCTCGAACGCGTCTCCTTCGTCATGAAAGCCGGCGCAATCTACCGCCGCTAGCCGCGAGCGTTGCCCTGCCCTCCTGCACCGGCAACAAATGTTGAGTGGGGACCTGCAGTTCTCTCTCGGTTGCAACCACTGTCAGAACCTTCCATCCGAATAACCAAGGCCAAGGCCAACCAACCATTTAAACTTTGTCATCCCGAGCGAACTCCGGATTTCCTACTAGGCCGCGCTAATCAACGGCCACGTATGCGGCTTTCCGTAAAGAAAGCCGCATGAACTCTGTCGACACTATGAAGCCTGACAGGAAATCCGGAGGAAGGCGAGGGACCTGCAGTTTCTTTCCCCACCCCCGACCCTCCCGGAAGAGTTCTTCCTTACAAACCACCTCTAAACCAAATAGGAGCAACTACCCCTCGCAGTTGCGGTGCATCGAGGTCGGTATAGTCGAAAACCACTACCTCATTCGAGCCTTTCTGCAGCCAGGGAGCAGGCAGGTAAAGCGACTGTTGCGGGCCGATCCTCCAGGTGCGTCCAAGATTGTGACCGTTGACCCACACAAACCCCTTGCCCAGCCTGCTCACGTCGAGATACGTATCCGTGACGGATGCAAGTGTGAACGTGCCGCGATGAAATGCCGGGCCGGGAGTCGCCTTTTTTTGCCAGCCTTTCAACCCGCCCGGGCTCGTCATCGGTAAGGAATAAACCCGCCACCCTGACAACTCGCGGCCACCGAGCCTGACCGACCTGGTGATGCCCGCCTGGCCCTCTTGCAAAAGCGGACCGAAGTTGATGCGGCCCGTGTTCTCGACCAGAATGTCCAGCGTCACGGGGCCGGCCGGCACCGTCAGGGCGAGTTGCTTCTGCTTGAGCCGGCGATCCAGCGTGCCCTGCAGCTTCTGGTTCAGATATACAGCGGCGTAATCCCTAAGATCTTCCACTTCCAGCTGCCCCGCAACTGGTCCGGTCAGTTGCGTGCGATAGAGAATATAACCGTATCCCTGGCCAAACATCTCCATGGATCGGGGATGCTCCGCGGTGACCGGAGCAGGCAAATTGCTCCACAAGGGAACTGATTCCACCAGCTCCACCTCTGCCATTCCGGCCATGGGCAACGCGGCGGGCAAGGGCGGTGGCGTGACGCCCGTCCGCCGCTGAATGACATCGCGGAAGAGATAGAACTTCCTCGTGGGTCTCCCGGCCTCGTCCAGCGCAGCATCGTAGTCGTAGCTGGTGGTCAGGGGCAGGTAACCGCCGTCTCCATCTGAAAAATTAGCGCCGTTCATGAACCCAAAGCTCGTCCCGCCGTGAAACATGTAGACGTTGACTGAATATCCGTGACCCAGCATCCATTCCAGTTCCTTTGCCTGAAGAGTGGCGTCGGTCTGTGCATGCTGGCCACCCCAGGCGTCATACCAGCCGGCCCAGTATTCCCCCGTCATCCACGGCTGGTTGAACTGGAACTGTCTCATGGTCGAGGCCAGGTAAAGAAAGGCCAGGAAGCGCTCGGCATAGGACCGTTCTGCCTTGCCGGGACCGAAGTTGATCACCGGAAGAATCCCCGGCAAGGCGTCGTTGGACAGAAGCCTGGGGCTGTCAGAGGTAAAGAAGACGGAGCCTCCAAACCCGGCGCGGATCAGCGACTGGTGGATTTGCTCCATATACTCGCGATCATTTCCGAACGTGCCGTACTCATTCTCGACTTGTACCGCGATAATCGGACCGCCCCGGGATGCTTGCAGCGGAGCCAGCTCCTGTCCCAGCCGCGTTAGGTATCGCTCGGTCGCGGCAAGAAACCTGCTATCTCGGGTGCGGACCTTTATGCTGCCGTCGGCAAAGAGCCAGGCCGGAAGTCCGCCTGCCTCCCATTCCCCGCAGATATAGGGACCCGGACGCACAATCACGTTGAGACCCTCCTCCTGGGCCATGCGCACGAATGCCGCTATATCGTTGTTACCGCTGAAATCGAAGACCCCCGGCCGAGGCTCATGCAGGTTCCAGAACGCATAGGTTTCCACCGTGTTCAACCCCATCGCCCGCGCCTTGCGCAGCCGGTCACGCCAATACTCGCGGGGCACACGGGGATAGTGGATCGATCCGGAAATAACCTGGTATGGTTTGCCATTGCGCACAAACTGGCTGCCCGCAATCGTGATCGATCGGGCGTTCGCAATCTGTGCCGGACCCCGCAGGGCTGAGGCCACGCCTATCGCAGCAGATAGGGCGCCGAGAAGAAGTAAGGCAGCGCCAACCCTCCGGCGCCCCGGCGGCAGCTCGCCCTCCTCGTCTGAGATGCGATTCTTCATTCCCAACCTGCCTTCCGGAGGTATCCTTCTCCGGGTACGGGGCCGAAGAAATTTTGCCGGGATCTCCCTGTAGTACCGCGGCGTTTGCATCTAAGCAGATGTTGCTGTTCTGGCGGATGAAACCCCGACCATAACGGAACAAAATGGGAACGATCATCAATTTTAAAGAGAAACTTGTATAGTATCCTCAACGGTTACCACAGCAGTTACTCCCGATCCGTTTAGGGCCCATTCGTGTGTGATGGTGGTCTTTTGCTGCAAATGGTCGAGATAAGTCTTAAGGAGAGAGCATGAATAGAACAGTAGTGGCGCTAACCCTGATGGGCGTAATGGTTCTACCCGCTTTTGGGCAGGACAAGGAAGTGGATCGAGTAAAGGCCGCGGGAACGGTAATTTCCGAGATCATGAATGTTCCCGATGACATTCCGCAGAGTGTGATTGACAAAGCAGATTGTGTCGTCGTGTTGCCGTCCGTTCTCAAGGCAGCTTTTGTTGTCGGTGCCAGCTACGGCCGTGGCGTGATGACCTGCCGTTCTGGCGCGCACTTTCGCGGTCCTTGGAGTGCGCCAACCATGATGGCCCTCGAAGGCGCGAGCTTCGGACTCCAATTGGGCGGCCAGGCCACGGATTTCGTGCTCCTGCTCATGAGTCCCAAATCTGCGGATAACATTCTCACCAGCAAGGTCAAGCTCGGTGGGGACGCCTCCGCGGCAGCCGGCCCGGTTGGCCGCAACGCCTCCGCTGAAACCGATATCACGATGCGGGCAGAGATCCTTTCCTACTCGCGTGCGCGTGGACTCTTCGCCGGGGTTTCCCTGGCCGGTTCTACGCTGCGTCCCGACAACGACGCCAACAAGAATCTTTACGGGAAAGACTTGTCGGCCAAAGCAATTGTCTTCGACAAGGTAGTCCCACCGCCGCCCTCCGCGGCTCTGTTGTTGCACACCTTGAACAAGAAGTCGCCCCACAACCTGTCTAAGTAGTACGCGTTTTCTTCTACCGGGAAATGCCGCCACAGCCGCCCGCAAGGTCTTTGCGTGCGGCTGTGGCCGGTAATGAACGACGGGCCTGCTTATCATCTTCCAAATCCAGGAGGAATTATGTTTAGCCTGTTGTGGGAAGCCATCATCGGCCTTATCGTCGGCGCCCTGGCGAAGTTCATCATGCCCGGGAAAGACCCCGGCGGCATCTTCATCACCATGTTGATCGGGGTCGCCGGCGCATTACTAGCCACTTTTATCGGAAGCCACGTTGGGCTGTACCAGGAAGGCCAGCGCGCCGGCTTCTTCATGTCGCTGTTGGGCGCCATCGTGCTCCTGGCCCTCTATCGCTTGATTAAGGGCAAAACGGCCACCACCTAGCGTTGTGCAAGCCCCGGACTTTGGTCCGGGAAGCGGGTTTCAAGCCCGCGAGAACGCTCCGTGTATCAGGGCACGACTTTAGCGGGCCGCAGCGACTGAAAATCAGACGGGCTTTAGCCCCTGAGGTATTGCTTTTCCCGCTCGGTGCGACTTTTCGCCCGCTTTAGGCCTGAAGGCACGGCTCGAATGCCATCGCCAAGGACGTCGATGCCTAGCTCGACCGAGGCCACCGCACCACTGGGCCCCCCAATTTCCTTCACACCCCCCATCCGACGCTTCGTCGTTACGGTAACGTTCCCCCTTATCCACGGCTTCCACAATTCCATGCCTTCGAACAGCGGGTTACGGCCTTGTTCGATCCATTCTCCGGGCGTAGCCTCATTCCAGAGGCCCTAGGGGAGCCTCCCTTACCGGTTTTGCCCAGCTTGCCTGGCCGTCGACCGATCCAGCCAAACCTGAGTGGAGTGTATGGGTGAGAACCAGCCGGTCAGGAATCGAGTCCCGAAGAGCCTGCCCTGAGCCTGTCGAAGGGGACGGCTGAGAGTAGCCCTAGGACGGAGTCCTGGGTAGGATTTGACGGCACGGACCAGTCCCGCAGGGACGACTGAGAATGGCCCAGGACGAGTAGTCCTGGGTTTCAGCCCTCACTCCTGGAGCAGGAATCCCGGGTTCTCACGCAACTCGATACCCGCGCCTGTAGCTGCCATGCGCCGTTCTCCACAGCCATTTGTTCGGCTTTGGGAATCGAATAGGGGGAATATGCATATAAACTACTAGATGTAGTGGTTCTGGCTTGACACACGCCATGGAGAGCGGTACTTTCGCATCTCACGGTCTTGCTCTTTTAATCTTCGGTTCCACCGTTTTTGGGTGTTTCGTCCGCCAAAGCCTGGGTTTGGTACGTGTTTCCAGTAAGGCCGGTTTAACCCCTGTTTCCAAGGCGCCAGCTACGAGCGCCCGGGGCGGCTTTTCTGTCAATTCTTTAAAATAAGTGAGGAGATCTAATGGCCGAGGCCACCAATTCCGTAACTTCCGCCGCTCAAAACGGCTGGGCCGCCCACTACAGCCAATCGGTGTCGAAGCCGCAGTCCACCACCGGCGTGCACTGCACGCGCCTCTTCTCCAAGGCCAGGCGTTTCCCCCTACAGCGAGGTCACTTGGGAGCGCCGCACGGCTTCGATCACCGACGCCGGCGGAGGAACCATCTTCGAGCAGAAAGACGTCGAGGTTCCCTCCGACTGGTCGATGACCGCCACCAACATCGTCGCTTCCAAGTACCTCCACGGCCACATTGGCACTCCCCAGGGTGAGTTTGGCGCTCGTGAAACCGGTGTTCGCCAACTCGTCGCCCGGGTCGCAGAGACCATCCGTGACTGGGGTATGCAGGGCGGCTATTTCGCCACCCCGGAAGATGCGGCTACCTTCCATGACGAGCTGGTCCACCTGCTGGTCACCCAGAAAGCGGCCTTCAACTCGCCCGTCTGGTTCAACGTCGGCTGCGACCGGCTGGAGCCCAATTCGGATGCCCAGAACTGGCACTGGAATCCCATAGCTGCGCGGTCGAGTTCTCCGTAACCGGCTACCGCAGTCCGCAGTGCTCCGCCTGCTTCATCAACTCCGTCGACGACTCGCTCGATTCCATCCTGACCCTGGCCAAGACCGAGGGCATGCTCTTCAAGTGGGGATCGGGTACCGGGACCAACCTCTCCAGCATCCGCGGATCCATGGAAACCCTCTCCGGCGGTGGCACCGCCAGCGGCCCGCTGAGCTTCATGCGCGGCTTCGATGCCTTCGCCGGCGTCATCAAGTCCGGCGGCAAGACCCGCCGCGCCGCCAAGATGGTCATTCTCAACGTCGACCATCCGGATATCGCCGAGTTCATCGAGTGCAAGGCCAAGGAAGAAATCAAAGCCTGGACCCTGATGCAGGCCGGCTACGACGGCTCCGGTCCCGACTCGGAAGCCTACAGCTCCATCTTCTTCCAGAACGCCAACAACTCCGTTCGTGTGAACGACGAGTTCATGCGCGCCGTGGAGCGCGACCAGGACTTCGCCACCCGCAAGGTAAAGGGCGGGGAACCGGCCAAGGTCTACAAGGCTCGCGACCTCATGCGCAAAATTGCCGAGGCTACCTGGCAGTGCGGCGATCCTGGCATGCAGTACGACACCACCATCAACAAGTGGCATACCTCCAAGAACTCGGGCCGCATCAACGCCTCCAACCCTTGCTCCGAGTACATGTTCCTCGACGACTCGGCCTGCAACCTGGCCAGCTTCAACCTGCTCAAGTTCGTCACCCCGGCAGGCGCCTTTGACGTGGACGCCTATCGCCATGCCATCGACATCATGATCACCGCCATGGACATCCTGGTGGACAACTCCGGCTACCCGACCGAATCCATCGTGCGCAACTCCCACGACTACCGGCCGTTGGGCTTGGGTTACGCCAACCTGGGCGCTTTGCTCATGGCCATGGGCCTGCCTTACGACAGCGACGCCGGCCGTGACTTTGCCGCCGCCCTTACCGCCATCATGTGCGGCCAGGCTTATCTGCAGTCCTCGGTTCTGGCGGAAAAGGCGCCGGCGATCGTCTCCGCCACCGCCGCTCTGCCAGCAGGCCCAATATGCAGACGGAGCCAACGGCCTGTCCCAGCGGGGCGGTGCTTGCCCCGGCTTCTACGTCAACCGCGAGCCGTTCCTCGACGTCATCCGCATGCACCGTGCGGAAGTAAACAAGATCGGCCATGCCAACTCCACTGAGCCCTTCACCACGCCACAGCTCGCTTCCCTCATCGAGGCCAGCAAGGACTGCTGGGATCAGGCCCTGGCCCACGGCGAGCAGCTATGGCTATCGCAATTCGCAGGTCACCGTGCTTGCCCCCACCGGCACCATCGGCTTCATGATGGATTGCGACACCACCGGCATCGAGCCCGATCTCGCCCTGGTCAAGTACAAGAAGCTGGTCGGCGGCGGAATGATCAAAATCGTCAACAACACCGTGCCCGCAGCCCTCTTCAAGCTCGGCTACACCAATCCCCAGGTGGACTCCATCGTCAGCTACATCGACTCCACCGGCACCATCGAAGGCGCGCCCGGCATCAAGCCCGAGCACCTCGCGGTCTTCGATTGCAGCTTCAAGCCCAGCAAAGGAACGCGCTCCATCCACTCCTCCGGTCACATCAAGATGATGGCTGCTGCCCAGCCATTCCTCTCCGGGGCCATCTCCAAAACCGTAAACCTGCCCCACGACGCAACCCTCGACGACATCATCCAGGCCTATACGGAATCCTGGCGTCTGGGCCTCAAAGCCGTGGCCATCTACCGCGACGGATCCAAAGGCGCTCAGCCGCTCAACGTCTCCGACGGAAACAAGGCCAAGGTCATCAAGAATGCGCTGGGTGCGGAAAGCACCGTGGATGCAGCCGCCAGCTGCTGCCGCCGACCGTGTGCTCGCCGCCATGGCCCAAGGCGACACAACGTCCATCGGCGACGATCTGAAGGTGCTTGAGGACAAGGTCTCGGCCCGGCTGGAAGTCACAGCCAACTCAGTCGTGACTGCGGCCAATGCCTTCTCCGCATCCGTCGCCAACGCCGTCAACCTGGGTCAGGCTGCCGCCCTACGCGAAGAGGCGGAAGCAACAACCCAGGGACCGCCCCGCGCCGTTCGCCATCGCCTGCCGGAGGAGCGTCCTTCACTGACGCATAAGTTCTCCATCGCCGGGCATGAAGGCTACATCACTGTCGGCCTTTACCCCAACGGCCAGCCAGGTGAAATCTTCATCAAGATGGCCAAGGAAGGCTCCACCGTCTCCGGGCTGATGGACTCGTTTGCCACTGCCGTCTCGCTCTCCCTGCAGCACGGAGTTCCGCTTAAGGTTCTGTGCGAGAAGTTCGCCCACACCCGCTTTGAGCCCTCCGGCTGGACTGGCAGTGAACAGATTGGCTTTGCCAAGTCCATCATGGATTACATCTTCCGTTGGCTGCAGTTGCGCTTCCTTTCCGGGCACCAGCTGAGCCTCTTCACCGGCTTGGCCGCGCAATCCCCTGCGTCGCCTGCCTTGGCGGCTGATTTGAGCGAGGAGCCGGCAGATTCCCCATCCGGTTTCGAAACCGCAAGGTACGAAACCAGGCCACCGGCCAGCGGCATATTGCCCGAACCTGGGGCTCTAGGCCAGGGCCGCACATCCTCAGCCAACTTCAACATGGAAGACCGCGGAATCTTCGGCGCACCTGAAACCCGAAAGGGTGGGGCCGTCTTTCACGCCGCCGACGCCATGAAGGAGTATCTCGACATGGGCGACGCGCCCAGCTGCCACACTTGCGGCGCCATCATGGTCCGCAACGGCAGCTGTTACCGCTGCATGAGCTGCGGCTCGACCAGCGGCTGCAGCTAGGCTAACCTGCTGCCGCCCCATCCTTGGCGTGGGTTGCCCAGGGTGGGGCGGCAGAATCATTTACAGCGTTGCTGCATATAGCTCTTTCAGATCGCGCATGCGGCTCCGCGTTAGCGTGATCAGGCAGCGCGTCCTTGAGCTCGGCTCGCTCGAACCCGGATGCTTGATCGTGCCGATGTCGTAAACCTCCACCAATGCGTCGCACGCCGTCACCCGGTATTTCTCCCAAACCACTTCTGTTCTATCCAGCGTCAGAGCATTGGAATCGTTTGGCGAGCTCTCGATCAGAGCCTCCCGCAACGCATCAAAAAACTGGCTGTAGTTCTTGTAGGTCTCGACCCGCGCGTCGTTCAGGCAAATATCGCGGTCGGTTACCGTCTGCGCCTCCGGGCAAGCGCCAACCTCATGCGACATTTCGGCTTCATAAGCCAGGTCGGCCAGGTGCTGCTGCTTGCCGCCCTGGGCGGCGGCGCTGTGGGAATATCCCACCGCGAGCAGCAAAAGAAGTACCGCAGCGGATGCGCGCGTGTTCATCGCTCCACACCTCCGCGACAATCTTATTCTTCAGGGAATTTTTGTGTGGCGGCCCCAGACTTTACAGGCTGCCGAAAAATTCCTGTTTTGTATCAGCGCACGACTTTACAGCCTGCGGAAAAACTCATGTTTTGTATCAGGGCACGACTTTACAGCTTGCGGGAAAACTCATTTTCTGAAGGGTACGGCCTTCAGGCCGTACGTAAATCCTTTGCGCTGAATCCGGCTTTAGCCGCCGAGGGATCATTGCTTCTAGCTTCAGGGACCTTTTCCGCGAGCTGTTTAGTAGGGCCGTAAACGCCCGCCTGATGACGGCCTTAGCCGCTGAGGCACGGCTTAGGGGTCTTCAACCCGCCAGAAATGGAACCCGGGGAAACGCGGCTCGAAGGCCACATTTCCCCGGCGGGGGAGAACGTTAAGGGCAACCTCGCTATGACAGGCTGCCAAAACTCATGTTTTGTATCAGGGCACGACTTGAGTCGGGCCGTAACGACTGCGAATACGATGGGCTTTAGCCCCTGGGGTTAATACCCGAGGAATTTCCCCATGGTGCCGTAGGTCGGCTCGCGCCGCTCTGGCACCTCAATGGGTACTGGCGTATCCTGCCAGCGTCCGGACGGTTCCGATTGAACGGGCTTCTTGGCGGCCAGTGGCTGACCCCTTTGCGCCCAGTTTCCGATTGCCGTCACGATCCGGGCCGCGGCCAACCGCCGGGAAGCCCCATCATTCTTGCTGCCGCCTTTAAACTCACCCAGGGATTGCGGAGCCCGCCCGTCTTCCAGGGCGCTCAGGGTCCAAATACCGTCACCTTGCGGCGACATGACAAAAATCGCCCGCAAACTGCGCACGATAAACTCCACCGTAGGTCTGCCGTCCTGCAGATCCAACCGGGGATCAAGCTCCAGCTTTTCCTTGCTGGTGAAATCGAAGGATGCCTCAATCAAATGAGACAGTTCCACCAGCTTCGCTTCCCGTTCCTTTTCCCGGATCCGGTCATTCTCTTCCGCCAGCCTGCGGTCGGTTTCGACCACTAGCTTGCGTGCTTGCTCAAACATCTCCGTTAGCACCTGCTCCATACTGACACCCTCGGGAGCAGTATGCTGTCTAGAGATGTAGGCGGCCATACAACTTATGGCACATACCAGGGGCGCTTGACGGCCGTTCAGTATCTCCGGCGATCCCGGTCCCGGTTGCCCCCACCACCGCCGCCGCCGCTTCCGCCACGGTTTTGCCGTCCGCCGCCGCCCCCGCCCCCTCCCCCGCCTTGTTTGGGTCGATAGCAGCTCTTGCAGTAGACCGGACGGTCCCCACGGGGTTCAAATGGCACCGTCGTGGTTTGTCCGCAACTGGCGCAGACTACGGTTGTGCCCGTGCTCATCCCAGCGCCCGAACCGGCACTGTAACCGCCGTCGTGTTGCGAATGAGACGGTGCGTGACCCCCTCCGCCGGCACCCTGCTTCGCTTGGCGGCATGGCTTGCAGCGACGGGGCGACGAGTAGCCGCGTTCCTGAAAGAACTGCTGTTCGCCAGCAGTGAAGGTAAATTCCTGACCGCAGTCGCTACAGGTAAGTAACAGGTCGCTGCCGCTCATGGCTACGCCCCCTTCAGCGTGTGTACAGCGAACGCCCCACGCGCAATGGAATGTTACACGCAAAATCGCTGTGCCACACTTGTCTTTGGATAAGGATGGTTGGTTGCACAAGCTGCTGGGCAGGGAAACGATTTAAACTGAGATATCTAACTAACTCGAGGAAGCAATTCATGAAAAAAAAATGGATGCTTGCGCTACTGATCCCGCTCTGTGCCGCGACGATGGCGCCCGCCAAGCAGCTTGGCTGGCAAAAGCTTTTCGATGGTCACGACCTGAAAGGCTGGAAACACGTAGGGCCGGGCGGCTTCACGGTGGAGCATGGACTGCTCAAGCCTTATGGGGGCATGGGACTCCTCTATTGGGCCGGCGGCCCCTTCAGTGATTGCGAGATCAAAGTCGAGTACAAGATGGAGCACGAGAACGACAACTCGGGTGTCTTCATCCGCATCCCCAGCGAACCTACGGAACCCTGGATGCCGGTCAATCGCGGTTACGAGGTACAAATCGACAACCACCCGGAGAAGGGTGGTGAAGACGATTATCACGTGACCGGCACGCTCTACTCCCTTACCAAGCCCTTAGCCAAGCCAGGCAAGCCGGGCCCGGAGTGGAACACCATGTTGATTCG
Organism: uncultured Acidobacteriaceae bacterium; assembly: GCA_963793525.1. Taxonomy (GTDB): domain Bacteria; phylum Acidobacteriota; class Terriglobia; order Terriglobales; family Acidobacteriaceae; genus PALSA-350. The sequence goes on from CAWCAZ010000024.1 coordinate 40,458, forward strand.
CATTGAGGGCACGCGCACCCAAGTCTTTGTAAATGACGTGAAGGTAACCGACTACACCGAAGGCCAGCCCGTTCCGCCCAAAAAGCTCTCTTTCGAACCCGACCGCGGCCCACGCCCCGACAAAGGCTGGATCGGCCTGCAAAATCACAGCGACAAGGACATCGTCTACTTCAAATCCGTAGAGCTCCTGCCCCTAGGCATCGAACAAGACTTGGGCTTCTAGCCCGCCGCACATACGACGCTAGATGGTGAGGGAGCAATGACCCTGCCTCCCGCACCGGCAAAGAAGGTTTGGGTGCCCCATTCAAGCCCTGCTTTTGGGCTTGACTGGGATGCGCAGCACTCAACGCTCCGGTCTCTGGTTTGTCATTAGGAGCGAAGCGAGGGACCTGCAGTGCGCCTTTCCTGAACACAACTGTTTTGGTGGGTCGCCGGCAGGGTCGAATGTCGGTAGTGTAGTGGGTCTGCGGTTTCTTTCGATCCGCCCCACTCACATCCCGTCATAATTAGGCCCACCCCCGCCCTCCGGCGGAACCCAGGTGATGATCTGATAAGGGTCCATGATGTCGCACGTCTTGCAGTGAACGCAATTGGCGAAGTTGATATGGATCTGTTTCCCCTCCGCCCCCTCCACCATCTCGTACACCGCTGCAGGGCAAAAATGCTGGCACGGATTCCCAAACTCCTGAACACAACGGCCGTTACAAATATCCGTATCCCGGATCACCAAATGCACCGGCTGGTCATCCTCATGCCGCGTTCCTGAGTAGTACACGTCGGTCAGCTTATCGAAGGAAAGCTTCCCGTCGTTCTTAGCCGGCCCCAGCGTAGCTTCGCGGCCGTAGGTCGAACGCCCGATAGCATCCAGGTGCCGCATATTCCGATACCCGGCATGGTTCTTGAAGTCCGGCCCAAGGTTCCTCCCGCCCAGCACCTGCTGTACCGCACTATGCGCCAGCCCAGGCAACAACCCATGCTCGAAACCCTGGTGAAAATTGCGTACCGGATACAGCTCCTCTTTGATCCAGCTGCCTTCGACCCGGCTCTGATAAGCCGCAAGAGCCGTGCTCGAGTTATCCCCCACCCGCATCGACTCGAAGGCGGTCTCCGCCGCCAGCATCCCGCTCTTGATCGCCAGATGGATCCCCTTCAGCCGCTGCGAATTGAGCAAGCTCGCCGAATCGCCCAGGACCATCCAACCCTTCCCGGCCAACTTCGGCATGGTGAGCCAGCCGCCGTAAGGCAGGCTCTTGGCCCCATAGCGAATCATCTTGCCGCCATCCAGCAGAGGTCGTATCAGCGAATGTTCTTTAAACGACTGAAAGACGTGCTGCGGATCGAGCCGCGGATCCTGGTAATCCAGCCCCACCACATACCCCACCGAAAGCAGAGTGTCGGAGATGCCATAGATCCAAGCCCCGCCATATTCCTGCCAAGTCAGCGGATAACCCAGCGTGTAAATGACCTCGCCTTTTGCAACCCGGCCCGCAGGGACTTCCCACAACTCCTTGATCCCCACCCCATACGTCTGCGCATGTTCCGGATCTTCCAGCTTGAACCGCTCGATCAGTTGTTTTGTGCAAGACCCCCGCGCCCCTTCGGCCAGGATCGTAATCTTCGCGTGCAGATCATACCCCGGCTCAAAATTAGCCTTGGTCTCCCCCTGTTTATCGACCCCTTTGTCATCCGTGCGCACCCCGGTGACCCCATCCTGGTCGAAAAGCAACTCGCTGCCGGCAAATCCGGTGAATATCGTGATCCCGGCCGCCTCCACCTTGGCTGCCAGCCACTTCACAAATTTGTTAATGGAGATCACATAACATGCCATGATCCCGCAGCGGCGGCGGCACGACAGGGAACTTGTGATGGCCCTTCTCGGTTAAGAAGTAGACGCTTTCCTTGATAACTTCCGCATCGATGGGAGCTTCGGCCTCAAACCCGGGCAGCAGCTCGCGCATCGAACGCGGGTCCAGCAGCGCGCCAGACAAACAATGCTGCCCGGCCTCGCGCGCCTTTTCCAGCACGTAAATGTTCTCTTTGGAAAGGGGAGGAAGAGGCGAACCCTTGAGCGCGAGCTGATCGTTATAAGCGTCGATCAGCTGCGCCAGGCGCAGTGCACAGGCCATACCGGCGGGACCGCCGCCAATGATGACCACATCCGCCTCCATCTGCGGCCGCTCGATGCCCTCGATTGGTTTGCGGAAGTGAATCATGGTTTTTGGCGGAAGCCGCTTGCAGACTTAGGTTTTCGCCTTCTTGATCTCTTCAGTGAGCGCCGGGACCACATCGAAGAGGTTGCCCACAATACCATAATCGGCGATCTCGAAAATGGGGGCCTCCACGTCCTTATTGATTGCCACAATGGTCCGCGCGCCCTTCATGCCGACAATATGCTGGATGGCGCCGCTGATGCCCAGCGCGATGTACAGCTTGGGCGCCACCGTCTGACCCGAACTGCCGATCTGCCGCTCCAGCGGCAGCCAGCCGTTATCGCAGATGGGCCGCGATGCAGCCACCTCGCCCCCCAACGCCTTGGCCAAGTCTTCGGCGATGGCGACGTTCTTCTGCTCCTTGATGCCCCGTCCAATGGCGACAATGACTTCCGCCTGCGAAAGGTCCACCGCCTGCTTGGCTTCCTGAAAGACCTCGTGCGGGGTAATGCGCAGAGCCGGCGGCTGGGCCGCCTCCACCTTCTCCACTGCCGCCGTTCCGGATTCCGCCTGGTCCGCGCGAAAAGTCCCAATCTGCAACGTCGCCAGCCACGGAGCATCCCCGGCAAACGCCACATCGGCCACGAATTTCCCCTGAAACATCTGCCGCGTGAACAGCAGCTTGCCGTTCTCGTACTTGTATCCGATGGCAGTCGGAAATCAAGGTGCGATCCAGCGCAAGAGCCAGCCTGGGTGCAAAATCACGTACCTGGTAAGTGTGGGGAAACAGCACCAGCTTCGGCTGCTGGCTCGAGATAAATTCCTTCAGCGCGTGGACGTAAGCATCCGAAGTGTAGGCCGCCAAGCGAGGGCCCTTCGAGGTCATATACCTTGTCGACCTTGTAGCCTGCCAAATCCTGAGCCAGGGCTGAGGTCTGGTTGCCCGGCAAAACCACTTCCACCGTCCAACCGGTCTCTTTGCCAATGGCCTGGGCTGCCGCGATAGTTTCCAGCGAGACGCGGTTGAGCGTGCCCTCGCGCTGCTCCGCGACCACCATGATCCGATCTGCCATGAAGGGGCCTAGAATTCCGGGGCGCCGCGACGCAGGTAGGCTCCGCTAAGCCCGGAGATTCCCGAGATGCCCAGCGCAACCACGAAATAGTAGAAGACAGGATGCGCCCATCCCGGCGCGTAGGTCAGATCCTGGACGATCCACAGCAGCAGCACCGTGGCGATGATCCCAAACTGGCCGGCAATCACCATGAGCATGAAGCCACGGGTCCTGCGTCTATCCAGTCGCTCCACCTGGTCGGGGTTCAGATTCTGTTCTTCAATGGGAAGCAGTGTATTGGCCATGCCCTATTCCTCTTGCGCAACACTGAATTGTACGAGATCACCAGTCCGCGGCGAAAGACCCGCTTTCAAATCACGCGTGCATAGTTCTTTAATTGCTCAACCAGCTTCTTCGCCACCTCGGCCGGAGGGCCCTCCAGCATCTGTGTCTTCTTTTGCTTCACCGGCACATAGAGCCGTTCGATCTGCTGCTGGTTCTTGCTCAGCTTCGCCTCAACCTCGGCCCAGGTAACCTTGCGCAGCGGCTTCATCTTGGCCTGCTTGATCCCGATCAGCGTGGCATAGCGCAGCTTGTTGATACCGCTCTGGATAGTCAGCACCGCGGGCAAGGGAACATCCACGTGTTGATAGCGTCCGGCTTCCAGTTCGCGCTTCAGGCGCAACCCAGCGTCGGTTTTTTCGATGCCGATGATGATGGTGGCGTGCGGCCATCCCAGCACCTCGGCCAGCAAAACACCCGTCTGGGCAAACCCAAAATCGTCGGACTGCAGCCCGGTCACGATCAAATCGAACGATTCTCCGGCAATCGAGGCAGCCAGGGCCCGCGCGACATTCGCCGCATCCAGGGTGGCGAAGCGGTCATCTTCCAGATGAATGGCCCGGTCCGCGCCCTTGGCCAGGGCTTCCCGCAACACCTGTTGCGATCGCGCCGGCCCGGCGGTCACCACCACCACTTCGCCGCCGTGCTTTTCCTTTTGCCGCAGCGCTTCTTCCAGCGCGTACGCGTCCGGCTCATTCACTTCATAGGAGACGTCTTCGCGAATCCAGGTGCCGGCCTCGTTCAGCTTGAGCGGCGCATCCTTTTGCGGTACCTGCTTGATGCACACCAGTATCTTCATGATTTAGAGGAACGCCACCGACTGCAGGCTCGATACCTCAAACCGTTTGCGGCAGCGGATGTTCTTGCAGCCGACGGTATCGTCTTTGCGCACCATGTACGACTGGGCTTTGGCGAACCGGGCGCGGTCGCGCTCGTCGGGTCTGCCATGCAGTTGTGCTTTCTTGCGCCGCACCAGCCATCCCACCTCATATTCCTCGGACTTGCCACAATGTGGGCAGGTCAGCGTGTGTTTTCGCTGTTCAGCTTTTTCCTCGAAGAAGTCCCGTTCTTCCATAGCCTGAGCCCCACTTTCTCGAGCGGCGAAGCAAAACTCCTTCCGCCGAAAGTATAAGAAGTATTCCATACTTGGACAGGGATTCCATAACCGCCGTTCGGCAAAATGGCGGCGGCAACCGGCAGGAGAGTGACTCGATGGCGAAAAGAAAGCGGCGGCCGGAGAAATTCTCCATCGTCAAAGCGGTCAAGGCCAACGCCCGGGAACGCGTAGGGCAGCCCCGGCCGGAGCGCGTGATTGTCGACGACCAGAAACGGCAAAATAGCCGCAAGCCAAAGCACCGGCAAACCATTCCGCAGTTATTAATCGGAGAATGAGAGGGACGATGACGAGAGCCACAGGTGTGGGTGGGGTCTTTCTGCGAGCGGCTGATCCAGAGAAGCTCCACGCCTGGTATGAGGAGCATCTGGGTATCAAGCGCACCGAAGACGGAGCCTTTGCCTTCTTCAGCGAAGGCCCTCGGGAGATGACCGTCTTCGCCTTCTTCCCCCAGGACACCGACTACTTCGGTCCCTCCAAGCAGCAGGCCATGTTCAATCTGCGCGTGGACGATATGGACGCAGTCCTCGAAAAGCTGCGTGCCGCCGGAACCGACATCGATCCCAAGCGCGAGGACCACGACTACGGGCGCTTCGCCTGGTTTAACGACCCGGAGGGCAACCGGGTCGAACTATGGCAACCCCCCGGAATCCGCAGGAGACCTAGAGGCTAATTGTGGGCGTGTACGGCTTCGTTCGACGCCTTATGGGCGGCGGTGGAGTGCTCATGGGCCTTGACAGAGTGCTCGTGAGCTTTGGTCAGAGTGCTCATGGCCTTTCTTGTGATCGCCCTTGCCGTGGTGCTCGGCTGCCAGGTGATGATGCTTGGCTGCTTCTTCGTGGTGCTCCGCGGATTTGTGGTGTGCTTCGTGTGCCATTTTGATTGTCCTGTGGGAAATCTCCCGCCGCGATCCTACGCGTCCGTCTCGTGAAATCGTCGTTGTCGGAAGCCGAAGATTCACGAGAGTTGCAGGAAATTCACGAAGCAAAAAAAGGCCCCCCACTCTGAGTGGGAGGCCATTTCTTTCCGCGCGCGTGTTAATTAAGCAGCGGAGACAACGAAGGGATCGACGATCAAGGGTTCGATCGCGGCCTGGGGCAAAATCTCGGGCATGTGTACGTCGGTATAGCGGCCGGCGGCGACGTCGACAAACACCACATTCGCGGTATCTTCCGTGCGGGTGGTGCTGATGTGCAGTTTACGAACGGCCTTGATTGCCACGGTAGCCAGAAGGAACCGGTTCGCGATCTTAATTCCTGCCGAATAGACCAGTTCAGAGCGCATAGAGCCTCACGTTTTTCAGGGTTGAATATCCTCTTAAGGGGACTAAGGCTCATTAAGACAGGACGCAAGCCGAAGCGTTACAAGCACTCTTTCCAGCATACAGCCCGGCCGGAATACTTCCTATCTAATTCGTGGCCAGGGCGGCCACACCTACCCCATTGGTAACCAACTGTGCCCCGCCGGACCGCCAAGACAGCCACACCAGGTCCGACTTTTCACGAGCAGCTAAAGCCGGGTGCTTTATCTCGCCGTTCTCCGAATTCTCTACCACGAACTGAATCGGGTGTCCGGGAACCCCAGACCTCCTTACTCTTGGCGGGTGCCAGGTCCCACGGCCTACCTCGGATTTCTGCGAACTGATACCCGTCCTGAGACCATGCGACCCTTCCCCCTGGACGGGTGCCCCAGGTTCGCCAGGGCGTACCTGGGCCGAAAAGATGGGGCGAAGCCCCTACCATTGCCTTCCAATCACCCCGCCCAGCCAAAACCTCAGCCAAATGAAGCGCATGCCGAGGCGAATTCTGCCGTATCTGTTCCCGGCAGCTAAACCCATCCGAAACCAGGATCGTCTCCGCGCGCAGCCGACCTCACCGCAGGCAGAAGCACCCGTTCCCCCAGCGCCTGTGACACCTCAAACTTATCCTTCTCAAATCCAAACGGACCCGCCATCCCGCAGCACCCGGAATCCAGCATGCTCACCTCGGCGTTCGTAGCCTGCAGCAGCCCAAGCTCATCCTGCATCCCCATCAGCGCCTTATGGTGGCAATGCCCGTGAAGCACCATCTTCCGGTGATTCAACTGCGGGGGCCGGTAACCCGGCGCCTGCCGGGTAAGAAACTCGCTGAGCAGAAAAGTCTGCTTCGCCAGCCGCATGGCCCGCTCATTCGTGGGAAAGAAATTAAGCAGCTCATCGCGAAACACGCTGGCGCAACTGGGCTCGAGCACCACAAAAGGCATGCCCGAGTCGATCTGCGGCCCAAGCCGCTCCAAAATCTTCTGCCAAGTAGCTCCGAGCCTGGTCAAGAAACCCGAAATCGTACAGCGGCCGCCCGCAGCAGATATGCTGTGCCGGGAACTGCACCTGGAACCCAGCCGACCCCAGCACCTCATGCGCCGCCCCCAGCACCTGGGGATGAAAGTAGTTATTCCAGGTATCCGGCCATAGCATCACGGGCGCCCCTCCGCCACTCCCCCCGGCACGCTTCCTGTACTCTGACCGAAAACTACGCCCGGCAAACTGCGGCAAAGTCCGCTGCGGCGCCACCCCGGCGATAGCTTTCACCAGGCTACGCACCCCCGGAGTCCGCATAGGCAAATTAGCCAGCCCGGGTGCAACCGCCGCCATCTGCGCCCATCGGTCCATAAATCCGAACAGGTAATGCTGCAGCGGATGAAAACGCCCTTTGTAGTGGTGCCCAAGAAACTCCGCCTTCCAGGTCGCCATGTCCACGTTGACCGGGCATTCCGTCTTACACGCCTTGCACGAGAGGCAAAGATCCAGCGCCTCCTTGACCTCAGCATTCTGGAACCCGTCCGTAATCACCTGGCCCTGCAACATCTCCCACAGCAGGTGAGCTCGTCCCCGGGTGGAGTGCTTTTCCTCCCGCGTGGCCATATAGCTGGGGCACATAGTCCCGTGGTCCTGTTTACGGCAAGCCCCCACGCCCACGCACCGCAGCGTGCTTTCGCCAAACCCGCCCGGATCGGGATATTGAAACCACGTCTCCACCTTCTTCGCCTGGTATCCAACCCCCAGCCGAAGATTCTCCACCGGTTCGTACACCGATGCCCGGATCGATCATCTTCCCCGGGTTCATGCCGTTATCCGGATCCCAAAGCGCCTTGAACTCCTGAAACGCCTTCATCAACTCCGGGCCATACATTTTCGGCAGCAGCGCCCCGCGTGCCTGGCCATCTCCGTGTTCGCCGGACAACGATCCCCCGTGCGCCAGCACGATATCCGCGGCCTGATCGATGAACTCGCGAAATTTGGCGATGCCCGGCGCGCGTCTCCAGGTCGAAGGTAATGCGCATGTGAACGCAGCCTTGGCCGAAGTGCCCGTACATGGGCGTCGTATACCCAAACTTTTCCAGCAGCTGGTAGATGTCGCGCAGATAGTTGCCCAGCTCTTCCGGCGGTACGGCGGAATCCTCCCACCCTTCCCATCCATGCTTTTCCCCGGGAACGAAGACCGTCGCGCCCAGCGCAGATTCGCGCACTTTCCAAACCCGCCGCGCCTCGATATCGGAGTAGCGCCGCACCGTGCACGTCTTCCCGAACGCCAGCCCAGCCTGGGTGAACGTTTCCGCGATCGCGTCGGCATCCTCTGCGGAGTCGGCGCCAAACTCGCACAGCAGAAACCCGCGCCCCTCGGGCAGCAGCAGCACATCGTCGACCGCCAGGTGCTTGCGCAGCATGTAATCGACCATCAGGCCATCGAAGCCTTCCAGGCCAATCGGCTTGTACTTGAGCACTGCCGGCACGTGGTCGGCGGCGATAAAAGGATCGGCAAATCCCAGCACCACCAGCCGGCGATGCTGCGGGCTATGTTTGAGCTCGCAGCGCGACTGCAGCACGGTAACGCAAGTGCCTTCGCTGCCCACCAGCGCGCGCGCTACATTAAATCCGTTTTCCGGCAGCAGCTCGTCCAGGTTGTAGCCGGAGACGCGCCGCGGAATCTTGGGAAACCGCTGCCGGATCAGGTCGCCGTAGGTATCCCGGATGCGCGCCAGGCCGGCATAAATCTCGCCCCGCCGTCCGCCCCCGGCGATGATGGCTTGGAGTTCCGTCTCCGAAGTAGCGCCCACGGTAAGCCGGGTGCCGTCATACAGAAGGATGTCGAGCGAATCGATATTGTCGACCGTCTTGCCGCCCATCAGCGCATGTACGCCACAGGAGTTGTTACCGATCATGCCCCCAAGCGTGCACCGGCTATGCGTAGCCGGGTCGGGAGCGAAGGTCAGGTCATGTTCTTCCGCGGCATCGCGCAGCCGGTCGAGCACGATGCCTGGCTGAACGCGGGCAAATTTCTGCGCCGGGTCGAGTTCCAGGATCGCGTGCATATATTTCGAGAAGTCGATAATCACGGCCACATTGCAGCACTGGCCGGCCAGGCTGGTCCCCCCACCGCGCGAGAGAACAGGTGCGCCCATCTCGCGGCAAGCGGCCACGGTAGCCACCACGTCAGCCTCATCGAGAGGCAGCACCAACCCGATAGGCACCTGGCGATAATTGGAAGCGTCGGTAGCGTAAAGCGCGCGGGAAGCCTCATCGAACCGGACCTCGCCCCGCACCACCTGGCGCAGCTTCGCCTCCAGCGCGCGGGAAGCAGAAAACCCTTCGTGGGCATGAGCTGCGCGGGGCGTCTGCTGCAGGATAGGAAACGCGGTAGGGGCTGCCATAGTCAAGGAAGATGGTATCAAGACCAAAGCCAAGTAAGAGCACCGGCTAGCCGAAGGGAGCAGGTCGCCCCAGCCGCTCCCGGGATGTTGGCTTCGGTCGCGTCGACGAAGTGCATGCGCTTTCCTCAATGAAAGCCGCATACGCGGTTCATGTCCGGTGTTGCGTGACAGGAAATCCAGGTTCGCCGAAGCGTACCTGAACCGAAAACATGGGGCTGCGCTCCCACAACCGCGTTTGCTCTGATCCAAATTCGCGGCGTCGGATAACAAGAGATTCAACCGCGTTGGCTTTGTAGCGGGCACGGAAGGCATTCCCCAGGGGTTAAAGCCCGTCAATCCCGAGTCGACGGCGCGACTAAACAGCCTGGGAAGAGCTTAGTGAAGAGCACGGCTGCGTCGCGCCGTAAAAGCAACGAACGTTGGGTGCCCCATTCAAGCCGTATTTTGGCTTGAGTGGGACACGCCGCACTCAACGACGCCCCAGTCTCCCCCCTTGTAATACCGCTCGCCCTGGTAGCAACCGGCTTGCCCGTGGCAAGCTGAGAAACAAACGACACTGCAAATCGCCATGGATGCAAGGCCCGGGAGGGACGACCGCTAAACATGAGCCCAGCCCGGAAGAGTCTGTGGGGATGGAGCGCGGGAATCCGTGGTGGAGCCCCCGCATTTATGCGGGGGAAGGAGCGCTTTAGCGCTCCGTGAAAGAGTCTCGACCCTGAGCACGCGCTTTAGCGCTGGCACTGCCAAAGCTTCATGGGGCCCTGTATGAGAGAACCATCGACTCCCAAGGCCCGGGAGGGCCGACCGCTAAACGTGAGCCGAGCCCGGAACCGATGGGGATTAATCCGAAGATGATGGCGCACTAAACCTGGGCATGCTCGCACCCGTGTCATTTAACTCCAGAGCAACCACCCGCCGCAAAAAAATCGCTACTTCCCAGCGCAACCCTTGCTTCCGGTATCCGCGATCTCCGCGATCACCCACTTACCCTCGGTATGAACGACATTGAATAGATCCGTGCCGCAGTGATCTTTTTTCCCGTCCACCAAAAACTCAAACGGAGCCCACACCACCGCCAGGTCGTGATCGATGCGCACCAGCGGATCGTGGATACGCTCTTCCATATGCTTCTCACTAGGTTGCCGAAGTGATCCGCGAATACTTCGATCGTCATCTGCTCTGGCTTCCCGTCCCGCATCAGGACCATGATTGTCCCGGGCAGTGCCGCAGCCTTGATGGCCGCGGGGTCACGCTTCGTCATGCCCTGAAACATCGCATCAATAGGCGCAAGAACCGCCAGCTCTTCTGGAGACTGGAACTCGGCGCCATAAGACGATGGAACCGCAAGGGCGAGACTGAGAATTCCCACCACACACAAACCAGCTTTCACGCGTGCTACCCCACTTTCGTTGGACCCTATTATCACTCGATCTCGGAAATCTGCGCCGAAGCCAATCACCCTCAGCTAACGGTTCCTCGTGCAACACAACTCAGTCGATGTTCACGCCAATGGTGCACGTAGCCGTAGTCGCTCCCGGCGCAGTGCCGGTGACCGTCACCATATACTGACCGACGCTCGTACCCGAATCGCCAGTGCTCGTAGTCCCCGCCCCCGCATTATTTCCGCTCCTGCCACCGCCGCAAGCCAGCCATCCCTCCCGCCAGAGCATATGCAAAGTACCAAGCTCCCCAAAACACCTCGCCAGCGCCGCAATCGCCTCGGCGTGACTCAGGAACAGAAGCCACGCAAGGGAAGCCCGCCCAGTCCTATACCAGGAGACAGGCCTTGCGAAGCATTGCTGCTGGCCGCTGTGGTCAGGACGGTGAGCGTCGCGCCGACGCTGGTGATTCCCGTAATACTCACCGGGCTGGTCGTGCCAAAGCTGAAAGTAGGCAGATGCTGAGCTCCGGGCGGCGCCGAAGTGACGGCCGCGCTCAGCGTAATGTTGCCGGTAAACCCGCCCGTGGGTGTGATCCCGATCAAGGAGGTATTCCCCGTCGTTGCCCCAGGCGGAAACTGCATCGGAACTCCGGACATCTCAAAGCTGGGAATCGGCACCGGGGTCGACGGTGACCAGGGTCGTCGCCGAAGCGCTGTTGTAGATGGAAGCACTTGCGCTGTCGGGGGTGTAGTTGGCGGTAAGAACATCGTTCCCCAACGGAAGCGTTCCGGCAGCGATGTCGATAGTCACGGAGGTGCCGCTAAGAGTGACCGGGGCAGAATGGTAGCTACCGCTGGTCAGCGTGACAGAGCCGGTAGGAGCTTTGGGCGCGCCCGGCGGGTGTACCGAACAAGACAGTAACCGTCATCGATTGTGCGACGGTGATGCTGTTAGCCGAGCCGGACACCGCCATCTGCGGGGTATAGAGCGTAGTCGTTCCGCATCCCGCTGAGGGAGACAATCCGGGGCGAGTTGGTAGCATTCGCAGACGTAACTGCCATGGTGGCATTGCGCGTTCCCGGCCGCGGAAGGCGTGAAGGTAATCTGCACCGCGCAAGTAGCCGCGGGAGCTAATGGCGATTGACAGTTGTTCACCGCGCTAAAGTCGCTCGCGTTGGCTCCGGTGATCGCGATGGCCAGCGGATCCAACGGCGCCGATCCGCCATTTTCAAAATCGACCTCTCCCGCGCTAGGGAATCCGACCAACTGGCTGGAGAATGTCAGGCTCGGTGGATTGGCAAGGATTTTGATTGCCGGCGGCCCCTGAAAATTCTCCAGAAAGTTCCCGATGTTGAGCGATCCGAGGCCAGTCATCTGGTCATAGCCCGCGGTGACCGGATAGCCCGCCTGGCCGCCGCTCAGGCCACTGCGTCCTGGGATGCTGTTATTGCACAAGCTCGGCGTAGCGACGTCGCAATTGGCTCACGCCGCTGGAGGCAACCGTCACATCGTGAAAGACAGTCGGCGCGGTCGCCGCCATTTGGTAGAGTTGCGGGTTGAGATTTCCCTGCGCTGCCTGTGTCTGGCCGTCGAGCAGAGCCGCGATCCCGGCCATCGAGGGCGCCGCGGCCGAAGTGCCCGCGAACACCGCGAAGCTGAACGAGCCGTCTGCGGCAGTGACGCAATCGCCGCCCCCCGCAGCGAAACAACCAAAGTAGCCGTCGTGACTCGAGGCGGAGAAGGCGATGTCTGGCGTATAGCGTCCCGATCTGGCCGCCGGCACACCGCTGCCCGTCTGCCAGGTGGGGGTTGCGATCACGCTGCTCACCCCTCCCCCGGATGCTGCAACCTGCGCGCCGCCGCTGGAGTTCAGCGGCTCGTTCCATCCACCCTCGGGAATATAGCTGAGGGCCGATGCCAGGTTACGGCTGTTGTTCGCGCTCCAATACTGTGACGGATCGCTGGTGTCATTGAATTCCGTCCCCCCAACGCACGTGGCATAGCTCGAAGAACAGATGTAATTAGGGCTGTTGGCCGGCGGGTGATGCCGGTGGGGTGGTAAAGGCCTGGTCGCAACCGGAGGCGCCCGAATCGCCGGAGGAAACCAGAACCGATATTCCCTCCGCTGCCGCCTGTTGAAATAAGGTGTCCCAGAAGGCGACTCCCGCGGCTCCAGCCGCCGCCTCGCAGGCGCCAAAACTAATGCTCATCACGGATGCCGGCGCGGGGGACGTTTCCACCAGGTACTGCGCGTCGGCTTCGACCCCGCCGCTTGCCGCGCTGTCGCCACCACCAGTAAGATCTGGGCGTTGCCGGCAACGCTGCCTGCGCGCATCACGTCCAGGGTCGCTTCCGATTGGTCGTCAAGAGAAACATTGGTCGCGGGCGGAGCCGTATAGGCCGGTCCCGGGATCAACGCCTCCAAAAGCGGTGGGGACGATTTCCGTAGGGTTGGGAAAATTGGTTTCCGTTTGTTGCCGGAAGTTTTCAAAATCGCTGAAATCTGTGCGCGACCGTCCGACGATGCCGATGGTCACTCCCGATGTGCTGCCTCCGCCATAAATCGTCGCGAAATCTCCGGGCGTGAGGAAATGTTCTCCACTGCTTGTGCTCACGTCGGGCGAAATCGACTGCATCAACCGGAACGAGTGGAGTGGTTGGTCCTCCACCGTATACAGACCATGAACGGCCTTGATCGCCGGTGCCAGCGCCCGCGGAATCATCGGATCCGAAGATGGAGACACACGCTGGGCGCCATGCGCATGGTAGGCGCCTAGCTCGGTATGGAATGCGTGTCCAAGCGCGCCCGCTGTACCCCCGAACCCGATAAACGTGCGGCTTGGCGAGACCCAATTGACATGCAATCCCTGGGACTGCAACCAGAGGCTGAGTGTCGCGATGTCATGCTCGGAGAGCCCGAAGCGTTCTCCCATCTCTGCGGGTGTGAGCCAGTGATGGTAATTCGGCGAAGCCTGGCTCTTGCTGCTCGGCCAGAAACTCCTGTAAGCTCTCTTCCTGCTCTGTCGATCGCGACAAAACAAGGGTGAGCTGTTCGAGCGTCAGCCCGGAAGGCAGAGGACCTGCAGCGTTCTCTTTGGTTGCCCATTGAGGATGGTGATTGGGCAGAGCCACCAACTCCGCGGCGTTAACATCCTCGGTAATCCGATCGCTAGCCTGTCCATAAAGCGCATTACCTCCGGAAATCGGCATAACGCAATCGACGACGACTACAAATAGTGTTCGCAGGCGGTAACGGTAAAAGGCAGAAAAAAAGTATTGCATCAAGCCATGCATGAATGGAATTCCCTATGTACGCAAGCACGGTCATAAAAGCAGCATCGAACGGTGAACGCGCACTCGAGGATATCGCAGCTCCAGCGAGCCTGTCTTCTGTAAACATTGCTGCTACTTTACGGATGGGCATTACGTATCGGCGGCAATGTGGGCCCGGACGCCAGGTCACCATTCAACCCAAAGTAACCTCCGAAACGATAACCGTCGATTAAAGAAAAGAGTTTTTGCGGCTGGATCCGATTCTGCAACGCGCCATATCCTGTAAGCAGACGATATCGGCACATCTTGCGGTTCTCGCGTACCTCTCTCTGGTCGGCAGTTGCCGGTAGTTTCGGCCTAAGCGCGAGCGAAGGACAGTTTTACCGCTGTCCGGTGTCACACCCGATCCCTGTCTCAAAATAAGGCAATCCAAGCATCCCGCCGCGGCGGGATTTTTTATTGCACCCAGCTGCTTCCCAGCGCACTGGAAACCCTGTTTCTAACTTCACAGGAGCCACCTATGCCCAAAAACAAAGTCAGCGATCCCATCACCGATCAGGAAATGGCGTTTGCCCGTCTGGTCCTCGCTGGCGGCATGACCGACCGTCAAGCCGCCGAAGCCGCCGGCCTCAACCCCGACTCCGCCGCCTACACCAAATCCAAACCCCTTGTCCGCGCCTACATGCTCGAGCACCGCGCCGCCGTCCAGCAACAACTCGTCCAGCAAGAAGCAGCGTGCCTGGAGGAACAGCACCGCCGGAACCTGGACCGCGAACAAGTACTGAAGCGCCTCTGGGAAATCGCCAACCTCAGCCCCGAAACGACCCGAGGCAGCATCACCGGCCAAGTCAAGGCCCTCACCATCATCGTGGCCATGGAAAACTTCATCCCCGGCCGTCATGCGCAGTCTTTTCAGAGAAGAAATCCGCCCGCGTCGTCCCGGTGGCAGGTTCGCCTTCGGGCCCTGGCTCCAGCCAGTCCACCTTCGCCAGCCGCCCTATCGCCTCGGAAGCCCCCAAGCCTTATGTCCCCCTGTTCAATTCCGTTCCAGACCTGGGGGTGAATCTCTCCCAAAAAAGACACCCCTCAATCCCTTTGTCCGCCCCCGTTAGCCGGCAAATCCCAAAAAAGCACCCAAAAATATCAAATTTTAAAAATAACTGCGGGAAAAACTCATCTGCATCAGGTAACGGCTTGAAGTCGGGCCGTAAACGATTGAGAGTACGTCCGGCTACAGAGTCTGTGTGAGAACTGGCGAAAGGAACCGTAAGGCCACCTTCGACAGGCCGCGGAAAAACTCATGTTTTGTATCAGGGCACGACTTTACAGTCGCAGAAAATCCGGTTTTTGAATTACGGGCTTCAGCTCGTACATAAGTGTTGGTAAACAGGTCCGGCTTTAGCCGCTGAGGGCATCTCATCTGCTTCGAGTTTTCCGCAAGCTCTTTAGTCGGGCCGTAAAACAACCCAGAATATAGGGCTTTAGCCCCTGAGGTTCGTCTTTCTGTTCCCAAGATGGAGTCCCGCAGAGCCTGCCCGAGCTTGTCGAAGGGACGTGAGAGTAGCCCAGGACGCAGTCCTGGGTATAAGTTGATAACGTGATTCAGTCCCGTGAGGGACGGCTGAGAATTACCCAGGATGCAATCCTGGGTCTCGCAGAAGCTAGCTCTCACGCAGACTCTTTAGCCTGTGAGGTATTGCTTTCCTTGTCGGGCGGACTTTCTCTGCAGAAGCCGCACCGTAATCGGCTGAGCTGATGGTCCTGGCCCATCCCAGTGTTGTATCTTGCTGCCGCATGCTTACGCCCCTTTGTCATCCCGCCTGCCCCGGCCTGCCGTGGACCACCGTGGAGCGGTCGCGGGAGGAGTCGAATCCCGGCCCCGAGTTTGAGAACAGGGAAAGGAACCGTACCGAAGGCCAGCTTCAGAGCTTGCCGAAAACTTTCTATGAAGAGCACGGGTTCCTAGGCTGCGAAAAAACTCATGTTTTGTGTCAGGGCACGACTTTTAGTCGGGCCGTAAACACGCGCTGATGACGGCTAAGCCACTGGGATACCCTTGGTCGAGACAATTAAGCCGGTAGGAAAGATAGAAGCGCGTGCTGCTGAAAGCCGTGACCTTAGTACGAGCGCCTGGGTGGCGCTCACCTTGGCATCAGTCGCGCCACCAAGCCGGCGGCGAAACAAAATCGGCAACGGCGCTCCGGAGCGCTCCTGAGATACTGGACGTGTGTTTCGGCCATTTCGAACAAGCGAGGCTCAGAAGCAAAGGCTCCTCGCAGCCGCCCGGGAGGCTCCGCCCGCCAGTCCCAATCTGCTAACGGTCACCGAGGGCCTGCTTCGAAAACCGCCGCAGGGTTTTGTGCATGATGTTTCCCGCAGTGAGATTGGTCGAGGACGGCGTGCTTTCGGGGCCGCCCGCGAAGCCTTTCAGCAATGGCAACAGTTCGATTTGGGTTGGGTTCAGGTCGTGAACCCAACCGCCAGCATCCTGCCGGGCGAGTTAGTAGGTGTGGAAGCTCACACAGCCTACCTATGGTCGATTAATTTCAGCCGCGTTGTCGAGGTTGTGGACGGCCCGGCTCGCTTCGGCTTTATGTACACCACGACTGCCTCTCACATCGAGGAAGGGCAGGAGCGGTTCATCATTGATTTTGATCCCGAGAGCGAATCGGTCTCTTATCTCCTGGAAGCTGTATCCCGTCCGAGGCATATTCTGGCCCGCATTGGTTACCCTTTCTCACGAGCGATGCAGCATCGCTTCGCAAGAGATTCGCACGCACGGATCAGACGAGCTGTCCTGGGCAGCTAGTAGCGGGGGCGAAGTGCATCCTCACGGACCATCGGCTGATCTCCCGTACGTCGCGACGTAGTACATCACCACTCGAGAAGTGTCGGAGCGTCTGTGGCACTATCCAAGTTCACGCAGGAGCCAGAAAACGCATGCATCAGTGTGGCTCAGTTTGTGATCCGGGAAAGCCTAAGAAGGCTTGATGTAGAACTGTTTCGAGGGGACCCGCGATCTCTTGCGACCGACCCGGTCCACGCAATTTCCATCCGATCATGAACGCGGAAACGATGGGGGGAGTTCGTTTGTCCCCGAATCCTGCTGGTCCGCAAAACTGTAACGGTTACGTTCCGTTCGTCACCAGATTTTCCCTACAATCCTCCGAATCTATTCTCCAACGTGGTGAATGGGCCCAACGGTCCATTGAGCTACACGCTGGGCAATGGGTTGAACGTCTACCATGCGTACGACGCGTTAGGCCGCCCCAATCAACAATGGGTATGCCGAGGACCGGCAGCGCAGAGCTGCAGTGGGGGAACCGCGATCTATGGCTCCGCCAGCCAGTGGAATGGCTCGCAGATGCAATTACAGTCCGATACGGTGCCCGACCAGGGGGTCACCTTCGGCTACGACAGCTTCAACCGTCTAACCTCGCGCACGGTGACCGCCGGCACAGTACAGAACTACACTTACAGTTACGATCGCTATGGCAACCGTCTAACGCAAACTCCCCTGCAAACGGGGTATACTTTCGATCCAACCATTAATCCGGCCAACAACCGGATCACGACCACCGGTTTCACCTACGATGCTGCAGGCAACATGACCAACGACACGGTCCACAGCTACACCTACGATGCGGAGGGGAACATCCTCCAGGTGGATGCCGGCAATACGGCGGTCTATGTCTACGACGCATTGAATCGGCGGGTTCATGTGCAGACGGGGAGTGCCACCAATGAGTTCGCCTATGACTACGCCGGGCGGCGGATCTCGACCTGGTTATCTCCGGACAACTATGGCAGTGAAGGCCGGATCTATTGGAACGGGCTGCAGATCGCGTTTCGATCGGCGGACGGCACGACCTATTTTGACCACCAGGACATCCTGGGCACAGAGCGCATGCGGACAAACTACGGAGGGTCGGTAGGCTCGACCTACCTCTCCCTGCCATGGGGAGATGGCTACACGGCAACGGTCAACGCGAGCGGCGCCGACCAGGACACCCTGCACTTTGCCGGCCTGGAGCACGATGCGGAGAGCGACACGGAGCACGCACAGTTCCGCAATTACGCCTCGGCACAGGGACGGTGGCTGGGGCCTGATTCGTATATGGGCAGCTACGACTTGACCAATCCGCAGAGCATGAATCGTTACGCCTATGCGCTGAACAACCCGCCCAGCTCCATCGACCCAAGCGGGTTGATGGTTTGCCAAGGCATTCCGTGCGGAAGCGGCGGCCCGAGTGGCGGCGGAGACGATAGTGAAAATGACCCAACCTACTATGTCGACGGAATAGAGGTGAGCGCATCGGTGGCATCGTGGTACCTATCTCTAGGTGGTGGCCAGCAGATTCAGGTCAGTATAGGATATTCAGCGAGCGGGACCTCCGGCTTCTATTTTCAGACTGGAGTTGACTTGATCAATCTCTCACTCGACCCGTTTGGATTTTTCAACGGACTGGGGAGTTCCTCCACTTCGCTGCTCGTTGCACCCACAGGCACCGTTGTAGCCCCAAATAGTGGGAATCAGAACAATAAGGCCCAGTGCGCTGGGCAAGCTCTAAGAGCAAATGGGGTTTCCCTTGCCCTTGATGCTGCGGGTTTCGGTGCTGGATTTTTGCCTGGCGGAGGCGCTGTTATCGCCGTAGCTCAAATAGGCCTTGGCACAGCATCTACCGTCAACAGTGCGATTACCGCGAACACTACGACAGCAGCTGGACAGAGAGCTCTAGGCGGAGCACTTGGAAGTATCTTTGGAATTCAACTGGCGGCCTTAGCTCCTGCGGCAGAATACGCAGCGGTTGGTGCAGAGGCTGTGCCATTTTTTGGGGCTCTGGTCAGCCTCGGAGGCGGTTTAAACGACGCGTATCAGACCTACGCAGACTATCAATCGTGTCTGGCAGGCCACTGATGAACACCGTTAATCAGCGTAATCCTGATGTATTTACACGCAAATGGCTACTTATTGTCACCTTGTGTGTCGTGCCACTTTTCCTTGTTTTCGCCTACCTTGGTGATCCAGGGCAAGGTCGGGCTGCGGTGATTTGTGCTGGAGTGTTCATGACCGCTGTCAGAGCTAACTGGAGCTGTAAGGAACATGCTTGGTTCTGGGCGACAGTGGCAGTGATGATTGCTATTCACGTGTTTCTCATTTCCCGCGTCCCCTGGACAAGCAAGAGCTATCCCGGTTACACGCTTCTTCCACTTGCGATGCTGGATTACGGCATGGTGTATGGCAGCCTCAAATTAGCCGAGAAGTTGATGACTAAAGCTGATTGACAGAGTCTAGAGATGATATATATGCACGGCTTCCAGCACCTTGGTTGCCCCAAATAACGCGGGACAGAAACCCAAGGTGAACTGGTTCGCAAACAGTAACTGTCAGTCCGCATTCTTAAACAGCAAATACGGTCCGGGAACTACGAGCTTCGTCTCGCACTTTAGCCTTCTCAGTTGGACGCCTCTAGCCTCCGGCCCTAGTGCTAACTCAAGTGATACGATCGTGCCGACAATTGCGACCGAAGGCGCAAAAGTAGGGGTAGGATATCTCCTTAAGCTTGGAGGTGCTGGCAGCCAGACGCTTAGCGCATGGGGTGCCATGACGTTAATACCAGGACTTCTGGGTACTGCATGGGACGCGGAGGCTAAGAATGCGTGTAAAGACGTGACCGGCACCAATCCTCAAGGATGGTAAGTGATGACTCGGATTGTTAAACTGCGCAGGCGAAGCCAATGACTGAGACAGTCAGTTCGTTCCTTCATACGCACGCGACATCAGCAGGCATGCTTCTTGTTGCGTTTTTGGCAGGAATCGGCTATCTAGAGACTCGCCTTTTCCCGGAGGCGCCGGGTATGGCCGGAACAACTTGGACCTTGGGCTTGCTTATCCTTTGTCTCGCGTTGTCGGGACTCCCCGTATCAGGAGGGTTCGGTGCTCTCTTCATAGTAGTTTGGATTGGGCTTGGAATCGCTGGCATGGTCTCGTTCTTCAGGAGAAGGACGACCAGCTGAACGGTTGTCCTGGTTTTCGTCTGCTCCACGAGAGTTACAGCCGCAGGCCGTCCTTCGGGGGCGGCCTTGCTTGCGTCTGGCCCTTCCATTGCGAGCCGTGGCGACCGGAGCAAAGAGCACGCTGCTTCGCAGCGGGTTGACTATGACACTCCACCCCTTGCAGGGGACTGTGGGGAAACCTGGGGCTGGTCCCGGATAATCATCGTGGCATCCAACAGATAGCGTTTTGCGGGTTCCCCAGGGAAACCCGTGTCATCATGCGTAAACGCGGGTGTTGGAGGGCGAGGAGCGATGGCGCTGCTTGATGAGAAGAACCTTGCGGGCGAGGCGGCGAGGCGGGCGCGGTTCCGGGTGCATCACGTGGGGACGAAGCTGAACGAGGCGGAGGTACGGGAGTTGGAGGCGCTGGCCACGAAGCGCAGCCAGACCCAGGCGGAGCTGATCCGGGGGCTGATCCTGCGCGAAATCGAACAAAGCAAAACGCGCCATCGGGCCAGTGCGGAGATGGTGGAGATCACGGCCTGCCGGTTGCTACTGACCCATCTTCTTCGCCCGGGAGCCACGGGCCAGCCGATGACGGAGCAAGCATTCGATGGGCTTCTTGAAGAGGTCAAGAAGCACAAGGCGCGGGTGGCCGAGGACCGGCTCAAAGACTACGAAGCGGGGCGCTGAGATCGACAGCAAAGGGGCCAGTGCGGTGGCCCCGTACCCTTCGCTGCGGTGGCCGTCAAGGGGGTGAAACGCTCGCTGGCGCGACGCGCAGAGAACGCGCGCCCTTGACCGTCGTCCTCGCTGCGGGTGTTTGTCAGCTATGAGAAGAATGTCTTCTTCTCATGTGTTCAAAAACACATGCCAAGACAAATGGAACAGCGGCGGTGGCGAGGCTGAGATGAGCCGTGTCGTCCGATGAGTGTTCGAGGTTAGCGGTAGGCTTCGGAACGGTGCACGACGGCGTGAATGTAGAGCGTGCCGGGCGGGTTTTCGATGAAGCGGACGCGGTAGTCGCCGACGCGTAGGCGCAGCTCGCCTGTGTTGCCTTCGAGCTTCTTGATGTCGCCCTCGCCGGTGCGGGCGAAGCGGTCCAGTGCGGTGAGGATGCGCATGGCGGTGTCGCGGTCGATGCGGCGCACATCGGCGCGCGCGGGCAGGGTGAAGATGATCTTTTTCACGCCGGGGCCTGTCAGGGTTGGAGGTCTTCGGGGCCGAGCCCGAACTCGCGGAGAATCTCTTCGTGGGGGATGCCTTCGCCGGGATGCTCGGCCAGCCAAGCCTTGGAAGCGGCGACGGCGCGGGTCTCTTCTTCGCTGATCTCTTCGTCCTCAAAAGGCGCGTTGGCAATGGCGCGGTCCACCGGATCGAGCATGGACGTAATCAGGCCGACGACGGCGGAGGCCTGCGCGGTGGATATGCGATCGATGAGTTCGTGGGCCTGCTGCTTGGGGTTGGTTACGGCCTGAGCCATGAGAAATCCTTCCTCTCCAAGGTTAAGCGTTCGCCTTATCGTTCCGACGACCAGCGGCGTGCTTCCTGCTGCAGGATCATGCTGTCGAGAACCTGCTGGACGACCTTCTTGGACTCCGGGTCGAAGCGACGGGTGAGGTGACAAGGGTGAGGTGACAGACGGAAGTACCCCCAACGAAATCGGTCGTTGGAACTATCCTTAGATAGTCGCAAGATAGCTAACGAAGCGCGCATTTGCTTCGGAGTACCCCCCGGGTTTTCCCCGAGACACAAAAAATCACCTTCGCTTCATCATCCAGCCGATGGATATTCCGCTGACGACGCCTATCGCAATTCCTGTAGCGATGCCTATCGAAAATGTCGCTACCACTGTTTCGACGGGGTGCCGTTGCAGGCGCTTGATTGTTTCATCCACGAGCTCTTCGGCAGTGTCGCCCCCTTGTTTTGCGATACGACGCGTTGCCCCTAAGCTCTCCTCAAGTGCATCTGCAAGGGCAGTTGTCGCCCGTGAAGCGTGCCGCGCTGCTTCAGCAACTCGGTCGCCCGTCCATTCCGCCACTGATTGCGCCATGATGTCCTGATCCCCCTCGTCTCCAGTTCGACCGCGCTTTTGCCTGGTGCCCCACAGCCACTTTGCCTTCACGTGACTCCCATTGCTGAAAGCCGCAATTTGTATGTTACGCCCCGCCATCGAACTATGGAAATGGGGGCGTCAGCGCATAGGGCGATCCACGCGGGCGCCGTTGTTCCTTAGTTCGGAACGATGCGCATTTGCTTCGGAGGTACTTCCGTCCTAACTTGCGGGTACCGAAGGGTGCTCGGCCGGGTGGGCTCAAGTCAGGATTTTCCTTTCCTCACAGCGATCCATTGAATTAACCTCACCCCACTTATGCGTCGAACCATTGCCTTGCTGATCCTTTTTGCAGGGACTCTATCTGCCTCGGCCCGGGACTCCGTGGATCACTGGTTTGAGGTGCGCACCCCGCACTTCGTTGTGCTCACAGACACAAACGAGAAGCAGGGCATCCGCGTTGCCGCCCAGTTTGAACGCATGCGCTCTGTCTTTCACCTTCTGATGCCGGCCGCCTCCGACAGTGCCGGATCGCCTATCATTGTGCTTGCCCTCAAGGACAGGAAAGCCCTTCAGGCGCTTGAGCCGGAAGTCTATCTCGCCAAGGGACAGTTGGACCTTGCCGGACTTTTCATGCGCGCCCCGGACAAGAATTACATCCTGCTGCGAATGGATGCGCAGGGCGACCATCCCTTCGCTACCGTCTACCACGAGTACACGCACTTCATGATGCGCAACGCCAGCGAGTGGATGCCCCTGTGGCTGAACGAGGGGCTAGCCGAGTTCTATCAGAACAGCGACATTCAGGATAAGGAGGTGCTGCTGGGCCAGGCAAGCCCGGAGGATATCCTGTATCTCCGCCAAAACCGGCTGCTGCCGCTGGCCACGCTGTTCAAAGTCGACTATGCCTCGCCCTACTATCATCAGGAACAAAAGGCTTCCGTCTTTTACGCCGAGTCCTGGGCGCTCACACATTACATTGAGATCACGGATGGCCAGAAGGGCACCAGTCGCCTCCAGGATTACGCCAACCTCCTGGCCAGGAAAGAAGATCCGGTCGTCGCTGCGCAAAAAGCCTTCGGCGATCTGAACCAGTTGCAGCAATCGCTGTATAGCTATATCACGCAAGGCCGGTTCATGATGTTCAAGGTAAACAAGGTGGTGACTGTGGACGAATCCGCTTTTCAGGTTCGTGCCCTCTCCACACCCGATGCCGATGCCATCCGTGCCGATGTACTGGTCTACAATCAGCGCATCAAGGACGCGCAGGCGCTGATCGACTCCACCCTGCGCGATGATCCCAACAATGCCCTGGCACACGAGACGATGGGATATCTCAAGTTTCGCGAAGGGGATATGCTGGCCGCGAGACAATGGTATGGCGAGGCGGTAAAGCTGGACTCACAGAGTTACCTGGCACACTACTATTACGCCGCCATGTCCATGCAGTCTTTGGGGGCGGCCCAGGATCCGGAGATTGAATCCAGTCTTCGTGCCTGCATAAAGCTCAATCCCGGTTTCGCGCCTGCCTATGACGCACTCGCCATGTTCTACTCGAGGGATCCCGCAAAGGCTAACGAGGCGCACCTGTTAAATATTCAGGCGATCAGCCTCGAGCCTGACAACCTCAACTACCGCCTGAACGCCGCCGCCGTTCTCATGAACGAGCACCGATACACCGACGCCGTTGCGGTACTGAAGGCAGCTAACCATGTCGCCAAAACTCCGGAACAGGTTGCCTCCGTCCAATCCCGCATAGACCAGATCGAGCAATACAACGCAGCAGTAGAGCGGAGGCGGCAAGCCGAGCAGACGGCCGGAACCCAAACCGTCTCTGCCATCATTACAGATACCCGCACCATGACGATGACCGGCAAAGACGGTCGCCCGGTCATCATCAGATCGGATGCCGCGCAGCAAACCCCAAAGTACCCAACAGAAGCGCCCACCGGTCTGCATCACACTGCAAGAGGCATTCTGCGCAGTGTGCACTGTTCTTATCCAACCGTCCTAACCCTGAGCGTCGACCAGGCTGGCAACGCCGTTTCTCTATACCGCAACGACTTCAACCAGATCGAATTCAGCGCCACGAATTTCACTCCCAAAGGCGATCTAAATCCCTGCACCGATATCGAAGGCATGAAAGCCAAGGTCGCCTACGCAGAAGTTTCAGACAAATCCATTGCCGGCCAGATTCTCTCCGTCGAGCTGAGCAAATAATAGCTACGGGGCGCAAAGAGCGAAGGTCTGAGAGTGTGTCGGAGATAGAGTGAAAGCGGTTGTGGACTTCGCCCTCCTTTTCGGCCCAGGTACGCTGAGGCGTGGGCCACCCGTCCAGTTCCAATTGGGTTCCGCTCTGACCGAAGGGACGGCTGAGAGTCAGTCTTGTTCAAAAGTTGATCGACCGATGCGTAGAGCACTCGCTGAAGACAAATCCGCTATCAGCGTGTATGGGACCAGTCCCGAAGAGCCTGCCCTGAGCTTGTCGAAGGGGACGGTTGAGAATCAGACTTGTCCAAATTAGCTTTTTCGAATCTGTCCATCCACCTCCACTGATGCGAAGGTGTGCCACCGCCCTCAACTTTGTCATCCCGAGCGTAGCCGAGGGACCTGCGGTGCGCCCTTCCCTCTAGCAACTCCCTACAGCTCCCCTGAACCCACGTGAATATTACGGGCAATCATCCAAACCAACACCCAGGACTGTTCCAGGCGCTCCGAAGGCTATACGTCAAGACCAGCTTTGCGGAGGCCGGCGATCAGCTGTTCGACCAAATCCGGTTGCCACCAGATCGCTAACTCCTCGCGAGGAAGTTGGGCAATGTCAGGCCTCTGTATCAGAAGGGTCCGCAGGGCCTCCTTCGCTTCGGCTTGTCGGCCAAGTTGCCCGCAGTTCGCGGCGATGGCAAGTTGAGTGCGCCAGAAGCCAGGCATATTTACCTTGTGGGCAAATTCCAGCGACGTTTGATATTCACCTTTTCGATATGCGTCGAAGCACGGTACGAACCAATACCAACCAGGGTGGTGAGGGTTCAAGCTTCGTGCCTTGGCTGAGAGCGCGCCGCCACGTTCCCAATCGCCCGCGTAAGCAGTCAGGAACCCCAGGTATGCAAGCGTGAATCCATCCATCGGATTAAGAGCAACCGCCCGCGCGGTCGCGATTTGGAAGGCATCGAGCTGCTTGCGAAAGAACTCGACCGCCGCCAGCGCATGACACGCGAGGTGATTCGAAGGCGCTCCCTCCACCGCACGCTGCGCCGCCGCCAGTGCCCGGCCTAAAGGATCCGGAAGAAGGTTGAATCGGTGGGTGAATTCTTCCTTGTAAATGAGCGACAACATAGCCCAGGCATCGGGATAGTGGGGAGATCGTTGGACCGCACGCTCCAGTGCCGCTCTCGCCTGCGCATGTTCCTCGGCACTGACGCGCTGAAAATGCGCGAAGCTGCGCAGCACCGCCTCGTAGGGGCTCAGGCCGGACGGATCCCTGGTACGGAGCGCATCACTCATGCTGCGCGGCAGAACGCCGTGAGTGTCCGCGACCGTCGACACAATCTGCGGAACGACGTCATCACACAAATCAAATGCCGCCGCAGAGGAAAAGGGGCGATCGTACGTCTCGGCCCAGAGATGAACGCCGGAATTGCAATCTACCAGCTTGGCCGCAATACGTACTCTAGCGCCAGAGTGACGAAGGCTGCCCTCGATTACGTAGCGGGCATCAAGCTCCTTACCGGCCGCTCGCACATCGACCGGCTTGCCCGCGTATTGCGCAGTGGAGCTGAGAGAAATAACGCGCAGATAGGAAAAACGAGATAGGCCAATAACAATTTCCTCGATCAGCGCCATGGCTGAATCGGCCAGGTCAGCATCCGCGTCGCTCAACTTGAAGGGCAAGACGGCGATCCAGAAGCCATCCTCGGCGCGAGCGGAGTTCCTCGTTCGCCTTCCTGTGTGCGGAGCCGCTTTAACGGATGGTGCATTTGTTCGCGGGTCAGCGCTTTCTATCGCAGCGATGAATCGGTACCCGCGGCGGGATAGTGTTTCCACAAAACGCGGCCTCTCTTTGGAATCGCCTAGCGTCTCTCGGATTTTGTTGATCGCGGTGTTTAGATTGTGGTCGACATCGACAAACGTGTCCGGCCAAAGCCGCCGTTGGAATTGCTCCCGGCTGACGACTTCCCCCGGCCGCTCCAGCAGAATGGCCAGAACAGAAAATGGCTGACCCGTCAGTTTCAGCTTTCGCCCCGACTTCCAGAGCTCTCCCGTCGCAAGATCCACTTCGAAAGTTCCAAAGCGGACCCGGTGGGGGGCATGGAAATGATCGTTCACAGTTCGTGCCCTCGCTCCGGGGCTGTGCCGGCATGGCAACAGTCTAATGCCGGAGACGAAGAGGCAGGAATGGCGATTGACTTTATTTTGACTTTCTAACGACCTGCCATGCATTGGACTGGCTGCGTGGAAAAGCTAGTGTGTCTACAGATTGCTGGTGATGCGGCGGCAATAACACAGCAAGCAAATTCAGTCCGGGTTCCACTGCAAAGGAGCCCTAAGGAGGATGTTATGAAACGCAACCTTATCGCAACCTTATCGCTGGTGGGAATCTCCCTTCTGCTTAACATCAACGGCGCCTATGCTCAATCAGTAGCGCAGGCAAATGTGCCCTTCGCCTTCAACGTAGGCAGTTCGCAACTGCCGGCCGGCAGCTACAAAATCACGTTCGAAGACCTGAGTGGAATCGTCACCATCCGCAATTCCACGACCGGCGCCGCCTTGCTCCACCTTGGCCAGCGAGACTACTTCGGCGACAAAAGCCGGAAACTCGTCTTTCAGCACGCTGGGAACGGGTACTTCCTGACCCAGATTTGCGTAGCCCCGGGCCGCGCAGGCGTAAGGCTCCAAGCCCCTAAACCAGAGATAAAGCTTGAGACCGCAAGCAAACAATCGTCCTCCGGCAAGGAAGTCGAGATCGCCCTCAAATAGAGGGGAGAAACCGGGGACGAAGAGTACCCAACGAAAGGGCCGTGCTGCATAGCAGTACGGCCCTTCCTATTACTCAATGGATCAGCTGGATCTCAAGGGCTTGCTGTGAACTGAGCGAGAACTTCGCTTCATCGAACGTGGGTGGCCGCATCTTTTTCGGGGGATTGTTAGAGGCGCCATAGGCTTCTTTCGGGATTCCGACAAGACTCTTATCCAGCTTGCCGTTCCCGTTCTCATCGTGAAATACAGAAACCGCATACACCCCTTGAGGAATTCCCGTGAAGCGGACCTCAGCACTCAACGTTTGCCGATTAATCTGAGCCGGTTGGGTGCGAAACGCCTTGGATGCATCCGCGGGGAAACCTTGCGCATTTTGGAACAGCGCGACGCGGATCTCCCCGCCGGCATTGCTTGCGCCCACGACTCGGATGGTTAACGTGCCCGTGGTCGGGGATTGTGCCGGCAGAGGTTGCAAAAGCAGGACCGGCAACAGGATCATCACACCAACGAACCGGACGACCAGAGATTTGATTCCCATATTCGATGCATCTCCCTCAATTTGTGTGCGGCGATTCCGCTCATCCTGCATGGGTGGTTTTCCCCCCATCAATCACCATCTGCGCGCCCGTGATATACGGATGATCATCGGAAGCGAGCACCAGCGCGAACGCCGCGATCTCCTCCTCCGTCGCCATCCTTTGCAGACCAGGTACGTGGGATTTTGCCCACTGCCTGGCCGCGGCTTCCTAGATCGCATCCGGTACGCCTTCCATACCCGCGGCACGGCGTACAAGCTCCGTATCGGTGGTTCCCGGGATCAGCGCATTGACGCGAATTCCGTTCGCGGCGTAGTCGAACGCCGCAGACTGAATAAGACCCACCAGCCCGCGTTTGCTTGCGGTATAGGCAGAACAGTGCTCCGTGGTGGCGAGGGCGTTCGAAGGGGAGGTCACCACGATATTTCCCCCACCCCCGGCAAGCATGTGCGGGATCTCGTACTTCATGGCAAGAAAAACACCCCGCAAATTCGTATTCACCACGTCTTCCCATTCCTGGGAACTGTACTCATGCAGCCCCTTTTCCAATGTGATGCCCGCATTGTTGAATGCGACGTCGAGCCGCCCGTAACACGTGGCGACCTGGTCAACAAACGCTCTCACCTCGGCCTCTACTCGAACATCCGCGCGGATGTAGGTTGCCTCCCCCCCATGCGCACGAATCTCCTGTTCCACCGCATGCCCACGCTTTCGCGGCGGCCGCAGAAGCCAATCTTGCCCCCTTCGGCCGCGAAGGCCAGAGCGGCGGCGCGCCCTATTCCCGACGTTGCGCCAGTGACGATCACCACCTTGTTTTCAAAGCGCCGTTTGGCGACTACCGAAGAACTGGCGGGATGCGCTTCCTTGCTGCATGAGGCAAGGGAACTGGCCACGGCAGCTGCCGTTAACCCAGCATCGCTCTGCGGTCTATCTGCAAATGATTCTTCTCCTTCATCGGACCCTCCGAGTGACTCTGCTTCATAAGGCCATCAACTCGGAGAGCTGGAACAGGCGCTTGTATCCAGGGGATTCTTTCGTGCCCGGCGCTCCTCCCTGGTCAACCTCAAGCGCCTAAAAGAGGTTCGCTCCGATCCCCGCAGTAGCTTGGTTCTCGTGATGGGCGATGCAAGGAATACGGAGGTCGAGGTGAGCGAGCGCCAGGGGCGCGCCCTTCGCGCTCGCATCCCGGGTCTCTAATGTCCAGCATCGCCCGCACTACACTGTTCCTGTACTAGTCCTTCGGTAACAGGCACATGCAGAAAACGATCCTCAACAACGTCGGCCGCCGTCAATTTCTAAAGAGCAGCGTCGCCCTCGGTGCGCTCTCCGCAATTACTGGCACTGCAGTCGCATCTCCGTCCGCTTCGCAAGGGAACGATCGCGAGTACTGGGTGCAAGTCCTCACCAGAATCTCGGGCCCCGTCCTGAAGTCTCTGAGCCAACGAAAGCTCAAAGCGGAAATGCCTGTCGAAGCACCTCATGGCAACACCGCCGACAGGCGTCAGTTCATCTACCTGGAGGCGATGGGCCGCTTGCTCACAGGGATTGCGCCCTGGCTAGAATCCGGTCCACTATCCGGCTCGGAAGGCAGCCTGCGAAGCCAATATGCCGAGTGGTCACGGATGGCCATTGCGGCTGCTACCGATCTGGCATCGCCGGACTACATGAATTTTAACCAGGGCCAACAGCCGGTGGTCGACACCGCTTTTCTCGCGCTGGCCATTTTGCGCGCGCCCACAGAGCTGTGGAAGAAGCTGGACGCGGCGACACAGCACAACGTTATCGCTGCTCTGCAGTCGTCGCGGGTCATTCAACCTCCGTACAGCAACTGGCTCTTATTTTCGGCCATTGTGGAAGCGGCATTATCCTTCATGGGTGTGTGGTGGGACCCGATGCGCGTGGACTACGCGATCCGCAGCGTAGACACATGGTACAAGGGCGATGGTGTTTACGGAGATGGCCCGTCTTTCCATTGGGACTACTACGACAGCTTCGTTATGCATCCGATGTTGTTGCATATACTCGAAACGGTGTCTAAGTCATCCCAGGCCTGGGATTCGTACAAACCGGCGGCCATGCTGCGGGCTCGGCGGTACGCTGCCATTCAGGAACGTCTGATCAGTCCGGAGGGAACCTTCCCGCCGATTGGGCGTTCACTCTGCTATCGCTTCGGCGCATTTCATCTGCTCGCCGAGATGTCCCTGCGGCAGCAACTGCCGGAGGGTGTTTCTCCTGAACAGGTTCGCTCCGCCCTGACCGCGGTGATGCGCCGCATGATCGAGGCGCCCGGTACGTTTGACGATCAGGGTTGGTTGCGAGTGGGCTTTTACGGGCATCAGCCCTCGATCGCTGAATCCTATATCTCGACCGGCAGCTGCTATCTGTGCGCCGCAGTGTTGCTGCCTTTAGGGCTGCCGGCAACGGACCCATTTTGGGCAGGACCCGCAACGCCCTGGACCACAAAAAAGATTTGGAACGGCGAAGCCGCGCAACCGGACCACGCCATGCCGGACAAATCCTGAACGACGCGAAAAACTGGGAACAGCTTAGGGTAATGGATACATGGTCAGTTCGGGCAGGATCGCCTGTTTTGGGGGAACGCGAAGTGCGTCGAGCAGGAAGATCATTTCACTCGTCGTTCAGGCGCTCTTGCCTTGGGGACGCGCTTCTCACCTTCCGATCGAATACGCTTCACCCACTCGCCGGCTCCCACGGACAATTCGGGATGGCCCTTTTCGCTCCAAGCAGGCTGATCGTCGCGCAAAAACGTAGCCAAGCGCCGCCGGCGCAGCTCGGCTGCGCGCCGTCTCTACTAGAAAGGCGCTTCGGCCGCGAGGACCCACAACCGCATCGATCTCTTCAATCAGCTCTTGAGGCAGGATAATGTGTGATCTCTGAGATCCCATGGCATGTTCCCACTTGCAGTGCGACATATACACGCACACGGCGAACAGTCTATGGCGCCTTCGGCAACTCGATGCCAGGGAATATCTTGATGACGGCCGAATCGTCTTCCCGTCCAAAACCGGAACTTGCCGCCTGCAGGAACATCTGGTGCGCCGTGCTGGCTAACGGCAAGGGAAACTTGTTGGCCCGCGCGGCATCGAGCACCAGGCCGAGGTCTTTAACAAAGATGTCCACCGCTGAGAGCGGAGTGTAATCCGCGGCCAGCACATGCGCCATCCGGTTCTCGAACATCCAGCTGTTGCCGGCGCTATGCGTAATCACATCGTAAAGCGCGGCAGGGTCAACGCCCTGGCGCAAGCCAAGAGCCATCGCTTCTGCCGCAACCGCGATATGCACTCCGGCCAAAAGCTGGTTGATGATTTTGACCTTGCTGCCATTCCCGGCAGCGGAGCCCAAGCGGTACACCTTCGCCGCCATCGCCTCCAATGCATCACCGACCTTGGTATACGCATCCGGGTGGCCTGAAGTCATCATCGTGATCTCACCCTTGGCAGCCTTGGCCGCGCCGCCGGAGATGGGCGCATCGAGATAAAGGATGCCTTTCTCTGCGAGACGCTTCTCAAGCGCGATGGACCAGCCAGGATCGACAGTGGAGCACATCACGAAGACGCTCCCGGCCTTCATCGCTGCAGCAGCTCCACCTTCGCCAGACAAGACCGCCTCTGTCTGTGCCGCGTTCACCACAACGCTGATCACGACCTCGCAGGCCGTGGCCACTTCCGCCGGGCTACCGCAAGCGACGCCTCCCTCCGCAGCAAAAGCCTCTGCCACCTCGCGCCGAACATCGAAGACATGCACACCGTAACCGGCTCGCCGCAAAGATGTGGCCATTCCCATCCCCATGGCGCCCAGCCCGATCAATCCAATGGGCTCTTCACTCATTCGCTTCTCCTCTTCAATGTTTACGTATTGCTCTCGCCTTCGTGAGGAGGTGTGGCCCTAGCGTCAGCTCAGCGCTCATCTTGTCCCCCGGGTGGTATCCTCTGAACGTGCAGATCACCTTTAACATACCGGACGGGCTTGCCGAGCGACTGATTGCCGGCGGGAAGGACCCGGCGGAGGCGACTCTTGAAGCACTGGCGGCGGAAGGTTACCGCACGGAAACCTTATCCGAATCTGAGATCCGGCAGATGCTCGGGTTCGAGACTCGTATGGAAGTTCACGCCTTCTTGAAAGAGCACGGTGTTTTTCTTCATTACTCTCTGGCAGATGCTCAAAGCGACCGAAAGTCTGCAATTGAGGTACGCTCGAAGCGACAGAATACCCGAGATCCCAGTGAACGATCCGCGGAATGATCGTTGTTGCTGACACCACTCCTATCAATTATCTGATCCTCATCGAAGAGATCGATATTCTCGCCAAACTCCATGAGCGTGTCGTAATCCCGCATGTTGTGCGCGAGGAATTGCAGCGGCCACGTACCCCCGTCAAGGTAAGAGAATGGACTGAACGACCGCCCGCCTGGTTGGACGTCCGAACGTGCAACTCTGTATCTGATCCGGCTCTCACCCGGTTAGACGCAGGTGAACGCGCAGCTATTGCCCTGGCCGAAGAGCTTGTAGCGGAACAGCTGATCGTGGATGATTCTTTCGCGCGGCGAATCGCCGAATCGCGAGGCTTGTCGGTCATTGGCACTGTCGGTGTGCTGCAAGAAGCCGCCGAACTTGGTCTGCTCGATCTACGGATTGCCTTTAAGCGGCTGCAACAAACAACCTTTCACGTCTCTCGGCCCTTCTCGCGAAGATACTGGCCGAATTCGGGTGAGCCCCCGGCGCTCACCACTCGTACGCGGTAGGCGGCACCGCGCGCCTGACTCAAGCCTCGACCAACCCACCCTGCGTCAAATCCTCAGCCGGCGCTCTGCCGGAAATCCTCAACCCCAGCGACACGATGACCGCGACCAACAGATTGACCGCCAGCGCGGGCAAAGCTGCATAGACGTTATAGACATGTCCGGCAAAGTGTAGAGGATAGATGGAACTCCGCAATCCGAGAGACCCAACCATACTGGTGCCCACGGCCATGCCCGCCAGCCACCCCCATAGCAGTGCCGGGCCGTGAAAGAAGCGCAGAAATAGGCCGCCCACGATTGCCGGTAGCACTTGCAGAATCCAGACTCCGCCCAGCAATTGCAGCTCGATAGCGTACTGCGCGCGCACCAGCAGAACAAATGCCAGCGCGCCTAACTTGATCGCCAGGGAGACGAGCTTTGCCATCGCCGCCTCCTGGCCGCCCGTCATCGCGCTGGGAAAAAATGAGCGGTGAAACAGTTCGCCGTATAGGTTGCGGGTAAAAAGATTGGCCGTGGCAATCGACATAATCGCTGCCGGGACCAGCGCTCCAATGCCAATCGCGGCCAGGCTGAAGCCGGCAAACCACGCGGGAAACATGCTCGTCAACAGTAACGGAACGGTGCTGGACGAGTTGGCCGTGTGAACCCCGGCGGCAATGGCCACGTAGCCGAGCAGCGCGATCAACCCCAGCAGCAGATTGTATGCCGGCATCAGCGCCGCATTGCGGCGAATGACGCGGTCGCTGCCCGCGCTCAGCGTGCCCGTAATGGTGTGGGGATAAAGCATAAGCGCCATCGCCGATCCCAGGGCCAGCGAGGAGTAGCTCATGAACTGCGCCGGGCGCAGGATGATCGAAGCCGGCGGAGAATGCTGGGCAAGCGTAGACGAAGCCATCGCGAAGACATGGCCATACCCGCCCAGCCGCGCAGGAATAACCAGCACTGCGGCCAGCACCATGACGTAAAGCATGACGTCTTTTACGATGGCGATCAACGCCGGCGCCCGCAGGCCGCTTGAGTACGTATAGGCGGCTAGAATCACGAAGGCCGCAATCAGCGGCCACTCTCCCCGAACGCCCAGGGCGGCGATCACCTCGCGCATGCCGATCAGCTGGAGCGCGATGTAGGGCATGGTCGCGAGAATGCCGGTAACCGCGACGGCGACAGAAAGCCAGCGGCTTTGATAGCGCCCGCGGACATAATCCGCCAGGGTGATGTAACCGTTTCTATGGCATATACGCCATAGGGGAGGTAGCACCAGCATCATCATGGGATAGCTGATGATGCAGTACGGAATAGCGAAGAACCCGATGGCGCCCGCGCCGAACATCGCGGCAGGAACAGCAATGACAGTATAGGCCGTGTAAAGGTCGCCGCCGATCAGGAACCAGGTGACCAGGGTGCCGAACTTGCGCCCCGCCAGCCCCCACTCATCCAGATTGGCGAGCTCCGACCGCCTCCACCGTACGGCCCAAAAACCCGCGCCGGTCACCAGCAGGAAGCAAGCGCAGAAGACGACCAGCGCAACGGGTTGGATGGTGGACGTCATTCGGCTCAAGCAGCAGGTAGATCAAACAGCCATGCTAGCGCAGCAGTGCGCCATTGTTGCCCGTCCATTCATCCACCACCACCCCAAGGTCGTTGAGAATCTGGATCGCGGATTCTACGTTGCGGCGGATCGCGACCCGCTCTGTCTTCGGCGCGGTGGGTGACTCCTCGATCGCAACCACCCGGCCATAGGGCCACACGTCCGCGGAAAGGGCCGCCAGCGCCTGCGGCAAATCGCCGGGCCGCACGTCGATTTCCTGCTTGCGGGCCTTAGCCGGGCGCAGCACGCCTCCTCCGGTGAAGGCATTCGGGTCCTGGTCCCGATAAATGATGGTCAGGGTGATGGTCTGGGGATGCACCACAAGAAACGGATTGGCATACGCTTCCCTGGTGCGCACGCTAAGATAGCGATTTTTTGATGGGGGCGGAATCTGTTCCAGCTGCTGCCGTGCCGCGTCCATCTTGCTCTGTTCCGCCCGGCGCTCCTGCCGCACCTCGGCGCGCGACGGCTGCTCAGAGTTAGGTGCTGCCTGTTTGCAGCCGGTCGCCACCGGCCCCAGCGCGCACAGCAAAACGAGCTGAAAAGACAGGGCCTTCCAGCGACCTTGCCGGCTAATCGGGGAAGAAGCAGTCAGGAATTGCGGCCGAGCCACAAAATCAAGCATAGCAAGGGGAGTGCCGGATGGACGCAGAGTCTGCGTGCACCGGTTAGTGATCATGGTTCATTTCCCGCTCCACTTCGCCGCGCGCTTCTCCAGGAAGGCCTGCGTGCCTTCCGCCTTGTCGTTGGTGGAGCACGCCAAGCCAAAGAGCGAAGCCTCCAGTTCGAGACCACTGGCCAGCGGCAAATCGTAGCCCGAGTTCACGGCGCGGATGGAGTCGCGGACAGCAAGCGGCGCCACACCGGCGATGGTCTGCGCAATCTGCTCCCCCCGCGCCATCAGTTGATCTGGTTCCACCACTTCATCGACCAGGCCCATACGCAAGGCCTCGGCGGCACTGACCGGCTCGCCAGTGAGAATCATCTTCAGAGCAGCGCCCTTGCCGATAAGCCGCGGCAACCGCTGGGTTCCGCCATATCCAGGGATTATGCCAATTTTGACCTCGGGCTGCCCCAGCCGGGCGCTCGAGCTGGCGATGCGTAGCGTACAGGCGAGGACAAGCTCGCAGCCGCCGCCCAGGGCGAAACCGTTGATGCAGGCGATCACCGGCTTGCCGCAATTCTCGATCAGGCTGAAGATGCGCTGTCCGCGGGTAGCGACCTGCTCTCCTTCGAGCGGGGAGAGCGTGGCCAGTTCTCGGATATCAGCGCCCGCAACGAACGCCTTCTCCCCTGCTCCCGTAAGCAGAACGGCGCGGATTTCGTCGTTCTGCCGAATGTCCAGGAAGACCTGTTCCAGCTCGGTCATGCTGCGAAGATTCAGCGCGTTGAGCACCTTGGGCCGGTCGAGGGTAACGACCGCAATCGGCGGCCGCAATTCGTAACGCATGTTCTCTAAATCCATGTCAGATCGACTCCGTGGGCGAAGCTGTGAGTCTAACAAACGACGCCAACAGACGCGTAATCCGGGTGGTAAAGTCAGAGAGATGGTTAAGGGAATCACAATAGTTCGGCCGGCCGGAACACCCGAGGCGTATGCCAAGGTGGCCAGCTTTTTCTCCGCGCTCGGCTTTGAGGCCGGCCGGGGATGGGAAGAGGAGTTAAGCCGGGGCGTTTCCTTCCTGGCGCCGCTGGGGAACCTGGAATTCGCCGATGGAGCCGATCCCAGCCCGGCGGAGATCATGGTGGAAGTCACCGGGCTGGAAGCGGTCCAAACCGTCGCCCGCGAGTGGATGGTCCGCAACTGGGGGGAGCAGGAAGTTGCCCGCAGGCTGACCCCCGTAACCGAGACCAACTGGAAGTCTCGCCTCTTCACTGCGCAGCCCGCACCCGGCCATTCCATCGCCTTCTGGGAATGGGACGATCCCCACAAGGGCCGGCCCGTAGCGGTGGAAGGCGATCTGAGCGCGCACGGAATGCGTTTTGCCGTGGTGGTGGCGCGCTGGAACGCCGTGATTACCGATCGCTTGTTGCAGGGAGCGCTCGATGGACTCTATCGCAGCGGCGCTGTCCGCCATGACGTGCAGGTGATCCGGGTACCCGGAGCATGGGAAATACCGTTGGCGGCGCGCAAGGCTGCCGAGAGCGGCAAGGTGGACGCGGTGATCACCCTGGGGGTTCTGCTGCGCGGCGAAACCGCCCACTACGAGGCCATTTACAACGAGGTCTCGCGCGGCATCGGTCAGTCGCAGCAGGAGACGGGCATTCCTCACGCCTTCGGCGTGTTGACCTGCGAGACTTTGGAGCAGGCGCTGGATCGCGCCGGAATTAAGGCCGGCAATAAAGGATTTGAGGCCGCCATGGCCGCCATTGAGATGGTCTCGCTCGATCGCAAGATGAGCCTTAAATGAGCGCTACCGGTAAGCGCCGCAAGTCTCGCGAACTGGCCATGCAGATGCTTTTTCAGGCAGATGTAGGTAAGCAAACACCCGAGCAGGTGCGCAAAACCTTCTGGGGATCCCGCGAAGAAGTGGATGCCGAGACCCGCGGCTTTTCCGAGGATATTTTTCGCGTGGCTACCGCGCGCACCGAAGAAATTGATGAGTTGATCCAGGCCCATTCCGCCAACTGGCGCCTGAACCGGATGCCGGCTGTCGACCGCAATGTCCTGCGGGCCGCGATCGCGGAGCTGTTGGGCTTTCCTGACACTCCGTTCCCGGTAGTGATCAACGAATCGCTCGAGATTGCCCGCCGCTACTCCGCCCCGGAGTCGCTGAACTTCCTTAACGGTGTGCTGGATGCGATCGCCCGGCAAAGAAAATCCTCAGCCCAGCTATCTCCGGCCGCTGCGGAAGAAGAAAAATAACCTAAACCTGCAGCCTGCGCTATTGGGCGACGACCGTGACCGAGACCGGGATCGAGGTCGGCGGCCTGCAAGCGTTCGCATCGCACGCCTGATAGCGAAGGGCCCCCGCCAGCACGTGCTCTCCTGGCTGCGCCGTCAGGTGGGCATGCAAGATGAATTCACCCGTATACACACTGAGCTTCTCCCGGGGAGCAAACTGGGGGGCATACTCGGTGCCCGGCGGGAAGTCGACCGCGGTGACATTGAGGCCTTGCACCTCGACCACAGCGAGCCGCGCGGGGATCAGGGATTTGTCCGTAGGCGCGTGGGAATTGATGTGCAGACCATCAGCCACGCGAAAGTGGAGATCGATCTGGGCCGCATGGCGCGCCGGAACATTGACCTTCTCGGGTGAAAGGAACTCGACCGCGGCATCGGCTGAACGATCGGCGCCGCCCGGCAGCGGCAAGGGCTGGTCCTTTAATACCTGCCCCGCAGCACCAAGACAAACCAGTCCGGCGACCAGCAAGGCAGGGAGGCGGAGCACTTATTTGCCCCCAGCGGCCAAGGCCTTCTTGATGCTGGCCTCGACTTCATCCTTTGAAACCAACCCCGCGGTTTCCGCGACAACCTTTCCGTCCCGGCCGACAAAGTAGGAGGTGGGCAGAAATTCGACCCCTCCATACTTGCGCGACACGGCATCGTCACCCATCAACAGAGGGTAGTTGAGGCCTTGTTCCTGGCCGAACTTTGCCAGCTTGGCGCGCGGCGTGTCGGCATCATCCTCGGAGACGCCGAGGATTTCAAAACCCTGCGGCGCGTACTGGGTGCGCAGGGCAACCAGCCAAGGCATCTCAATCTTGCAGGGCGCACACCAGGTCGCCCAGAAGTTGATCAGTACCGCTTTACCCTTGTAGTCGGAAAGGGAAAGCTTTTTGCCTTCGACCGTTCGCAGGCTGAATTCCGGGGCGCGCTTGCCGCGCAGATCGGGCAGGCCCTCGTCGGCGGCAACATCCTGCTGGACCGATTGGTTGTTGGCGTTTTCAGGAGCAACAGTACCTTGTGCCTGGCGCTGTGCATATTGCTTACGGCGCTTGTAGTTGGCATAACCCGACCACACCATAAGCGCGAACGCGGCCAGCACCACGACAATAACCCATTGATTGCGCTTCACGTCGAGTGACCTTCTCCGGGCGAGGAAGCAACTTTGAGCTTGCATACACTCGTGCCTCTCCATTCTAAATGGACGCACCGTAGAGCGTGTGAAAGTGTCCCGCCGGCTGCTGTTACGATCAATTGTTTTGTGATTGCGGATTCATGAGCGCACCGACCCCAGCCCAGTTGATACGCATCGAAGCCGAGGCCCTGCTTCGACTTGCGGCCCGTCTCGAGGACGGCATGTCGGCCAGCTTCGCCCAGGCTGTGGAGCTGGTAGTGGGGTGTGGGCAGCGGCGCGGGCGCGTGGTCGTCACCGGCATTGGCAAGAGTGGCCTCATCGCGCAGAAACTGGTCGCCACCTTCAACTCCACGGGAACACCGGCACTCTTTCTGCATCCAGCCGAGGCTCTGCACGGCGACTTGGGGATGCTCGCCAAAGGTGACCTGGTGCTCGCACTCTCTTACAGCGGCGAGACGGAGGAGATCCTGCGACTGCTGCCCACGCTTAAGCGAATGGGCGATGCCCTGATCAGTTTCTGCTGCGCCTCGCGTTCGACGCTAGCGTTGGCCAGCGACGTAGTCCTGGACGTCAGCGTGGAGCAGGAGGCGTGCGGGCTGGGCCTCGCGCCAACCGCTTCCACTACGGTGATGCTGGCGTTAGGCGACGCTTTAGCGATCGCGGCGTCCCTCAAAAAGGGCTTCCGCGCAGAAGACTTCGCTGACCTGCACCCTGGCGGCAAGCTGGGACGAAAACTAGCCCGGGTAAGGGAGTTGATGCACGCTGGCGATGCGATCCCGAGGGTTTCCGCAGGCGCTCACATACCGGCGGTGATTTACGAGATGAGCCGCAAAGGCCTGGGTATGACCACGGTGACCGAGGGTGAGACCCTGATCGGCATCATGAGTGACGGCGACCTGCGACGCCTGCTGGAGCGGAAAGGACCGGAGGCACTGGCCATGACCGCGCGCGATGCCATGAACGCCGCGCCCCGGACAATCGCCCCGGACGAGTTTGCCGCCCGGGCCCTGAGCATCATGGAGGAGAAGAAGATCACCTCGCTGGTGGTCGTCGACTCCGCGCGTGCCGTGGCCGGGGTTGTCCATCTTCATGACTTGTGGGGACTTGAGTTGATCTGAGAGTGTATCCAAGGGCTGGAGCCTTAAACGAAGGGCACGGCTTTAGCCGTGCCGCACAAAGCCAAAGCCATCAGGGCTTTAGCCCCTGAGGTACATCTTTTAAGTCTGCCGGCGTCCCCATCTTCACAGCTCCCTAAATACGGTCCCCAAGAAATTCGCCGCGAACCATCGGAGAACGTACCTCAGGGGCTGAAGCCCTCTCCGATCGCACCCTCTACGGCACGGCTGAACGCGTGCCCTTCGGTCCAGAAGGTCTTTTCGCAGTTGTAATGTGTTGTCCTGATACGAGACCAAACACAGGCGTCGAAAGAAGCTCCTCTTTTCGACATATCAACCACCGGCTACGAAGTGGCGGCTTCTGCGGCTGCGACGGAGTCGTAGCTCTTGATCAGGGTATTGGCACTGGTGAGCTTAAGCAACTCGGCAACCCGGTAGTTGACTGCCACCAGCCGGATGGTGCGGCCGTGGCGTTTGCCGGAGACGTAATAATTAAGGATGACGCCCAGCCCGGCGGAGTCGATGTATTCGGACTCGGTGAAGTCAAGAATGGTGACTTTCTCTGTGCCGCCGGTGAGAACCTTTTGAAAGTCGAACAAGTTACTCAGGGTAATCGGGCCGTGCAGGCGAAAGATGCGGGTATCCGCCGTGCTGCCGGGAACGACGTCAAAGCTCAAAGGTTCGTTATACATAGCATCCGTGATTGTAGAAAGCGCGGGGCCCGGTTTGATGACAATTTGGTGAATACCACCGTTACTGCGATGAGTGTACGCGCCGGACGTACCCTACCCGGCCATGTGAACCATCCCTGGACCATTTAGAATTGGCTCACGCTGCTCGAGAAAGTATCCCCCAGAATGCACCGTTGGTCGAAGCTGTTTATTCCTACCCTACGTGAAGCCCCGGCCGATGCCGAGGTAGCCAGTCATAAGTTCCTATTGCGCGCCGGATACATTCGTCAACTCGGTGCCGGAATCTATTCTTACCTCTTCCTCGGCCAGCGTTCGATCAACAAGATACAGGCCATTGTCCGGCAGGAGATGGACCGGATCGGGCAGGAGTTCCTGCTGCCGGCGCTCCACCCACGCGAGTTGTGGGAAGAGAGTGGACGATGGACGGTCATGGGGCAGAACCTGTTCAAGCTGCAGGACCGCAAGGGCGCCTGGCTGGTCTTGGGCATGACAGAAGAAGAGGTGATGACCGACATCGCCCGCAAGGAGCTGCGCAGCTACAAGCAGTTGCCCCAAATCTGGTACCAGATTCAGACCAAGTTCCGTGACGAACCGAGGCCCAGGGCAGGTCTGCTGCGGGTGCGCCAGTTCATCATGAAGGACAGCTACTCCTTTGATCTGGATGAAGCCGGCCTGGATGTTAGCTATAACAAGCATGACGCTGCCTACCGGGCAATTTTCACGCGCAGTGGTCTGCGCTTTGTCCCCGTGCAAGCGGACTCCGGCGCCATGGGCGGTTCCCAGTCGCAGGAGTTCATGGTCTACGCCGAAGCCGGCGAGGACCTGATTATCAGCTGCCCCAACTGCAACTACGCAGCCAATATGGATAAAGCTACCTCGCGCCTGCTCGCGGTCGAAGACCTGCCGGCCACTGGGAACGGCGAACCAGAACTGGTGCACACTCCGGGGCGGCGCACCATCGCGGAGGTAGGCGCTCTTCTCGATCTGGGGCCGGAATTCCAGATCAAGACCATGGCCTATATGGCCTTGACCCCGCAGGCAAAGGTGGGCGCGCCGGAGATCGCCAGTCCGGTTGTGGTCTTCCTGCGCGGTGACCACACGATCAACCCGGCCAAGCTCGCGGCCCTCTTTCCCGCTGCCCGGGAACTGCGGCCCATGCTCGCCGAGGAAATCCTCGCTACTTTTCATGCCCCGGCTGGTTATCTGGGCCCCATCGGTCTCAATGCCCTGGCATCCGGAGAGCAGGCGGAGAGCGGCAAAGTGACGGTCGTCCTGGATCTCGCGCTCGAAGGACGGCGCAATCTGGTCGCCGGCGCCAATCGGGAGGAATATCATCTGCGCAACGTAACCCGGGGCCGGGACTTCACTCCCACCCAGGTTGCCGATGTGCGCAACGTGCAGGAAGGAGAAAATTGCCCGCAGTGCCCGGCCGTGCCTGGCAGCCCCCTGAGGGTCGCAAAAGCCATCGAGGTAGGACACATCTTCAAGCTGGGTTACCGGTATTCGGACGGCATGGGGGTGCGTGTACTAGACCCCGGAGGCAAGGAAGTGACGCCGATCATGGGCTGCTACGGGATTGGGATCGAGCGCATCCTGACTGCGGCCGTGGAGCAGAACCATGACGCCAACGGTTTCTGGCTAGGGCGTTCCATAGCCCCCTTCGATGTAGTGGTGACGGTGACCAATATGGGCGACGCGAACCTTGCCACCACCGCCGAACAGGTAGCCCAGAGGCTCGAGGACGCGGGATTTGATGTTTTGCTGGATGACAGGGATGAGCGGGCAGGTGTCAAATTCAAGGATGCGGACCTGGTCGGCATCCCATTCCGCATCAATATAGGTAAGAAAGTGGCGGAAGGCCGGGTGGAGCTGGTAACACGCTCCACGGCCAGCAGCCAGGATGTTGCTATCGCAGAGATCGTGCCGCGGCTGCGGGAGATTGCAGATAGCGTCTAAGAGATGTAGGAGTTGATCATTTGACCGTCAAAATCAAGGTTGTCCGCGCTAGCCTGCTTGAGCACCCGGTGCGCAACATCATCCTGATCGCGCTGGTGGGCACGATCCTCGTGGGCCTGGTGGTTTGCGAATCAATCTTCGGCTACTACTACTTCACCTACCGGCACAAGGTGGATGAATACCTTCAGAAGCCGCTGTTCCCGCAGACAGCAATGATCTATGCAGCCCCGAAGGAGGTACGGGTCGGGCAAAAGCTGACTCCGCCGACGATAGCCCAGGAGTTGCGCGCCGCTGGTTACAGCGGAGACGACGATCGCGAAAAATCGCGGATGGGCACCTACTCGTTCAACGATGCGAGCATCAAGATCCAGCCTGGGCCGCAGTCGTATCACTCCGAACAAGGCGCCACGATCACGTTCGACAAAGGAATGGTCAAACAGATCTCCGGGGACGAAGGCCAAACCCTCGATGCTTATGAGCTGGAACCACAGCTCATTACCGGACTCTCCGAAGGGGCGAACCGCACCAAGCGCCGCCTGGTCAGCTTTAATGAACTGCCACCCAACCTGGTCAATGCCGTAACTTCGATC
The DNA here is from genome assembly GCA_963793525.1 of uncultured Acidobacteriaceae bacterium. Taxonomy (GTDB): domain Bacteria; phylum Acidobacteriota; class Terriglobia; order Terriglobales; family Acidobacteriaceae; genus PALSA-350. The sequence continues at coordinate 82,742 of CAWCAZ010000024.1, forward strand.
GAGGACCGCCGTTTCTTTGAGCATGGCGGAGTCGACTACTACAGCATGCTCGGCTGGATCTGGCATGACTTGCGGCATGACCGCCGTTATGAGGGCGGCGGTTCCACGCTTACCATGCAGCTTTCCCGAGGACTCTTCCTCTCGCCGGAACGCCGAATCAAGCGCAAGATCATCGAAATTGCCATCACTTTCCAGCTGGAGAATCGCTTCAACAAGCAGCAGATCTTTCAGATCTATGCCAACGAGATCCCGCTAGGGCAGCAGGGAAGCTTCGCCATCAACGGCTTTGGCCAGGCGGCGCAGACTTATTTCGGCAAAGACGTGAAAGATCTGGACCTGGCGCAATGTGCAATGCTCGCCGGCATGATCCAGCACCCAAGCTATCTCAATCCCTACCGCCATCCGGACCGGGTGATTACGCGCCGCAACATAGTGCTCGACTCCATGGTGGAGACGGGGAAGATCACTAAAGACGACTCCATGCGCGCCAAGGCTGAGCCGCTGAACCTGAGACCCATCAACGTCGATACCGGCGAGGCGCCGTACTTCGTCGACCTGGTGCGCGACCGGCTGGTGCAGCACATGGGCGAGGCGGATTTCAACCATTCCGGGCTGCGTATTTACACCTCGCTCGATCCGGATCTGCAGCGGCTGGCGGCAGAGGCGGTGACAGAGGGCATGAAGGGCGTCGACCTGCAGGTCGAGAAGCTGCATGCGCGCCGGGTGAAAGCAGGGGACGATTCACCCATCACCTATCCCCAAGTCGCATTAGTGGCACTGAATCCTCACACCGGCCAGGTGCTGGCACTGGTCGGTGGGCGGAATTACGGCCTTAGCCAGTTCGATCATGCGGTGCAGAACCGGCCGACCGGCTCCGTCTTCAAACCTTTTGTCTATGCCGCAGCCTTCAATACTAGCCTGGCCGGCACCGTGCTTACCCAGCCGGCAGTCGTGCCACCGGCGAGCGAAGAAGCCGTGTCCACGACTCCTGTATCGGCGAATGGCCCATCCGCCGATCCTGCGCCTCCTGACCCAGGCAGACTGAGCGGGATCTTTACCGCTGTCACTTTGCTTAACAATGATCCTTCGACCTATGAAGGCGGTTATACCCCGGGCAACTATCACAATGACAAGCGTTTTACTGGACAGATCACCGCGCGCACTGCGCTGCAGTTTTCAGAAAACAACGCAACTGTAACTTTGGCTGATATGGTCGGTTACAACAACGTCGCTGCCCTGGCCCGGGATGCTGGGATCAAATCCGCTCGCGGAACGCCGTCGGTGGCACTGGGCGCCTATGGATCCTCCCCGCTCGAGATAGCTGGAGCCTATACGGTCTTTGCGAATGGTGGGGTCAAGATCGATCCCTGGCTACTGGCGTCGATACGGTCCGCGAACGGCGATGTGCTCAACGATTATCCACCGAACTCCAAGCCGATCCTCGATCCTCGAGTCGCCTATCTGACCCTGGCGCTGATGCAGAACGTCATCAACTCGGGCACGGCTGCCGTGGTGCGCGCTGAAGGCTTCACTGCCCCTGCCGCAGGCAAAACCGGCACTTCGCACGATGCCTGGTTCGCCGGCTTTACCAGCAACCTGCTCTGCGTGGTTTGGATTGGGAATGACGACTATTCGGATATTAAGTTGGAGGGTGGCAAAGTAGCCGCGCCCGTCTGGGCAGAGTTCATGAAGCACGCAGTCAAGTTGCCGGAATACTCCGATACCCGCCAGTTCGTCCCGCCCAGCGGGGTCTCGACGGTGCGGCTGGACAAGGTGACCAATCTGCTTGCGGATGCCAGCTGTCCAACGGACTACGATGCGGTTTTCCTTGACGGCACAGCGCCCACGCAGACCTGCGACCAAAGCGCCGGGGATCAGCGCAATGTCTTTCAGAAGCTTTTTGGTATTGATAAGCAGGCCACGGTCACTCCGGGAATGCCGGCGAACGGGACCCCGGCGTTGCCGCCGCCACAAGTGGGCACGCAGGCGGCAGCAGCTCCGACCCAGCCGGGCCCGGCTCCGCCTCCTCCCGACGGTCAGAAAAAGAAAAAGAAGGGATTTTTCGGGAGGCTCTTCGGTGGCAAAGGGGATGACGACAACAAGCCCCCGGCGCAGCCCGATCCCTCGCAACCGCACTAGCGTCAATGTAACCGTGAATGCGCTTTCCTGACAACGAAGGCGCGAGCGGTACTAGCTCTAGTGTGCGTGAAAAGCCACTCAAGCACACAAGACCCTAACCCCTGGACGGGTGCCCCAGGTTCGCCCCAGCGTACCTGGGTTGAACAAGATGGGCGAAGCCTTTCCAAAGTTTTCATTCCACCGATTACACCGTCGAAGATGGACTAAAAGCATTCGAAAGGATCGTATTCAACCCATGTACGCTGGGGCGAACCTGGGGCACCCGTCCAGGGGTTAGGGTCTTGTGTGCTTGGGTTCTCACTTTGGAGGACGGCCCCATTGCGATCTGTGGGCTCATTTTTTCAACTCCCAGGCAAATTGGCTGCTTATACAAGCGCGAAGGTCTAATTTGTCAAAAAAAAATTGTCGCTGTGGGTGAGCTTTATTGCTTTTGACATTCCGGGCACCAGAAGGTGGAACGGGCTCCGACGCCTTGTTTGCGCATGAGGATGGTCGTTCCGCAGCGGCGGCATTGGGAGCCTTTGCGGTGGTAGACCCAGAGCCTCGCAGCAGGGTCGGTCGAATCCGTGGTGCGGCGGCCTCCGGTGTAGGTCACGATGGTGTCGCCTGCTCCCCCGGCGACGTTGGCGGAAAGAAAGCGGCGCGCGGTTGCCAACAGGCACTCGATCTCCGGCGGGCGCAAGCTCGCGATCTTGCGGAAGGGATTTACTCCGCAAGCAAAGCAAATCTCGGATTTGAAGACGTTGCCGATGCCGGCCATCACTCGCTGGTTCAACAACACATTGCCTACCTCTTCGTCGCCATGCTCGAGCAGGCGCGCCGCGGCCTCATCGGCGGCAAACGATGGTCCCAGCAAATCCGGCCCCAGTCCAGCGACTCCGGCAAACCTTTCCAGAGTGCGCGCGGTGTAGAAGCGAGCGACCGGAACATCGAAGGCGACGGCCAGCAACTCAGCCGTCCCCAAAACGACGCGCATGTGGCTGCGCGCGCGGTGCCACCGTTCCCCGATGCGGTAGATGTGCCAACTGCCGCTCATCAGCATGTGCGTTGCCAGGATGAGATCGCCGGAGAGATGCATGAGCAGCCATTTGCCGCGCGATTCCACTCGTTCGATGATGCGGCCTGTCACCGGGCTTTGATCGTGCACGCTGGCCAGCGGCGCATAGGCAGTTTCAAACAGGGTGACTTTGTGGCCGGCAAAGCCCTGCTGCAAAGCGCGAGCGGAGCGGAAGATGGTATCGCCTTCAGGCACGAACCCTCCTACTGAACGTTGGGGGCGATGCCCGACGACTGCGCAGGAGAGTTGGGCAACAACACACGACGAAAGTTGAGGCCGAGCGGCGCCAGATGGAAGCCGGCATCCTGCAGGAAGGGGGCGAGGAAATGCAGTGCCGCTGGCTGGCCGTTGATGGTCGAGATCAGCATGCCGCCGCGCTGGTCTTCCCGTCGCTCCATGTCCTGCTGGGCCAGTGAGGCGAGAAAGACGCTCAGATCGCGCGCAGTCGACGAGCGCTCTGGTTCATCGGCGGGGAGGAAGACCTGCAGGTTGGGCTGATTGCGGCGCAGAAATGCCACCAATTCGCCGTTGCGCAAAAGCACGCTGGCGCCGACACTGCGGGTGAGCTGGCGCGGGGCGCTCTCCACCGCTTCCTCGCCTTGCGCTGGCCAGCGAAGGACAGATCCGTATAAGTTGGCCGGATCGGTGGCTGCGAGAATAACCATCTCCGGCTTCTCCATCGGCGGCCCATTGCGCAGCCCACGCAGCAAATCGACCGCTGCGGGAAGAGCGAACTGGGTCGCACCTAAACCCGCCACGAAATAACCACGGCGTATGCGGCCGCTTTCCTCCAAGGCCTTGAGCACGTCGTAAATGGCGCTGAAGCCTCCAGGTAGATTCTCGGTCGCAGCCGACTCGCGAGTGAGCACACCATAGCGATTGAGCAATTGCTGGGCGAAGGCGTGGCTCCATTCCGTCGGCGAGGCGAGCGATGCTGGGACCAGGCTCCAACGTCCCTGTGCGCTGGGTGGAGTCGTACGGCGGGAACGGAAGGAGGGCAAATTGTGCTGCCGCTTGGGCTGCCGCGAAGAGGCCGCGGGCCGCGCGACATACGCGCGTAAGGCGTGGAAGGTGTCATTGGTCACCAGGCCACGCCAGACCAGGCTCCAAAGCGCATCGAGCGTCTCGCCTGGATATCCGCCGCATACCGCCTCGTGCAGTTGGGCGAAGAAAGCGGCGCCGCTGCGGGCTAATTGCTCCAGCAGAGCTGTTTCGCGAGGACTCAACGGGTTTTCGGGCGGAGGTGCGGCACGCGGAGGCAACAACGTTCTCAACTTATCGGCCAGGAACAAACCGATGCGCCCGTCATGCTCGCCCAGCGAATCGAGGCCGCACCAGACGACTTCGCCCGCGGCAATCAACGTGTCCAGGCTACCGGGCGTGTAATTGACGAGTCGCGCCGGCAGAATCGAAGTTTCGATAAGCGAGGCGGCCAGCGGAGCGCCCTGCAGATGCTCGATGGTGTCGAGCAAGGCATCGAGGCCGCGCCTGCGCTGCAACACACCCTGCCAGTGCGTTGCCAAACGAGCCAGGGCCTGCTGCTCGATGGGCTCTACCTCGCGGCGCAGCTTGGCCAGTGACTTGCGCCGGATCAGGCGGAGAACTTCGGCATCGCACCACTCACGGTAGACGCCCCCGGGACGGAAACCCCCTTCCAGAATGCGACCGTCGAGCAGCAATGCCTGCAAAGCGGCCTCGACCTGCGGCGCGTCTAATGCGAAGTGGGCGCTGACTTCACGCAGGGTGAAGGGCCCATGAGTCCGGGCGAAGCGGCGAACCAGTTCCAACACCGGAGCCGCCACCGGCTGCAGCAACGCCGGCGCGATGCCGGGCGGAAGGGGAATGCCCAATGCATCGCGATAGCGCGCCGCATCCTCGACCGCGATCAGCCGTTTTTCTCCGGCTATCTTGATCTCCAAAAGACGGCGGGAGCGCAGCAGCCGGGTCAATTGCTCCATTAGTTCCGGGTCGGTAAGACGGCGTTGCAATTCTTCGCGCGTGAGATCGCCGATGCGTAGCAGCAGATCATGGATGCCGTCGGCGGAGCGCACGCGCTGGGTTTCGAGCAGGCCCTGCAGCTGCTCTTCGACTTCGCCGATGGCGTCGGCGTCCAGCAACTCGCGCAGATCGGCATCGCCCAGCAAATCGCGCAATTGCTCCTGATCGATGGAGAGAGCCTGTGCACGGCGCTCGGCCAGCGGCGCATCGCCATCGTAGATGTAGTTGGCCACATAGCTGAAGAGCAGCGACGAGGCAAAGGGTGAAGGGGTGCGGGTGTCGGCAACATGCACGCGCACGTTGCGCTGGCGAATAGCACGGAGCGTCTCCAGCAACGCAGGCATATCGAAGACGTCGCGCATGCACTCGCGGTACGCCTCCAGCAGTATTGGGAATGACGGATAACGGGAGGCGACGGAGAGCAAGTCGTAAGCTCGCTTGCGTTGCTGCCACAACGGCGCGCGGCCCTGGGCGCGACGTCGCGGCAAAAGCAGCGCTCGCGCGGCACTTTCGCGGAATTTCGCCGCAAACAGCGCGGTGCCGCTGAGCTGGCGCAGGACCAGATCCGTAACCTCTTCCGCATCGAGAAGAACCAGATCGGGGTCCGGAGCCGCATCGCTGTCCGGGAAGCGCAGCACAAATCCATCGTCACCCCACATCGCTTCCACATCGGCGCCGCCACTGGCACGAATACGGCCGGTGATGGCCATAGCCCAGGGTGCGTGAATACGGCTGCCGAAGGGGGTGAGTACGCAGACGCGCCAATCGCCCATTTCGTCCCGCGTGCGCTCGATAACGATGGTGCGGTCATCTGGAACTACAGTGGTGGCAATTTCCTGGTCAGCGAGAAAGCGGATAAGGTTCTCCGCTGCCAGGGCATCGAGGTCGTGCTCACGGGTCAGCCGGCTCAACGCGGCGTTACGGGGCATCTCGCGAAGTTCGCGGACCAGTTGGCCGATGCGGCGGCCAAACTCGAGCGGGCGGCCGGCGTTGTCCCCGTGCCAGAAGGGCATCTTGCCCGGTTGGCCCGGCGCGGGTGAAACCAGCACCCGGTCGTGGGTGATCTCGTCGATGCGCCAGGTGGAAGCGCCCAGGATAAAGGTGTCGCCGGTCCGGCTTTCAAAGACCATCTCTTCGTCGAGTTCTCCCACGCGGACCGACTTGCCTTCCGTCCCGGCGAGAAATACGCCGTAGAGGCCGCGATCGGGAATGGTGCCACCGTTGAGTATGGCCAGCATCTTGACTCCCTCGCGCGGCGACAGCGTATCGCGGCCGCGGTCCCAGGTAATGCGTGGCCTGAGGTCGGCAAATTCGTCCGAGGGATAGCGGCCGGCGAGCAGATCGAGCACGCCCGTGAAGGCGGCGCGAGTGAGGCTGCTGAAGGGGGCTGCGCTGCGTATCAGGCGGAAGACTTCTTCGACGCTGATCTCGACCATCGGGACCGGCTGCTGCTTGCGGTCTAGCCCAGCAAGGTAGGGAGGTTGGGCCACGATGGCGACGATCTGCTGCGCCAGCACATCGAGCGGGTTGCGCAGGAAGCGGGTGGATTCCACCAGGCCTTCGTGCATGGCGCTCGTCACTGCTGCGCAGGCGACCAGGTCGGCGCGATACTTGGGAAAGATAACGCCTTCGCTGGCTGCGCCCACCTGGTGCCCGGCCCGGCCTATGCGTTGCATGGCGCTGGCTACGGAAGGTGGGGCCTCGATCTGGATCACGAGGTCGACCGCGCCCATATCGATGCCGAGCTCGAGCGAAGAGGTGGCGACCAGGGCGCGCAAACGCCCGGCCTTCAACTGCTCTTCGATCTCCGCCCGCTGCGGGGCCGCGATGGAGCCGTGGTGTGCGCGGGCCAGTTGCTCGCCCGCCAGTTCATTGATCGCGCCCGCCAGCCGTTCGGCGATGCGCCGGCTGTTGACGAAGATGATGGTGGAATGGCGCTGACGGATGATCTCGACCAGGCGGGGATGAATGGCCGCCCAGATGGATGTCCGCTTGGGACCCTGAGAGGCCGCACCGCTGGGGAGTTCCTCCTGCTGTCCCATACGCGCCATATCTTCCACCGGAACTTCAATGCGTAGATCCAGCTTCTTGGGCTCACTGGCATCGACGATGGTGACCGGGCGATACGGGATCACGGCCGAGTCATGGTCCTGTGGGTCAGTGGCCGGTTCGGTTTCTGCTGACGCTCCGCCAAGGAAATGCGCTACTTCTTCCAGCGGCCGCTGCGTGGCGGAGAGACCAATGCGCTGCACGCGGCCCTCGGTGATGGCTTCGAGTCGCTCGAGCGAGAGGGCCAGGTGCGCGCCGCGCTTGGTGGGGACGACGGCGTGGATCTCGTCGATGATCACGGTGTCCACCTGGCGCAAGCTGGTGGAGGCGTCCGAGGTTAGCAGTAAGTAGAGAGACTCCGGCGTGGTGATGAGAATCTCGGCGGGATGGCGGCGGAAGCGGCTTCGCTCCTTTTGCGATGTGTCACCGGTACGGATACTTATCTCGGGCTGGTGAAAATCGACTCCCGCCTGGCGAGCCATATTCGCGATCCCTGCGAGCGGGGAGCGGAGGTTGCGTTCTACGTCCACAGCCAGGGCTTTGAGCGGGCTGATATAGATGACGCGGCAGCCTTCGGTGTCCGTCGCCTTGCGGTGCAACATGAGGCGGTCCAGGCACCAGAGAAACGCGGTCAGGGTCTTGCCGGTACCGGTAGGAGCAAGAATCAGGGTGCTTTCGCCACGTGCGATCGCCGGCCACCCGAGCCTCTGCGGGGCTGTCGGCTGCTCGAAGACGGCGCGAAACCAGGCCGCGGTGACCGGGTGAAAGAGCGCCAGAACGTCTTCTGGTGGGGCCGCTGCCGCTGGTCGAGTTTGCTTTTTGGCCGCCATGGGTGCTGCTTTAAGGATAGCTGTTAGGGGCTTGGAGGTTGTACCGCTCCGTCCGACGTAACTGGGGGTTGCAACCTTTACCAGTAGCGAATGCTGGGTGCCCCATTCAAGCCGTTCTTTGGCTTGAGTGGGAATAGCGAGCCTCAACGGTCCGTCCAAAGTCCAGAGAACGTATGGCTGGGCCTACAAAAACTAACGGTCAAGGTTCGCATATCACACTCAAGCCAAAGAACGGCTTGACCCCGATTTCCTGCCACGCTGTGCTAGAGAGGCCAGCGTGTGCGCCTTTCATTAAGGAAAGGCGCATGGAGTGTATCAACGCCAAAAGCCTCCGCGGGAAATTGGGGCAATGGGGCACCCAACATTTGTTGCCGCTGCAGGAAATCGGGGTTATGGGGCACCCAGCGTTTGGTAGCAGGGCAAAGGTTGGAAACATCCTGGTTGCGTCGCCGGGCTGGGTGCCATTAGGCTCAGGGGACGATGCAAGCAGGTGAGAACGGAATTACCCCGGAGATGCTGCGCCAGTTGACCACACAGGCGGCGGATGCGGCGGACCACGCATACGCGCCCTATTCCAAGTTTCGGGTAGGCGCGGCATTGCTGTTGCAGAACGGAGCCATCGTTACCGGCGCCAATGTGGAGAACGGTTCATACGGTTTGACTATTTGTGCAGAACGGTCCGCGGTGGTTCGCGCCGTTGCCGAACACGGGCCGGAGATGCGCGTGCTCGCCTGCGCCATCACTAACCTCAACCAGACCGCTAGTCCTCCGTGCGGAGCTTGTTTGCAGGTATTGAGTGAGTTCATGCTGCCTGCTTCGCGGGTCATCTTTCGCGGCCACTCGGATTGGGAGGACTATCGCTTCGAAGAGGTCTTCCCCCACCGTTTCAAGCTGCAAACCGGCAGGTAAGGAGAAGCGCTTGGGACGATTGACCGGCTTGCTGGGGTTGGTGGTAATCCTCTCGGTGGCGTGGCTGCTCTCGACCAATCGCAAGGCCATCCGCTGGCAGACGGCGGTCTGGGGACTCGGACTACAGTGGATCTTCGCGGTTCTAGTGTTGCGCTTTGACGCCGGGGAGCGGGCCCTGGCTGCGGCCGGCGACGCGGTAAACCGAATGCTGGCCTATGCCTTCGTCGGCTCCGGATTCGTCTTCGGCGATTTGGGCAAGCAGCACTCCTCCTTTGGGCTGATCATTGCTTTCCAGGTTTTGCCCACCATCATTTTCATCTCCGCCTTTTTCGCTGTGCTGTATCACCTGGGCATCATGCAGATTGTGATCAAGGCCATGGCTCGGTTGATGCAAATCACCATGCGCATCAGCGGCGCCGAGTCGCTCAACGTGGCGGCCAGCATCTTCATGGGACAGACAGAGGCCCCGCTGAGCATTCGGCCGTTCCTGCCCGGAGCGACGCAGTCGGAGCTGATGACCATCATGACCAGCGGGATGGCGCACGTCTCCGGCGGCATCATGGCCGCCTACATTCTCTACGGGATCGAGGCGAAACATCTGCTGGCCGCGGTGATCATGACAGCGCCGGGCACGGTGCTGATCGCCAAGATGCTGGTGCCGGAGACGCACACTCCTGCCACTTTGGGCCGGGTGACGATGCCCATCAACGAAGAACACGCCAACGAGAACCTGCTGGGCGCGATTGCTCGCGGAACCATCGACGGGGGTAAGCTGGCCTTCAACGTGGGCATCATGCTGATCTCGTTTCTGGCGCTGATCGGGTTGCTGAATGGGATGCTGGGAGGTATCCACAATTGGTTGGGCGGCCACCATGTTCCCTTTCCTTCGAGCTTGAATGTGATCCTGGGATTCGTCTTCGCTCCCATCGCTTGGTTGATCGGCATCCCTTGGCACAGCGCGCACCAGGTCGGCAATCTTCTCGGCACGCGCACGGTGACCAATGAACTGGTGGCCTATGCGCTGCTGGGCGCGCAGAAGTCTACGCTCGACTTCCGTTCCTTTACCATCGCCACCTTTGCCTTATGCGGGTTTGCCAACTTTAGCTCCATCGGGATGCAGATCGGCGGCATTGGGGCTCTGGCGCCAAACCGCCGGAACGATCTGGCGCGCTTGGGATTGCGCGCAATGTTGGCGGGAACCATGGCTAACCTCATGTCGGCGGCGATTGTCAGCGTTTTGCTGCGGTAGGGAGAGAAGCCGCAGGTCTCTCCACTCCGCGACTGCTTTGATGCTTTGTATCAGGGCACGACTAGTCGGGCCATTGAGGTCCAACAAGATCTGGGCTTTAGCCCCTGCCGGCAAGCATTTTGTGCAGGATTGGCCCGTAGCAGGGGCTGAAGCCCAATTTTCGTTCAGTCCGCTACGGCCCGACAAAAGTCGGGCCCTGATACAAAGCATCAAAGCGTCGTGGAACGAAGAGACCCTGTGGTTCACCAGGAGGGATGCTTTTGGCTCAGCGAATTTTTGAGAGGGCGGAGGAGGCGGCGGCCTTTATCCGCGAGCGCATTGCGGTCAAGCCACGCGTGGCCATCGTGCTCGGCTCAGGGCTGGGTTCGTTCGCGGAGCGGATCGAGCAGGCGGTCTCGATTCCCTACACTGAGATTCCGCATTTCCCGCGGCCGACGGTAGAGGGCCATAGCGGCCGCCTCGTCGTGGGGACTGCAGCCGGAACACCCGTCGCGGTGATGCAGGGTCGTGTCCACGGATACGAGGGATACTCGCCGGAGGAAGTCACGTTTCCCGCGCGCGTGCTGGGGCGGCTGGGTATAACCACCCTGGTGGTCACTAATGCCGCCGGCGGCGTTCGCCTCGATCTCCAACAAGGCCAACTGGTGCTGCTGTCCGACCACATCAACCTTACCGGCCGAAATCCCGTTGCTGGGCCGAACGACGAACGTTTCGGACCACGTTTCTTCGATATGACGAATGCCTATGCGAAGCGGCTGCGCCAGCTGGCCCATTCGGCTGGGGAGTTTGCCGAGGGCGTCTACCTGGCAGTCTCCGGACCCAGCTTTGAAACGCCGGCCGAGATCAGGGCCTTCCGCAGCCTGGGAGCAGACCTGGTTGGCATGTCCACGGTGCATGAGGTGATCGTTGCCCGTCATATGGGCCTCGAGGTGCTCGGCATCTCCTGCGTCACCAATATGGCTGCCGGCATCCTCGAACAGCCGATCAATCACCAGGAGGTGATGGAGACGGGCGCGCGCGTGCAGGCGCAGTTGACGGCCCTGCTATGGAAGCTGCTGCCGGCCCTCGATGGCCGAATTTAGCTCCGAACCGGCTTCGAAAGCCACTTCCGCTTTGCTATCCTTGGAGATGCTATGCCTACGAAAAAAGAGCTTTTGATCTCGCCAATCCAGCACATCGACATCAAGCAGCACAACGTGGTGCCGCTGGTGGATGCCATGCAGTCCATGGCTTACAGCTCCCGTGACCTTGCCCGGGCAGCTGCCATCTACGAGCGCATGCTGCGCGACCAGGACTGCGGAGTGATTCTCTGCCTCGCCGGATCGTTGATCAGCGCCGGGTTGAAGCAGATTTTTATCGACCTGCTGCGCAATAACATGGTCGATGCCGTGGTTTCGACCGGCGCCAACATGATCGATCAGGATTTCTTCGAGGCGCTGGGATACAAGCACTGGATCGCCGACGACCTTTACCGCCAGGGGACGGAAGACGCCACCTTGCGCGAATTGATGATCGATCGCATCTACGACACCCTCATCGACGAGGAAGAACTCCGCCTTTGTGACGAAACCTGCAAGGTCGTCGCCGATTCTCTGGTTCCCCGCCCCTACAGCTCGCGTGAGTTTATCCGCGAGATGGGTGCTTACCTGGAGAAGCAGGGTAAAACCCCGGCGAAGGGGGGAGTCGACAGCATCATTTACGCCGCCTACCAGATGGACGTGCCGATCTTCGTTCCCGCTTTCAGCGACTGTTCGGCGGGTTTTGGACTGGTGGCCCACCAGCATGAACGTGGGGACAAACCCAAGGTCTCGATCGACTCGGTCAAGGATTTCTACGAGTTAACCCAGTTGAAGATCGCCAATCCGACCACCGGGCTGCTCATGATCGGGGGCGGCGTGCCCAAGAACTTTGCCCAGGACATTGTGGTCTCGGCGGAGATCCTGGGAGTGGACGCGCCCATGCACAAATACGCCATCCAGATCACGGTGGCTGACGTGCGCGACGGTGCTCTTTCCTCGAGCACATTGAAAGAAGCAAGCTCCTGGGGCAAGGTCGACACCACGTACGAGCAGATGGTGTTTAGCGAGGCCACCCTCGCGCTCCCGCTGATCACCGGCTATGCCTATCATAAGAAAGCATATACAGAGCGAAAGCAGCGCCGCTGGTCCCGCCTTTTGGAGCCGGTTACGGCCTAGCCCGGGAGGGTAACCTTTGAGGTTCACCCGTCCTAAGGCGACGCACCGACTGTCCGCACTAATAGTGGGGCTTCCGTGGTACTAAAGTGGCAGCGGAAACCGCTATTTTTCTTAAGGTTGCGTTACAAAATCGGTATACTTCGAGGCATCCCCCTAATACGGTTTCTTTCGCTATTTGGGGGTTCGCAGTGTCTCTTCTACTCGGTGTAGCCGGTTTTAGCTATGTTGCGCTTTTTCTAGGGTTTTGGTCTCTCGGCCGTATGTCGGCCATGTCAGATAAATTGGTACAGAGCCGTGCCAACGTAATTCCGTTTCATCGCGGTTAATTTTCTCGAAGAAAAGCCAGTGCGTCCGCGACATCACACTATGGAACGCGCTGCTTATCCACTGCGGTTTTCCCCCGATCCGACCCGTTGGAGATGCGCGAGTTCTTCTTCCGTGTTGCGTGGACTACTCTTAGGCACTGTATAGGCCAACGCGAGTTGCCTATACTGCGGATAGTTAACGTTTTAGCATGGGCCGGTATCGTCTCATACGCTTGACGACTGACTTGGCGAGAGCTCATTAATTAGACCCGCATCGATCGAGCAAGAGTGACCTGGCTTCGAGATAGGCTACCCTCCACCATACTTTTCGCGGTTGCGCTGCTGCTATCCGCCTATGGCGGACTCGTCCTGTTGTTGGGCCGAGGCGGCACCTTCTCTGCCGCCGTGATCATGTGGGCCTGTGCCCAGGTGCTGCTGATCGCCCTGTGCGTGCACAGCTTTCTGGATGCCTCCCGCCAGGATGAAGCGGAATGGCAGGTGCAACAAGTAGCCCAGCTGCAGCGAAGCATCCTGGACTCCGCCGGCCCGATGATTCTGGCCACCGACCTCGAAGGCAACCTGCTTATTTTCAATCCCGCCGCCGAGCGGATGCTCGGCTACCGCTTCCACGAAGTGGTGGGCCAGCTGAACGCCCATGATCTCTTCCCCGAAGGGGAGCTGGAGCGGGTAGGCCAGCTGCTGGTTTCCCGCCTGGATAGGTCCCCGGCCATCGACCTGGACAGCGTCTCGCCGGAATTGAAGCACTACGTGCAGTACGTCACCAGCTTCCCGGTCAGCCGGGTAAGGGGTTTTGAGATTCTGTGCCGGCGCAAGGATGGGACCACCTTCCCCGCCATGGTTTACCTCTCCGCGGTTAGGAACGCGGAGGGTGCGCTGACCGGATTGCTGGCAATCGCCACCGACCTGACAGCAACCAAGCGCGCTGAGCATGCGCTGCGTGAGAGTGAAGAGCGGTACCGCGACCTGTTCGACAACTCGCAGGAAATGATTGCCACCCTGAGCCCGCGAGCCAAGTATCTGTACGTCAACCCGGCATGGCAGACCTGCTTCGGCAAGAGCGCGGCCGCCTTTGAGAGCCTGATCAGTTTCGAGGCCGCCTTCCCGCCGGAGATGCAAAACGATGCCGCAGCCCTGTTTGACCGGGCCTTGCACGGCGAGCGTATCGATCGCGCCAATCTGCGAGTGCAGGATTCCAATGGGATGGTACGCGAGCTGGAAGCCAGCCTGAGCTGCCGCCAGGACCGGGGCGAACCGATGTCGGTACGCTGCATCTTCCGCGATGTCACCGCCCAGTATCAGCGCGAACGTAGATTGGCCATGCAGCTCGCCGTCAGCCAGGTGGTGGGCGAGTCCACTACCTCCGACGAGGCCCTGCCGGCCATGCTCGAGTCGCTGGGAACCAACCTGGGCTTCGATATGGCAGGCCTGTGGTTCGTGAGCAGCGACCATCACACCCGCTACCTCGCCGGCTGGTTTCCGCCGGACCGGGCCTGCGCCGAGTTTCACCGCGACAGCATCGGACGCGTGCTGCAAAAGGGCAAGGACCTGCCCGGCAAGATCTGGGAAGCCGAAAGCCCCTGCTGGATCGAAGACCTGCAGGAAGACAGCAATTTTCTGCGTGCTACCTCCGCCAAGGCGGATGGCCTGGTCACTGGCTGGGGCGTACCGGTCCGCGTGGGCAACCAGGTGATCGCCGTGGTCGAGTTCTTCAGCCGCCAGAAGCAGCGCGAAGACAGCGAAATGATGGCGACGGTGGAAACGGTTTGCGCCTCCATTGGGCAATTCATGGCGCGCTCGGCACAAGAGAGCCGACTGGAAGAATTGAACCGGCAGAAGGAGTCGATCCTCAACTCGGTGGCGGACGGCATCTTCGGGACCGATTCGGCCGGCCGCATCGTCTTTGTAAACCCGGCTGCTGCCAACATGATGGGCGCCCACGCCTTCGATCTCATCGGGCGCACGGTGCACTCAGTGGTACATGAGGAGCGTAAAGGGCTGGAAAAGTGTTCCGACCAATGCCGTACCGGCCGGGCGTTCCTGGTGCGTGAGGGTACCAGCGGGCAAGATGTCTTCTACCGCAAGAATGGCGCTTCCTTCCCGGTGGAGTTCTCGGTAACGCCGATGGTCGAGCACAACGTGGCCGTGGGTAGCGTGCTGAGCTTCCGCGATATCAGCCAGCGTTACGCGCTGGATCGCATGAAGGATGAGTTCGTCTCTACGGTAAGCCACGAACTGCGCACGCCTCTCACCTCCATTCGAGGATCTCTGGGTCTGCTGGCGACGGGCTTGTTGGGCGAAATGGGAGAGAAGGCATCGAACCTGCTCCGTATCGCGGTCACCAACTCCGACCGGCTGGTCCGCCTGATCAACGACATCCTCGATCTGGAGCGCATGCAGTCGGGCCGGGCGCCGCTCACCTATCGCAACTGCGACCTGGAAGATCTGGCGAAGCAGGCGATCGACGCCATGACCCCAATGGCGGACGCAGCCAAGGTTCAAATGCTGTTGGAAGCCGGGCCGGCGCTGGTGGAAGTGGATCCGGACCGGTTGCAACAGGTGATGACCAACCTGCTAAGCAATGCGATCAAATTCTCCCCACCCCAGTCGCAGGTTACTGTCTCCATTGAACGGCTGCTCGATGGGGTCACCATCAGCGTGAGAGATAACGGACGCGGCATCCCGAAGGACAAGCTGGAATCGATTTTCGACCGCTTTCAGCAGGTCGATGCCTCGGATGCCAGGCAGAAGGGCGGAACCGGTCTGGGCCTCGCCATCTGCCGCACCATCGTTATGCAACACGGCGGGCGCATTTGGGCAGAACGGAATGACGACCGCGGGTCCACTTTCCGCATGTTCCTGCCCACGGTCACCCGGGACAACGAGCAATCGCGCCAGGGAGGCAGTTCGGCCTCTCCCGTGCTCAACTCTACTTCTGTTCTAGTCTGCGATGAGAACCCCAAGACCCGGGCGGAATTGGTGGAAAGCCTGCGGCAGCATGGCTATTCCGTCCTCGAGGCGTCCACTGGCGATGAAGCGGTAGTGGTGGCCCGGCAGACCCCCATCCAGGCCATCCTGCTGGATATGAGCCTACCCAGCCTGCACGGTTGGGAGACCCTGCACCTGCTGCGCGACGATGAGCGCACGGCGGCGATTCCAGTGGTAGTGCTGAGCGCCTTTGGCGCAATGAATGATCCCGAAGTGGAAAAATCCGCGGACGCCTGGCTGGAACAACCCCTGGAGACGGAGTCGATGTTGGCCGCCCTGTCCAAGGTCCTGCGGGTGGAACGGGAACCCTCTCGTGTGTTACTGGTAGAGGATGATGCGGACTTGGCCAAGGTGATCCTGGCAACGTTCGAACGTGCGGGCATCCAGGTGCATCATGCCTCCACGCAGCGCAAAGCGATGGAGTTGTGCGTTTCATCGCGACCGGACCTGGTTATCCTCGACATCGCCCTGCCTGACGGCGATGGGTTTGGACTGGTCGACTGGCTGCGCCAGCAACAGGACATGAAAAATCTGCCTTTGGTGGTCTATTCCGCCCAGGACCTGAGCGAGGGCGAACGCAAGAAGCTGCGGCTGGGGAATACAGAGTTCCTCACCAAGGCGCGCGTGCAGCCTCAGGATGTGGAGACGCTGGTGCTATCCATGCTGCGCCAGCCAAACGACGGTACAGAAGTACCGCTGGGATGGGATGGGACCGCTTCTCCCAGTGTTTAAAACCTCTACGGACCCGGATTTCCTGTACGCGGCTTTCTTCACGGAAAGCCGCATGAGGTTTATTGATTCCAACGAGCTCCACAGGAAATCCGGGGACCCGAAACTCATATGACACGCCGCATCCTCATCATCGACGACGAAGACGACATCCGCCAGGTGGCCGCCATGAGCCTGGAAACCGTAGCGGGGTGGGACGTCGTGCTGGCGAACTCCGGCAAGCAAGGGATCGAACGCGCCAGCGCGGAGCAACCGGACGCGATTCTCTTGGACGTCATGATGCCGGAGATGGACGGACCCACGACGCTGCTGAAGCTCAAGGCCGGCGGGACCACCTCTCATATCCCGGTGTTGCTGCTGACAGCGAAAGTGCAAGGCCCGGATCAGCGTAGATTTGCCGAAATGGGCGTGGCGGCGACCCTGTTTAAGCCCTTTGATCCTCTTACCCTGGCGCGGCAGATTTCCGCGGCGTTAGGCTGGAAAGAAGGCGACTGATCCCTTGACCAACCGAGACCGTGTACCCCCGGACGAGCAGACGCAAGAGCAAAAGATGCAAAGCATGATCTCCGCCCTTTGGGAGCGGAGCCGGCACACGGTCGCGGAGCGTGCCCAGTTGCTGCAGAGTGCCGGGGAGCTATGGAACGACAATCGGCTGGATGCGGCGACCAAGCTTCGCGCGGTGGATTCAGCCCATAAGCTGGCTGGCGTGCTGGGCACATTTGGCCTGCCCCGAGGTACCGATCTGGCCCGAGAAGCGGAGTTGCTCTTTGGCCAATCGACGCCGCCCGACAAAGCGGAGATTGAACGGCTGCAAGTCCTGCTGGCGGAGCTGACCCAGCTGATCGACCGCGGACCCAAACCACCTGTCTAGAATGGAAGCATGAACGACCTGGGCCGGCTGCTCATCGGTGTCGGATTGGTGCTGCTCGTCGCCGGCGGCTTGCTGTTGCTTTTGGGGCGCACGGGCTTCCCGCTGGGCCGGCTTCCGGGAGACATTGCCTACCGGGGGAAGAACCTTTCCGTTTATTTCCCGTTGGGAACGTCGATTTTGTTGAGCGTCTTGCTGTCCCTGGTCTTCTATTTGCTCTCCCGATTTCGCCGGTGAGGCCCTCACAAGCCGCAACGATACGGCCCGACTAAAGTCGTGCCCTGACACAAAACAGGAGTTCTTCTGCAATCTCTAAAGTCGATTCCTGACACGAAACAGGAGTTTTAGGGAAGCTCTGAGGTCGGTTCCTGGCACGAAACGGGAGTTTCTCGGCAAGCTCTGAGGTCAGTTCCTGACACGAAACAGGAGTTTTAGGGCAAGTTCTAAGGTCGGTTGTTCGCAGGAAACAGGAGTTTTTCGGAAAGCTCTGAAGTTGGCACCCTTGTACCAAAATGAGTTTCGAGAGCCCGGACTTGTTGGTAATCGACGAGGATGAATGGGCTGTGGAAGGGCTCATGTTTTGTGTCAGGGCACGACTTTAGTCGGGCCGTAAACGCGCGCCTGATGAGGGCTTTAGCCCTTGAGGTACTGCCGTCGTGCCCGGTGTTTTTCCTCCGCCCCTGAAGCCCGTACCCTTTAATGGCCGGGCTTTTGTGCAACCTGTGGAGTGTTGGCGAACCGGTGGCGTCGGCTTTTCGGCTGGACTGCGCGGCGTGTAGACTCGACGTTTGTTGGAGGCATCGGTGCCCAATCCGGAGGAATCATTGAACCAGCTGGGGCTGGTTTTCCCGGAGGCCCCGGTAGCCAACCTCCGGCGGGTGTGGCGGGTCGGCCAGTTGGTCGGCGAAGTAAGAAACCACATCGAGCGCGAGTACGCGGATGTGTGGGTAGAGGGGGAAGTTTCCAACTTTCGCCCCGCTCCCTCCGGCCACGTTTACTTTACCCTGAAAGATGGCGATGCCCAGCTGCCGGCGGTGCTCTTTCGCCGGCAGGCAATGCTGCTGCGCTTCAAGCTGGAAGATGGCTTGCAAATCCTGGTGCGTGGGCGGGTTTCGGTGTACGAGCAGCGCGGCCAGATGCAGCTGGTGGCGGAATTCGTCGAGCCGGTAGGCGCAGGCTCCTTGCAGATCGCCTTCGAACAGTTGAAAGCCAGGCTGCAAAAGGAAGGCCTGTTCGCGCCCGAGCGCAAGCAGCCCCTCCCCGCCTTCCCCCACTGCATTGGGATCATCACGTCTCCCACGGGGGCAGTGATTCGCGACTTTCTCAACGTGGCTGGACGCAGACACCTGGCGCTTCACGTGCAGCTCTACCCCTCGGCAGTGCAGGGCGAGACGGCGGCGTTGGAAATTGCGGCGGGCATCGCGTTTTTTAACCAGTCGCGGACCGTGGACGTGATTGTGGTAGCCCGCGGCGGGGGATCGCTCGAGGATCTGGCTCCCTTCAACAGCGAGTTGCTGGCCAGGGCGATTGCCAAGTCGCAGTTGCCGGTAGTCTCCGCAATCGGCCACGAGACCGATTTCACCATCGCCGATTTTGTCGCCGACCTGCGTGCGCCCACTCCCTCCGCCGCGGCAGAATTGCTGACCGAAGCGCAACATAAAGTGGAGGAACGCCTGGAACAGCTGCACCGGCGCCTAACCCACGCCTGCCGCTATCTGCTTATGCGCGCCCAGGAACGCTTTGCCCGGCTCTCCGCTCCGGCGGCCTTCGCGCGCATGCGCAATGCCCTGGCGCGGCGGCAGCAGCGGGTGGATGAGCTGCAGTACCAGCTGGACGCCGCCTGGCACCGGCAAAGCCGCAGCATGACGGAAAGGTTGCAGAAGCTGGAGGCCAGGCTGTTGCGTCAAGATGTAAGCCACCGCATGCGTATGGTGCGGGAGCGGCTCGCGGCGCTGGACGGACGGATAGGGCGGGCACAAGAGTCACTGCTGCAGCGTGGTGCGCTCCAGGCACGCAAGTGCGGAGGGGCGGCTGCAGACTCTGTCTCCTCTGGCGGTTCTCAATCGCGGTTATGCCCTGGTCTTCGATGAGACGGGGGCCCTGATCCGGGAGGCAGCGTGCTGCTCCCGACGGCGGACTGATCACCACACGGTTCGCCCACAGCACGCTAACCAGCCGGGTGCTGGAAAGGAAGTCATCCCCAACGAAACCATGAGAAAACTTTTTGGAACGGACGGTATCCGCGCGGTAGCCGGCGAGGCGCCCTTGGACCCACCCACCATTTTCGCCACCGGACTTGCGCTGGCCTCCTCCCTGAAGAGTCTTTATCCCCAGCCTCGGGTGCTGCTGGGGTCGGACACGCGCGAATCCAGCCCCTGGATCTCCGCGGTCATCTCCGCCGGTTTATGCCGCGGAGGCGCGGAGGTGTTGAACGCCGGCGTCATCACCACGCCCGGCGTGGCCTACCTGACGCGCAAACATGGGCTGGCCGCAGGGGTGGTGATTTCCGCCTCCCACAACCCCTGGCAGGACAACGGGATCAAGGTGTTTGGCGGCGATGGTTACAAGCTGCCTGACGCTACCGAGATGGCCATCGAGGGGGAAATCTTTAGCCGGCTCAAGGACTCACCTCCGGCCGGCCTCAAGGAGCTGAGCGCCCACCCCCGGCAAACAAGGAGTTTCGCGAAGAATATGAGGTCTTTCTGCGCAACGTGGTTCCGCAGCTGAACCTGAACGGCAGGAAGATCGTGATCGATTGCGCGAACGGGGCAGCGGCAGTGATCGCGTCAGAGCTTTTTACCTCCCTTGGGGGCGAGATCCACCTGACGCATGTGACCCCCAACGGGCGCAATATCAACGAAAACTGCGGCGCCCTGCACCCCGAAGTAGTGGCGCGGGAGACCAAGGCGCTGGGCGCCGACCTGGGGATCACCTTGGATGGGGACGCCGACCGCGCGTTGTTCGCGGATGCCCACGGACGGGTGGTCAACGGGGACGGAGTGATGCTGGTGGCGGCCCGCGATATGCAGGCCAAAGGTGAGCTTGCCGGCGATGTGGTGGTGGCGACGACCATGTCGAACATGGGCCTGGAAGCGGCATTGCGCAGCAGCGGTATCCGCATGCTGCGCGCTCCTGTGGGTGACAAGTATGTTCTGGAGATGATGCAGAAGCACCAGGCCAGCCTGGGCGGCGAGCAATCGGGCCATATTCTCTTTCCGCGCCGCAGCACCACCGGCGACGGACTGCTGACAGCGCTGGTGTTGCTCGATACCCTGGCGCGATCCGGCAAGCCGCTCCATGAACTGCTCAGCGATCTGCGCGTCTTTCCGCAGGTAATCGTCAATGTGCGGGTGCGGGAAAAACGGCCGCTGGAGCAGATTCCCGCGGTGATGGAGAGCATCCAGCAGGCGGAGACGGATCTGCATGGCAATGGGCGGGTGGTAGTGCGCTATTCCGGCACGGAGGCATTGGCGCGGGTGATGATCGAAGCTGAATCGGAGCAGCAGATGCGCGAGCATGCGGAGCGCATCGCCCAGGCGATCCGGGTAGAAATAGGGGTTTGAAGAACCGTTATCATCAAAGGAGGAGAGAGCTATGATCACCGCAATTCTTTTGCTCGCCCTCATGCAGCCACAAGATCCCGGGCTGGCACCCGCTGCCGCGCCCGATAAAGCTGTGCCTGCGGAGCGGACGGAGCAGCTCACGCCTGCTGAAGTGAAGGCGCTGGCCGATGCGAACAAGGCCGTAGCCGACGCCCAGGACAAGCTGATCCATGCCAAGGCGGCCCTGCAGGGCACGACTGAGGGCATCGAGCAGGCCCATCACGCAAACACGGACTGCGGGTGCTATGTGGAGAGCACGGGCCGGGATTACGACAAGGTGGAGTTCAAGGGGGACACGATCGTCATCCACCACATTCATGAGGCGCCAGGTAGTTTGAGCAATAAGACGCCGTAAAGAAGTCGTGGATCTGTTGGGCGACGTGAACAATCCCGTCGCTCCTGCTACACCGGCAACAAGTGCTGGGTGCCCCATTCAAGCCGTTCTTTGGCTTGAGTGGGATAACGGGTCTCGATGTGCCCATTCCCGTTGCCACGCCGGCACAAGAGAAAAAAACCGAGGAAGGTTACTGGTCTCTCCGACCCCGGACAGGGCCGGGTAGGTGAAGGGAGTTCTCACGGAGACTCTAAGAGCCCTATCCGCAGAAAAGCACCTCAGAGATGAGGTATTTTAGGCATGAGAAGTGGCACATCGAGAGCCGTTTTATCCCACTCAAGCCAGAGAACGGCTTGAATGGGGCACCCAGCATTTGTTGCCGGTATGGTAGGAGCTGTGGGTTCTCACACCGACTCCCGGTTTCCCTCGGCGGGTGTAATGAATCGAGAGATTCTTACTTCAGGTCGCGCCAGTTGGGTCCGGCTCCGCAGTCGACCACGATCGGGACTTTTAGGTCTATCACTGTTTCCATTTCATGACGCACCAGTTCCTTAATCTGGTCCACTTCCTTCTTGGGCACGTCGAAGAGGAGTTCGTCGTGCACCTGGAGCGTCATTTTCGTCTGCAGCTTTTCTTCCTTGAGTCGGCGGTCGATACGGATCATGGCAATTTTGATCAGGTCCGCTGCTGTTCCCTGGAGCGGTGTATTGACCGCGGTGCGTTCGGCAAAGCCGCGCAGGTTGGCGTTGCGGCTTTGCATATCGGGTATCGGACGAACGCGGCCGAATAGGGTGCGCACCCGCTGCTCCCGGCGCGTCTCCTCTAGCAACTGATCGATGTAGCGGCGCACGCCGCTGTATCGCGCGAAGTAGGTTTCGATGTACAGCCTGGCTACGTTTTGCTCGATGCCCAGTTGCGCGGCCAATCCAAAAGGCGAGATGCCATAGACGATTCCGAAATTAACCGCCTTGGCGCGATCGCGTGTCTGCTTGTCCATCCCCTCGGCGGCCACGCCGAATACTTCCGCGGCGGTCAGGGTATGAATGTCCTGGCCTTCGGCAAAGGCGCGCACCAGCAACGGATCTTCGGAGTAATGCGCCATCAGGCGAAGTTCGATCTGCGAATAGTCAGCGGAGATGAGCACATTTCCGGGCGCCGCGATGAAAGCCGCGCGAATCTCGCGGCCTAGCTCCGTCTTGATGGGAATGTTCTGCAGATTCGGGTTGGTGGAAGAGAGACGCCCGGTGGCGGTGCCTACCTGGTTGAACGTGGTGTGAACACGCCCTTCGGTATCGGCCAGCAAGGGCAGGGAATCAATGTAGTTGGACTTGAGCTTGGCCAGCTGGCGGTACTGCAGCACCTGGCGCGGAACCTCATTATGCTCCGCCAGCTCCTCGAGCACATCCACGGCCGTGGAAACCACCTTGCCCTTGCCATACTTGAGTGGCTTGGGCAGGTGCATTTTGTTGAACAACACATCGCCCAGCTGCTTAGGCGAATTGATGTTGAAGCGATGGCCGGAGCCTTCGAAGATCTGCTCGCTGACGCGGTGCATCTCCACCGTCAAGCGGTCACCCATGGCGGAGAGAACCGCACGCTCGATGCGCACCCCTGCCTCTTCCATGCTTAATAGGACAGGAACCAGGGGGAGATCGATGTCACGATACACGTCACCGGTGCCCAGCGATTGCACGTCCTCTTTTAACAGCGGAGCAAGAGTGTGGATGGCGTGCGCCGACGCAGGTAAAAGCTCATCCCCTGATTCCGGCAACGCCCGGGTGGTGAAGCGCGCGGCCACATCGCTGAGGCGATGGATAGCGTGGGTCGGATTGATGAGGTAGGAGTAGAGCATCACATCATCGATTGGCCCAGCCAGCCGTAGACCATGGCTCGCCCCATGGCGATCAAGAATGCGCAGCGCTGCTTTGAGGTCGTGGACCGATTTCGGCGTTTGCTCATCGGACAAAAGGCTGCAAAGAAACTCGGGAGCGCGACTATCGACGGCCGGATCCAAGAAAATCACGAGCACCCGGCCCGGCTCAGCGGAGACGGCTATCTTTAGCGATTGGGGCGTGGGTTCAGCCTGCTCGGCTGGAGCATCGAACAGACCGAGCAGCGACATGTTTTTCAGCTGCGGCTCTTCCTCCTCGATAGCCTCCCCTTCCTCCTCAGCCACCTGTTCCGATGCGATTTCAAGGAGGGTAGTGTCGAATGCCAATGCGAAGCCTTTGCCGCGCGCCAGCTCAACGAAACGATCGATCTCTTCAGGCGGCGGATCGTGGACGATGGCGAGCGGCGTCGCCTGCTCGTCAGGCGCCAGCTCCTTGAGCATGGTGGTGAATTCGAGCTCGTTGAAAAGGGCGCGGCATGCGCTCACGTCCGGCGCCTGGGTGCGCATTTGTTCCAGGTCGAGCTCGACTGGCACCTCGCAGTGGATGGTCACCAACTCTTTACTGAGCAACACCGACTCGCGGTTGTTCTGCAGCGATTCCCGGTAGGTCTTGCGTTTCACCTCCGCAGCATGTTCGAGGACGGCTTCGACGCTACCGAATTGCTGGATCAATTCAACCGAGCCCTTGTCTCCAATGCCAGGCGCGCCCGGGATGTTGTCGATGGAATCTCCGCGCAGAGCCATCACGTCGATGACTTGCTCCGGTGCTACCCCGAGTACTTCCACGACCTTATCGCGATCGAGAATGAGGTTGTCTTTGACAGGATTGAGCACCTTCACGCGGCCGGTGACCAGTTGCAGCATGTCCTTATCATTCGAGACGACAAAGACATCATGATCCTGCTCGGCCGCCTGACGTGCCAGCGTGCCGATGACATCGTCGGCTTCGAAACCCTCGGATTGCAGAATGGGGATGCGAAAGGCCTCTAGCGCCCGGCGAATGAACGGCAACTGCTGCGACAGGTCGGGAGGCATCTCGGTGCGGTTGGCCTTGTAGCCGGCGTAATCGATCTCGTCAAAGGTCTGGGTTTTGATATTCCATTTGCGCACGGTGGCCATACTGCGCGCCCGCTCATCGCGAAAGACGGCTCCGCTCACATCGAAGACGGCGGCAAAGAACTCCGGCTGAAAATCGCGGCGGAGTTTGTTGATCATGTTGACGAAGACGTAGGTGGCCGCGGTGGGCACGCCGTTGCGCGTGGACATGGGCCGCTGGCGCTGCATCGCATGATAGGCGCGAAAGATAAACGACATCGCGTCTAGCAGGAAGACGGGCTTCTTGGGTTCGGGATTTTTTTGTTGGATAGGCGAGGCCATTACTCGTCGAACAGATCTTTGATTTGATTCATATCGAAGACAATTTCCTTGCCCGCGTGGGAGAAGGTGTCGTTGCGCAGGAGCTGCCCATCTTCGTAACGATAGAAGGCGCTGTGTTGAGGGTCGATGACGCGGATCTCCGCGATCCCCATGACGCGGTAGTCTTCCAGGCGTCTCTTCAGCCGCTGCAGAGAATCTTCAGGGGACAGAATCTCGAAGACGGCGAGCGGCGGGTGGGTAAGGACCTGTTCTCTCGGCTGGCTGGGATCAAGCACAGTGACATCGGGAACACGATAGCGGTTGGCGGCCACTTTAACCCGCAATACAGGCAGGGCGCGCACACCCCATTCCGCCCTATGCTGCCGAAACCAAGCTGAAATCGCCTCTTGCCAGGCTGCGTGATCGAGTTCTCCCATCGGGCGTTCCTCAATCTTTCCATCCACATACTCGGCGTCAGGTTCATAAGAGGAGCGCAGATAGACCTCAACAGGAACGCGCGTCGTTGCCGCCACAGTGACCTCCTCTCCCTCTCTTGAGAATACCGCTCCAAGCGATAGGTTGTCGCTTTCATACAATCGGATCTGTGCTGGTCTCCGACTTCGACTTCGAGCTTCCCCCAGAGCTGATCGCGCAAGAACCGCCGGCCGAACGCGGGGAAAGCCGCATGCTCCTCCTAAACCGGGAGAACGGAGCATGGCGGGACTCGTGGTTTAACCAGCTCCCCGAGTTGCTTCGCGAGGGCGATGTACTGGTGTTGAACGACAGCCGGGTGATCCCAGCCCGGCTGTTTGGCGCGCGCACGGGGAGCACCGGCAAAGTAGAAGTGCTGCTGACTGAGCAGCTAAGCGACTGGGACTGGCGGGCACTGACCCGGCCGGCGCGCAGGATGGCGGTGGGCCAGGAGTTGGTATTTGCGACGGCGGAAACGCAACTGCAGGCTACGGTCATCGCCGACGGCGAGTTCGGGGAACGCCTTCTTCGCTTCAATCCAGTGGATGATTTTTTCGCCCGGCTGGAGCAGTTGGGACATGTCCCGCTCCCCCCATACATTCATCGCCAGGACCAGGCCCTCGACCGTGAGCGCTACCAGACAGTCTTTGCGCGTCAACGCGGATCGGTCGCCGCACCGACAGCAGGCCTGCACTTCACACCCGAGGTCCTGGAGCGCATCCGCGCGCGTGGTGTCGTCATTGCCTCCTTGACACTCCATGTGGGATTGGGTACGTTTCAGCCGGTCCGCGTAGCGGACGTATCTGAGATTCGCCTCCATACGGAGAGGTATTCCCTGCCTGCGGAAACAGCCGAGGCAGTCAACCGGGCTATGCTCGAAGGCCGGCGTGTTGTTGCTGCCGGCACAACAACGGTGCGGACCCTGGAGCACTGCGCCCAGATCGGCAGAATGGAGCCGCATAGCGGCACGACCAATATTTTCCTGTCCCCGGGCTCCCGGCTGAACGTGGTCGGAGCTCTCCTGACCAACTTTCATCTGCCCCAGTCGACACTGCTGATGCTGGTGAGCGCCTTTGCCGGGCAAGATAAGACACTGGCCGCTTATCGTCACGCGGTTGACGCGGGTTATCGCTTCTTCTCCTACGGGGACTGCATGTTCATCGCCTGACCGAAGTGCCGCTCGGCATTCAGGCGCGCGCGTTCCAGGGCCAGCTCCACCTCGAGCCGCTTGGCTTCGAGCAGCTGCGGATCTTCGCTCTGTGGCACTTCGACGTTCCGGCCCCAACTGATGGCCACGCGAGAGAAGGGCTTGGGGATGAGGAAACGATCCCAGGACCGCAGCATCCAGGCCTTCTCCGGATGCGCGTAAAAGATGCCGATGGAGTAGCCGGTGAGCTGGGCCAGCTTGACCGCACCCGGCTTGACCTTATAGACCGGGCCGCGTGGGCCGTCCGCGGTAAAGACTGCTGGATGCCCTCGCTCAACAGCCTTGGCCAACGCCCACAGGCCTGCGCCTCCGGAGCGTGTGCTGGAACCTCGCGCGGTCAGAAAACCGAGCTGTTCAATGGTGCGCGCGATCAGCTCGCCGTCAAAGCTCAGGCTGATCAGGACCGCCGGCTTAAATCGGGCGTGAAAATAACAGGCACACGGAATGAGGCAGCGGTGCCAGAAGCACCAAACCTGCAGAGCCGGCGGTATGGCTGGCTCGGCCCCCGGCTCCACGACCACCTCGTAGCGCAGGGTACGATGGAGGGCCCGCAATAGCAGCGCCACCAGCCGGGGAATAATCGCAAGGGTAATCCGCTGGCTGAAAGTGAAGCGCTGGGCGGAGTCGGTCACCGGGCGATTTTACAGGCTGGGGAGCCACAGCCACTTTGGTAACCCAGGGCCCGGGCCGATTTGCCACCTGTTTTGTTGCAGATAGCCGTCATCTACCGGAGGCGGGTTATGGGGCTCCCCTCTGGGGTAACCAGGGGTGCGATCGGGTGGGGAGGAGGGCTGCCCCCTTCGTGGCCGGGTAATAGTGAGATTGGCGCATTTCCTGTGCGCCCGGGCTGACGTATACCAGTACTCATTATGAGTACACACAAAATTGCTTTGACTTCGCGTGACTATTCTCTGCCTCGTTCTGGAAGCAAACCGTCCCTGGACGACAAACTCGATAGAGTGTTCCAAATGGCCGAGCACATGGACGCCCGGTGTGTCTACATGCTGGATGCTGCCGCCCACAAGCGCCGGCACGCTGTTTCCGCCAGGTAGCACGTGGAGCTGTTTCCCAGGCGGCTTCTACGAGACGCCTGGACCGCCGTACAGGTCGCCGACAACCTGACGTAGGAACGCTTGAGAACCCGGGCTAAATTCTGGGCAAATTCTCAGACGTCCCCTTCGAGAAGCTCCCACGGCACGCCGGGGCAGGCAGGGCAGAGATTCAGCGAACGCGGTTGAAGGGGCTACGCCCCGTGATTTTCAACCCAGGTACGCTGGCGCGAACCTTGCACCCGTCCTGGTCCTACTGGGCTCGGGTAGGAGCAAAACAGCTCAGGGGCTAAAGCCTGTCGTATTTTGCATCGTTTTACGGCCCAACTAAAAGTCGTGCCCTGACACAAAGCATGAGTTCTTCGGCAAGCTGTAAAGTCGCGCCCTCATAAAGTCGTGCCCTCATAAAAACATCAGGTTTCCGCAACCTGTTTAAGCCGGTTAGGGCAAAGATAGAACGCGGCTCGGGCACGCACCCTGCTCGCCTCCGCTGATAGCATCACTGATGTGCCACTGACTCTGGAAACGTCCCTGCAGTTCGTCAAGGGCATCGGCCCGCGCATCGCCCAGAGCCTGCAGGACAAGCGCATCAGCACCGTCGAAGACCTGCTCTACCACCTTCCCTTCCGCTATGAGGACCGCCTTCGCCCGCAAGCCATCGAGGAATTAGTCCCGGGCGAGATGGCCAGCCTGATCGGGGAAGTGCGCGCCATGAACCTGATGCGTACGCGGCGCATGCCCATCTTTGAGATGACCGTGAGCCAAGGACTGGGCAAGGTCAAGTGCATGTGGTTTCACGGAACCTACCTGAAAGACCGCTTCAAAGCCGGACAATGGGTGGCTCTATACGGAAAGGTGGAGGCTTCGCGCAGCAGCAGTAATCTCAAAATGATCCAGCCACAGGTGGAAGTGCTGCCCGACGACCACGACGACGAGGAGTCAAAGCTGCTGGAGGTAGGCCGCATCACCCCAGTCTACGAGTCGCTGGGCAACAAACTGGCTTCGCGCTGGCAGCGGCGCATCCTGTGGAGAGTGCTGGAGGAGATGAAGGGCCGCATCCCAGAGACCCTTCCCCAGGCGCTTTGCCGCCGGTTAGAGCTGCCCAGCCGCGAGGATGCGCTGCGCTGCGCGCACTTCCCCGAGGCGGGGACGCCGATGAGCCAGCTCCAGTCCTGGGCTACGCCGGCACAGAAAAGATTGATATTTGAAGAGTTCTTCTACCTTGAATTGGGCCTGGAGTTGAAGCGCAAGAAGTTTCGCCAGCGGCAAGGGATTCCCTTCGAAACCAATGAAGCCGTGCGGTCCGCGCTCCGCCAGGTGCTGCCCTTCCACCCCACTAAGGCACAAAAGACCGCCCTGGGCGAGATTGTGGCCGACATGCGGTCGCCGGAGCCGATGCGGCGGTTGCTGCAGGGCGATGTGGGGTCAGGAAAGACCATCGTTGCCCTGCAGGCCATGCTGGTGGCCATCGAGAACGGCTACCAGGCGGCCCTGATGGCTCCCACGGAGATCCTGGCTACGCAACACTTCCTGGGAGCGCGCAAGCTGCTGGAACGGTCGCAGCAACGCTACAAAGTGGTTCTGCTGACCGGGTCGCTCGACGAAGACCGCAAACGCTCCAACCGCGGAATGATCGCGCGCGGCGAGGCACAACTGGTGATTGGCACCCATGCCCTAATCGAGGAGCGCGTCGATTTCGCCAAGCTGGGATTGGTGGTGGTCGATGAACAGCATCGCTTTGGGGTCTTGCAGCGTTTCCGGCTGATGCAGAAGCCCAATGCCGGCGAACCGGATGTCCTGGTCATGACGGCAACGCCCATCCCCAGAACACTCGCTCTGTCTCTTTACGGCGACCTCGACCTGAGCGTTTTGGACGAATTGCCTCCCGGCCGGACGCCCATTCTCACCCGGCAAGTCTCCGATGATCTGGCCGGCGAAGTATGGGACCTGGTGCGGGAGCAGGTACGGTTGGGTCACCAGGCGTACGTGGTCTACCCGGTCATCGAAGGCGCGAAAGAGGATCAACCGGAGTTGGATTTCGCTGCGGGCGAGGCGGAACAGGAGCCTGCACCGGCCTTACCCGGTAAAAAGGGCAAAGCTGCCGGTTTGTTGTTCAAACCAGTTTCCGCTCCTTCGGCGCCATCGCTGAAGGCAGCGACCGAGATGTATCAGGAGTTGAAGGCCGGCGCGCTCAAAGGCCTGCGCCTGGGCTTGCTGCACGGACGCATGGACGCCGATGAGAAGGAGATCATGATGCGCCGGTTTCAACGGCGGGAAGTGGATGTGATGATTTCCACCACCGTCATTGAGGTCGGGGTCGATGTGCCAAACGCAACCATGATGGTGATTGAACACGCGGAGCGGTTTGGGCTTTCGCAAATGCACCAGCTGCGGGGGCGCGTGGGGCGTGGGAGCGCCAAGTCCTACTGCATCCTCATGACCGGGGGAAAGATTTCACCGCAAGCGGTAGAGCGCCTGGGAGCCATGGTGCGCACGCAGAACGGATTCGAACTGGCTGAGCTGGATTTGCAGCTGCGTGGGCCGGGAGAGTTTTTTGGCACGCGGCAAGCAGGGATTCCTGACTTTCGCGTGGCCAACCTGGTCCGCGACCGTGCTCTTCTGGAGCTGGCAAAGGCGGAGGCCGCGTCATTCGTATCGCTGGCTGGCGAGGCGACGGAAGAAGAGAAGAGCAGGGTATGGACCCGGCTGCGAGAGGCCTGGCAACGCCGCTATGGACTGGTAGACGCCGGCTGACACTTGTTGTTCCCTTTGGTCAGGAAACCAGCCTAACTTGCGTCAGGCCGCGAAACATTGATTGCTGGCAAGCTGGGTTTCCAGTTCCTCGTCCTTGACCATCCAGATCTGCAATTGGACCTTGATGATTTCCAGCGAACAGATGTAGCGTGTGGCGGCGTCGAGAGTCGCGCCATCCACCGCCGGCAACGTCCGGGACGATAGATCGAAAACATTCGGGGTGCAACGGCAAAGCTCGGTCAGCAAGAGATGAGAGGTCGTTGTGAGTTGAAGCCCCACCGAGACCAGCGCACTGTAAATCTCAACGCAGATGTCGCGGGGAAACTCAAAGACGAAG
>CAWCAZ010000025.1:0-45893 GCA_963793525.1 uncultured Acidobacteriaceae bacterium
CTAAAGCCGTCATCAGGCGCGCGTTTACGGACCGACTAAAGTCGTGCCCTGACACAAAGCATGAGTTTTTCCGCAGCCTTTAAAGGCAGGCATTCACGGGAACGTAGTGAGCACCGTGAAGCGCGACTCGAGATCCCCGCCCACAACCGTGCGATCTCCCACCTTGACCCAGGTGTGCGCCTTCAGCTGATCCGCATCACGCGTAACCCCGTAGAAGAGTTTGCTGGCGATGTGGCGGCGGCGAAGCATGAAATAAGCGGCCAGGCATTGAGGAAAACAGACAAAGGTGAAAGGGAGGTGACGAACCACTGCGTCAATGGACCACTCAATGCGGCGTAGCGTCTGTGCCGGCTCCCTTTGCGCAAGTGAGGATTTTTGGGCTTTGCCCATCCAGGCCGTGAGCGTTTGTACCGGAAGAAAATTGAGCGCAATGCGGAAAAACGTGAGCATGCACGCAGCTTCGATGGCCAGTGCAATGTCGGCGGCTGGCAGCTCCATCATGCGGCGGAAGAGCATGCGGGTGAATGGAACGCGCTGCGCCGCGTATGCGGGCAGAGCCGGCTTGGGCCGCCTGAGCTTTGCCAAGCGATGGCTGAGGTGAAAGCCTAACGACTCAAAAGGACTGAGAACCGCGTAAAGGGGAAAGATCGCGTCGGGTAGATCAAACGTGTGCCAGATCCGCGGACGAAAGAGCGATCGCTCGATCAGATTCCAGCGATAGCGCAGAGAGCCGTGAAGGCTGAATTCATTAAGAAACCATTGCCGGGAGCCTATCCGCTCTCGTATCGGACGGTATTCGTTTGAGGTCAGCAGCTGTTTTCCAAAGCGCAGAATGCGCGCGACTCGCCGATCGTTCCGGTCAAGACATCCCGCCGGTAGGGAGCCCGGGTCATAGCCAAGCAAATCATGGCAAAGAAGCAGAGCGGCGCTGAACTGCGGGAGCGCTTGCTGCTCTGCTGCAGCCATCGTGGCCGACGTGAGTTGCTCCGGGCTCATGCTTTGCAGTAGGGCGCCGATATCGGCCAGCCACTTCAGGCGCAGCCATCCGTCGAGTGCTCCATGCACGCAGAGATAGAGCAACAGCCGCTGAGCAGGCAAGGTTGGAATACGCTCGGAGCCCAGGTTGATCCAGTCCTCGCCTACCTCTTCGATGCGAGCGTTGGCAGGCAGGAACGAGTTCCGAAAGAGCCGCCAATGCAGGTCGATCACCAGCCTGGTTGCGGGATGTTCATGAGAGAAATCCTTCTGGTGCGCCAAGTAGGAGCGCAGCCGTCGCGGGGTCAGCCGTGCCTGTGGCTCGAAGCGCACATAGCCCCGCGTTTCGAGAATTTCGCCGGCTTCGAAAATGTCCTTCTCCGCAACCAGCAGATCGATGTCGCCGGCATCGCGTAATGTAGGGTCTTGAAAGGCCGCGATGGCCAGCGGAATGCCCTTGAAAATCCGAAGATCGATCTGTTGCTCGCGGAAGAGCCGATGCAGGGTGGCAAGCTCCGCGGTACGCCCCAGGCAGGTGTGCGCATTGGCAACGCGGTTGGCGCGCAGCACTGTGGCTTGCTCGTCCGGAATGTAGCCAGGCGCAAAGGTCTCCAGGTTGCGGGAGAACAGCGGGACCACTTTATGATGATCGACGATCTCGAGCAGATGAGGCCAACGGATTGGCTGCTGCGCAAGCGACCGGATGCGATCGCCGTTGACTGTTTCCTGCGGCCAGCGAAGGCAAGCCAGCACCAGATCAAATTCAGGTGAGTAGACGCTCCCGCCCGGCTTCATTTGCTCTTCCGTTGCTCTACTCTTTTCTCTACCGCGTTCCCATTCAGTATGTTGGAACCACCAACACGCGACAAGTCGTAGACCGGATTCCCTTAATCCGACGGCATCCCCCGGCTATTGCCACGGCCCGGGCAACGCCTTTGGGACATCCGCCCGCAGCGGGGGCCACAGCAAGCCAAGCTGTCCCTGGCTCACCACGACTGTAGCCGGCGCTGACTGCGACCCGTAGTAGGTTGCGGTCCTTCGCCGGCAACTCTGCGCGCCGCCCGCGAACGAGGCGAATATATTCTGATAGCTCCCGGCTCCTCCCAAGGTCGACCCGCTCACCTGTAGTCCAAAAATCCCGCGCAGTGAGCATTGGTTGGTGACCGAACCTAAAACCGTGTTCCCCGAGTAGAAGGTAACAGTGCCTCCCAGGACCGGCAGCCGTCCCTGGTCGTTCACAGTAGCCAGCAAGGTCACACTTTGCCCTGCCGAGATGGTCGCCTGGCTGATGGCCAGGGTGACATTGGTTGCCAGGCCGCCGCCCGACCACTGCGGCGCGTTGACCAGGCTATACACGTTGGGGCTGCCCAGGCCGGTGGCCAGATCGTAGCCCGGAGCAGCCGCGAAGGCCGGAGAAGTTGCATTATCCGCCGTGCTCAGCACCCCATAGTAGTCAGGCGTGTTCGTCAGCGAGCTGCCATTGGAGGTAACGGTGATTTGGTATCCGTAGCAGTTTTCATTGTTCGAAGCCGGGTCCGTGCTGCTGTCGGTGAACGTCCCGGCGCTGGTGGCTGTACCGGTGCAGGGTATCGACGTGGTGCCGGTGATGAACGGCGTTGCCGGAGAAGTCCCCGTGTTGGGCGTGGCGCTGATGTCGTGGAAGTAGCACCCGCTGAGCACCTGGGGACCCAGGTAAGCCGCGCAATTCGCCAGGCTGGGCTGCGTCGAGCTGCCATAGCTGACATACTGTTCTCCGGCCAGAGGGTAGAGTACATAGTTGGCCTGCCCCTGGCGATCACCGCTCTTTTGGTTAATCAGCGCCATGACGCCGGCAAAGGCCGGGGCAACGAACGAGGTCCCCCCTCCATAGTTTGCAAAAACGTCATTAGCATTGGTGTAATCACACGCAGTCCCCGCCGGCATCCCGGCCAAGCCGGAATCGCAAAGAATCAGCGTTTGCGACCAGGTATAGCCCCCAGAGGCGAACATGGAAATATCCGGGACCGCCCTGCCGCCCTGCTGTGGGATCCCGGGAACGCCGGTCTGCCAAGCCGGCCGGGCCGACACAGTACTCAGACCGCCACTCCCCGCCCAGGCGTTTGCGTAGGGGGAGAAGCCGGTGTTGGGATCCACCGGCTGTTGCGCCGCCCAGGTACAAAATCCGTTGGGCCCGGAACTGCTAGTGAATCCCTGGCCAAAATACTCGAGCACCAGGGGACTGGCGCAGCTTTCGTTCCACGTCATCTCCGGTATATACGATTGCGCGCTCGCAAAGTTAGGTCCGTCCACAGCGGACCAATAGGTGCTGGTGGTCCCGCTGAAGACATCGCTGAAGTCGGTGCCCCCGGCAGCAATGTTGTACGGCGTAGAGGCTTCATTCACCACTGAGAGGCCGTCGGTCGCGTAGGCGCCGACATCCTGGCAGCC
Organism: uncultured Acidobacteriaceae bacterium; assembly: GCA_963793525.1. GTDB lineage: Bacteria > Acidobacteriota > Terriglobia > Terriglobales > Acidobacteriaceae > PALSA-350. Next base: position 3,403 of record CAWCAZ010000025.1, read on the forward strand.
ATCGCCGCCGGTATCTCCGGTTGCGACCACCACCGTAATCCCTTCCACCGCTGCCTGCTGCCACAGCGCGACGTAGAACTGGTTGGCTTCGCTCTGCGGTTGCGCTTCGCAATCGCCGTAGCTGGTGCTGAGCACGGAAATCCGTTGCACATGGGCCGGGTCCTGAATGATGTAAGCGGCAGCCAAATCGGCTCCGGACGTGACCCCCTGCCGTCCGCAAGCCACATAATCGATGGTCGCGTCGGGAGCCATGGCGCCCGACCACTCCGCGTCGAGGTAGCCCTCTGGTTCGTTGTCGGTTGGGTCGGGCGCCGCGCACACGCTTGAAGGGGGATTCTCCATCTGTACCGACCCGTTAGGGCCCAGCGCGGTGATCCCGAACGTATCGCGAAAGCTTTGGATATCGGCGCTCTCCAGGTTGGTCTCGCCCACCACGGCAATGGTCTGCCCGGTGCCAACAATCGGGGGCGCCCCCGACCTGGCATCCACCTTCTCCTGCCAGACCTTGTCTACCCCGTAGATCTTGGCGTAGTCCTGGGGACCGGTGATGTAGAGGGCGTTTGCAGCCGCGGTCAAGTGCCCGCTCTCCGCGATTGATCGCGACCACTTTCCCGTGGTCCGATCCAAATGGGCCACGCCAAGATGGCCGGCCATCGGGTGGGGATGGAAGTCGTTCAGGGCGCGAAAGCCCGAGACCATCGGGGCCAGGGCCGCGGGTATGTAGGGATCGCTGGCGTTAGCGTAGTGGTCTTGCCCATGAACACGATAGTGATGGATCTCGGTGTGGAATGCCTGCGCTACCTGGCCCGCGGTGCCGCTAAAGTCCACAAAGAGGCCTCCAGCGGGTACTCGGTTCAGCCGGAATCCACGCTGCGCGAGCCACTGGGTGACCTTACCGATGTCTTCGCTGGACGGCCCGAACTCCGCGCCGAACTGTTGCGGTGTAAGCCAGCGGTGAAAGTCAGGAGACTGCGCATCGTACTGCCGCCCGATGAACTGCTCCAGCGCCTGTTGCTGCGGTTCACTGCGCCGCAACATCATAAGGATGTGTTCCTGGGGCAGGCTATCGGGCGCGCGGCCCTGGTCAAATTCCCTTCGTGCGTGGCTGCTGGTGTTGCCGGCCAGCCTGCTCAGACTGTTGTCATCCGCCTGCGCGATGAGCCGGTCCGCCGCCCAGGCGCCGCCGCAACACAAAGCCGCCAGCACAGCCACTCCAACCCAATTGGCGAGGGCCTGCACAAGGCTCTTTTGCAGCATGCTTGGAATGGTTCCCACGCCTTATGAAGTCTATTGGAAGCATCGCACGAGGGAATGCACCTTTGGTCATGGGTAACGGTGAAGATAACCCTTGACCCCGAATTTCCTGTCGTGTTGCTTGGCGTTGGTAAAGTTCATGGGGCCTTCCTGAATGAAGGCCGCACACGCGGTCGCGTCCTGTGCAGCGTACCGGAAATTCGGGTGACCTTCGCCTGCTATCCTGCCCATATGTACGACCCCGCGGCCGGCAACACCTCGGCGCTTCTCATTACCGAGCAGGTGCTCGTCTTTGCCGTGTTCGTCGGCTCCGTAGCCGCCTTGCCGGCGTTCATCGAGTTCATCACCGAGGTGCGCAAGCGTAAGGAGCGCATCGATCTGAGCCTGGAAGACGAATTGGTGAGCACGCTTCGACCCCGGATCGCAGGCATGGACGATTTGCTCAACAGTATCGCTGACCTGATCGATCGCGCGCGCAACCCAGCTGCCTATCAGGACCTGAAGATCGGCAACGAGGTGCTGATTATCGGGCCCAACCAAACAGGCAAGAAGAGCTTGGCGCAGAAAATCGCGCAGTTGGCCGGGATGGACCGAGTGGTCACCGTCTTCAATCCCCGGGACAGCGACGCGCTGGCCAAGGCAAAGAGCCTGGTCCGCAGCTATAAATGGCAGAAGGTGATGCTGTTACTACCCCGCATCGATCTCGCCTACCAACAGGGTGATCCCGAGGTTCTAACCGAACTCGACGCTCTGATTGAGACCACATCCGAGCGGCAAAATGTTCTGGTGGCTGCCACCACGGTATCCTTCGAGGCCAACAGCGATCTGGATAACATCTTCGGCATCAAGCTGGTGCTTCCGGGAGCCAAGGTAGGCAAGGCGCATCGCGAAGAGATCCCGGAAGACGCCCAGCGAATGCTCGCGGATGTGACGACCTTCTACTTAAGTGAAGCGAAGCGCCGCGGTTTCGTTTTGCAGGGTCTGGACGAGCACTCATTTTGCGAGCGCATCCTGGAAAACGTAATCAACCCGGCCGAAGTGGAAGACATCGTTGCTCTCTGCGAGACCACAGCCCTTTACCGCAAGCGAAGCAAGCAAACAACCGGCCTTATGTTCACGCCCGAAATCCTCGATCTGGCAATGGCCCGCGTCGTCGTCGGCTAAGCCCGACGTTGGGCTCGAATGGGCAGTTGCGTTAGGGATTTGCGGTGCGCCCTTCCCTGACGCAACTGCGACCCAAACTTCACCGCTACTTTATTTCAAAGCCCCAGCTAATACCCGCCAAAAAACCCTGCCCAGGCGAAGGATAGTGAATAACCACCGTCTGAATCTCAAAAGGTGTAACCGGCACAGTGACCTTTTGCCCCCCTACGACTTGCAGCGGCGACCCCTCCGGCTTCTCCATCAAGTTGGCCAAGCTCGCTGAGACGAATGCCCGGAGGCAGAGTCAGCGTAACGTTCCCGCCCTTGCCGGCCCACTCATAGAAACGCACCAGCAACCCGTCCCCATCCTCCGTCTTCTTCATCGCGGTCACGACCACGTTGTCCTGATCCACATCAAGGAAATGGAAGCTGCCCGGCAAGCTTTCCCGCGTGTGGCAAAACCTGCATAGCCGCCAACCGATAGTTGAAGTCATACCCTTGGCGGACGGTAAGCGCCTCCTTCCAACTTCCGGCATGAGGATATAGCGCGTAAGAAAAATGCTGGCGGCCCTGATCGGCTTCCGGGTCAGGCGAAGTCGGCGACCGCAATAAGGAGAGGCGAAGCACATTTCCCTTAGCGTCGTATCCATACTTCGATTCGTTAATCAGGCTGAAACCGTTTTTCTCATCGCCCAGATCCGCCCAACGCAGCGCCGGCACCTCAAACTTGGCGTCTTCGACATTGTTATTGCGTGTGGTCGGCCGTTCGATGCTTCCATAGGGAATCTCGTACGTAGCCTGCGCACTGCTGGCAGCAAGAGGGAATGCAGCCTTGAGCAGCTTGTGCCGCTCGTGCCAGTCGATATCCATAACGACATCCACCCGTGGCAGGCCGTTGTAGAGCGTGATGTCCTCGACGAAAGTTGACGCCTGCCAATGTCGGGTAACGCGGATCACGGCGCGCAGCGAATTATGCTCCGCCACCTGTACGGAATCGACCATGTCCAGGTTGGTGACTACTTTCTCGAAATCCGCGTCGATGTTCCACGCGTCGTAATCTTTGGGCGTGTCCACGAACGCCTGGAGCTGGTTGCCGCATCCTCCTGCGGCGATGGAGTCGAAATTGGTCTTCTTATTCACCAGGCTGCTGATGCAACCAGTCTTAGGATCGACCGTGACCTTGAGGAATTGATTCTCCAGCGTATGGCCGTCCGCGCTGACCTGAACGCCCGTCGCCGTCCGAGTCGAGCCGCAGCTGGCCGAGCATAAACCAGCTTGTAGCCCATGCGTTCCACATCCGGCACCATCGCGTGGACGGAGAAGGTGTGCGTTGCAGCATTGCTGAGCGAGCTTTCCGACGCAAGAACCTGCCCTACCTCATCCACAATCTCAATCGCGGGAGCCGCCTCCGGCAACTGCACCGTGAAGTCGGCCACGCCGCTGCGCACCCAGGCCAGCGGATTGAAGATCAACACCGGAACACCTTTGCTGCGGCTCTGCGTATCGACATATCCGGCGATATCTCCGAGCGCCTGGTTCGTGGCCGCGTCCGCGGTAAAGCGGACCATGTCGTAATCCTTCTGCGCATCCTTATAGATGACCCCAATCCCCGATCCTGCGGCGAGGTCGTGGAACTGGTTGAAGAGCACCTTCTTCCAGGCCTCATTGAGCTGCGGCCCAGGGTAAGGAGTTCCGCTTAGCCAAGCGATCGAGGACCACTTCTCCGCATTCAGCACCTCCTCTTCGCTCTCGCGCATATTGCGCTTGTGGGCCGCCTGGCTCGTCATCACGCCGCGGTGGTATTCAAAGTAGAGTTCGTCGTTCCACACGGGCAGGCTCCACAGCCCGGCCGGTGGTGGGGGTAATTTGGTGTCACCCGCGGCCAGAGTCTTGTAGTTCCATACTGGGGAGTGCGCCGTGTCCACCTCCTTCTCCACCGCGGAAAAGAAGCTCTGTGCATCGCCGAAGTGAAGCTGCGCATAAGCCTTGTCAGGCGAAAGCCAACGGTCGCCCGAGTCGAGCATGGCGCGGGTGGGGCCGCCCCCGTGGTCACCAATCCCATACAGATGCATCATCTCCGTAGTCCCCGGATTGGCCTGGCGCGCGTGGGCAAACGCTTTGGCCATGTCGATCGGATCAATCTCATTCACGTAGTCGTGAGGGAAATAAGCGAGAACCCGGCTGCCATCCGGCGACTGCCACCAAAAGAGTTTGAGCGGAAGCTGATTGGTATCGTTCCACGCCATCTTTTGGGTGACGAAGTAGTCCACTCCGGAGCGCTTGTAGATCTGCGGCAGCTGCCAGTTATATCCGAAGGAATCAGGGTTCCATCCGATGCGCACATCCACTCCAAAACGGGATTGAAAGTATCGCTTGCCGATCAGCAGTTGCCGGACCTGCGACTCGCCGTCGGGCATGTTTAGGTCAGGCTCAACCCACATACCGCCCACCATCTCCCAACGGCCCTCCTTTACTCGCTTTTGGATTTCTGCAAACTCCGGAGGGTATTTCTGCTCCATCCACTCGTCGTAGGCCGCTGCGGATTGCGAGTACGTATATTTCGGATACTCATCCATCAACTGCAGGGCCGTGCCGAAAGTTTGCCGCACTACCTCGACGGTTTCTGTCCAGGGCCAAAGCCACGCAGCATCAATATGAGCGTTGCCGGTGAGGTGGATGTCGGCTTGCTGCAGCGACGGCCGAAGCGTCATAAGCCCCTTTTGCGCCTCTCGCAGTGAATCATCAAAAGCCACCTGATTGGCATCATTTAGGGCGGTCAAGCTCACTTCATGGATGAAGGATTGCAGCTTCTGTGCGTTTTCGCTTCCACCCTCTCCAAGAGCGGGAAGCAGCAGGGAAGCGGAGGTCGCTTCCTGGCGAAAATCCTCAGGATTGGGGCGGTTGGCGGCGAAGTGAATGATCTGTTGTGAGCCGCGAAGCCGCTTTTGATCTTCGCTATGCAGCAACTTTACGGCGACCAGCACCTTGTCTCCCGGGCGCGCGTCGGCGAAGAGCGTGATCGGCTCGAGGTCAGGGCCCATGGCGACGCGGCGTCCGTTGAAGTAAATGATCTGCGTAACCGGACCATTGGAGTCAATCCGGAGGCGGAACGAAATCTCCGTGCCGGTCAGGTCGTATCCATTAAGGTTTTTGGGTACGTCGATGGTGGCCCGTATCCATACGGCCTCGGCAGGCAAGTTGGTGGACGAGCTAACGGCTTGCCAGCCGGCATCATCCAGCGAAGGTGATTCCCCGTGTGTCAGGTCGCCGGTGTGATAGCGCCAGCTAGGTTCGGGGAGAGCCGTTAAGCTGGCAAGCTTGTCCAGCACCTCTTGCGACTCCGGAGTCAGGATAGAGGGCAAGGGCGCTTCTTGGTCCTGGGCTGGCACGTGCAGGCAGCCCAACCCAACCAGACAAAGGAGACAAAGGAGGCCGCGCAAACGCTTGGCAGAGAGCATGATCCGGGATTCCTCGCAGGCGGAAGTACAAACGGCCACCAGCGTTTCACCTCCGGCGCATACAAAGCAACCACTTTCGACGTGGCTTTTCCCCAGGAAAAGCCGCACCTGGCTGAACTCGACTGTGCAGCGTAGAAGTGAAACGCATTAGCTTAACATCGACCGGGGCCAAGAACCCGCTTGCGCATTCCTCGGGCCAGCAACGCTGTGTTAACTTTGGGCGTGAAACCAGCTTTGCTGGTGTGCATCCAAACTTATGCTGATCCGCCCGGTTTGAGACGGACCACAGAAACCGGCGGAGCTACCTCATGGTTCAAGCAGCCGTAACCAAGACCTCAGTCAGCAGCAGCGACTACCCCAGCAACTACCGCGCCATGGCGATGGTGACCACGCTGTTCTTTATGTGGGGTTTCCTCACCGCGCTGAACGACATTCTCATTCCGCATCTGAAGTCGATTTTCGATCTGACCTATGCCCGGGTCATGTTGATTCAATCCGCATTCTTCGGCGCATACTTCGTCTTTGCCATTCCCTCCGGCATGGTGATCGAGAAGATCGGATACAAGAAGACCATGGTGGTCGGGTTGCTGATTATGGCTGTCGGGGCGGTACTCTTTGTGCCCGCCGCCAACGTTCCTTCCTTCGGACTCTTTCTGGCGGCGCTCATCGTGCTGGCCGCGGGCGTGACTGCTTTGCAAGTGGCTGCCAACCCTTACGTCACCGTGCTTGGCCCGTCGCGCACAGCTTCCAGCCGTCTCAACCTTACCCAGGCATTCAATTCGCTGGGGACTACCATCGCTCCCTATGTCGGCGGCATCCTTATTTTGGCTGGAGCCCCGTTGGCGTCGAGCCAACTGGAGAAGCTCTCCGGCCCGGCGTTAGTGGCTTATCGTCAGCACGAGGCCTCAACCGTAAAGATTCCCTATATCGGCATCGCGCTGGCGCTCACCGCCCTGGCCCTCGCGATCGCGATGTTTAACCTGCCCAAGATCGAGACCACCCGCGAATTCCGCCCCATGGGAGATACCGATACCGCCGCCAGAGACTTGTGGAAGCAGCGCCAGCTGGTATTGGGTGCCCTGGGCATTTTCCTGTATGTCGGCGCTGAGGTGTCGATCGGAAGTTTTCTCATCAACTACTTTACTCAGCCCGAGATCGGCAACATGAGCGTCAAAACCGCCGCCGGATTGGTTTCCCTTTATTGGTTGGGCGCCATGATCGGTCGTTTCATCGGCGCGGCTGGCCTGCAGAAGTTATCCACGCGAGCCGTGCTGGGCACGGTCGCCGTGGTGGCCTGCGTCCTGGTAGTGACATCGATGCTGAGCACCGGCTGGGTGGCGATGGGCTCCATCATATTAGTAGGACTTTTCAATTCAGTAATGTTTCCCAGCATCTTTGCACTGGGTGTAGATGGCTTGGGGCCGCTGACGGCGAAGGGTTCCGGCCTCCTGGTACAGGCGATTGTCGGTGGGGCGATCATCCCGTTGGCCGAGGGCGCGTTGGCGGACCGCATCGGCATTCACCACGCCTTCATCCTACCCGCCCTCTGCTACATATACATCGCCTATTACGGCTACCGAGGCTCCGTCCACAAGGATTCGCCCGCAGCCCTACCCGCAACCTAACCTCCCATTCCTTGTGTCAAAGCAAAGGTCAGAAGGAACAGGACGGGTGCCCCTCGCACCAGCGTACCTGGACCGAAAATGATGGGGCTACGCCTCGGGCGTAGCCCCCACAATCGCGTCTACCGGATCCACAATCGGCTCTTGGATAACCAGCCTTTTGCCAACATCGGCAATAAATGCTGGGTCCCACATTTGCCCCGATTTCCTGTGGCGGCGGGTAGCGTTGATACACTCCATACGCCTTTCCTTATTGAAAGGCGCACACGCGGACCTCTCTAGCGCAGCGTGGCAGGAAATCGGGGCTCAAGCCGCATTTTGGCTTGAGTGGGATAGCGGCTCTCGATGTGCGACTTCCCGTTTGCCACGGCCGCCCAAGGGTATAAAGTTCGCAGAATGGAACGGCGACCACCGGAAAACTGGCGCGTCCCGGAGATTTGGCTCTATTGCGTCACAATGTACCGGCTTCAAGGTACGGCAGCATCGCCGCCCCCAGCAACCCGGCGTCGGGCCCAGTAGCGGCGGGAACCACGTACGTCTTGCCCGCAGTGAACCCCTGATCCGCGCCCGGCTCAGTAAGCTCATAGATATAGCTCAGCCGGCGCAATTCTTCGAACATCCGCGGTGCAAACAGATCCCAACCGCTGACCACGCCGCCACCGATGACATACAGCGGCAGGTTGAAAACATTCACCAGCATAGCCAAGCCCATGCCCAAATACTTGCCCGCATCGGCAAAAATCTGGAGCGAGGGATCGTCTCCTTCGCGGGCCAGGCCGGCCAGATCCCGGGCAGTGAATTCGCCCCGGCCCTCAATGCGCCGGGCGATCAATTTGGCGATACGGTCAGCACCGCCGCGGGAGGCAGCCCGGGTCGCGGCCCGGCAAATGGCGGTCGCCGAGGCATATTGTTCCAGGCACCCGCGGCCACCGCAGCCACATGGGAAGCCATCCTCAACCAAAGGAATATGTCCTCCTTCCCCGCCCATGCCAATCATGCCGTGCCACATTTTCCTATTCAGAACGATGCCTGCTCCCACGCCTGTGCCCAGGGTCAGCATGCACATGGAATCGCCCGGCATTTCTTTGCCTACGCCGCTCTTCCACTCCGCCAAGGCCGCCGCGTTAGCGTCCTTCTCGACGATTACTTGGGTGTGCAGCTTCGACTCCATTGCATCCTTAAGATGGAAACCATCAAATCCGGGCAGGTTGGGAGGCCGGTGAAATCGTCCCGAAGGCAGTTCCAGTGGGCCGGGAGCCCCAATTCCGACACCCATCAGCTCTTGGTTTGGCCCGCACTGCTCCAGCACGCGCTGGATCGCGCCGCACATGTCGGCCACCACCACGTCGGGGCCTTCGCTCACACGAGTGGGTAAATTGATGTAGGCCAGACGGTTCCATGCAGGGTCAAAGGCCGCGATGCGCAGATTCGTTCCCCCCAGGTCGACCCCGACCGTGAGCCGGCTCTTCTTGTCGCTCGATGCGCCGAGCGGGCTTGCTGGTGATGGAATCTCCTGCCTGTTCAAAACTTACCGCCCCTTGGATGCCGTCGTGGCTTGCATTTCGCCTTCTATAAAGTTAACAAGCCGAACCGGATTTCCTGCCACGCCGCGCTGGATATGGCAGCGTGTGCGTCTTTCCTTTGAGAAAGCCGCATGAAGCTTGCCAACGCCACCAACCTCGACAGGAAATCCGGGGAAGCGGCGCAGGCTAATTTGGAGACAAAGAGAGTTGGCGAGCCCGGTGGAAGTGGATGCATCCAATTCCGCCGAGCTCCCGGGTCCAGCGATTAGGCGTTGCTGCCGAAAATCTTCGACGCCAATCCGGCCAAGCCACCGGTCTGTGCGGTTTGGCCGCCGCCGCCAGAGAAGTGGGAGACGACCAGCGGAAGCACCACAGCAATGACTGAGCTCGCGACTGCGGGAGAGATGCCCGCCCGTTGCGCAATATTTTCCACGGTCGAGGTGCCGAGGCCCTGCTGCACCTGATCGGGGCTGACGGCTTTATTTTCTCCCGGCGAAACCCAGGACTGCACCTGATCGGCAAGGCCGTTTTGCTTTAGCTGGTTGAGGATGCCGTCCATTCCACCGGGATGCTCTTGCATCACCTGGCTGAGTGCGTCGGCTACACCGTGGTGTTCCGGGGAAGCTCCGCCGGCGATGGATGTCAAGGCGTCGAGTAAGCCCATAGTTGCTCCTTTGTTGTGCAGTGAGGTTCGCGCCCATAATACGCCGTTCGTGTTGTCGTTTGTGAATTTAACTCCCAGCCCGCTTTGACCCGATGGAAGTGCTGTTCAACGAGCGAGCAACCACCAGATTCCAGCTACTCGCCGACCCCCCATCCGAACAACCAATGCGAGGGTCCGCCAACCACTTAAACCTTGTCACCCCGCCTGCCCGGCGCTGAGGGACATGCATCGCGCCTCTCCCGCCAGCCACTCCAATGCCTCACAATCGGCGCCGTGTTACCATCGTTCCAGTTGGGCGGTTAGCTCAGTTGGTTAGAGCGCCTGCCTTACAAGCAGGATGTCGGGGGTTCGAGTCCCTCACTGCCCACCAACTCCCCCTGATTGGCCCCCGTTTAGAGCATTCATCTCATCCGCCGCGACGCTCACTCACCCCTTGGTGCATCGAGAAATTGAGGTGATGAGACTTGACCTCCGATAGACTGCGATCGATCTATGAGATCAACACCTGGGTGTGGCTGTCTGATCTGAGCCGGAAATGGAAGACCACGATCGATCTGCGCTCCGTCCCCGCAACCGAGTGGGACAGCATAGCCAACTATGGCTTCGAGCGCAGTATGGCTCATGGGCGTTTGGGAACGCAGCCCGGCGGGCATCGCCATTGCCAATCACAACAACAATCTTCTGGACGAATTTCGCCGGACTCTGCCTGATTTCGCACTCGAAGATAACGTCGGCTCGGCTTACTGCATACGACGTTACGTCGTCGATGGACACCTGGGCGGCCCGGCAGCTCTCTCCATGGCCCGGACGAGCTCGCCAAACGCGGTATCAAGCTGATCCTGGATTTCGTGGCCAACCATGTAGCGCCGGACTCCCCGTGGGTACACAGAACATCCGGAGTACTTCATTGCCGGAAGCGAGCAGGACCTGACAAACGATCCTGGCTCGTACGTGCGAGCAGGCGGACGAATTCTCGCCAATGGACGCGATCCTAATTTTCCCGCCTGGCCTGACGTGTTACAGCTGAATGCTTTTCACCCTGGCCTGCGCGCGGCGATGGTGGAGACTCTGCTCGATATCGCGAGCCAGTGCGATGGGGTTCGCTGCGATATGGCAGAGCTCCTGCTCAGCGAAGTATTTGCGCGCACCTGGCAAGGGCGTGCAGGCAGGCGCCTGAAATGGAATATTGGCGTGCAGTCATTTCGCCGGTTCGTGATGTTCATCCGAGCCTCATCTGTCTGGCCGAAGCCTATTGGGGCAACGAGCAGAAACTGCAGGAGCAGGGCTTCGACTTTTGCTACGACAAGTATTTATACGACGGGTTACGGAGTGCGGATGTAGCCGGCGTTCGGCGTCGTCTCTCGGCGCCGGCTTCATACCAGGAAAAGCTCGTGCGGTTCCTCGAGAACCATGATGAGCCCCGATCCGCCGAGGTATTCTCGCCCGCAAAGCTACGAGCAGGGGCAACGGCAATCGCCACCCTGCCTGGAGTGGCGCTTTTCCACGAAGGACAGTTTGAAGGCCGGAGAGCGAGAGTCCCTGTCTTCCTGCGCCGCCGCCCGGAGGAGCCGGTTGATCTCCCATTGCAAACGCTTCTACGACAGCTGCTACAGGCCGTCAAAGATCCAATATTCCGTCATCGGGGAATGGCAGCTTTGCGAGATAACGGGATGGCCGGATAACCACAGTGCGGACAACCTCGTCGGCTGGCGCTGGGTGATGGGAGACAATCGACGGCTGATTGTAATCAACCTGAGCCAGGGAGAGGCCGCGGGTCGGGTCCATGCGCGATGGGATGGCCTAGGCGTCGGTCAGTGTCGGCTGGTGGGGGTCATTCCCGGGACGGACTACCTCCGCGATATAGACGAGATGGAGTCCCTCGGCCTCTTCGTAAAACTCGGCCCCTGGGGTTTCCACTTTTTCGAGGTCCATTCGTCTTCTGCGGCAGTTGCAGTCAACACCATCCGCTACACAGAAGACTTCTTAGCTCCGGCGCCTCATTCAGCTCACATTCTTAGCTCTTGCTGCCTTGGTCAGAGCTTCCTTGCCTTGGGCCCAAAGCTCATCGACATTCTTGACCGGTTTTCCGGCCAGGAGCTGGTTATACGACTCCCATAGACGCTCCAGCGCAGTTGCCAGGTCATCGTTGCTCTGCACCAGTCCCCTAATCCGGCCCTCCGTTTGTTCTTGGATGATTTCCGGTGCATCAGCCAGCGATTCGCCAGAACCCACGAGTGTCGGCCCTGTCAACGAATTCTCAGCAACGATAACGGCGCATTCGACGAGATCTTCCAGAATCTGACTGGAGATGTGTTCGTAACCCAGACCATTGATAACGACAGACCAGTCTCCGGCCTCTTCATTGCGCCAGATTTGCAGATGGAGTTCCTTCATCTGAAGGAACGTTAGCCCGCCAGGATTACAGCAAGAAGGGAAAAGCCCGCAAGGAGTTACACTCCGGTAATTAGCCGAAGGTGACCGAAGGCGAGCTCCCGTAGTACCTTTTCGATTCGTTGCGACCTATCGCCACTACTTACTGTAAACCCGAGTCTCAATCAACCCCGAGTCTTTGCCGATGGCTCGAATCTGCTCGATCACAAAATCCGCATGCACCACAGAATCGAACGGAGAAACGCTCAGCGTCATGGATTCCCGTGCAGTCCGAATTTACGGTATATGTGCCTTCAATTGTCACCGGGGCAATGTTGCCGTTTGAGCTTGTGGTTGCTTTTGCGCTGGTATTGCCCTTTCCGTCGAAGGTCTGCCTGCCCACCTCCCCGAACGGGCCCGCATAAGGAATGGAACATAGGAATCGAGTAGAGTTCCTGTGCTGGAATATCCGAAGCTGCCGACAGGGTCCCCTTTTCAGGCATTGGCGATGATGGACCACCCGAACGCGTTGGGGGCTAGCTCAATAGAATTGGGAGCAGCATACCCAGACCGATAGCAAACATCCAGAGTGCGGGGGCGGGAGTGCCACTCTGACGCACGCGAAGCATCGCCTGGCTGGCCAATCGTGGATTGAGCATGAGACGCCGCGTGTTTTGTCGATCCAGCAGCAAAAAGACAAACGCTGTAGAGCCACCATAGAGCAGGTGACCGATCAGGGTCGGTAGTAGCGATGCGATTGCTCCTGCCCTCCAATCGATCTGACCTGTAAGGGTGAGAGGGAGCAAGGTCAACGGTCCGGCGTACCACCAGATCAGCCCAAAGACGCATCCCCACAGCACACCGAAAGCCAGATTCGATGCCTCGTCGCGAAAGAGAATTCCAAAACTCACGCCGATCAACGTGCTTATCAATAAATGTATGACCAGGCCGCTGGAAAGCGAAAGATGCGTCTCTGTTCCTGCCACCCGCGACAGCACGCCGGTCGCAATCATGACCGGGCTTGAAACCAGGCCGCCTGCCAATCCGGCGGTTGCGCCCCATTGCAGAGACTTCAGAATATGCAGACCCGGCCCGTCGGCCCGTCTGTTCAAAGGATCAGACTGGATGAACAAGCGCACCCAGAATCGATCAAAGGTGGCGTAGCTGACGCCGAGTATCAGTCCATAAAGGATATGGCCAATCAAAGGTCCGAAGAGATCGCCGGCATGCTCTGCCGACCAGTCGATAGGATGTCCCTCGATCCAGGGAAAGAGGGTAAGCGGGCCAGTGAACCACCAGAGAATGGCGAATCCAAGACCCCAGCCCATACACGAGCCGTAACTGCGAACATCGCCTTGGAAGAGTAGCCCAAAAACCGCCCCGAGGACCAATGCAATCAAAAACTGCAAAGCTACGGCAGTAGAGTGGCCGGGAGGGTGTTCCTAACCCTGCCAACAAGGGAAAGAAATTTCCCGCCAGCATCCAGTATCCAAAAATAAGACCACTAAATGTGCCGGCAAGTCCTCCGGCGACGATCGCGCGGCCCCAGCGGAAGAGCGGTCGATCGGAGTTGCTTTGCGCAGAACCGTAAAGGCCAAGGGCGAGCCCAATGCGGCATACCTAAACACAAAAGGTCGGCAACCAGCTGAGGGAATTGGAAGCGCGCGTCCGGAAGCATCGAGTTCATCCCTCCCCCTCCAATCAGGAGCGGTAGGAGGCGAGCCGGCATCAACAGCCAGATCGTGAACCCAGAGCCTAATCCCCAGATCAAGCCCGCACCGGCACTGGTAGCCCGCTTGGCCAAGAGAACTGCGAAGAGCAGACCGATCGCTCCTCCGAGGAGAGCAGAAAGCAACAGCGGGCGGTGAAGAGCGAACCCTCTCACGGCTCCTCCTGCTATGCCGACACCCGTGCCGAGCAAGGCGCTTTACCCCAAAGCCGTTGACGAGATGTGTTGCCCATCGTCGAAGGCAGTTCCTGAAGGAGTGGGATCATCCAGCTATCCGAGGTCAATCGTTTGCACAATGTCTTTGGGGAAGAACAGCTCCAGCGTCCAGTTCATCAGCACGCGGATCTTTCGCTCGCGGCCGGGCAGTTTCGACAAATAGATCCCTCGCCATAACAGCCAAGCGGATAATCCCGAGAACTGCAGTAAGCGGGAACGGGTGAAAGGCACTGCCAACTCCGCACACGCTGTCTGATGGCCGACGACACAGAGAGAGCCCAGAGAGTTAAAGTGAAATGCCTGCTGCGCTTGACCCTGTAACAGCGCAGCAATGTTTTTCGCCACCGTCACTAGCCTCACGGAGCGCAAATTGGGCGGTCGGGGGGCAGGGCTTGCCACTCTTCGCATCGCTGACAGCGGCACAATCTCCCAGCGCCCAGACGCCCGGAGAGTTAAGGACCGTTCAAGGTGTTATCGACCAGCACGGCGCCTCGCTTGTCCTTCTGCAAGTCAGGGAGTTCAATAGCGGGTTCGGCGCTGTGCCGGCTGTCCAGATGAGCGTGTCGGCATCAATCATCCCGTCACTTAGCTCAATGGCTCCTGGCGCTGCATCTTTCACCCGGGCGTTCAAGCGGAACAAGACGCCCCGCTCCTCCATCCGCCTTCGCGCGTAAGCAGCGAGAGTCTCGGTCAGCTCCGGCAGGATGCGGTCTCGAGAATGCACCAGAATGACTCGCACCTCAACCGGCTGCACGTTGCGATAGTCGGCCAGGATGCCGCGTGCAAAATCGTTCAGGGCGCCGGCCAACTCCACTCCGGCAAATCCCCCGCCGGCAATGACAAACGTAAGATGTCTGCTGCGAATACCCGGATCCGTTTCACGATCTGCACGCTCGAACATTTCGATGGTGTGATTGCGAATGCGGATGGCATCCAGCAGGCTCTTGAAACCCAGTGAAAGCCGCTCCACTTCTTTCATCCCCAGATAATTGGTGACTGCTCCCAGGGCCAGCACTAGGTAGTCATATTCAAGATGCCGCTGCGTGTCGCCGTCCATATTGTCCAAAGCAACTCTGCGTTGCCCCAGGTCAATCCCGATGGCGCGCGCTCGAACGAAATCAGTTTGCCGCAGACTAGTGCGCAAAGGAGCACTGATGTGGCTTGGCTCCAGGCTGCTTCCCGCTACCTCAGCTAGCATCGGGGTGAACAGGAGGGCGTTTGTTTCACTTACCAGGGTGATCGATATCGAGGTGTCACCCGCGAAGTGCTCCTCCAAATGTTCCGCGGTCTTCATGCCGGCGAAGCCACCGCCCAGAATGACGATCCGTTTTCGCACCGGCATCGGTGCGGAGCCGGCTATCGTTTCAGCACCCAGGACCCGGTCACTCAGTTGGGTGAGCGCCTGGAGAAGAGCGCCAAGAACCACGCCAAAGAAAATCCAGGCGACGAGGGCGGGGAAGTCGGCTCGCATCGCTTCTGCGCTCCACTGCATACCTCTGTTTGACTTGAAGGGCAGGAGCAGGCCCCAGATGGGGAAACCAAGCGCGCCGGCTGTCATGGCCTGCTCCAGGTATGCACCACGTGCCGGTGTCATCATGACCGAGTAGCCGACCCCGATGAAAACGCGCACCAGTAAACCCAGCCCGGAGGTTGCGCCAAATGCCGAGACCAGGAGAGAAGCGATGACCGCAGCCAGTGCTCCCAGGCAGGCTCTTCGCAGGAATCGGCTCCCCGATAACACACTTAGCGCCATCGCTTATCCCTGAACATCGATACGAATCCAAGCTCATATCAAAGTTAGACTCTGAGTTGCAGACGGGTATCTGCAACTCAGAGGAGTGTCCTTTAAAGTGCGGCGATTCCATTGAAGCCAGCCGCTTTGGGCAAGCCCTGAACGTCGCCCAGGTTGTTGAGGGTGCCATCGCTTTGAATCCCGAATACACCAATAGCCCCCGTGCCGGAGTTTAAGGTGAACAGGTACTTACCGTCGCCACTTACGGCGAGGTCAAGATTCACGCTACCTCCGGATTGGTACCGACCACAGTATCAGCAATCGGCGTCAGGGTTCCTCCCGTACCTATGGCGAACCCGGATACCGTCCCTGAGGCGGAGTTGGATGCATAAACCCATTTTCCGTTCGGGGTCACAACATCCCAGCAATTTGCCGCCCCAAGCGTAGGCACGTTCAAGCTCACAGGAGAAAGAGTTCCACTGGCCGGAACCGTGTAGGACGAAACAGTAGCAGTGTTCGATGTAGCCTCGGGACCAGTCTCCGCAACGATGAGCGTGCCATTCGGGGCGAAAACCGACGAAAAAGTGCCCGGATCAGAGTCGTGATTCACGACGATCGTCCCCAGTGTCCCGTCGGCGTTGATGGGAAAGATATCAACGTTGTTTGGCACGCGCTCCGTGACAGCAAGAAACTGGCCATTCGGGCTGATCGCCAGGGACGCGCCGCCGGTATTTGTGCCGGTGAGGTAACTGATCGCATTCTGCATTTTTTGTAGGTGACCGTTGGGACCTACACTGAAGGGAACCACACTTCCATCACCCGCGGAATTCAGTACATAGACGAAATTTCCCCATTGCGCTACGGCTACGGGCTCACTGCCGCCCGTTGGCAATTGGTCGATCAAAAACAGCGAGGAGTGATCCACATAAAATTCTGAGAGCGTTCCGCTCCCGGCGTTTACCGCGAACAGAAATGCGTGATTGCGGCTAAGGGTAAGTGAGCCTTGCGATTGCAGAGGATCAGCCGTTCCTCCGCTGCCCCTTCCCCCGGTTGCATAGTGCTGACCCTCGTAGAAGTCGCCGTTCGCGGACTCCCGATAAAGCGATGACCTCGTTCTTATCGGCCGCGTTTGTCATGACAAACACAGCCTCCTGTCCTGTTTGTGCACTGGCGTTCATCGCTGGCCCAAGTACACCAGCTCCCATCATGATCGTTACCAGACCACGAGCTACTCTGTTCATTGCCTGCTCCTTAGTAGGGAAATCGCGCATTGTAGAAGAGCCAGCAGGACGTGTTCATCGGACAGAGCATCCGCCGGCGCTTGCCGGATACGCGAACATTGGAGCCGGTGAAGCCGTAAAGGTTACAGAGAGCACAGTAAATTTAATTTGCCAGCAAACTTCGCGTCATCCTCGCTCTTACAGTCCAGCCGTGGTAGGTTTTCTTTACTTGTGCTGCATGGCCTCAGGCACACGGTCGCGATCAAGCTGCCGCAGATGAATGTTCCATGCAACGGGAACGGTCACCGGTGGAAAGCAGACCTTCGGTGTGCAGGACTGATAATTAACCGTGCCCTTGATTGGTAAAGTGGGATCCGCGGCAAAAGCCTGCAGCGTCTCCTTGTTAACGGTAGCGGCTATCGAGGTCGTAAGGACAGTCCTGCCGGTGTAGACAGGCACGGTCTGGGCGAGTTCGGGAAACGTCATCATCTCTGATTTGGGATAGCTTACGCCTCTCACCGCATACAGCGTGGACGGAGTAATCGTGAGCGAAGCGACATGGTAGTTCAGCTTTTCAGCGCCGGGCGCGTAAATGTGGGTATTCGGTCCCGGCATGATCGCTACGGCAAGTTGGAAAACAGCGCCCGGTGTGACCTCGACATCAGACTGTATGGTCTGGATAGCCACATAGGGTGTGGAGGGTAATGTTTTGGAAGGAGCGGGAAGGGCGTAATCGCTGAAAAGGTTGTTATATAGGCTGCTTGCAGTCAATCGATTGTAGTAAGCGGTTTCGAAGAAGCGCTTCTCGATCGTTCCTTGCCGATCGATCAGGTAATAACCTGGGTAAGGAATACCCTTTTGCATCCCCGTGGCCTCCTCGTTGCGGATTCCAAAGGAATCGATGACCGAGGAAGAGGGATCGGAAAGCAACGGATAGGTGATGGAACGGCGCTTGGCGAAATTCTCCAGAATTGCCGGTGAGTCATAGCTTATGGCAGCAACGCTGATTCCCTTGGCAGCGAACGCCTTTTGCATGCCTTCAAGATCAGCCAGCTGCCCCTTGCAGAAGGGACACCAGTCCGCCGAGCGAAAGAAAAGCAGCAGCAGCCCGTTGGGTCCTGCGAGCGTAGAGAGGCTTTGTTGCTTTCCCTCCTGATCCTGAAGGGCGAAAGCTGGCGCCTTTCCGCCCGGCTGTAGACCCTTTACCGTCTGAGCGAAAACACTCAAGCTCGAGAATGAAGCTGAGATGACGACAAGCAGGAGATGCCTGAAAAGCTGTTTTGATCGCAAGATGGTCTCCATAACGGATAACTGTGAACGCGGAGGTCGCTAGAGCGTTTTTGCTAATGGTGTAGACCAGAAAACTGAACTCGACACGGCCACTCCGCTAAAGAATGGCCGCACATAACTGATCCCACCGGACCACAGTATTGGCAGAAGTGAGTAAAGTTCATTCATGAGAGTTGAACTGAGCCGAAAGGTTACGCACTACGGCCCTCGGCTCCAAATCTGTTGCCAATGTTCTCCATGCCGTGAGGAGATGAATGGACCTTACGTCCATTACTGCGCTCGATAACGCCGAGTGGGACCCGCTTTGTTTGATGGCTTCGACGCAGGGAGGCAGCTACAGATTATGGAACTGGTTCACGTGTAAGCATTCTTCGATCGCGATGAGAATAAGAGTTGTCAACGACAATACCCACTGGATACGTTCCATTCCAGCCTCTTTTGAGCTCAATGGGCGTTGGCGCCAGCGCGAAGCCGGACGGTTGCGCAGGTTGCGGATTTGTAGGAGAACCGCCAAGTTTAATAATGAACCCAGAAGTGCGAGACCCACCATCGGTAATCGAATCCAGTTGCCGTGGAGTTTATCTAAAGCCGCCGCAATGCCGGCACTCAACACCACCGAACCTACCCCAATCACCAAACGGACGCCGCTAAGGGCAAGAAATAATGTGCAAATACTTTGCAGGAGGGCGAAGAAGAAGCTGGACCAGGCGATTACACCTCGTGTACGGCCATCTTCGGGAGGGATGATTTGCCGCAAACCGACTTCGGAACGTCGCGGTTTAAAAAAAGAGCCAGGCATCCGGCAACGAAATCCTTACCAAAGAAGGAGCCACTGGCTCGTTGTATCGCATTATAGCGACGAGCGCTGGCTTCTTCTCGGATTCCGGCAAAAGTATACTCGAGGGGGTGAGCGTTTTCTGAGAGGTCGTGATCGATCAAATGGGTAGGCAGAACCAGCCCAGCTCGGATGCGTGCCCAAAATACTCATGAACCTTGCTTATCTGTGTATCGGGGCCCAGCCTGCTCCGCGCAAAGGCGGTGCTGACTGCCGTTGCGATCGAGTCACCCCGGCAGAGTGCACTCAGCAGCAAGAATGCTTCGCGGTCGATACGCCGGTAGTAGACCGAATTATCATATCGATGCACAGCGAGGTGAACCGCAGAACGGCGCATGCGAGGCAGGCCCGCGCGCCAAGTCTGCTTCCGCTTGAGCGCGGCGTTGCTTACGATATCCCCCTCCGCGGTCTGTTTGCGAACCGCAAGTACAACTTCATCTACCGGATAACGCAGCTCCAGGAGTTGCAGGTGTGGCTGCAAACGTAACCTGGAATCTGCCCCGATGCCGGCCAGGCCGGCGGCGCTGACAGGAGGAAGACTCGCACCATCAAATGCCTCGACGTAAGCCCATTCGAGGCGGGCGACATCCACTGCAAGTGGGTGCCGCGCGCCGGCGAATTCTGGATGGTTTACCAGCCAGCCGGGTAGTTTCGCTCCTAAATCGCGGAGAGTAAATGACGTCGAAGGATTCTCCCGCAGATAGGCCAACACCAGCGCCCCGAACCGCGTCGAGCCGAGCACCGCCTCGAGAGCCGGAAAGTCTTCGGATACCGAGCCAATGACACGAAACCAGTATTGCCGATTGTAGACCTCAAGACGTTCAAACGAGGTAAGGCGAGCATTGGGCTTCACATAACCGGCGGCGATTTCACCTACAGACAGCCCGTCCTCCGTCGTCGTCTGCATCAGAAAGTCATCAGTGAGCGGACGCCTCACATCCTCTGACATACGTCTCTGCAGTTCCAGAAGATTCATACCCCGACCTCCTCAGGCTGCTCTTCATAAGCAGTGGTCTTTGCAGGAGCAAGGTAGCGGCTCGCTTTCAGCGCTTCCGTATGCACCTCGTCGAACGACGGAATATTGTCGTCCCACTCGAGCAGCGTCGCCGTGGGGCCTACACGCTCAATCGCGCGCGCGTACAACTTCCATACAGGATCGAGCACCGAATGATCGTGCGTGTCGAGCGTGTACTTCTCAAATTTGGAATGGCCGGCCACGTGTATCTGAGCGACCCGGTCCGCTTGGACACGGTTCACATATTCCATGGGATTGAACCCATGATTCTGCGAGGAAACGTAGATGTTGTTCACATCCAGCAGGATGCCGCAATCGGCCGTGTGCACCACTTCATTGAGGAACTCCCATTCTGTCATTTCCGATTCATGGAACTCAGCATAGCTGCTTACGTTCTCAACGGCGATGGGGATCTCGAGAAAGTCCTGCACCTGGCGTATGCGCGCCGCGGTCTTGCGCACCGCTTCGAACGTGTAGGGCAGAGGCAGCAGATCATGCGTGTATCGTCCATCCACGCTGCCCCAGCACAGGTGATCCGATAGCCAGGGTGTTTTGGTCCGCCTCGCCAAAACCTTTAGGCGTCTCAGATGCTCGGGATTGAGAGCCTGCGCCGAGCCAAAGTACATCGATACGCCGTGCTGAACCACCCTGTACTGCTCGAGAATCTGGTCGAGCATCTTGAGCGGACGTCCGCCGTCCACCATGTAGTTTTCCGAAATGATCTCGAACCAGTCCACCACCGGCTTCTCAGAGAAGATGTGATCGTAGTGAGGCACGCGTAGTCCGATACCGACACCATAGTCAGTAAATCCGTTGAATCGATTGGCTGGCATCGTAAGCTCCTGTAGCGAGGCATACAGAGACGTTGGAGGCTTGAGCGATCTCGAGCCTCCAACACCGATCGGTACTAGGCCGCCTGGGGAGCAGGGGCTGGCGCGGGAGGTGTGCTGCCGTCGGTGGCGCAGCCACCTTGACCCTTGCATGCGTTCTTGCCAGGATCCTTGCCGCCACCCTGACCCTTGCAGTCGTTCTTGCCTTTGCAGGAGTGCTTGGTGGTATCGGGCGTGGTGCTCTGCGCGATAAGCAGTACACCGGCTTGCGAGGATGCACTGGAGGTCGAGCTTTGCTCAACCGGCTGCGCATGCAAGCGGGCTGTCGTGCCGCCGAGTAAACCGGCAAACGCAGCGGCGAGGGCGAGGCTATGTGCGGAATTGTTCTTCATAATCCAAACACCTTTCTTAGTTGGGCCGCGCACCATGTGCGCTGGACGTTGTGAATGCCGAGTGCCTTCCCCGAAACTTCCGGGTGCGAGTGGAGAGTTTTGCCCTGCGAGACCGGGTGAGCCGTAACCCTCATCTCGTAGCGCATGTTTGAGCGAGTAGCGGCGCGAAGGTTACAAACTTTTGTCGCTGCTCATTTGTGCTAATCAGCGACAAACGTCTCTTGTAACTATTTCCGTTGCAGGTTCTCTAATGCCGTGAATGACCGTGGGGCGTTGCTCGCGGAAAAGCCGGAAGGACGAAATGAAACTACTCATTCAGCTCTATCATTCCACTTCAGAGAAATTGTCAAATCTGCAATCACCCTTTCTCCTGGCAGTTCGTCTTTACTGGGGCTGGCAATTTATGGGTACGGGGTGGGGTAAGATGCACCATATCGCTAAGATCACAGGGTTCTTCACCAGTCTTAACATTCCATTTCCCTCGTTGAATGCCCACTTCATCGCCGGCCTGGAATTCTTCGGGGGTTTATTGCTGATTCTCGGGCTCGCCTCTCGCCTGACAGGCTTATTGCTGGCTGCTAACATGGTTGTTGCTTATTGGACAGCCGACCGTGAGGCGCTTCTTTCTATCTTCTCTGATCCGGGAAAGTTCTATATCGCCGATCCCTACACCTTTCTCTTTGCGTCGCTGATGGTACTGATCTTCGGGGCGGGATTGTTTTCGCTGGATGCTCTTTTCTCCAGGCGTTCGAGCGATCGGCTGGTAGAGTTACCCGATCAAATCATTCCTTCGCACGCCCATACGGCATAGTTTGTAACCACGACGTCGTGGGACTTACATCCCGGATACGCAAATAAATTATGGTTGATCATTGCTCGAATCCCATGTGCGCTAAACCACTTCGGTATCTGCGCGAAGGTCGAATCATTGTCTTCGACACGGAAGGAAAGAGGGATGCCGACGGAAAGCGCACGCGTCATATGGAGCACTATTGGCTCTGTGGAGCCTGCGCACAAAGCTTTACGCTCGCGCGTACACCGGAGGGTCTACGCCTGGTGCGGCTCGCTCCGGCGGAGCCCGAGCATCAACAGTCAGACCCTTTCTATTCCTAGTCGATATGCCTTTTGGCGGGTGGTCAGTGATTCCAGCAGGCGACCCGAATCTTGCTAGCTGCGATAAGCATGAACCCGGTCGCAAACCAGCCGCAGTCTATCCTCAAGATTCCCAGAAGCCGTCTTGAACGCGTCGGCGTCAATCGTGAGTGGAGCCCCTAGCACGACAAGTGGAGCGCCGAATTCAGGAGTACGAATTGCGTCTTCAATGGAAAGACCGCCTACCGCCTGCACCGGCACCTTAACCGCCGCAACCACCTCGCGCAATTGATCGAGCGGGCTGGGATATGGTTTTCCCATCGCCGCCAGGCCGCGGCGTTCATCATAACCAACGTGATGAATCACGAAATCACAACCAAAATCCTCTAGCCTTCGTGCCGCCGCAACCATGTCCTCGGCCGCGAGATTGTCACCCATGACCTTGATGCCAAAATCCTTCCCCGCCTTCACTACGACTTTGATCGTCTCCGGGTGAGCACGCTCCATCACCACCACATGCGTCGCCCCGGCTTTGGCCATCATCTCGGCCTCCAGCCAACCGCCGTCCATGGTCTTCAGGTCGGCGACGATCGGAACGCCAGGGAACTCGGCGCGCAAGGCACGAACGCCGTTCATTCCCTCAGCGATGATTAAGGGAGTCCCCGCCTCCAGCCAGTCGACCCCGGCACGCAGCGCGAGCCGTGCGGTTTCGAGTGCTTCAGGGATCGAAGTAATATCCAACGAGATTTGTACGATGGTTTCCATGTCTAGTCTTTGAAATGGCAATCTATCTTGGCGCGCAGAAAGCGGACCGATTCCCGCAACTCGTCCATCCCGTCCAATCCATCTTCGATGGAAACCCAGGAGTGAAACCCAACCGAATCAAGAGTGGAAAAAATCTTGTCGTAGTCGTTCATGCCTTTGCCGATCACTCCATGGGAGAGCCGGCTGGCGTAGCCTACTGAATTCTCTTCTTTGCGCAGATCCTCAATCGTTCCACTCTTGAGATAGCGGTCGCTGGCATGCATGGTGACGACGCGGTGCTTTACCCGTTCCAGCAGCACCAGGGGATCCTCACCCGCCAGGATAGTATTCGAAGGATCGTAGTTCACGCCGAACCAGGGCGAATCGATCTGGTCCACAATTTCGACGAAGACGTCCATCTTCTGAGCAAATTCCGGGTACTGCCAATAGTTGTCCTTGTAGTGGTTCTCCATGGTCATGACGACGCCATGCTCCTCGGCAAACGGCATCAGCCCCTTGATCACCCGGACAACCTGGGCAACGCCCTTTTCCCGCGTGAGTTCGGGCCGGCGCTGACCCGAGAGGACACGGCAAAACCGCCCGCCCAAAAAAGCGGTGATCTCGATCATCCGCTTTTCGCGCTCGATCTCCGCCTGCAGAAGAATGGGATCGGGTTGAGTGAAGTCGGGAGAGCAGCAGAGCATCGGCATGGCAAGATGGTGCTTCTCGAGCGCGGCCTTCACTTCTTTGAGAAAGGCCTCATCGTCTTCCACAAAGCCCGCGTAGAATTCGAGCCCGTCGACGCCCAGCGTTGCGGCCAGCTCGATCCATTCGAAAACAGTCATGGTGCGATCGACGCATAGCTCATCCATGTAGCACTTAGGAAATGCGGCTAGCTTGGGCTTCATGAAAGGGTTCCGTCAGCGCTTTCCTTCACGGGATTCCGGCCAACGACAGGGTATTGCTCCACATCGAGAATCGCGCCGTTGATCAGTGCGGCCTCGTCGGACAGGAAGTAAACCGCGGCCCAGGCGATGTCCTCCGGCGAGAGCAGCCGGCCTGAGGGAGCAAATGTTCTGGATACCCTGCTGGGCCAATCTTCGGGCAAGCCCTCTTTCATCTTCAGCGCGAATTCATTGGGAGTCAGAGTCCAGCCGACATTCAACTGGTTCACCCGGATGCCTTCGGTTCCATGAGCGTCCGCGAGGTTGCGCGTCAATGGTCATCAAGCCGCCCTTGCAGATGGAGTAGATAAATTGATTACGCTCCCCACAATACGCATTGATTGACCCGATATTCAGCACCCGGCCTGTGCCTTGTTTGCGGAAGTAGGGAAGCGCGGCTTGAATCAGAAGGAAAGGCGCCTTCAGGTCGACAGCGACCGTCCGGTCGAATAATTCCGAATCGGTCTTCTCGATATTTCCCCGTACGATCGCAGCCGCATTATTGACCAGGCCATCGATCCTTCCAAAATGATCGACCGTTTCCGCGATCAGCCTCGCAGGCACTTGCCCATCGTCAAGCGCCCCAATGCAGAAGAAGGCTGCTTCTCCCAGTTCGGCAGCCAATTTTTGCGCGGCATCTTTCCGTCTTCCATGGATCATGACCTTCGCGCCTTCGCGCGCAAAGACCCTCACCATGCCCTCTCCGATGCCGGTGGTCGAGCCGGTCACCAGGATCACTTTGTCTTTCAGGCGCTGGCTCATGGCCGCAGCACTCCTTTGACGATTACGCCGGAATGCATCTGCTCAAAAGCCTCGTGCCATTCGTTGAGAGGTGAGATGCGGTTGAGTATCAGATCGAGATCGATCTTGCCGCTCGCCAGCAGCGAAATGACTTTCTCCCAGATGGGCCAGTTGTGAGAAAAGCTGCCCTGGAGCGTGACCGCTTTCTGTACCAGTGGATCGAGAGAAAAATTGAGCGGCTGTGGTCCCCATCCAACTTTGGTGATTTGGCCCGCGGGACGCACAATATCCAGCGCCAGCTTAAGCGATGCGGAAACTCCGGCCGCATCGATGACCAGGTCGAGACCATAGCCGTCTCCAAAATTCCTGACCCATTCGGCAACATCTTCGCCTTGCGCACCCAGAATCGTATCGGCCCCGATTCGCTTGGCGACCTCCAGCCGCTTGGCGTCCGCGGGAATGCCGATCACGATCAGGTGTCCGGCGCCGGAGAGCTTCGCCATCATCGCGCAAAGCAGTCCGATCGGGCCGGGTCCAATCACCGCGACCGTATCCCCGGGCCGCAGGTGGGAATTGACGCACACCGCATTGTAGGCAACGCAGCATGGCTCAGTGAGCGACGCCTTTTCCAAAGCCAACGAGGCAGGAACCCGGTGCAGACACCGCGCAGGCACTCTGACAAAAGGCGCCATCGCCCCATCGACCCCATATCCGAAACCGAGCCGCTTCGGATCCAGGTTATAGAGTCCTTGGCGGATGAACGCCGAGTCGGGCGGCAGCAGCGCGGCGGTTTCGCTCACCACGCGGTCGCCCTCTTTGAATTCGGTTACGCGCTTGCCCGCCTTTCGCAACATAACCAGCAAATTCATGCCCCAGGACGACGGGGTAATTGACCGGCCAACTCTGCTTGCCGGTGTATTGATGCAGATCGCTGCCGCAGATGCCCACGGCCTCTACCTTGAATAGAACGTCTTCTTCACCAATGCCGGGAACGGGCAGTTCACGAAGCTCAACCGAGTGCGGATCCTTTGCGTAATTAACCAAACCAACCATAGTCAACCATTTTCCGTAATCGGTAAGGCACAAAGCAACTGGGACGCGGAAGATTTCCTTCTTCCTCGTAACTATGCGTTCAAATTTTAAAGGTCGAGACCGGCTTCTCCTGCTGTAGCCAGCTGCAGAAAAACTCTTTAAACGAGGCACGCCTTGACCGTGCCGTAAACACCATTGGGCCCTTCACGGGCTGCGGAAAAACTCTTTAGAACCAAGGACACCCCCTGAACGTGCCGTAAATGCCATGTGTGCTGGGCGGCTTTACAGGTTGCAGAAAAACTCATGTTTTGTGTCAGGGCACGACTAAACAGCTTGCGGAAAAACTCGTTGCATCAAGAAGAAAATCAATACCTCAGCGGCTAAAGCCGGACCTGGTATTAATCATTTACAGTACGAGCTGAAGCTCGTACCCTTCAAAGGCCAGAGTTTTTCGGCAAGCTGTAAAGTCGTGCCCTGACAGAAACATGAGTTTCTCCGCAGGCAGTTGAACCGTGCCCCTTCGTACGGCTCCTTTCAGCAGCTCTTACATAGAATCTTTAGCGCCTGAGGTCTTGCTTTCCTGCCCAGTCCAGAGTTTTTCCGGAGCCTCTGTAGCCACCCATGTAGCGTGAGTACGCAGCGACTCCGAGGTTTCCGTACAGGGGAATCTGGTAAGCCAGCGCGGTGCTGTGGAGGAACTCGGCGAGCAAGCCCATCAGGGGCGTCAACACCGCTCCGCCAACGATCGCCATCACCAGGAAAGAACCAGCGATGTTGGTGTTGGGGCCGAGATCCTTCAACCCCATGGCGAAGATGGTGGGAAACATCAGGGACATGAAGAAACTTGTCAGCAGAATCCCCATGAGCCCCATCCAACCCGGTGAGAGAACTCCTACCAGCAGCAGAACAGCATTGACCAGGGCGTAGGTCGTCATAATCTTGCCCGGTGAAAAACGCCGCATCAGGGCAGTAGCTACGAAGCGTCCGATGCCGAAGAGACCGATGCTGCACGCCAACAGAATTCCTCCGATGCGGTCGGTCGTATGCGCATATTCTTTCGCGTACTGAATGAAGTAACTCCAGGTGCAGACCGAAGCGCCCACGTATAAAAACTGCGCCAGAACGGCGAAGAGAAAATGGGGCCTATGCAACAGCTCACGCCAATCTCCGCTTATCTCCGCCTCGTGAGACCTCGCCTCGAGGAAAGCAGGGAATCGCGTGACACCGATCATGATTGCCCACAGCAACGCGAGCCCGCCCAAAGCAAAATACGGCGCAACCACGCGCATGGTCTCTTTATGCAGATACGCGGTATACGTTCCGGCGGCTTGCATTGCGGCCACCTGTGCGTGAGAAAGCTCTACTCCGGAAAAAATGAAGGCGGTCCCGACCAGGATGCCCGTGATGCAGCCCAGAGGATTGAACGCTTGCGCCAGGTTCAGCCTGTGCTCTGAGCTCGCCGTGGGGCCAAGTTGTGCAACGAAAGGGTTGGAGGCCGTTTCAAGAAAAGCAAGCCCGCTCGCCATGACAAATAACGCCGCCAGGAAAAATCCATATCTTCCGGAGTTTGCCGCAGGAAGGAAGAGAAAGCATCCCGTCGCAAACAGGAACAGGCCAGTCAGAAATCCCGGTTTATAGCCGTGGCGTTTCATGAGCAGGCCCGCAGGCAACGCGAGCAAAAAATAGCCGAGGTAGAAGGCCGACTGCACCAATCCAGCCTGAAACCGGCTGAGCTCCAGAGACTTCATAAACTGCCGGATGAGCACGTCGTTCAAGTTGTTGGGGATGCCCCAGAGAAAGAAGAGCCCGCTGATGAGCACGAACGGACGCATAACGCCGGGCGGAAGCCAAGCTGCCGAAGATGCGGCTCCTGCATCTGGAGGTCGTTCATCGACTTGGGTCGGTACAGGCAATGAGTCTCCGGCGGACGATCTGATGGCCGGTATCGATGCTACTCCGGAAAGCGGCGATCCCGTACACTATTGCCGCTGGGGAAAGACTGAAATGAAGCGCCTGGAAAGACTCAAGATTGCGTCCCTATGTGCGTCAATGATCTTCGCCCTCAGCCTAAGTGCGTTCGGGCAAGAAAATAACTACTTTTACCAGCTGGCCCGCCGGTCTCTCTCCCCAGGAAGTCGGCAAACGGGTTGCAGAGCACTTCGTCACCAGCCCGCACCAGTACGGCGCGACCATCCATTACTCTGAAGTCGCCACCTGGTATGGCGGTCTTACCTTCGCCTCGCTGACCCATGATGACGCTCTACGCACGGAGCTGATCCATCGCTTTGAGCCAAGTTATCTGGCGATGATGTCTGCGCTCCTCAAGTATCAAGGGAAGGATGGAATGTGGCGTCAACTGATTGATCACGATGAAGCCTGGCCGGAGAGTTCAAGTTCCGCGATGTTCACCTTCGCCCTGATCACGGGCGTAAAAAACGCCTGGCTCGACGCCAAAACCTACGGCGCAGCGCCTGGATAGCCGTAGCCGGCTACATCGATCAAAATCAAAACATAACCAGCGTCTGCGAAGGCACCGGCAAAAAGAACAACTACGATTACTACATGCAAAGAAAGCGCATAACCGGCGACTTCCACGGACAAGCCCCCATCCTATGGGCCGCCTCAGCCCTGCTCCGCTAGCCTGAAACTTTCCGTGGGGCGAAGCCCCACAACAGTTTTTGCCACACCGGCAACAAATGCTGGGTGCCCCATTCAAGCCCTCTTTTGGCTTGAGTGGGATACGCAGCACTTAACGTCCCAGCACCTAACCAATGTCCACATACGCTCAGCCCCGTTATCATCAGTTGATCCCAAACCCACCCCTCCTATAGGGTTGTTCTGGAGCTCCGCCCTGAACATCCACCTCATCGACGGCACCTACGAATTATTCCGCCACTACTACGCGATGCCCTCGTCACGCGACGCCGACGGCCGCGAGGTCGGAGCCGTGCGAGGCGTGCTAGCCTCCGTCTTGGGCCTGATGAAAGAAGGCGCCACCCACGTCGCCGTAGCAACCGATCACGTAATCGAATCCTTTCGCAACGGACTCTGGCCCGGCTATAAAACCGGTGAAGGCGTCGAGCCTGACCTGCTATCGCAATTCCATCCACTCGAAGAGGTCCTCTCCGCCGCGGGAATCGTCGTCTGGCCCATGATCGAGTTCGAAGCAGATGACGCCCTCGCCGCCGCCGCATCCCTGGCCGCTCAGGATACGCGAGTCGAGCGCGTGATCATCTGCACCCCGGACAAAGATCTGGCTCAATGTGTCCGCGGCACGCGGGTTGTCCAGTTGAATCGCAGAACACGCGTTACTTTCGACGAGGCCGGCGTCATCCAAAAATTCGGAGTCACCCCGGAGTCGATCCCCGACTACCTGGCACTGGTGGGCGACGCGGCGGACGGCTATCCGGGCTTGCCGGGCTGGGGTGCGAAATCCTCGGCCGCGGTGCTGGCCAAGTATATTCACTTGGAATCCATCCCCAAGGACTATCGCGAGTGGCGCGTGAACGCGACGAGTGCGAGTACTCTCGCCAGCACGCTCGCGCGCGAGTGGGACCACTCTCAGCTCTTTCGAACCCTGGCCACACTGCGCACGGACATCCCACTCTTCAACGATGTGGACCAACTGCGATGGACTGGACCCACACCTGACTTCCCGCCCATCGCAGCGCGCTTGGATGCGGCGGTCACCGAGACCAAGCGCCGCCGTTAACCGTCATGCTCGTCACTTGTCCTGACGGAGTGCATGGCTTCGAAGAAGCGGACTACCGCTTCAAGATCGGCCTCCGGTAGCGTGGCAAGCAGGCGGCGGGTCTCGCTTTCGACCCCTTCATACATGGTGGCAAGTTTGCGTAAGCGCGCGGGTATAAGCGTGATCAGCAGGCTGCGCCGGTCTGCAGGATTGGCCTCGCGGCGGAGGTAGCCCGCCTTCTCCAAGCGGTCGAGCGCAACCGTGACCCCTCCGCTGCTCAGGCGGGTCCATGCTGCCAGGCGACTGGGCGTGGAGGGACCATAGAGCTGCAGCATATGAAGAACCTGCATGTCGGTGAGCCCAAGACCAACCTTTTCCGCCGCTTGGGCATTGAAGAAGATGCCGGCGGCGATGAACTTGCGGATTTCGAGTACCACACGGTCGGCCGTCGTGACGGGCGGCGGCACCTTTGTGAGGTCCGCTTTGGCAGCCGCAACGCGGCGTAATTTCGTTCGAGTGGATATAGACATGAGTTCTCTTGTGCTTTACTATCCATATATCTTATTCAATAAGATATATGGAGGAGAAACAAAATGACCACTACAGTCAAAGCTTACAAGGGAATGAGTATGGAAGGTAGCACGGCGCGCTGGTATGACCGCACCACGCGGAGGGACATGCCCGAGTTCAAGGCACTGGCGCTGCGCATCGCGGCGGTGGTGCCTGCCGGCGGTGCTGTCCTCGAGGTAGCGCCGGGCCCGGGCTTTCTCTCGATCGAACTGGCCAAACGCGGATTGCAGGTGCAGGGTGTCGACATCAGCAAGACCTTTGTCCAGATCGCCCAGCACAATGCGGACGCGGACGGTGTCCTAGCGCGTTTCGAATTGGGCAACGCATCCGCTCTGCCGGTAGAGGACGCTAGTGTGGACTTCGTGGTGTGCCGGGCCGCCTTCAAGAACTTCAGCGAGCCGGTCAAGGCACTCTCGGAGATGCGGCGCGTTCTGCGTCCGGGTGGAACGGCACTGCTGATCGATATGCGGCGGGACGTTAAGGTCGCGGAATTGAAGCGCTATGTGGACGGGTTGGGTGTAAATCTGCTGAATCGCTTGTTCATGATGGCAGTCTTCCGCGGCATGCTGATCAGACGCGCCTATCGTTTGGAAGAGATTTGGCGCATGGCCATCGAAGCCGGCTGGAACGATCCGCGGATTGATTCCTCTCCCGTCGGCTTCGAAGCCTGGCTAACTCGCTGACGGCGAGCTAACATCTTCACAGTATTAGGAAAAATGCTTGTTGCGAACCAGGTCCTCATGCATATGGGGGTGGCGAATCATCGGCCTTGCGGGATTCGCCATGGCCGTTTCCCTTTTGCGTGGACAAGCGCAAAGCGATTGGCCTGACGTTGGCCACGATCATCAAGCGCAACGATACTCACCGCTGACGCTGATCAATACGCAGAACATCTCCCGTTTGGCTCCGGAGTGGACCTACCCGCTCACTCACCCAGCCGACGGCACGGGCAGCAGGACAATCGAATCCGTGCCCCTGGTGGTAAACGGCCGCATGTACGTCTCGTGGCCCTTCTGCCACGTCGCTGCGATCGACCCAGAAAACGGTCAACAGTTTTGGCAATACACCGCAGCCAATTGTCCTTACCGGGGCCCCGGATTGTCGTCGATGCGAAGCGTCGCTTATTGGCCGGGGGACAAGGTGCGTGGAGCGCGCATTTTCTTCGGCACAGAGGAGGGCGAGCTCTATGCGCTGGACGCGAAGACGGGCGTGCTTGTTGATGCATTTGGAGTGAAAGGCATCGTCAACCTCAAAACGCCGGGGGTAATGAAAAGCTATCCGCGCATGCACTACGGGCTCACCTCGGCGCCACTCGTCTACGAGGACCTGCTGATCACCGGCAGTCACATCGCCGACGAAACCGGCTCCAAGGGCCCCGCCGGAGACGTCCGCGCCTGGGACGTGCGCACCGGCAATCTGGTGTGGACCTTTCATACCGTCCCGCGGCCCGGTGAGAAAGGGCATCAGAGCTGGACTGGTGATACCTGGAAGGACATGGCTGGGGGCAATGTCTGGTCCTTCTTTACCATCGATGAGAAGCGCGGGATCCTCTACATGCCGGTTGGTTCGGTAAACAACGATCACTATGGAGTGGATCGTCCCGGGCCCGGACCTTTTCGCCAACTCCCTGGTGGCCGTCGATGTGAAGACGGGAAAGCTGAAGTGGTATTTCCAGGCGATCCATCATGACCTTTGGGATTACGACATGCCCGCGGCGCCGATGCTCTTCGACGTCGTCCATCAGGGTGAGAGAATCCCCGCCGTCGCGGTCATCACCAAGAGTCCTCTCTTGTTCATTCTGAACCGCGTGACCGGGAAGCCAATCTACGGCGCCGAAGAGCGTCCCGTGCCCGCTGGAGACGCGCCCGGCGAATGGTATTCACCCACTCAGCCGTTTCCCCTGAAGCCTCCTCCGTTATCCCGGCTGAGCTTTACGGAAAATGACTTCGCCAAGATCACTCCCGCAACACGAGGCCGCATGCCGCGACGTGGTACACAAAATTCCTTGAGCGCGGAGGAGTGAACAAGGGCCCGTATACTCCCTCTTCTCCGAATGGAACTCTGCAATTTCCCGATCATTGGGGCGGAGCCTGGATGTGGGGCGGAGCCTTCGATCCGAACTCGGCTACTACATCATCAATACGACGGATTCCGGCGCGCTTCACTTCATTGAGAATCAGCCCAATCCAAAGCCGGCGCCACTCTATGCCGATCCGGATGGTCAATCGCCGAATCTTGTACAGCTCCAAGCCCGAGCAAGGCCCAATCGGCGATCTCGTTTTCAGCGTACTCATTTTCCGCCAACGGTTGGCCTTGCTGGGCTCCGCCCTGGGGCCGCCTTACCGCGGTAGACGTCAACACAGGCGATATCGCCTGGCAGGTGCCGTACGGCACCATGGCCGGAATTCCGGCAGAGATCAAAACCGGAGCACCGAGCTCTCGTGGAGGTCCTACGACCACGGCGGGCGGCCTCATCTTCATGACCGGCACACTCGACCAATATTTTCGAGCTCTGGAAACGAAGACCGGCAAAGAGTTGTGGTCCTACAAAATGGACCAGGCTCCCTTGGCAGTTCCCATTGTGTATACCGGCAAGAGCGGAAAAGAATACGTCGCGGTGGCAGCAGGTGAGAACCTGGTCGCGTTTGCGTCTGGACGGAAAAGTGTCGCCAGAGAACAAGCCCAGCATTGTGCACGTGCAAACGCATTTGCCGGAAGGCAACGGCAGGGAACTGGTGCAGAAGGTTTGTAACAGCTGTCACTCAGTCGACTTGATCACCAACCATCGCCAGACTCGCGACGAGTGGACGGGGACAGTGCAAAGAATGGCGCAGCATGGAGCCTCCGCGACCGACGAACAATTCAATGAAATCGTGAACTACTTAACCAACAACTTCGGCCGCAACCCGGACCCCAAGGAGTAGATCGATGTATCCCTGGTGCTCTTTCAGCCTCAAGCCAATTGCCGATGGAAGCACCACTCCACCCTTGTCATCCGGAACGCAGCGACCTTTCCCGGCATGCCGTGGAAGTGTAGTGGACCTGCGGTTTGTCTTTCCATCCATCTGACAACTCTTTATAGAAGTCACCACCCTAAACTTTGTCATCCCGAGCGTAGCCGAGGGATCTGCAGTTCCACTCGAGGACGCCACGAATCCTGATAAATCCAATGCGCCGTGCAGAAGCCGTCTCGACGAAAACAGTTCCGTAGATTGCATGCAATACCCGAGGACAAACCTGTCATATTAATTTCTATGGAGCACATGCCGGCCGCGCCTCAATGGAGTCGAAGGAGCTTCCTGCGCCGCAGCGCCGCGCTGGCCGCCACACTGCCTTGGCTCAGTTCCTGCAAATCGTTGAACCGGCGACGACCTCATCTTCGCCCTGGGCTGGGTGCCCAACGTGGAGTACGCCGATCTGTGGGTGGCCCTCGAAAAGGGATATTTCGCCCAGGAAAAGCTTGCAGTAAAGGTGTGGCCCGGCGGTCCGAATGCGCCGCAGCCGGTGATCGAAGTAGCGGCCCGCCAAGCGCACATCGGAGAAGCGGAGTGGCTGCCACTGCTCGACGCGTGCCTCCGCGGCAATGACTTCGTCATCATCGCTTCCATCTTTCCCGTGCACCCCGCTGCCTTGATGTCTCTGCCGCGGCGGCCAATCCGCCGGCCTGAGGACCTTCCTCATGCTCGCTTTCTCGTACAGGGGCCGAGTGAGCGGACCGCCATCGAAGCCATGTTCAAGCTGAATCATCTGCCGCCCGACTATCAACTGATCCCCGTCGGCTTCTCCCCCGAAGCGCTGCTCAATGGCGCGGGAGATGCATACTACTGCTTCATTACCAACCAACCGCTGATGCTTGAGGACATGGGCATGCGTCCGGGCGTGGATTTCATCGTGACCAGGCTCGACCAACTCGGCTACAAGGTCCCATCGACTCTACTCTTTGTCGACCGGCAAACGCTGCACGCGCGACGAGCCAGAGCTGGTCGGGTTGCTCAAGGCTCGGCTCCGCGGCAAAGCAGAGAATGATCTCGATCCCGCCTATGCAGCGCGGCTCTCCGTGGACAAATTCGGTGTCGATCTCGGGCTCACGTACCAGCACGAGCTGCGCACCAACCAACTGCAGTTGCCGCTGTACCAGGCGCCCGGATCACCGGGTCCCTTCTGGATCTCGGAGCAGGACCTGGTCAACAACATGTATCGCGCCGCGAGCGCCGCCGGTCGAACCAACCTGCCCGATCCGGCGCGACTGATGGACATGTCATTGCTCCAGGAGGCGTACCAAAGCCTGGCATTGGAGAGGAAAGAAGCATGACTGAAGTGAGAGAGGCTGACCTGCTGATTCATCATGCCAGCGTCGTCGCCTTCGATGATGCCGGTACGGAGCTGGGTGACGCGTCCATCGCCATCGTGGGGAACAGCATTGCCTGGATGGGACCTACGGCGGAGAGCGCCAAACATGTTCGCGCGCGGGAGACCATCGATGCCACCGGGCTGATTGCCATGCCCGGCTTTGTCGATGCGCACGTTCATACCGCGCAGCAGTTTCTGCACGGCAAGATCGCCGCCATCCGCCGCAGGGGCGAGTTGAAGAGCCCCATGTGGTCCCGCTACCTGATCCCGTTCGAGAGCGGGCTGGAACCCGAGGATGTGTACTGCAGTGGACTCGCCGCCTATGCCTCGATGATCAGCAGCGGCACTACCTGCTTTCTCGAAGCGGGCGGACCTTTCCCCGATGAGATGGGAAGGGCTGCGGATGAGATCGGCATCCGTGGCCGCATCGCGCTCTCCACCATGGACATGGATGAGAGCATACCCAGAGGCTCGCGCTTCACGTACCGAAGAAGCTCTCAAGAGAAATGAGGAGCTGGTCAAGCGTTGGCAGCATCACCCGCGCGTGAATGCCTGGCTCTCACTGCGCCAGATCATGGTCAACACAACCGAGCTAACACGCGGCATGAGCGCATTGGCCAAGCAGCTCGACACGCCCATCCATACCCACCTTGCAGAGGGAACCTATGAAGTGGACTATGCCATCAGCAAATGGGGTCTGCGGCCGGCCGAGTATATGGAGAACATCGGGGCTCTCGACGCGCATGTTCACGCGGCCCACTCTGTGCTGCTGAGCCTGCACGAGCTCGACCTCTACCAGGCGCGCGATGTCTCGGCCTGTCACTGTGCATTCAACAACTACACCATGGGCGCGCCGCGCGTGCTGGAGATGCTGCAGCGCAAGATTCGCCTCGGGCCTCGGCACCGACGGTGCGGCAACTCGCGGCAGCCTGGATATGTTCGAGGTGGTGCACGCAGCGACGGTCGGCCAGCAGGCGGTGGGAGGAACTCCTTACCACATCGATCCCCCCATCACGCATGAGCAGATGCTACGTGCCGCCATAAGCGGAGGGGCGCGTGCGGCGCGGCTGGAGCGGCACATCGGGTCGCTTGAAGTCGGCAAGCTGGCCGACCTGATCCTGGTCGACTCCACCGGCCATGGGCAGTTCCCGAATTACGATCCCATGATTACGTTGGCGGAGAGCACAGTCGGCCCCAACGTAAGGACAGTCATCATCGATGGCCGGGTCGTGATGAAGGACCGCGTTTTGCTCACCGTCGACTGGCGGCCATGAAAGAACGGCTGCGGCGGCAATACGGCATTCTCATGGACCGCTTCGAGAGGGCCATCGCCTAAGCTATGGCCAAGGTTGAGATCCACGGCGTCAGCAAAGCGTATGCTCTCGATCGGCGCGACTCCGTGCTCGCTCTCAAGGACGTGAACCTGACCATCGAAGATGGCGAGTTCGTCGCTCTCCTTGGCCCCTCCGGCTGCGGAAAGAGCACACTGCTGCACCTGGTCGCCGCACTGGAGGAAGCCTCGACAGGGTCCATCCTGGTCGACGGTGAATCACCAGCGCTGCTGCGCGACCAGCACCGGCTGGGCATCGCGTTCCAGGATCATGCGCTGCTGCCCTGGCTCTCGGTGAAGGCCAACGTCGCGCTGCCGTTCAAGATCGCCGGCCTGCCCGTTGACCATGCCCGCGTCCGGCATTTGATCGAGCTGGTGGGTTTGCAGGGCTTCGAGGAGGCGCGGCCCAGCCAACTCTCCGGTGGCATGCGCCAGCGCGCCGCAATCGCCCGTTCGCTTTGTCTCGAACCCACGCTGCTGTTGCTCGATGAGCCCTTTGGCGCGCTCGACGCCGTTACCCGGCGGCGCATGAATCTCGAGCTGCAACAGATCTGGCTGGAGGGAAGCCTAACTACCCTGATGGTGACCCACTCGGTGGACGAAGCGCTCTTTCTGGCCGATCGCGTCGTGGTGATGAGCGGCCGGCCGGGCGTGATCGTGGAGGCTATCCAAGTTCCTTTCCCCCGGCCGCGCCGTATCGACTGCATGCGCTCGGAGCAGTTTCACCAGCTGATCGATCACCTGACTTTGCTTCTGGAGCACTGAAGTGCAGAGCGCGAGCAAAAAGACAGGTCGTCTATGTCGTCCTGGCGCAGCTGGGTTTGCTGGCCGCTTGGCAGGTGCTGGCCCATTCAGGCGCCGCCGGGCTTACCGTTCCCACCCCGGCCAGCGTTATGCGGGTTTATCTGCAACCCAGATTCGCCGCTTTGCTCTACCGGTCCGCACTGGCCACCCTAAGCTCGGCGGCGGCGGGCTTTGCCGTGGGAGCTCTGCTGGGAACGGTCACCGCGATGGTTGCGTATGTGCTTCCACCGCTGCGGCCGGGACTGGATCGCCTGGCGGTGACCGTCAACGCGATTCCGGCGGTTGTGTTGGGACCGATCTTCATCCTGCTGGTGAGCCGGGAGCTGACCCCGGCCTTGCTTGCGGCCATCTCGGTCTTCTTTCTCATCTATGTTGCCGTGGCCTCCGGCCTGCGCACGGCCTCCGCCGGCCTGACCGCGATGATGATCACCTTCGGGGCGGGAAGGTGGCAGCGGTTGCGTTACCTCGACCTTCCGTCGGCTCTTCCTTCCTTGCTCAGCGGAGTCAAGGTTTCTGTCACGGCTGCGATGATTGGCGCCGTTGTAGGGGAGTGGTTTGGGGCACCCACCGGGCTAGGCATCGTCATTTTGAACACCATGCAGAACTTCGAGATACCGCTAATGTGGGCGGCGGTGTTACTGGTGGCATTGATCTCGCTCGCAGGTTATGGTGCGGCGCACGCTGCAGAACGCTATGTCGTGCGGAGATTTCAATGATGCGACGCTTACTTCGCGCAGAGTTGGGGACTATTGCTGATCTTCGCCGCCTGGCAAGTTTGGGTCATGTCCGCCCACTACAACAGCATCGTGGCTGTCTCGCCAGTCACGGTGTTGCGCGATATCGTCCTGCATCCTGTGATTTATCTGATGCCTGCTTTGTGGACGCTCGGCTTCGCGCTCAGCGGGCTTACCGCCGGGTTAATCCTCGGGCTGCTGCTGGCGATCGCCGGGTGGAGATCGCAGATCCTGTCAGCCACGATCAGCCCGGCTGCGTTGTTGCTCAGCTCGACGCCCGTGGTCTGCTTGATACCGCTGTTGGCGCGCATCTTTGGCTACCAGAGCCGGACGGAATTTGTCACCGTGGCCATCATGACTTTTTTCCCCGGCTTTGTTTTTGCCAGCAAAGGGTTACGAACCCTACCGCCCGGATCGGATGAGTTCTTCGCGGTGCTGGCGGCAACCCGAGGTCAGCGGCTGGTGTGGCTGGCTCTGCCCGCTGCTGTGCCTGGTATGGCAGTTGCGCTTCCGGATCGGAGCGGCCTACAGCGTCATGGTGACCATGATCTCGGAATACCTGATGCAGACGGGAGGCCTGGGCAACATGTTCGCTCTCAGCAGCCAGGCCTTCGAGACGGAACGCGCCTGGGGAGCCAGCCTGGTGGCCATGGCGCTCTCGGTCGCGCTTTACAACGCTGCCGGCGCGGTGGAGACGCGAGTGCGAGAGCGCTACCGATGAGCTCGCTCATCAGCTTTTCTCTTCCGGTCCCGGATCCTTTCTTCCCATGTAGAGATCGTCCAGATACTTGCCCCACTTGGTTTGCGCCGGGTCGAGCCTGTTCTCGAGTTTTGCGCCTTGCGTCCACCAGTGGACGATATCGCGACCCATCGCCGCGCCCCGGCGGGTATGCATGTCCACCTGGAAGTCCTGTACCTCGACCCGGCGCTCTCCGCGGGCGACGGCAAATTGAGCCCAGGTGGCGAGCTCCATCGTGGTGTTGTCCTTCTTCGCGGTCGCGAGCAGGCGCACGGCATGCACGGAGTACATCCAGCGGTCGCCACGATCGGCCATGCGCAGGCGCTGAGTGTTCAGAGCCTCGAGGATGGCAGGGGCCTCCATCAATCCAAAGCCAACATCTTCGGTGGCAATGATCTCCAGCCTGCGCCATAGCACCTCCTCGGCTTCGGGGCCGCTCGAGAAAAACTCATACGCGGCGAGCACCGCCTCCTCGACCAAACCGCGGCGTATCGACTTCTGCAGGACAGAGCGCAGCTCGTCGAAGGCATAGCCGTTGACCGATGTTGCCCGGCTCCATACATCCTGACTCTGGTAGTTTTGCGACATGACGCTCCTTATTTCGCGAGGATTTGAACTCGATTAGAACTGTGCGACCCAACCCATGCAAGTTTCGGTGGTTTACACGCAGGCCAAGGGTCCACTAGAGTGAGTTGACAATCTTCGGGAGGTCAAAATTGAAGTGGCTGCTATCGTTTCTGCTGCTTAACCTTTCCGTCTTCGCGCAGCAAGCTCCCGTGCCGGTGATTGACTACACTTCGGTGCCAAATTTTCTCAAGCTTCCTCCTGACATGTATCTGGGAGAGATGGCCGGAGTCGCGGTCAACTCCAAGGGACACGTCTTTGCGCTGACTCGCGGCAATACGACCGGTCCGGCTTACGGGGCGGCTGCATCGCAACTTCTCGAGTTTGGCTCCGACGGCAAGTTCATTCGCGAGGTTGGCCACCACCTCTACGCGTGGTCTTTCGGCCATTCCGTCAAGGTAGATCCGCGAAGACAATATCTGGGTTGCGGACAAGGGCTCGGACATGGTCATCAAGTTCGATCCCGAGGGTCGAGTGGTCATGGTCTTCGGCCGCAAGCAGGAAGCCTCGGACGAGGGCACCGAACCGCTCAAGCATCCCAAACCGCCATTGCCTCCTGTGGACGGAATGTTTCGCCAGGTGACCGACATGGCATGGGATTCGGCAGGGAACACCTACATCAGCGATGGCTACATCAATTCGCGGGTGGCAAAGGTGGATAAGAATGGCAACTGGCTAAAGTCATGGGGCGAGCCCGGGGACAAGCCCGGTCAGTTCAGCGTGCCTCATAGCATCGCGGTCGATGCCACAGGAAATATCTACGTAGCGGATCGCGGCAACCGCCGGATACAGGTCTTTGACACTGAAGGCAAGTTTCTTCGCCAGATCACCATCGATGTTCCTTTCGATCCCAATGCTCGTCCCGCCATTGGGCCCATAGCCGAGCCAGGCCACCTCCGCCAACGGAACCATGAAGGCCGGATCCCCCTGGGCGCTCTGCATTACGCCGGGTCCCCATCAAGTGCTCTTCAGCTCAGATGCCTATCCAGGCCGGATCTACAAGCTGAGTCTGGACGGCAAGGTCCTTGGCTACCTGGGCGAGTCGGGCAAGCAGCTCAAGCAATTCGGATGGATTCATGAGATCGCCTGCCCGTCGGAAAATGAACTCTACGTTGCCGAACTGCTGAATTGGCGGGTGCAGAAGCTGATCTTGAAACCCCGCAACTACGCTTAAAGCGGGATAGGGTCGGGTGCCGGTGGCCGTAAGCGCCAGCCGAAAATTGCCGCCATGCCGGCAATGCTTAGAATCCCAATGACCAGCGCGACACAGCCGGGCCAACCGCCGTATTTCCACAGTAAGCCGGGCAGGATCCCGCCCACCGTACCGCCAACGTAGTAGCAGCAAGATGTACATATCCCGCGGCCGAGACGCGGCTGCCGGCCGGCGCGGCATCCCGCAGGAAGCTATTGGCGCAGGTCTGCGCTACGAAGACGCCCGAAGCCGGCAATCGCCAGCCCCAAAGCGACGATCCACAAAGAGGGGACCAGCGTCAGGCCGACACCTATCATGCACGAGGCTATGGCCGTGATCATTCCGTGCCGCAGCCCGACTCGTGCCAACAACGGTCCCCGCAATCAGCGTTGTGACCAGTCCACAAAGATAGACCGTGAAGAGGTAGCTTAACTGTTGTGTCGAGAGGTTGAAAGGGGCATGCCGCCAGGTGAAAAGTTATGTAGCTGAAAGGTCGCTACCAGCGCAAAGAGCATGCAGAAGCCGATGGCGAAGGTGGCAAGCAGGCGAGGGTTGCGCAGGTTATTCAGCAGGGGAGCCAGCTTGGATCCAGATTGTACCGGTGCACGCCTTGCCTGCGCCGGTCGCAATAGCCACCGCGCCAGTGCCGCGCCGCCAGAGTCCCAAAAGACCGAGCACCACAAACACCGTATGCCAGCCGTAGCTGGCGCCAATCACGCCACCCAGGATGCGGCCCAAAAACCCTCCAAAGACTGTGCCGGCCACATAAAAGCTCATCACCCGGGGTACCAGCAATGCCGGCCACTCCTCGGTGATGTAGGCGATGGTGATGATGAAAATCCCCGGAGTGACCAGGCCCTGCAGAAACCTCCACATCGCGAGCATAGGGAGACTGGTCGCTGTTGCGGTCAGCAGCGTGCAGAGCGCAAGGACTGTCATGGAGCCCACGATCATCCGCTTGCGGTCGACTCTTTCGGCGAAAATGGCCAGCAGTGCTGCCGACAGGGCGACGCCCAGCGTGGAGGCGCTGATGGTCAGGCTGACGTTGGCCTCGGACGCGTGGAAAACCGTAGCCAGCAGCGGGCAGAAGTGGCTGCGTGCAGTACAGATCAATAAACGCGAACATGCCGCACAGAAATGGCGCGAATACCTGGCGGTAGGGTCGAAGGCCCCGCCTCTCCAGTATCTCTGACACTGCATGCGTTGGCTCATTGAGTGCAGGGCTCACGGCAATAGACATGAACTACAGATGTTTTCTAGCCGCGAGCCGTTGCAAATTGGTAATGTGAACCATCCAGCCTTGCCGCCAAGGCGATGGAAACAAAAGGCCATGGAATCATTGTGACGCGAAACGGATGGTTACACCACTTTTCTCTCTGGGTGTGTCTGCTATCGCTCTGGAGATCAAGCGATTTCGACTGCGCGATGGAAAACATATCGCGTAGGCTGCTTCGACTACGGCAAAGGTCTTCTCCAGGTAGTCGCGGGCTCCGGTTTCAAATGGGCGGCCGGTTTCCAGGCAGTCGATGAAGTGGGCCTGTGTGGCATAAACGTTGTCTCCACGGTATCCGACCCCGGGATCCGCCAAACTCGCTCGTCCCCGGACCAGATTTCGCCCAGCCGGTTTACGCGGATCGATCCGCGTCCCCCTCGAAGGTAGCTTCATCCATGGTTGACTTGCTGTCATCGTGTTTCAGAAAGCTGTGGCTCTCAACCCATCCCAATGCACCCTCGAGGTGGCGCAGCGTCAGGACCACGTGGTCTTCGGCCAGGATGTGAGGGTTTCGGCGCGCGCCCTCGGCATAGATGGAAGCGATGTCTCCCAAGAGAAAACGCGCGGTGTCGATGTGGTGTACCAGGACCTCATCGATCATGAAACGCGGCAGCTGCCGAAAATACGCCTGTTTCGGATAGGGCTCCTCGCCTGCGCCAAGGCTGACCCTGGTGTCGTCAGCGAATAAAGAAAATGGCAGAGGAAGGGCGATGAAGCCGACAGCGAAGACCGGCTTCCGTCCCCAGCGGTCGCACAGCCAGCCGGTCAGGAGGGCCACGGGGACCATGACTATCTGAGCCACGAGACCACGGCGGCGACCTGATGCTCACTGCCTTGCAGATGCTTGATGTACAACGCCACCAGCGGCATGACCGGGGCGTTCGCCAGGTGGAAGAGGGCCGTCGCCGCGAACAGGACGACCACACGCCGATCGCGGAACAGTTCACACCAGCCGATGGGCCTGACGGGGCCATCGCCGTCCTCGGCCACTCCCGAGGCCCGCCCTTCGTCCAGTTCGTCGGAACGGATGAGGAAGACAGAAGCAGCCGCCAGGACAGACACCGCCGTTACTGCGAAGAAGACCGACTCCAGGGAGAACCAGGCGACCAGTGCCATCGCGCTGAGGGCTGCGGCGATGTTGCCGGCATGGTTCCAGGCCTGGTTCATGCCCAGGGTCCGTTCAACGCCGCGTGTCCCACCAGGCCGAGGGCCAACGCTCCCAACAGCGGAGCGAAAAAACGAACAGCCCACCCCGGCCACAAACACCAGGGATCGACCAGCCACCACCAGGACGGGACCACTGCCACCAGGCCGTAGCAGCCACCCAGCAGCAGCGAG
>CAWCAZ010000026.1:0-116594 GCA_963793525.1 uncultured Acidobacteriaceae bacterium
CCTGAATCACTCTTTCGATCCTTGCGGATCCTGGGAGCACCAGTGGCAATTTTCGTCCTGTTCCATCTTCCCGGAGCCATTAGCGCCAGGAAAACAACTCGACTGGGAGCGGATATAAGCCTTTATTAATCTTATATCGGTCCAGCCCCTCCAACGAGTCACCCATTTGGGTTAAACCGTTGGCA
The DNA here is from genome assembly GCA_963793525.1 of uncultured Acidobacteriaceae bacterium. GTDB lineage: Bacteria > Acidobacteriota > Terriglobia > Terriglobales > Acidobacteriaceae > PALSA-350. The sequence continues at coordinate 186 of CAWCAZ010000026.1, forward strand.
CTGCAACATTTCTCTGGAAATCGTGGTGGTTACGCCTCCGCTTAAACCGCAAGCGGAGACAATTCTTCGACTTGGCCATGGGCCAACCGCAAAACCCGTTCACATCGCCTGGCCAGGGTCAGGTTGTGGGTAACCAGTATTGAGGTAAGACCGTAGCTTGCGTGCAGGCGCTCGATCAGGGCAAACAGGGCATCCGCAGTCTGGTCATCCAGATCTCCTGTAGGCTCATCCGCCAGCAAAAGCTTGGGCTTGGTAATCAGAGCGCGTGCTATCGAGACGCGCTGCTGTTCCCCGCCGGAAAGTTCTCCTGCGCGATGGGTTGAGCGGTCCGCTAGCCCCACCTCACCAAGCCAGTGTGTGGCCTCTAGCAATGCCTCTTTTTTAGACTTACCGCGCGCTAGAAGGGGGAGCGCGACGTTTTCAGCGGCTGTAAACTCTGGCAGCAGATAGTGAAACTGCCATACATAGCCGATCTCGCGATTGCGAAAGTCCGCTGCCTCACCGGGGGACAAGGATCGCAAGAGTGTTGACTGAAAGTATACCTCACCGCCGGACGCTGTATCAAGCGCGCCCAGGATGTGCAGCAGTGTGCTCTTGCCTGCCCCCGACTGGCCCACAATGGCCAGCATCTGCTGGCGCTTCACTTGAAAGTTGATGCCCTCAAAAAGAACCAGCCGACCCCGTCCGGTGGCATACTCTTTGCGCAGATTGCAGACCTCGACCAGAAGCCCATCCTGGTGGCCGCGCGTCACCAGGCGGCCTTCTGAGGCTTCGTCTGCTGCTGCGGCCAATTCCATCTTCTGCCTCTGAGGTCGGTAGTCAATCGCGACCTATCTTCATTTATCACTAATGCACCCCTCAACGGAAGAGGGTTTATGAATGGGTTGCTTCATGAAGCATTAGCGCTGCTTCTGTTTTGGCTCCGTGCGGAATCTCTGCGGAATGGGAAACAACTGAAACTGCTCTGCGGTAGTACTCCCACGGGGCCCGATACATTACGTTCACTTTTGATGCAACAGCTGCCGATTTCGATTCCCGGCAGCCGACTGGATCATTCGTAGCGGAGGGCCTCGGCGGGCAGGATCCTGGAGGCGGAGCCCGAGGGGTAGAGGGTGGCCAGCAGCGACACGGCCATCGCCAGTCCAGCCACAATCACTCCGTGCGTCCAACGTGCGGCAAAGGGTAGATAGTCGATGGAATATACCGCGGCGGACAGACCGAAGCGGTAGTGCCCGCCCAGCCAGCAAAGGCCATAGCCGCCGATCAGGCCCAGGAAAGTGCCAGTGAGCCCAATCAGCAGCCCCTGCAGCAGAAAGATCATCCTGACCTGGCGCGGCTGCACTCCAAACGACATCATGACCGCAATGTCCCGGGTTTTCTCCATCACCATCATGGTCAACGCGGTGAGTATGTTCAGCGCGGCGACGCAGACAATCAAGCCGATGACAATGAACGTGACGATCTGTTCCAACCGGAGCGCGCGGAATAGCTCGCGGTTGGATTCCATCCAGTTGGTGGTCAGGAAGCCCGGCCCTGCAGCCTGCTCGATCGCTCGTCCGATCTGGTCGGCATGATAAAGGTCATCCACCTTAAACGAGATCACCGAGACCACGTCCGGCTCGCCAAAGAGACGCTGCGCGTCCGCCAGGCTGGTAAACGCCATGCTCGAGTCGTATTGATAGAAGCCGGAATGGAAGATGCCGACCACCTGGAATCGCTGGAATTTAGGTATTAGACCCAGCGGCGTGAGCTCCCCTTGCGGGCTGGTAACCAGGACCGTGCTTCCCACCCTGGCATCGATGGTCTCTGCGAGATCGCTCCCGATCACTATCGGCGGAGACGCGTGGTCCTCAGTGGCGAAGACTTCCTCGGGCTTGGGTTCGAGCGGGGCGACGCTACCCAAGGTGACGCTGGAGAGCAGGTCGCTGACACGGCGCTCCTGAGCGGGGACGATGCCCTCGATGAGCGCGCCACCCGAGCGAGCGCCCTTCGAAATGAGTACCTGCTCGTAGAGCCCAGGCGAGGCCGCTTTCACGTGGGGCAGCTGCTCCAGGCGCGCGGTCAGCGGTCGCCAATCGCGGATTCCATCGCTGGCGACGCGCATCAACTGCACATGAGCGGTCGAGCCGAGCAGCCGGTCTTGCAGGTCGCGGCGCATGCCGTTGGTGATGGCCAGGGCCACGATCAACGAAGCTACTCCCGCTGCCACGCCGGCAATGGAAATGACGGTAATGATGCCCACCACGGCCTGGCGGCGCTTGGCCCGCAGGTAACGCACGGCGACAAAAAGCTCGAAGCGCATCAGGATTAGTGAACTACCGTCTTCGCTGCGCTCACGTTTTCGTACCGGTCATATACACGGACGGTAAGAATATGCTCCTGCGGGTCGGTGACAGAAGGCCGGGCAGTCGCCGGCTCTTCTTCGGCGGGGTCCGTGCGGCAATGGCCGAAAGCGGAACAGTGAAGTCATAGTGCTCAGTCAAGGAATCGGAGAGTTTCCCCACCGGTTCCAGAAACTGCCATCGGCCGGCGTCAATGCGAGTACTCCGCGCGGGTGATGGGTGAGATAGCATCCGTGGCCACGAAACTGGCGTGAAGCGCCCCACCCTGGAGACTGCCCTGAAGTGCGGTGACTACGGGTGGAGTGGTATCGATGATGAAGTGATCGCTCTCTTTCTCGCCCGTCAGCGCATCGCCTAATATATGCGCGGGGGCATCGCTGGCAACCACACGGATGCGATAACCGCCATCGGGAATCCTGATGGAATCGAAAGAATAGAAACGCTCAGTCACGCGCGGCCTGAGCAGGCGCCAGTTCTTCTCACCGTCTCCGCGAACGTAGACGTCGAAGATGAGGTCGTCGCCATTGTCGTCATGCGCCGACCAGCGCGCCGTCACCGCCGAGCGGTCTCGCACTGCAGCCAGGGGAGCGGTGGATGGGTCTTGCGTGTAGGTGAGAGCATTCTGCGCCGAGGGCAGGTTGATGCTCACCTGCTGGGGCTGGCCTGGCTGTGGAGCAGTCTGGGTCGCCCGCGCGCCTGGTTCGACCGCAATCTCATCCACCACCGGTGCGATGTTTACCGGCAGGTAATTCACTCCTACGGAGCCGACCCTGGCCCCCGGTTCCATCACCGCCTTCCACTGAATGAAACGCGCCGCGGGTACGCCGGCCGTGCCTGCATTGGGGTTTACCTTCTGCCACGGGCTCCAGTTCCGCTCCGGATTCTCAACATTGCCGGAGCGGGCGAAGATCTCGAAGTCCCCAGTCGAGCCATTGTCGTTGGCATTCACTTCCACGCGGCCGAATTGGGAAAACACTCCGGAATCGAATACGTCGCTGAGGTAGGTGGCATGGGTCGAGGGTTGGTTGCTGAGCTTATACAATCTGCCGGTATTGCTGGTGGCCACGTAAAGGCCATCGGGCGCATCAGCGAAAGCTGTGGCCTGGCCGGTGGCGGCACGAGCCAGGTCGACGTAGGTTCCGTCTTCGTGAATGCGATAGATTCTGCCCCGATTGCCGGTGGCTGCCAAGAGGCCCTGAGGGGTAGACCGCAGGCCATACACTACATCGTCGCGCGATACCCAGAGCCTGCGCGGGGCCCCCTGGGGGCTCAGTTCGTCCACTTCGGTGCCATCGGGAATAAGGGTATTGCTACTGGAGGCTTGCACCGATCCCGGGGTGACGATGGTGATGGTTGCGGTAGCCACCGCAACCCCCTGCACCGGCAGCGGCGGCAATGCGCTCTTGGTCTTCTCGCCCACGGCTGCAACGTACAACCGGCCATCCGCGGACTCGGCCAGCGCCGTCACTTCACGCTTGGGCGCGTCGTAAATCACCAAGCCCTTTGCGGTCTTTGCCGATGCGATAGACCAGTCCCCCGCCATCGCTGCCCGCAATCAGGTTCCCGTTGGGCTCGACGAGGAGGCAGCGAATATGCTGCTCGTCACTCTCGAAATACAGTTCCGCGTGAGGAGTATCTGTGGCCACGTCGACGCGGTAGATCGCTGCCGGTCCGCCGGTCGCGATGTATAGAGCGCCCTGAGCATCGAAGGCCAGATCCCATATGTACCGGGCCTGGTCGGCCTGTTTGGTCGAGGCCGCATTTTTACTCGTAGTTGCGGCGTCAAAGACGACGGCGGCGGTGCTCTCGTCAAGACCGGATTGGCCGGGCTTGATGCGGTAGACCTTGCCTCCCGGCACCGTGGCCGCATACACCGAGCCATCCGGGCCGACTTTTACTGTTTGTACGGTGAGGTCTTTGCTGGTGAAGAGCTTGGTGGAAGCGCCTTCAGGGGAGACTTTGAGCACGGTCGCAGGTGAGCCGGTGGCGACATAGGCGTTTCCCTGTTTGTCGGAAGCGACGTCCCAGATATAGGTCGAGGGAGTTAACAACACCGACCGCAGCGTGGGCCCGGCCTCCAGATAACCTGGGCTGGCGATGGAAGCGCTCTCGGGTTGGCCCTTTTCGAATTCTTCGTAGCGGGTTTGAACCCATAGGCGGGTTCCCTGGGCCAACAAGAGGTGAGGATAAACAACCAAGGCCAATAGACTTGCGGTTACGACGCGAGGCATCATGCTGAACCGAGTCTACTAGCCTGCATTTGTCATCACAAATGAGGTGCGGGGAAAGGCTCGGTTGTTTGTCTAGGCAGCCGCTAGATGGAAGGGCGCAGCGTCGAGTGCTGTGGCATCCCACTCAAGCCAAAACAAGGCTTGCATGGGGCAACCAGCTTTCGTTTCTGGTACGACAAGAAGATTAGTTGGCGAGCACGGCGCGATAGCGCACGCGGTTTTTCTTCACCTTCGTTACCGCGTCGTTGGCTTTGGACATCGCGAAGCGCTCAGTAATGGCTTGTACCTTGTGGCGGTCGGCCACACGCAGCATTTCCCTCATCATGCGCGGGCTTCCATTCGGACTGCCTGTAATGATCTTGTTGCCGGAAACCAATGGATAAACAGCCACCCCCAGCACGCCAGGCGGCGCGCCGACAAAACAAAGACTGCCGTGAGGACGCAGAGCCGCGATATAAGCAGACCAGTCCTGGTCTGCCTCAACTGTCGACAGGATCAAGTCGAAATGGCCGGCGAGCTTCTTGAGCGTCTTGGTCTCCCGTGTATTCACGAAGTGGTCTGCTCCCAACGACCGGGCATCCGGCTCTTTTGCCGGGGAAGTGGAAAACGCCGTAACCTCGGCTCCGAAAGCACGGGCAAACTGCAGCGCCATGTGCCCCAGGCCGCCTATACCGACAATCCCCACCCGCGAGGAAGGATTGACGCCAAGACTACGAATCGGGTTGTAGACCGTGATTCCGCCACAAAGCAAAGGCGCGGCTCGCTCGCTCTCCAACCCCTCGGGAATAAGAAATACAAAGCGGGCGTTGATGCGCACCCGGTCGGCATAGCCTCCATTGCGGTGAACGCAGGTGCCCTGCAGATCGGCGCATATATTTTCCTCGCCCTGCAGACACCACTCACAGTGCCCGCAGCAGTTGGCCTGCCAGCCAACCCCGACGCGGTCGCCGACGTTCAATCCCAGCACGGCGGTCCCAGTTCCCGCGACCGTGCCGATAATTTCATGGCCGGGGATCAGCGGATATTGGCTGATGCCCCAATCGTTGTCGACCATGTGAAGATCGCTGCGGCATATCCCGCAATGGGTGATGGCGATCTCCACCTCGTTCGGCTTGATATCTCCGGGATCGTACTTGTAGGGCAGAAGTTCCGCGCCAGCTGCATGCGTGGCGAATCCTTGGATCAGCGACATAAGAGCGTTGCCCTTGGCAGTTAGGATTGGGTACAAGGGCCCGCATTAGAGGGGTCTCACAGTAGGTGTAATTCGAAGTAGGGGGAAAACCACACCTGGTGATCTTTATGACGCCACAGTCACTGTGAAACCGCTTTAGTCTACATTATTCGATTTCCAGAGACACCACTTGCATTCCACTCAGCATGGCGTCCACCGGAATCGAGGTTACGGGAACAACCGATTCGCCGTTGAGCGAGATGCCCCGATTGGTGCGCAACGGCTCCAGGACATTGGCCATGGAGATGGGAATCGACGCCAGGGTTCGCCCATCAACCACCGCTTGTGCATTGGGCAGCAGGAGGGTGACGTACAGCTTATCGTCATCGTGCGCCGAATTCATCTGGTGGATGATGCTGCTCAGTTCAATCGGGCCCTCGGTAGCGGAGGTGGTGCTGGTGAGCCGGTCGAGCGTTGCTCCGTCGCTTAGCAGAATCCTCAGCGGCCCAGGGTTCAAGGTCAAAGGAAGGGGGATGGGAATGCGAAGATTTTTCGTGTCTCCGCGGAAGGGCCGCAGCGTCGCTTCCACCATGACGGTATCGCCCGCATGGGCCGCCGGTTGCGTCGCCTGCGCTCGCTCCAACTGGATGCTGCGCCGCCCGGGGAGCGAGTCGACATCCAGATCGATGCGCTGGATATTGCGCACGCGCGCGGAATTGCCATAGACGGCCTGGAAGCGCTGCCCCACGGTAAGCGCTGCGCGCATCGCGGAGGGCAGCTGATCGGTAGGCGCAATCAACGAATCCACGTGCAGCGGCGGATAGCCCTCGATCGAAACCGTACCCCGCAAGCTGTAGGTGAGCTCCTCGCTGTAGCTGTTGGTTTCGAGCAGACGACTCATAGAGCGAGACCATCAGCGCGCCGGGAGTGATATCGGGGTTGTCAATGACCTCGACATGCAGGGTGCGTTCGCGCAGGCCCGCCGTGGGTGTGGATGGCCACTGGGATCATCCGAGCCGATTCCCCTGGGACACCACGAATCGCCGAGGAGCGATCCTCGGTAAAGGCACCGATGGTCTGGGTGGTGTTCACGATCTTGAAGGAATTCAGCGGCGAGGCCAGAGTAGCCACAACATCCGCCTTCGTCATGGGAATAGAGACGTTGCCGTAGCGGGTGATGGGATGCCCGCAGGCCAGTACCTGGTGCGGGTCCACATAAGTCACGGTACAGGTGGCAGCGATCTCCAGATCGCCGCGAACAAGCAGGGCGCTCACCGCAGACCCTGGGAGGAGGGGAGGCCCAGCATCCGAGTGGGTGCCGTCGGGTTCACTGCCACCCAGGCCGGCTACCGGCATAGCACCCATGATCGAGACGTGATCCTGAAAGAACTTCACTGCATCCGGACTAAAGCCGGAGAGGACAAGCGGAGTTTCGATGGGGTGGATGTCCGTTGCATCCGCGGTGGGAGTCGTTGCGCTATGGGCGTCGCCCGAATCTCGACTGGCTGGTGGTGTGCATCCACGTGGCGGGCTCAGTCGTGCCGTTGACCGCCAGCATCTCGGCAATGGGGGTGATGCCGGCGATGGGTTCCTTGCTGAATTGACCTATCCTGTACGACAACGCGCCCAGCAGCTTGCCGTCTATGTAGACGGGGCTTCCGCTCATGCCTGCGACCACTCCGGTGTACTCTGGTTTGGAGCCCTTGAGACGCGCCAGGATCATATCCTGGCCGGGGCCGAGGACATTTTTGAGCACCCCGAGTATCTCCACGTCCATGGCTTCCGGCTGGGTGCCTTCAAAGACGGTATATGCCAAGCCGTGGAGGCCGCGGTGCACCTCCGAGAGGGGAAAGACTCCCGCGGTGGCAGACGAAGGCGGAGTAGCCGGGCCAACCTGGGCGACCAGGCTGCCCGCAACAACAAAAACTGCGGTCAAAATTGAAAAGCGGGTTGATATACGGCTTGTAGACACGTCTACAGATTAGACGTTACTGGCCACTTGAGCATATAGCGCCAACCCTCTTATTTTTTTGCAGCTAACGAGGTAATTCGATGAAGTCCGATAGTTCCACCGACCTACCCAGCTACCGTCGCAAATTGGGTCAGAAGCTGTTCCCTGCCGTGCTGGTACTCCTGCTCGCCCCAGGATTTCTTCTGGCACAGAGCCAACAGCAGCCGAGCACGCCGCCAGCGAATACTCCGCAACAGCCGGATCAGTCGTCGCCCGATTCTGGAGGTCCGGCAGGCGACAATGGCGCGATTGCCATCCCCAAAAAGGCAGAGAAACCAGACGTTCCTCCCCCGCCGCCGGAGCCCAAGGTAAAGAATCCCCAAGGCCTGCAGAACTTCTCGCTGCGCGTGGATGTGCCCGAAGTGACCCTCGATGTAGGCGTCATCCTGCAGAAAACGCATGAGTTTGTGCCTAATCTGCAGCCGACCAACTTCCGCGTTTATGAAGATGGCATACCGCAAAAGATTGTTAACTTTCAACGCACCAAGGCGCCCATCACCGCTGTGCTGTTGTGCGAGTTCGCTTCGACCAACTGGTATTTCGTTCACGACATGCGGGAAGCCGCCTACGCCTTTGCCCAGCAACTGCAGCCGGATGACTACATCGCTGTCGTGACCTATGACCTTAAGACCCAGATCCTGACCGACTTTACCCAGGACAAACGCCAGGTCTACGAATCCTTGAATATGTTGACGATTCCGGGCTTTAGCGAGACGGATATGTTCGACGCGGTTTATTCCACCCTCGACCGGTTGAGCCGCATTGAGGGGCGCAAGTATGTGGTGTTGATTGCTTCCGGCTACGACAGCTTCAGCAAGATCAACCTGGATAAGGTGTTGGCCAAGATCAAGGCGACGCCCAACGTCACCATCTTCAGCATCGGAACCGGACAGTTCGCCAGGATCACCGGCAACGCCCGGACCGGCATGTTCGGTCCTAAGCAGATTGACTACCTGCAGGCGGATAACCAGATGTCCACTTTCGCTCGCATGACTGGAGGCATGTCATTTTTCCCCCGTTTCCAGGGCGAGATGCCGGACATCTTTCACTCGATTAACGACTCCATCCGCAACCAGTACGTGCTCACCTATACGCCGACCAACGCCAAGCAGGATGGCGACCTATCGGAAGATCCGGGTAGAGCTGGTGGACAACGAGGGTCAGCCGTTAAAGATGCAGGACGAAAAGCACCATCCGATGAAGTACGACGTGATTGCGCGGGATGGGTACAAGGCCAAGCAGCAGGTGGATTGAGGGAAGAAGCCCTGCTCTTGTTCCCTCACAAATGACGGGTGGCCCACATCTCGCTGGTTTTTCGCGAGATGTGGGATTTCACTGCTCTTTCCCTCTGACTCTCGATGCATCCGACGGACTTGACGGTCAACCTCCGTGGAATCCCACATCTCGCGAAAAACCAGCGAGATGTGGGCCACCCGTCATTTGTGAGGGAACAAGAATCGCAAGGGTTCCAACCGGATAACTCGTTCGTGGGATGGGAGGTGCCGCTCAGCACCAAAGCTTCGTACAATCTAGGAACAGACTCCCAATTCCTGGATAAGCGTTGGTCACAGCTACACTAGCTCCGCAGCCGAAGCCCGCCCGGCGGGTGCACCACTCTTCCGTAGAAGGGTGGCATCCCAAACACAATCCATGGTTGATCGCGCTTACGGTAACACTGGCGACTTTCATGGAAGTGCTGGACACTTCCATCGCCAACGTGGCCTTGCCCCACATGGCGGGAACGCTTGGCGCCAGCCAGGAAGAAGCCACCTGGGTGCTGACCAGCTACCTGGTGTCGAGCGCCATCGTACTGCCCATCTCCGGTTGGCTCTCCACGCGCTATGGCCGCAAGCGTTTCTACATGACCTGCGTGGCGCTGTTTACCGTCTGCTCGCTACTCTGCGGTCTTGCTCCTACCCTGCCATTCTTGATCCTGGCCCGTATTCTGCAAGGCCTGGGCGGAGGAGGACTGGCTCCCAGCGAACAAGCCATCCTGGCGGATACCTTTCCAGTGGAACAACGGGGACAGGCATTCGCCCTCTACGGTATGGCGGTGGTGGCGGCGCCCGCCATTGGACCGACGTTGGGTGGGTGGATCACTGACAACTTCAATTGGCACTGGATCTTCTTTATCAACTTGCCCATCGGCATCATCTCGCTCCTGCTCAGCAACCGCATGGTGGAAGATCCGCCCTACCTGGTTGAAGCACAGGGCGAAAGCCAATCCCATCGACAAAATGGGGCTCGGGCTGGTGGCGGTCGGGGTTGGCTGCCTGGAGTTCGTGCTTGATAAGGGACAGGAAAAGGATTGGTTTGGCGACCGCAATATCACCTTCACCTTCGTGCTGGCCATGGTCACGCTGGCTATCTTTGTGTGGTGGGAATGGAGACATCCCGATCCGATCGTCGACCTGAAGCTCTTGAAGAATCGCAATTTCGGAACGGCGGTGGGCTTTCAATTCATCCTGGGCATGGTGCTGTTCAGCACCACGGTGCTGATTCCGCAGTTTCTGCAAGGCTTGATGGGGTACACGGCGGAGCGCGCCGGCATGGCGCTTTCGGCGGGCGCCCTGGTATTGATGGTGATGATGCCGGTGGCAGGAAAGTTGGTGTCGATCATGGACGCCCGCCTCATGGTTTCGATCGGGTTCCTGGCAACCGCACTGGCGCTTTACAACATGACCCGGCTGGACTTGAACGTGAGTTTCGGGCACATCGTGATGTGGCGCGTCTTTCAGGTGCTGGGACTGTCGTTCATCTTTATTCCCATCAGCACCCTGAATTATGTAGGTGTGCCCAAGGGCAAGAACAACCAGATCTCCAGCTTCTCCAACTTCGCCCGCAACTTCGGCGGCAGCATGGGCACTGCGCTGTTGACTACCTTTCTTGTGCGCACCCAGCAGACGCACCAGTCGTCGCTGGCGGCAAACTTCATCCCCGGCAGCGTCGGCTACGAGAACTTTCTGGCCCAGACCAGGAACGCCTTAATCGCTGCGGGACAGACTGCAAGCCCAAGCCAAGGCCGGAGCCACCGGGTTCGCCTACCAGCAGTTGCTGCGGCAGTCGTCCATGCTGAGCTATCAGAATGCTTTTTGGGTGCTCAGCATCATGGCAGCGCTGCTCGTTCCCTGGCCATTCATCATGCGTCGGCCACCCAAGCACAAGAAGCCGCCCGCCGATGCGGCCGGACACTAGGCTTTAGAGCCTGCCCCGATGTAGGGGCCCTGGCGATGGAACCGCGGATCGGTGAGCTGCTGCAACATGAAGTCGGCCACGTCGGCGCGGGAGACGGTAAACGCGCCGGGCGGAAGCGCGTCGGGCAGGACGCGGTAGGTGCCGGTGAAGGGCCCGTCGAGGAGCCGAGGAGCGCGCACAATGGTGTAGTCAACGTCGCTGGCGGCCAGCAGACGCTCCTGCGCCGCCTGGTCGACAAAGGGGTGCTTGAGCATCGTTTTCTTGGCCACCCAGAGGGCGATGTTGGTAAGCCCATTCTGATACTTGCCGTGATCCTTGTGGACCCCCGAGGCGCCCAGCACGATGAGCCGGGTCACGTACTCCTGGCGCATGCCTTCAAGGATGTTGGGGATGGCCTGGGAGAGCACATCTGACTTTTTCCGAGTGCGTGCGCCCAACGCGGAAAGGACTGCCCGGTGGCCGCGGACGGCGTTCACTACCGTAGCGAAATCGAAGACGTCGCCTTGCACCACGCGGAGATGCGGATCTTGCATCAGCCCTTCGGGATTGCGAACAAAAGCTGTGACCGAGTGACCCTTAGCCAGCGCCTGCGAAACAATGAGCTTGCCGGTACCCCCCGTGGCGCCGAAGACGATGATCTTCATTTGAGCCCTGTTGTTCCTTTCCGACGAGCGTGCAACCACCACACTATACAAGGTTGGGCTTCCGTTCTACCCAGGCATGGCACAACCCTTCTACAATCCGGACATCTGAAAGAACAGAGGGCAAAGTACATGTCAGAAAATCTGGAAAAGACGGAAAAGAACCTGCGCGAACTGATCGAGACCCTACGCGATGGGCACCAGGGGTTTATTGAGCTCGAAAAGAACCTGAAAGACCCCGAAGCGCGCAAGCTGTTCCGCGAAGAAACGCTGGTACGGGCCGGGTTTGCAGCAGAACTCGAGAACGAACTGCATCACTTCGGGGTCAAGGACGTGAAGGTGTCGAGTTCCACCGCGGGTAAAGTGCATCGCGCGTGGGGCGAGTTGAAGGCGCGGCTGGGAGGCGGGGACCACGCCCTGCTGGCTACTGCCGAGAAGGGTGAGGACGAGACCAAGAAAGTCTATGAGGAAGCGCTGGCCAGCGAGGACTTTCCCCTGCCGCTGCGGGAGATCCTGCTGCGGCAACAGAGGCACATCGAGACGGCCCATGATCGGGTAAAGGCGCTGCGGGACAGACTGGCAGCGTAGATCGCAACGTTTCTTTGCCCACGGGGATGGCTTGCGGCCATCCCTGTCGGGCTTTTTACTGCAGAATGCCTTCGGCAAGGATCTTGCAAATCAGGAAACCCGCGACCCCGCCAAAGAAGACCAGCGCCATGCGTATTCCGGGTTCCCGGTTGACCTCCGGCACCAGGTCAGTTGCAGAGACGTAGATGGCCACCCCCGCGGCCACGGGTAGACCGGCGCGCACCCAACCGGGAAAAAACTGATCACCAACACCCCGGCGAGAGTGGCCGAGGCAACGATCACAGCCGAGTTGAGCGCTGCGACGCGGCTGTGGCCGCTCGCCAGCATGACCGAAGCCACGGTGAAGCCTTCCGGGAGTTTATGCAGCAGGATGGCTACGAAAATGATCCAGCCCAACCAGGAGGACAGCACAAAGCCAGAGGCAATGGCTACGCCGTCGAAGAGAGAGTGGGCCGCGAGGCCGGCCACGACCGAGTTACTGGTGTGGGTGGAGAGAAATTCGCCGTGATGGGTCTCTTCCCCAAAATGAAAGTGGGGCGTGATGGTGTGCTCCAGCAGATGGATGAGGCAGTAGCCCCCTAAGACCAGCAGCGGGGTCCAACGGAAAGAAAGACGAAAGCTCTCCGGAATCATCTCCAGCAGGACTGCTGCGAGCATGAAGCCTGCGCCAAGAGCGACAAAGTAACGAAGGTAGCGTTTCTCCCAATGGGTACGTACCAGGATCAAAGCCCCTAAGACGTCAGCGAGCGCCGCGACCAGACCCAGTATCAGCGAGAGTGAAAAATTGGACATGCTTGCTTTTGAAGGGTACGGATCAAAAAGGCTACAGAAAACTCCCAAAATGCTCTAGCCGCTGTGGCGGATATGCATGACATCCCCATCCTCGACCCGGTAGTCCTTACCTTCCAGCCGCAATGTACCTTGGGATCGTGCGGCGGCTTCCGAACCGGCCGCGAGCAGCGTATCCCAATGTATGGTTTCGGCCCGGATGAAATGCTTTTCGAGATCGGAATGGATGGCCCCGGCGGCCTCCTGGGCGCGTGAGTGGACGGGGATGGTCCATGCACGGCATTCATCCTCACCTACGGTGAAGAAGGAGACCAGGCCGAGGAGTTCATAGCTCTTGCGGATGAGACGGCGCAGGCCGCTCTCCACCAATCCGTAGGAGGAGAGGAATTCGGCCGCTTCCTCGTCGCTCATCTCTGCCAACTCGGCCTCGACTTTGCCGCAAATGGCGGTTGCTCCCGCGTTGGGGCGAGAGGCCACCTCTTCCAGCTTGTATCGCGATACGGCGGATTCCAGATCGGCGCCCAAGGTCGTGCTCTCCGCGATATTCAGCACAAAGAGCATCGGCTTCTGCGAGAGGAACATGAAGCCGCGAATCAGCTTCTTCTCCTCCGCCGACATTTCCATCTCGCGCAGCGGCTTCTCCTGCTCCAGTTGCTGCTTGCAGCGCAAGAGCAGAGCGTTCTCTTTTTCGAGGTCGGGCGTACGCATCTTCTTCAGATCTTTTTCCAGGCGCTCCAGGCGCTTCTCGACCTGGGTGAGATCGGAGAAGACGAGATCGAAGTCGACATTCTTGATATCGCGCAGAGGGTCAATACCTCCGACACGCGGAATGGACTCGTCTTCGAAGGCGCATAAGACGTGGATCAGCGCATCGTTGTCGCGCAGATGAGTCAGGAAGGCGCTCTCCTTGAGCGCTTCCTGCCCTACAGCAGCCACGTCAGCGTATTCAACCGTGGCGTAGACGATTTTCTTGGGATTGTAGAGGGCGGCAAGCTTATCCAGCCGCTCATCCGGAACCTTGGCCACGCCGAGGTGCGCCTCACGCGGATTGGAGTAGGCCGGAGTTTCCACCTTCGACCGGGTCAGGATTTTGAACAGGGATGTCTTACCTACTTGGGGAAGACCGATAATGCCAGTTTTCATGGAACTCGCCGTCCAGGCAAACGGCGCTTACGCGCCAGGGATTTTTGTTGTGTGGGCCTTGCGGCGCAAAAGTTAAGTATATCGCCTGGAGAGAAATGGGCGGTGCGAAGGATTCGACCTAGATTTCGCGCGAACAGTGCGTGGTGGCAAACAACGCCGCTATTCCGCACAACAGGACCAGGCTTTCCACATGAACCGATCGCTGGTGCAGACGATCGAAAATCTGGCGGCCGGGATTGTCGGCGGCTACCGCAGCCACATTACCGCCCACGGACTCACGAGCCGTATCCATTTGAGGAATGATGAAAAACTGCGAATACGCAGTGAGGAGCATCATCGCCAGCACCAGGACTCCCTGCGGAATAATCGTGCGGTAATGAACTCTGGCCAGCACCGATACCGCCAGAAAAATCAACCCGCAGACAAGTCCGATCCAGTGAAGACGCACCAAAGAACCGCCGACAATCAACCCGGCGGCGTGAATGCCGGCAGCCGGAGTGGGAAAAAGCGGCGGCAGTTGGCTGAACGCGATGGGCGCCAGGACAGTAGCCAAAGAAAACCAGCGCGCCCAGCCAAAGGCCAAGCGCCAGGTAGACCAGAGAATGGAAGGAGGTTCGCACATCGGCCTACATGGGAGCCCGGCCGGTAAGCCGCTCAATACGACGGGCCATCGGCGGATGAGTCGAAAAGAGATTAGCAAAGCTGGCGCCGCTGATAAAGGGGGCCACGATAAACAAATGTGCAGTCGAGGGGGAAGCCTGCATGGGCAGCTGCTTGGAATAGGCATCGAGCTTTTGTAACGCGCTCGCCAGGGCGTAAGGATTTCCGGTGACATGCGCGCCGGTGGCATCGGCTTCGTATTCCCGGGATCGGGAAACGGCAAGCTGGATAAGCGTCGCAGCGATGGGGGCGAGGATGAGCATGAAAATACCGCCGCCGTCCATTCCTCGGCGGCCGTCCCGGCTGCCGCCGCCGAAGATGCTGGCGAAACGGGCAGTTTGCGCAAGCAGGGTGATCGCTCCGGCGAGCGTAGCTGCAATCGAGCTGGTGAGGATGTCACGATTCCTCACATGCCCCAGCTCGTGAGCCAGCACGCCCTCCAGTTCTTCGTCATTGAGCAGGTTGAGAATACCCTGGGTGACCGCCACGGCTGCATGCTGGGGGTTGCGTCCGGTGGCGAACGCGTTGGGCGAGTCGCTTGGAATGACATAGATCTTGGGCATCGGCAACGCCATGCGCGGCAAGATCCGCTCCACAATCTGGTAGACCCGCGGCAGTTGCTCGCGCGTGACTGGTTGCGCGCGATACATCGACAGCGCCAGCTTGTCGGAATAGAAGTAGCTGAAGAAGTTCATCCCGGCAGCGACGAAGAAGGCCAGGATCATTCCGTTACGGCCGCCGAAGTAGGCGCCGATGAAAATGAGAAACAGGGTGAGCGCAGTCAGCAAAAAGGCAGTTTTCAAAGTATTCATAGCGCGGCACCTCCCGCACCTAAGCCACTACCTCTCTATTGTGTCATGTCGGCGCGGCCTACGCACGGTGTCTTGGAACCAGTCCCGAAAGGGCGGGTTGAGAGTAGCGGTAGAGTCTTTGCACTAGCGAAACAAAAAGCGGATCGGATGACCGTCCCTGGTTCCCAGAGGCAGCCACCGAGGGTTTGTAAGTGGAATTCTCATGCTCGTGAGTCCTCAGGTTGGCTGTATCCATCCCTGTTTCACGCCGGGATTGCCGGCAACATCCAGCCGGCTTATTTGATCATTGCTGAGCGTGATATCGAGGGCCGCGATATTCTCGCGCAACTGCTCGATTTTGCTGCCGGCGATGATGGGGAGGATGACCGGGTCGCTCTGCCGCATCCAGGCAATGATGGCCTGCGAAGGGCTGCACCCCACTTCTTTCGCTACGGCGCGCAACACACTCAACCGCTCATCGGAGTCAGGACCCGCGAACTGGGCCGGCACCTCACGATCAGAGCGCGTGTACGCCCCTTGCAGAAGAATGGAATAGCCGACCAGCGCAATCCCATTCGCCCGCGCATAGTCCTTCAAATCGTCGCTGATGAAGATCTGCGGTCCGAAATCGGCGCCGTGCCGAGGGCGCAAGTAGGTATATCTCTGCTCCACCACCGAATAGCCACTCCACTGATGGACCCTGCTGACCGTGTTCGCTTCCGCAATGCGCCACACGGCAAGATTGCTGGCGCCAACGGCCCGCACTTTGCCGGCCTTGATCAAACGATCGAAGGCTTCCATGGTTTCTTCGAGCGGCGTGTCGCGGTCGTCGCGATGCGCATAGTAAAGGTCGATCCTATCCGTTTGCAGCCTTTTCAGGCTCTTCTCGCATTCGCGCTCGATCTCAGCTGCGCGTAATCCGCCGTCGCATCCGGGATGGTCAAAACCTAGCTTGGAGGAAACAACCATTTGCCCCCGGTTGCCCCGCTCCTTCATCCATGACCCGATGGTGGTCTCGCTCTCGCCGCCTTTGCAGCCGGGCAGCCAGCATGCATACATATTCGCGGTGTCAATGAGCGTGCCACCGTTTTCGCTGAAGAAATCGAATAGGCGGAACGAGGTCTCGCGATCGATTCTGCTGCCGATCAGGTCGCTGCCCATGGCCAGCGCACTGACTTCGATATGCGAACTTCCCAGCTTTACTTTCTTCACGAACCAAACTCCCCTGTCATGCAAGTATCTAGCAGGCTGCGGAAAACTCACTGCACGAAGGGCACGGCTTCAACCATGCCGTACAACGCTACATCTATGAGGCTTTAGCCCCTGAGGTACGTCGATTCGAGAGATGTAGAAGCGAAATCGTCCATCTTTCTCAGCTGCTGAGGTACTGGTGGTCACAAACAAGTTCGTCGCGAATCATCGGAAAACCGTCCCTCAGGGGCTGAAGCCCTCTCCGATTGCATACTCTACGGCACGGCTGAACCCGTGCCCTGCAGCGAGTTTTCCGCAGCCTGCTAGGCATCCGCTGCAACATGAGTGGCCAGGACCACACCGCCAATCATGACCGCGGCGCCGACCAGGTTAGGAATGGTGATCCGTTGCACGGGGGAACCGAACCAACCAAAGTGAGAAAGAATCATGCCCCCGAGAACCTGGCCTGCAATCAGCGTGATGAACATGGCCCGCGCACCCACCTGGGGTAGTAGCCAGGCGATCGCGAAGACCAGGCAAGCACCCAATGCGCCTGCCGTCAGCAGCAAGGGATGGACATCTTTGAATCCGCTCAACACACCCGCGCGCCAGCCGGTGAGCCCGATGAGAACCGCGGTCGCTGCGCCGATGCACCAGAACACGGCGTTGCCCTACGCGAGGGTTGCCCAATGCGCTGCCCACTTTGCCATTCATCGCCAAATGAACGGCCAGGATGATTCCGAGGAAGATGGTGAAGAGATAAAATTGGATTTTCATTGCGTTCTCCGAGATTCAAATCAGCCATGGGTTGCGGGCGCACTTCACGCTCATGGCGAATAACCTTCCATTTGCTTTGGGCTAAGTTGGTTCCCTTATGAACTATCTGATAGCAACAAGCTGCCAGCGCCATGACACTACACCGATTCCCGGCCCGCTGTCAAAAACGATAGCAGTGGCAATAGACGACCGTGTGCGTGTCCTTCGCAGTGTTTTCCGAGAGCGGCAAGCCGCGAAGCGCAACGCTCAAGCAGGGCTTAAAATTCTTGACAGCCCACGAACGGCCGGTATAGTGTCGCACCAACTTATATGTGGAATTAGTTCATAAGGGAACTTCGGTGAATCTGCTGTTATCTTATTTCCCGCCGGCAATCTATCTCCAGGGAGAGTGCTATCTCGGTAGCGGGCGACTCGACTATAAGTCCGGAGCGGAGCGAAGTTACTCCGAGGTTAGTTCATGAAGAGGCAGCGCATTCTCCCCCGTTATCTACTCTTTGCATCTCTCGCGCTATGTGCGAGCGCAGCCCTTATAAGATCCGCATACGCGCAAGCCCCGGCTGCTCCTTCAGCGGTAACTAGTATCGACAAGGGGGCCGCGGAACGCGGTAAAGGGAACTTCTCTTCCAGTTGCTCGTTCTGTCATGGGTCGCTAGCTACGGGCACAGAACAGGCGCCCAACCTACTGCGCAGCCCGCTGGTCTTTCAGGATCACAACGGAGACACACTCGGTCCCTTCCTCAAGCAGGGGCGTCCAACCCTCGGCATGCCCGCCTTCCCCACGCTGTCGCCGGATCAGGTTTCGGATATCGCAGCGTTCTTGCATTCGCGGATCCAGGAAACCCGCGGCAAACGGCTTCCGGAAACCGCGTTGCTGGTGGGTGACCCTAAAGCCGGCCTGGCCTATTTCAATGGCGCGGGCAAATGCAGCACGTGCCACTCACCCACCGGCGACCTCGCACACATTGGATCGAAAGATCAACCACTCGCCCTGACGACGGCCTTTCTGACTCCGCCAGCAAAACCGCTGCACGTAAACGTTGTGTTTCCGTCTGGCCAGACGGTTTCAGGGAAGCTGGAGTATCTCGATGAGTTTACGGTTTCGCTCTCGGACGATTCCGGCACTGTATCACACCTGGCCCAGGGATCGCACCAAATCCGTCAACGTAGTCGACCCCCTTGCCGCACACAAGGCCATGCTGCCCATTTATACGGACAAAGACATTCACGATCTACTGGCATACCTGGTGACACTCAAATGAAGTGCAGGCCGATTTTGTTGTTGGTTTCGCTGTTGTTGCCTGTGTGTCTTACTGCGCAGACGTTGGACCCGGAGGCATTGCACCGGCCACCGACAGATACGTGGCCTACTTATAATGGCGACTATTCCGGTCAGCGCTATAGCACCCTTTCCCAGATCAATGCTTCGAATGTGAAGTCACTCGGGCTGGCCTGGACGCATCACGTGGATTTCGGTTCCGAGTCGTATGCCCAACAGGCAAGTGAGGGGCGCAGAATCAAGTCGACTCCGTCTGCTAGTGGATGGAGTGCTCTACTTCACCATCACCGACAACGTATGGGCCATGGATGCGCTCACCGGGCGAGAGCTCTGGCACTATGCGTGGCCCAACAACCGCGCGATCCATGTGGCCAACCGCGGCGTGGGGATGTATGGCAGCTGGCTCTACTTTATGTCACCGGACAACTACCTGGTCTCCTTGAACGCGAAGGACGGCACCGAGCGCTGGCGGGTGCAAGTTGCAGACGTAAAGCAGGACTTCTTTTCCGCGACCTCGCCCGCTGGTCATTGGCAAGCACGTCATTGTCGGTCCGGGCAATAACGACAACATCCGCGCATGGCTGGAGTCTCGCGATCCTGAAACCGGCGCGCTGCAATGGAAGTGGTGGGTGGACCCGGAACCGGGCGCACCAGGCTCGGAGACCTGGGTGGACAACGCCACTATGGAAAAGGGTGGCGGATTCCCCTGGCTTACGGGCACCTACGACCCGGAATTGAATCTGTACTATCTGGGAACCGGCAATGGGGTTCCGATGGACAGGGCTCCGCATCCTACGCCTGAAGGGGATAGCCTTTACACCGCGTCTATCGTTGCCTTGAACCCGGATACCGGAAAGCTTGTGTGGGCCTACCAGGTGACGCCCCACGATACGCACGATTATGATGCCGGCCAGACACCGATTATTTTCGATGGCGAGTTTCAGGGGAAGCAACGCAAGTTACTGGCGCAAGCTTCCCGCAATGGCTACTTCTTTCTTCTCGACCGGGTAACCGGGGAGCACTTACTAACTACAAAATTCATGCCGGAGACTAACTGGGCTAAGGGCATCGATCCACAAGGCCGCCCGATTCCGGACTACGCCAAGGACGCCAACCCGCCGGGAGCACTGGTCTCTCCATATCCCATCGGCGCGACTAATTGGTGGTCGCCGTCCTACGATCCCAAGCTCGGGTTGATCTTCGTCAATGCGGCGCGCACCTGGGCTTACTTTACGACTTCGGGTTATGGCCGTTTTCGTTCTCCTCCGGATTACGTATGAACGCCATCGATTACAAGACGGGTAAGGTGGTTTGGACCCATGAGTTGGGCGACAAGAGCGGAGTGCTTATCTCCGGCCTGCTGTCGACTGCGGGAAATCTCTTGTTCGGTGGCGATTCACAGGGAAACTTTCTGGCCATGGCTCCAGCTACGGGCAAGACCTTGTGGCACGTCAACCTGGGACAATTCGTCACCAATGCTCCCATGACTTACGAGCTTTATGGACGACAGTATTTACTAGTGGCCGCGAATGACACTTGGTTCGCATTTGCACTGCCTGAGGATGAGGACAAGAGTCACTAGGACCGGTTAGGAAGGAAGAAAATGGAGCGCCGCAAATTTTTAAAAGGAATGGCAGTCGCTTCTGCGCTTTCTGCAGAGACGCTGTACGGCGCGCAGGCTAACCGGCCCGCGCCCCAGTTGCTGGCGCAGGATAATGCGCCCTCCAGGCCCCCGGACGATCCGTGGCCGGGCAAGAAAAGGATTCTTGCCATCGCCGACCCGCAGGAATGGTATTCCTCGGCTGGCTATCATCACGACTCGGCTTCGCATACATTGGCCACCGTGGAGCGGCTGGGACGTGAGTCCGGCGCCTGGATCACGGTCGTTCGCACCGACATGCATCTGCTGACCAAGCAGCCGATCGCCGGCTACAACGTTAGAAACCTGAACAACTTCGATGCCGTCTTCTATATGGGAGAAGGCCCCTGGAACATCACCGATCAGCAGAAGGCCGACTTGCTCTCTTTTGTTCACGATGACGGCAAGGGCTTCATCGCCGGCCATGCCGGCAACGGAGGGCACCTTCTGCTGTGGCCGGAATATGCGGAGATGATCGGCGGAAACCTGGTAGGCGAATTTCCCTCGGCCGACATGCACATCGTGGTGGAAGATCCGAATTTTCCCGGGAGTCCAGGGATTTCCTCGCGAATTTACTTTTAAGGACCAGTACACCATCGTGGGACCGAATTATTCCCGTGATGTAGATCAGGTCATCATGAGGATGGATCCGAGTAAGTTCCCCGAAGTCTTTGCGGCGCTCAAGCCGGAGCACGGGAATGGAGAACAACTGCAAGCCAATCTCAAAAAGCTGGCTGCTCTGCGAAGCGATGGAGATTACCCCATCGTGTGGGCGAAAAAATACGGCAAGGGCCGTGTGTGGTACTCAACCTTCGGCCATCTCGAGGCGACCCTGGACGACGCGCGCATCCAGCAAATGTACATTGGAGCGATCAAGTGGGCCCTGGGCTTGGTCGATGCCGACATTACGCCACGTCCCTTCCCCGCGGCGAATCATTAAAGCCAAGTTACGAGGTGTAGACGCACATGAAGAAGATGTTTCTGGTGTTCTGCTTAGCTCTCTGCACGATGGCTACCTTGCCCTCTTCCGCCCAGGCGCCGGCGCACAAGATTCGCGTTCTGGTACTCACCGGAAGCTCGGATTGGTCTCACCCCTGGCAGGGTACAGCGCCTTTTATGCAAGGTATACTCACCAATACTGGCCGCTTTGACGTAAAGCTCGAAGAAGAAGTCGCGGGCATCACGGCTGCTACGCTGGCCAACTACGATGTTTTGATAGATTACTATTATGGCCCTCGTTGGCCTGAGGTTACGGAGAAAGCAGTTGAGGACTTTATTCGCTCCGGCAAAGGCATGGTCGGCGTCCACGGAATCACCTATGGTCCCTTCTTCGGCCAGGCCGGCGGAAGTGCAACCGAGCCTCGGAGGCTGGAAGGGGAACCATGGGGCGCATTTGCTGACATGATTGGAATGACCTGGAAGCTGGACAATATCGGCCACGCCACGCGCCACGTGTTCGCAGTGGAATGGGTCGACAAGGACCATCCGATTAGTCGCGGATTGCCCCCTACATTTGTCGCCAATGACGAGCTCTATCACAAGATAGACCTCAAGCCGAATGCTCATGTACTGGCTACGGCCTTCGATGATCCCAACGTAAAAGGTGGAACTGGAAAGGTAGAGCCGGCGATCTGGACGGTTCCTTATGGTCAGGGCAGGGTCGTCATGATCGTCCTGGGCCACGATCTTCTGGCGATGAGTCAACCGGGCTTCATGGATGTGTTCGCGCGTAGCGCGGAATGGGCGGCAACCGGCGATGTAGCGCCTGGCGCTCCCGTTTTAGCTCCTTCCACCAGCTTGGTTGCGCCTACACCCAGCCACTGAAACACTTATGAGAATCTTTCCTTATATCGTGATGACGCTACTAACTGCTTCCCCGGCCTTGATCGAAGCTGCGCCTGTTCCGCCACAGGCGGAGATCTCGAATACTTTGGTGCACGTGAAGCTGTATCTGCCCGATGCCGAGCATGGCTTCTATCGCGGCACCAGGTTTGATTGGTCCGGCGTGGTGGCAGACCTGCAATACAAAGGGCATAGCTACTATGGTCCCTGGTTCACGGCCACCGACCCCACGGTTTCGGACTTTATCTATAAGGGCTCTGAGATCATAGCCGGCCCGTGTAGCGCCATCACCGGGCCGGTGGAGGAGTTCGCAACCCCAGTTGGGTTCGACGAAGCCAAGGCCGGCGGAACCTTTCTAAAAATCGGCGTTGGTGTCTTGCGCAAGCCTGATGACGCAGCTTATAGCGCTTACCGGCTATATGAGATTGTCGACGGGGGTAAGTGGAGCGTCAAGAAGAGCGCGGACGCGGTGGAGTTTACCCAGGAACTCCACAATGCCGCTTCCGGGTATGGGTATGTTTATCACAAGAAGCTAAGCCTTCTTGCCGGCAAGCCTGTCATGGTCATTGAGCACAGCCTGAAGAACACCGGGTACGCGCGCAATACATACCAGCGTCTACGATCATAACTTCCTGGTACTGGACAAACAGCCGACTAATGCCGGCTTCAGCATCACCTTGCCTTTCGATGTTACTGCCAATCCACCGCCAGATAAGGCATTGGCGGAGATCGAGAAGAATAAGATCTTGTACCGCAAGACGTTGACTGGAGAGGATCGCGTGTACTTCTCCATCGACGGCTTCGGCAAGAGTTCCGACGACTACAAAATTCACATCGACAATACCAACGTACATGCCGGGATGACGATCACCGGCGACCGTCCGCTGGCCAAGATGTCGCTCTGGTCCATTCGTTCGGTGATCGCGGTAGAGCCATTTATCGATATATCGCTCGAACCTGGTAGCCAGTCGACGTGGAAATACAATTATGAGTACTACACGCTTCCCCAGTGAAGCAGCCAGGGAACCCGCTGAGCCCCACAGCGAGGTGTGAAATCAGCTGATCCGTTGCACCTGGACTGAACCTTGGTTTCGAGGCTCAGTCTTGCTATTCGACTGGGTCGGCCTTATAGTGCAAAACATAGCGGTGAAGAAAGAGTTCAATCAGGAACTCAGGGTCAAGGGGATGGCTTGGTTTTCTGAAACTACTTGCGTTTCCTAACCGTCTTCAAAGCCCTAACCCGTTAGACGCCATTGCTAAGAGTAGAAAGGTCGATGGCAGCGGTAAGTTGTACCTGTCTTGAGTAGTCTAGGGACCTGCCAACATGAAAGCTCTTGTCAAATACGCGAGTGGCGAAGGAAATGTCGAGATACGGGAAGTTGAGGAGCCACGATGTGGAGACAATCAGGTCAAGCTTGAGATTGCCTATTGTGGAATCTGCGGAACCGATCTTCATGTGCTTCACGACACCTTTCGCAACTATCCACCGGTAATTCTCGGACATGAGTTTTCCGGCACCGTGGTTGAAGTGGGGCGCAATGTCAATCACAACGCCGCTCTAGGAGAGAGAGTCACAGGCCTCGGCGCCACCGCCGTAACCTGTGGCCAGTGCGAGTACTGCCGCTCAGGATATTTCATCTTTTGCTCCAACCGCAGAGGGATGGGCCACGGCGTGAACGGTGGGTTTACCCGCTACGTGGTTATGCGTCCTGACCAGCTCTACCGGATTCCTGAGAATTTCTCCCTGGACGAAGCGGCGATGAGCGAGCCGTTTGCGGCCGTGGTGCAGGCGGTCACGGAAATCACCAACGTGCGTATCGGTGACACGGCCCTGGTCTCTGGACCCGGACCGATGGGATTGCTTTGCCTGAAGCTGCTGGTAGCCGAGGGCATAAGGACCATCGTCGCCGGCGCGCCGGGAGATCAGGAACGGCTGAATGCCGCGCTTCGTATCGGCGCCGCCGCCGTAATCAACATCGGGGAGCAAAACCTCACGGAAGCGATTCAGGACCACACCAGCGGAGTAGGCGTGGATGTAGCCTTCGAGTGCGCAGGGCACCCCAGCTCAGTGCGCGGATGCCTGGAATCGCTCCGTCCCATGGGACGATACACGCAGGTAGCCATTTGCGGGCAGGATATTCAATTTCCCATCGATCAGATTTTCTATAAACAGCTGACCATGTCCGGTTCCGTTTGCTATACCGCGCGCACCTGGGAGCGCATGATGCGGATCTATGCCGAGGGTCGAGTGAGATTGAATGACTTGATCTCCAACAAGCTTCCCATATCGGATTGGCAAACCGCCTTTCGCTTATGCGACGAGAAGAAAGCTATTAAAGTATTGATGTATCCGGAGTAGTCGTCATTCGCAGCGGATCGTGCTGTTCTCTGCTGCCCCGGTACAGGAAAGCGGAGGAGCGCCATGAGCGAGACACTGGAAAAAACGGTTGCGTATAAGAGCCCTTTATATGAAATGACGCAAACCACCCCCACTTGCCTGTGGAACGACTCGGCAACTCTTTCCGAGTTGACCTACTCGATCGAACACGGTGCGGTGGGCGCGACCTGCAATCCGGTGATTGTTCTGGATGCGCTTAAGAAAGAAGCTCATCTGTGGAACGATCGCATCCGGGCCCTGGCGGTCGAGTTCCCGGTGGCCACCGAAGAAGAGATCGGATGGAAGCTGGTGGAGGAGATATCCGCCAAGCGATCTGAGTTACTGCGGCCGGCCTTCGAAAAGTACCAAGGCAGGAACGGCAGGCTCTCGATCCAGACCGACCCTCATTACTATCGCAATCCAGCCGCTCTGTTGGAGCAGGCACTGCGCTTCGACGCCCTGGCGCCCAACATGATTGTGAAGATTCCGGCCACGCATGCAGGGATCGCCGCCATCGAAGAGGCGACCTATCGCGGTATCAGCGTCAATGCGACCGTCTCCTTCACCTTGCCGCAATCCATTGCCGTGGCGGAAGCGGTTGAGCGCGGATTGAAGCGGCGGGAGAAGGAGGGCCAGGATATATCCCGCATGGGACCGGTTTGTACCATCATGGGCGGCAGACTGGACGACTGGCTTAAGGTCGTGGCGGAAAAGCAGGATATTACCCTCGATCCCGGCTATCTGGAATGGGCGGGAGTTGCCGTCTTCAAGAAGGCTTACAAAATCTATCGCGAGCGCGGCTACCGGATCCGTTTGCTCTCCGCCGCATTCCGCAACCACATGCAGTGGAGCGAGCTGATAGGCGGCGACGTCGTGATTTCTCCGCCCTACAAGTGGCAGGTCCGCTTCAATGCCAGCGATGTGAGTGTCGCTTCGCGGATAGAGAAGCCAGTCAATCCTGAAATCGTAGATGAGCTGCTGCAGAAATTTCCTGACTTTGGCCGCGCCTACAACGAGGATGGGCTGTCGCCAACGGAATTCGATACCTATGGCCCGACGGTTCGCACGCTTCGCCAATTCCTGGAGGCGACACACGAATTAGCTGTGCGGGTCAGAGATTTGCTGCTCCCCAATCCGGACAAGGCGTAACCCCCTGCGGCCTCGCGCGTTCGCGTAAGTGCAGGTTCGCCCAGGACGTCAGTCGTGGGCTTAGACCTCTCACCACGGGATCAGGGTTCTAAAGCAGACCTCTACCAGGCTGGGTTGAGATTTAGCCGCTGCTCCGCATCAAGAGAAAGATCTGCGGCTCCCTTCCAATTCTGTGGTGCCACAGACACGTCTGCGAGACTGACAGCTAAAGTTTTCCCCTCAACCAACCGATAAACCAGTGGGGTATCGCAGCGATAACTGCCTTGGCAGAATGCTTTCACTAAGGCCTTAGCAGGCTTGCGTCACTGCTTTGGTTACAAGAGTTCATTACGGAACTCGCGGTTCTAAATACTTCTTGACACTTCTTCAACGCCAACTATATGACATTATCGCGCATAAAACTGTCTGGCTAGCGTCGACTAATAGTTCGATGTGGAACTAGTTAGTTATCGACTGCGCCGGACATAGAGAAGACCATAGTCGGACCTTCACGCCAAAGGCTTCATCGGCCATCGTTGACCAGAAAGAGCAGTAACTTTAGGAGAGTCACCTGTGAAGAAAGCATATAGCTCAAATAACCACAGAAGCATGCGTTACCAATTGCCAGTGTTCGCGCTGTTCCTCGCGATGTCGACAGCAACCATGTGGGCGCAAGCCGGCGGCGGTTCCATGGTGGGAACGGTTCACGATCCGGCAGGTGCGTTTGTTCCTAACGCCACGGTCACGATCACCAACACCGATACCAACACTACCTACCCGGTGACCACTAACGGTGACGGCCGCTTCCTGTATCCCCAGTTGCCGGTCGGCACCTACAAAGTCAGCGTGGCTGCGCCAGGCTTCAAGGAAGCCGTTCAGGAAGGCATCACGGTTTCAATTGGAACTACCAGCAATCTCGATATCGCCCTCCAGGTAGGGCAAACGTCGCAGTCGGTGACAGTCACTGCGAACGCCCAGCAGATCCAGACGGAGAGTAGCGACGTAGGAACTACGGTCCCCGGAAAGCTGATCGCGCAACTCCCACTGAATTTCAGTGGTGTCATTCGCAGCCCCCTCGAGTTCATGACACTGACCCCAGGCTTTCAAGGAGATTCAACGGGCAACGCGCAATCGCAGGCTAGCTTTAAACTCAACGGCGCGGGAACTGGGCAAGCCGACGTGATCCTGGATGGTTCGTCGATTCAGCTGGCCTCCCCGAACTACCAGTGGAACTTCGGCATCAGTGTCGATGCAGTTTCCGAGTTCAAAGTACAGACCAGCACCTTCGCGGCGGAATTCGGGCGTACCGGCGGCGGCTTCGTCAACGTGGCCTCCAAGTCGGGAACCAATGAGTTCCATGGCGCCGTGTATGACCTGCTCAAGAACGCGGCATTTGACGCCAACAGCTGGCAAAACAACCACACCGGCGTCGGCAGGCAGAACGATACGCAAAACGACTTTGGTGGGTTTGGCGGCGGCCCGGTATTTATCCCCAAAATCTATGACGGCCGTGGGAAGACTTTCTGGTTCTTCAGCTATGAAGGCTTTCGCTTCAAGTCCGGTGGCCCCGCCCTTACCTCGACGGCGACGCCGGCTATGTGGACCGGAGATTTTTCCCAGGTCCTGAACGGCGAAACCATCAATGGCGTCACTTATCCGGCGCAGAAAATCTATGATTACACCACTTGCTCAGGAGCCAACCTGGGCAAGCCATGCCAGGCGTTTCCCAACAACCAGATTCCGGCGGACAGGCTCGACCCTTACGCCAAGGCCTTTATCCCCTATCTCCCGGTAGCTACCAATCCCAACCAGCCTTTCCAGAACCTGGCATACACACTTCTGGCGCCAATCAACAACGATCTCTATTCGACCCGCATCGACCAGAACATCGGGCAAAAGCACAAGCTCTTCGGCAGCTATGCGCAAGCCGACTTGCCGATTATCAACATTTACTCATACGGTCCGAAGGGACTCTACGACCAGAGCTTTGGCAGCACAACGACTCACTATGTGCGCATCGGTGAGGACTATGCCATCACGCCCACGCTTTTAAACCACTTCAATGCCGGTTATACCCGCCGCTTCCGCATCGAGCAGGGTGAAGGCGGTGTTGGCTCATGGGCGGATAAGGTCGACTTTCACGGCTACTACCAGGACATTCTTATCCCCAACAACGGCATTCAGTACATCCCCGCCAGCGGCGCTGGGATGCCCACACCTCCAGGAGACAACAGCTCCTTCATAGACAATAGCTACCAATGGGACGACTCGGTGTCGTGGGTGAAAGGCAACCACAACTGGAAGTTCGGCTTTGTGTACCGGCGTCAGGGTTTCAACTCGAACTACAACAGCAATGCCGCTCCCGATTTCAGCTTCAACAACGTTTTGACTTCCGCTGGAAATCTGGCAGACGGCAACCCCATCGATCCGAACTCCGGGTCCGGCGCGGCAGCCTTCTTTCTTGGGGCAGCGTCGAGCGGGACGGTTGGCGGCGCCCAAAACGCTGCGATGCGTGTCCACGGTTGGGGGTTCTACGCCATGGACGACTGGAAAGTTAGCCCCAAGCTCACCCTGAACCTGGGCCTGCGCTATGAGGTCCCACAGCCGGTATTTGAAGAAAAGTGCAGGACATCTCAAGTCAATCCGACCCTGGCCAATCCTGGCGCCGACGGCCTGCCTGGTGCGTACGAGTTTCAGGGAACGGGCCCAGGCAGAGACGGCAGATGCTCTCCGATGAACCAGTATTGGGGATCATGGGGTCCTCGCGTCGGCTTGGCCTACCAACTTGATCCCAAGACGGTACTGCGCGCCGCTTACGGCCTCTACCAAACCCCTCTGAAGATATCCAACTTCGCGAACACCGACAGTCTGGGCTTCTTCGCCGCCGGATATAAATGGCCTTCCCAAATCAACCAACAAACACCTTCCGTTATCCCAAGCAGTGTGCAAGGTTATCCCGGATCCATCCCGCCAACCATCACCCCAACAGCCCTGAACGGTAACGGTGGCGGCGGGGGCGCGGCGAGCGGTGGCCCGGTTTTCCTACCCAGCCGGCTTGCCAGGCCTGGCGACGTGAATAATTGGACACTCGACATACAACGGGAGTTCCCGGGCCAATGGCTCGTCGATATGGCGTACGTCGGAAACCATGGAAGTCACTTGCAGGCGTTGCTTAAGGATCCCAACGTGGCTCCTGCATCAGCCCTGGTATACGGCAACTGCCTGGCGGTTCCACTCGCGGGACACGAGGGCAACCCGGCTTGCGCGGGGCAAGCGGCTGTTGGCAACCCGTACACGAACTTCCAAAACGACTTTGGCTCTGGGGCTACGGTTGCTCAGGCTCTGCGGCCTTTCCCGCAGTACTCGACCGAAGACCTGGATACGTCGTTCAGCGCCAATCCATGGGGTAATTACAGTTACCAAGCACTGCAGATACAAGTAACCAAGCGCTACGGGTCTGGATTGACCATATTGAGCAACTACACCTGGGCGAAGAATCTTACCGACGCCGATTCAGACTATGCCCCGCAGGAGGCATGGAATGGCGGCGTAGGCGGGATGTTTGATCCTTATGACCCCAGAAAGGAAAAAACTTACAGCGAATTTGATCAACCGCAGCAATTCAAAATCGCTTACACCTATGAGCTTCCCTTCGGAAAAGGAAAGAAGTGGGGGGGCAATGTCAACAAATTGACCGATGCGGCGATCGGCGGTTGGACGTTAGGCGGTGTGGATACCTACGCGACCGGCTTCCCTCTCTTCGTGCAGGAAAACAACTGGACGGCGGGAACTTTTGCGGGCGCAGCAACGGGTGGAAACGCACGGCCTAACGTAGTCCCAGGGGCAAATCCCAACGCCTTCTTTGGTCATCTCGGGGAATATCAATTTGGGACGACCGCCAAGATCAACGCAGCCGCTTTCACCCAGGCGCCGAACTACACGTTTGGAGATGCTCCTAAAACGCTCGGCAATGTACGCAACTTCACCCACAAGGAAGAGGATCTGCAAGCTTCCAAGCGAATACCGCTATTTACGGAACGGGTCAACTTCCTCTTCCGATTCGACGCGTTTAACATCTTCAACCGCCACAGCTTTGGCTGTATGGATTACCACATAGGAGATCCATCGTTTGGACAATTCCAATGCGGTACCGGCCCCAACGCGGAAACCAACAATAATCAGTCGGGCATCGTCTCGTCGGCTCGAACGTTACAGGCTAACTTCCGAATAACGTTTTGATGTAAACGGGAAGCGGGAGGCCGTGGCAATCCACGGCTTTCCGCTTCCCGAAGTATGATATACAGATTGGCAATACCAAAGGGGGAGCGCGCTGAGCGCTCCCCCCTTATTCTTTTCGACCGTCGTCGCCAGGCAGGTCCATGCTGAGTTGCAGTAGCCATCGGTTTTTGATCATCGGGCACACCGCTCTTTGGGCCTTCTGTACCCTGCTCTGTGGGATCCCACTCCGGGCTCAGGATGGCGACGCTGAAGCGGCGCGGCATTTCGCCGCGGCTCACCAAGCCCAGGATGCCGGAAACCTCGACCTCGCGGCACGGGAGTATCTGGCTGTGATTCACCTTCGCCCCGATGTGGCGGAAGCTTATGCAAGTCTCGGGCTGGTCTATAACGCGCAGGGGAAATTTGCTGAGTCGGCGCGCGCCCTTGGCAAGGCCGAGAAGCTCAAGCCTGCTTTACCAGGCGTGAGCCTGTACCTGGGCATCGACTACGAAAAGCAGCGCCAGGCAGCTCTGGCTGTGCCACAACTGCTGGAGGCCGTCCGCCGGGAACCGTCCAACAAGGACGCACACACATGGCTGGCAAGAGCATTGTGGGACGATGGCCGAACTGAGGCAGCATTCGAACAGCTACGCCAGACCGCATCGCTTTTTCCTTCCGATCCGGCTCTGCTGCTAGACCTGGGAGAGACCTATCGGAAAGCCGCCGATCTGGGCATCGAGCGCGTGCTCAACCATTCCAGCGGTACTCCGCTGCTGCATCAGGTTTACGGCGACATCTATAAGGACGAGCACGCCTGGGAGAACGCCCTGGCTCACTACTATCGAGCGCTTGACCAGGACCCACACTGGCAGGGCGCGCACTTCGGCTTGGGCGAAGTTGCATTCCATCGCGAGAAGCTGGATGCAGCTGCGCTGGAGTATCACCGCGAACTAGAGGTGAATCCGAGCTCCGCCGCTTCTCTGGCAAGGCTAGCCGAGATAGCGCTGCTCCAAGGAAAGACCGGCGAAGCTCTGCCTTTATTCAGCTCTGCGATTCGCGTATCGGGTTACCAGGCAGCGAATGCCCTCGGCCTGCCGCGGCCGTTCCCGACCGCAAGCGAAGACCTGAGCGAAGCCGCACAAGCGCAGTTACGTGCCAGCCTGCCTGGTTTGGAAGGGGCCCCGGCGAGTCCTTCCCGCAGCCTGGCCTTGGCGCTTGTCCAGGCACGACTGGGCAACACGGACGCATCGCGGGCGGCATGGGATGACTTCGTCAGCAACGCGCCCCATACAATTCCTTCTGATGCCTACGCGCGCGGGCTGGATAATTTCAATCGTCAGAATTTCGAGAAGGCCGCCGGCGATCTAAACGCATGGCTCAAGTTGCATCCGAATGACGGAAAAGCCGATTACCTATTGGCCCGGACCTATCGCAATCTATCCCTCTCGACGCTCGAACAACTATTGGCCACCGCTCCGGATTCATATGCAGCACACGAACTCCTGGCGCAGACTTACCAAAATGCGGAGCAGGACGCCAAGGCCCTGGCGGAATATAAGGTGGTGGAAAACATCGTGCCCAATTTGCCGGGCGTCCATTTCTCCGTCGGTCATCTGTTGTTGAAGACGGGTCAGCAACAAGAGGCGATGGCCGAATTGGAAGCCGAGCTTCGCTTAGACCCGGACCACGGCGGGAGCCAATGCTGAGATGGGAACGATTCTTCTCAATCAACAGCAAGCAGCGAAGGCTATCCCCCACCTGGAAAAAGCATTGCAAGCCAATCCGGATCAATGGGCCACTTATCGCGACCTGGGAAAAGCGTATTACATGCAAAAAGATTTTCCCAAGGCGGAAGCAGCGCTGCAACAAGCTGTTCGCCACGATCCCGAAGGCCAGGCTCATTACCAATTGGCCCTGGTGTACCGCTCCCTGGGAAAGAAAGAGGCAGCGAATGAGCAATTCGAGATCGCTCGCAAACTCAAGCTCGAAGGTTTGGCTCACGCTGAAACCCAAATGAACACACTGGAATCCGTGCAACAATGATCGGTCGCCGGGGGCGGTTTTTCAGTTCCTGTGCTGCGATCAGTCTGGCGCTGCTTGTTCTATCCTTGGCTGCGCTAGGACAGGCCGATTCTCTCCAACGTGGTCTTGAGTTATTTCGCCAGGAAAAGTATGAGGATGCGCTGCAGCAATTTGAAGAAGCTAGGCGGTCGCAGCCCAACAATGCTTCGATCGATAACTTCATCGGGATTACCGAGACAAAACTTGGCCGCATGGATGAGGCCAATAAGGATTACGAGACTGCCATCCCGTATCGACCCAAAACTTGCCGGCCCGCATACCAACCTTGGGTTTAACTATCTCAGCAAGAAGCAGTACGTGCTGGCAGAAAAGCAATTGCGGACAGCTTTGGCCCTCGATGGCGCGGACCCGTTCACGCACTACTACCTCGCCGTGCTTTACCTGACTACGGCGCGCGATAAAGATGCGATTCCGCATATCGAACCTGCCATCACCCTGCTCGAAAATGATCCCGCCGCAGCCTTGCTGGCTATCAAGGCATGCCTCACCTCCGGTGTTCCGGCGGAAGCATCGAAGCTTATCGATCGATTGGAGCAGCATTCAAAGTTTTCTGCAGAGCAGGAATACGACCTAGCCAAATTGCTCGAGGATCGGCAAATGTATGTCGAGTCTGCGGCGCGCTTTCGGCGCATCGCGGAGATGCAGCCCTCCTGGCAAAACCAGTACAACCTTGCTCTTGCCCTGGTGAAGGCCAAGCAGACGAAGGAGGCGCTTCCCATGCTGGCTTCCTTATCCGCGGAGCATGCAACCGATGCGAACCTGCTGAGCGATATCGCGTCCGCCTACGAATCCGCCGGCGAAAGCTCGCTGGCCCTCGATGCTTGGCAGAAAGCCATCGCCGCAGACCCGGCCAACCCCGACCGCTACCTCGACTGCACACGGATGCTGATCGATTTGGACCGTTACAAAGAGGCGACCGAGATTGTCCAGCATGGTATTTCGCTGGTTCCCGATGATTATCCGTTGACCATCCGTTTGGGTGCTATCGAGATGATGACCGGAGATCACGCGCAGGCCCGCGACACCTTCCGAAAAGCGATTGCGGAGCATCCGGCGCTCGCCTTGGGTTACGTAGCGGTGGCGCAGAGCTATATGAAGGACGGGAAAGATGAGGAGGCGTTAAAGGTGCTTACGGATGCGCGGGCCATAGTCCCGCGTGACTTTGCGCTGGAATATGTCTTCGGCCTGGTTTCATTTCAGCTCGGTCAACAAAAGCAGGCAATGGAAGCATTGAAAAGTGCGGAGGAAATGCAACCGGTGGTGGTGGAACCACACTACCAGCTGGGGCTCCTGCATATGAAGATGCAACAGTGGAAAGAAGCGCAGGAGGAATTTGAGCAGGTGCTCAAGCTTGACCCCAACAACGCATCCACTTATTACCAGCTTAGCCGGACGTATCAACGCCTGGGAGAAAACGATAAAGCACAGCAGACGGCTAAACAGGCTAGCCTGCTTACCAAGACGCAACGGGAAGATGCGATCAAGACGCAACAACTGCGCTTCGGCATCCCCAACCAAAACTGAGGAGTTCAATACGGAACTGTTGCGGGAAAAAATCACTTGACACCTTTATAAGTGCACCGATATGAACTTACTGCACGTATAGTCGCACCTTTCTTTAGTTCATTACGGGACTCAATGACAGAAGCACCGATCATCATCAACGCCCACATTCAGGCGGCCTCGGGTCACGAACAGGAATTGGGAAGCGCATTACATGCACTGGTTGCTCCCAGCCGCAAGGAACCTGGAGTGGTTGTCTACGAACTCCATCTTGACCCTGAGCATCCCGGGAAGTTCATGTTTTATGAGAAGTTCGCGAGCCAGGCTGCGCTCGATCTGCACCTTGCCTCGCCTCATTTCGAGAACTTCCAAAGTTACCTTAAGGCAAAAGGCAATCCAATTGCCGCACAGACAGTGACCAGATGGCAGAGCTTCGATTGGTCACTGCTAATTTTTGCGAAAAGGATGACCGGTGAGCCCCGAAAACGGATACACACCTCCTGATGAAATGCCACCGGCGCCCATTCATCGGGTGCTGGTGGGCCAAAAGGCCTTGGTGACAGGGGCAAGCAAGGGGCTTGGCCAGGCAATGGCCATCGGGTTCGCGCAAGCCGGCGCGGATGTCCTGGTGAATTACAGCACAGACGAACAAGGAGCGCGGCAAACCGCTGCGATCATCGAGGAACACGGCGGAAAAGCCGTAATCTTCAAGGCTAACGTCTCCCGCGAAGACGAAGTAAAGGCCATGTTCGATTGCATGTTTGAAAATTTCGGCAGGCTCGATATTTGCGTGCCCAACGCCGCCATACAACTGAATGCCAAGGTAGATGAGATGACGCTGCAACAGTGGCAGACGGTGATCGATGTAAACCTTACGGGCATGTTTCTCTGTGCCCGGGAGGCGATTCGGGCATTCAAACGGCAAGGCATCGATCGCTCGATTTCCTATGCCTGCGGCAAGCTTATCTTCATGAGCTCGGTGCACGACATCATTCCCTGGGAAGGCCATGCGAACTACGCCGCGGCCAAAGGCGGTCTGATGTTGTTTATGAAGAGTCTCGCCCAGGAGGTGGCTCACCTGCGCATCCGGGTAAACGCCATCTCGCCGGGCGCGATTCGAACTCCGATGAACGTTGAGAAATTGACGACGCCGGAGATCTTCGAGTCGACACTGCTCAAGCTGATACCGGCCAAACGAATTGGCGAACCGGGAGACATCGGACGAGTGGCCGTGTGGCTGGCCTCGGACGAGTCGGACTACGTGTACGGAACCACCATCTATATCGATGGCGGTATGACCCTTTATCCAGGCTTCATCGGAGCCGGTTAAATGAAGCTGAGCGGCGGTCTTTATACTGGCGGCGGCTTTACCGGCGGCAGCACGGGCCGCGACCATCACGGTGACGATTACCGGAACTACCGGCGAGATCAAGGTTGGCGAAGGGCCAATCTTCGGACATAGCTCATACCAGAAGATCCCCCCAGGTGATCCTTTTGTGTTGACTTATACCTTCGATGACGAAAGAGGAAAACAAGCTATCTCCGGGATAAGCGGGGATACCATTACTCAATCGGAGATAGAAAATACAGCCCTCTCTTCGCCAGGAACCAACGCGGTTCTGCAAATTGGAAGCGCGGTATGGGAGTTTGGAGCATCCACCCGCTCCCAGGTGACACTTCAGACTTCCGCCAACAACAAGAGCGAGCAGTTCGTGTTCACCACCCAGGCGGGCAGCAACCGCGTCTCCTCTCAGATAGTTCCTGCAAAGGGTGGTTATTGGCCGAAGAACGGCGACTGGCGATCGAGTTTCACCTCCACTTCGCTCGAAGGCAGCACTGCTTCTTTTTCCGCGGATAACGACAGGGTATCCGCCAGCGGAAGCTTGATTCCCCTCCTCATCACGGTCACCGGGGTCGATCTTGATGGCCAGTGGCTGCGCGATGCGTCCACCGCCGAAGGGCCCGGCATCCGAACCGGGAAAGGAAGTGGCAACTGGCCCATGCATCGCCTCGGGGTGGCTACATCGTAGAAGAGGTAACCAGAACCATCCTGGGAACAAAACCGGATGGGTCGGCAATCACGCCCTCTTCCATCAAATACTGGCAGGCGTTGCAGGTTTCCGCTGGATCGAATGCCCCGGAAAATGCTTTGGACAGCTTCCCGCCGCCGGCCGGCAGCACAGGGGAGGACACCGTGTCGACCGTCGCCCGATTTTACGAAGGTTTGATTCTGCCTCCCGCCTTCGCCGTGGGAAACAGCCCTTACGCGGGTGAACGTCCGTCGTCGACAACCGACCCAAAATTATCCACCAGCAACGCGACGCTGCCTGTCACAGCCACCGCTACCCTCCATTTTTAACCGGGCAGGCGCAAGAGAGAGGTTCCTATTGCTTTCGCAAACCGTCAGGCTCACGTGGATTGTAATGATGGCGGTGGCTGTTCCCGCTTCTGCGGCATTGCATAGACCGGTTCAGACCACCAACGGCGAGCTCCAAGGCATTCCAGGAAAGAACCCCTCGGTTATCGTCTTTCGCGGCGTGCCTTACGCTGCACCGCCAATAGGCAATTTTCGTTGGAAAGCGCCTCAGCCGGTTCATTCATGGGCAGGTATTCGCCGCGCGGGTACATTCGGAAATATCTGCGTGCAAAATGCACTCAAGCCCGGGTCCTTTTATCAGGTGGAGTTCTATGAGAGCCCGGAGCCGATGAGCGAGGATTGCCTCTACTTGAACGTCTGGACCGCTGCGTCCTCTGCTTCTGAGAAGCGTCCGGTAATGGTCTGGCTTCACGGCGGAGGCTTTGTCGAGGGCTCTGGCTCTCTCCCCTCGTTCAACGGGGAGAGCTCTGGCCAGCAAGGGCGTTGTGCTGGTAACCATCAACTACCGTCTTGGCGTCTTCGGCTTTCTCGCTCATCCGGAGCTCACTGCGGAGGATCCTGTTCCACGCCTCCGGCAACTACGGCATGCTCGATCAGCTGGAAGCGCTGAAGTGGGTGAAGGCGAATATACAAAATTTTGGTGGAGATCCGGAGAATGTCACCATCTTCGGACAGTCCGCGGGGGCTTCCTCGGTGCTGAACCTTTGTGCTTCGCCACTGGCCAAGGGCTACTTTCGTCGCGCCATCGTGCAAAGCGGCGGGTTCATGCCTGCTGAAGACCTCAAAGCCGCCGAACAGACTGGCGTGAGTTTCGCCAAAAAGATGGGTGTCGCTTCCCTCTCTGAATTGAGAAGCAAACCGGCTGCGGAGATTCAGCGGATCGCGATCCCTCCTCCGAGCGGCACGGGCGCGAACATATCCAGGTTCTGGCCCATTGTCGATGGCTATTTTCTGACTGCTCCTCCGCGCGATGTCTTTCGCGACGGAAAAGAAAATACTCATTCGCTGCTCGCCGGTTCCAACGCCAACGAAGGCACAACGTTCATTCCGCCCACGCTTACCGAGAAGCAATGGAAAACTCAGATCGAAACCCGTTACGGATCGCGCGCGGAAGAGTACTTCAAGCTCTACCCGGCCAACTCAGACAGCGAGGCATGGGAAGAAGCGACCAATGCAGTACGAGACCTGATGGCGAGAACCGCCTTGGAAGTGGCCAGATTCGAAAAGGGCCAGAAGACGTACATCTATTACTTTGATCGCCGGCCGCCCGGTCATGACAGCGATCACTACGGCGCCTATCACTCCGCGGAGCTGGTATACGTCTTCAATAATCTGGACTCCGTCAAACGGCCCTGGACAGAAACCGACCGCAAGCTTGCCGATACGATGTCGAGCTATTGGGTTAACTTCGCCAAGACCGGAGATCCGAACCATGCAGGCCTTCCCGACTGGCCGGCCTTTGGCGCAACTCCAGCGCGCGGTCTGGAGCTGGGTGCCGAAGTAAAGCCTGCAACCGCGCCACCAACGGAAAGACTCGATGCCCTGAAGAAGGAGGGATTCGATTCGATGTTCTGAGCGAGTCCTTGTCCGTTTTGATTAAAGTTCCCAGTAGAACTCTTTTCAGCATATCGACAACAAGTGCTACTATACGTCGCGGAAGAAATCTGGACCTGAAAGATGAAGAACAAACCTGACACAAATCGTGAAGAAGTCTCTCGCAAAATAGATAAGTATTGGGTCCCCATTATTGCGAAGACTATCGAGCTCCTGGATTGTTTCGGATCTGCGGCCGAATCGCTGACGCTGGAGGAAGTGGTCAAGCGGACAGGGATACCGCACACGACCGCCTATCGCATTCTGCATACCCTGGTCTTGCGGGATTACCTGACTCAGTCCGGCCGCCAGTATCGGCTCAACCGGTTGCGCCGCAGATTGCGGTTTGGCTTCGCCAACCTTTCCAAACACATTTGTATTGCCGTCGAGATCCAGCGCAGCCTGGAAAAAGCGACCGCCGCTGCCGGAATCGATCTGGTGGTGTGGGATAACGATCGCAACGCGGATACCGCCATTCGCAACGCCGAAGCGATGGCCGACAGCAAGGTCGACCTGGCCATTGAATTTCAGCTATACGAACACGTGGCGCCGGTGATCTCGGATATTCTTTCCCGTTCGGAAATTCCTCTCATTTCTCTCGTGAACCCTCATCACGGCACAGTCTATTTTGGCGTTAACAATTATCGGGCGGGATTCTCCGCCGGGGTCGCGCTGGCGGACTACGCTATCAAGCACTGGAATTCCGAAGTGGATACGCTTCTGCTTCTCGAGTCACCCCGTGCCGGCAGAACCATCCAGAGCAGGCTGGTGGGCGCGTTACAAGGGGTTCAGGAACGGCTCGGACCCTTGCCTGAGAAATGCATTGTTCACCTCGATGGAGGTGGGGACAAAGCGACCTCTCAAGCAGCCGCAGCCGGCGCCTTCAAGTCAAGATCGAGAAAGCGGGTTCTGGTCGTCGGGATCAATGATGAAAGTGCCATCGGGGCCGTGGACGCAGCGAAGCAGGCCGGGAACGGCACTGACATCGCGATTGTCGGCCATGGCGGAAGCATGGAGATCATGGATATCGTCGCCAAACCCGACAGCCCATGCATCGGCACTGTATTCTTCCACGCTGAGCGTTACGGCACGGATCTGCTGAGCTTTCGCCTTACCGATCGTTCGCGGACGATCGGCGCCTGTTGTCCACTACGTGCCCCATGAGTTCATGGGAAAAGATGCCTTGATGCGAGAGCGCCGCGCCCTCCCGTCGTAGACCCTGGCGCCCCAAAGGCGCTGGCGAAGATAGGAATGTGACTTGGAAAAGCCAAAGGTAGCAATTTTTGGGATCGGCTTCATGGGCCGCGTCCATACCGAGGCGCTGCGCCGCCTGGGCAACGTAGAAGTGATCGGTGTCGCCGGACGCACCGCCGAGGCGGCGCGCAAGTTCGCCGACAATCTGGGCATTGAGCGATCCACCGGAAATTACCAGGATCTGCTTGCCGACGCTGACATCACCGCGGTCCACATCTGTGCTCCTAATGATTTGCACTACGACATGGCGAATGCAGCCATGCAAGCGGGCAAGCACGTCTTGTGCGAGAAGCCTCTGGCTTCCTCGGTCGCGGAAGCTAGCTCCATGATCGCGCTGGCCAAGCAAAAGGGACTTGCCAATTGCACGCTCTACAACGTGCGCGCGTACCCGCAGGTACAAAATATGCGCAGCAGGTGCGAAGCGGGTGAGTTTGGCGATATCTATGTCGTCCAGGGCACGTATTCGCAGGATTGGCTGCTCTATGACACTGATTGGAACTGGCGCATTGAACAAGGACCGTCGCGCACCTTCGCTGACATCGGAACCCACTGGTGCGATTTAGCGGAGCACATCACAGGGCAGCGCATTACTTCCGTCTGCGCCGATCTGCATACCTTTCACAAAACGCGCAAGAAGCCGAAACACTCCGTCGAGACCTTTACCGGCAAGACGCTTCAGCCGAGTGAATACGACGAAGTGGCCATCAAGTCGGAAGATTTCGGCGCGATGATGTTTGCCATGGGCGAGGATACGCGAGGATCGCTGACCGTAAGCCAGGTTTCCGGGGGGCGCAAGAACCGTCTGTTCATCGAAATCTTCGGCTCCAAAGCATCCGCGGCCTGGACGAGCGAAGCTCCCGACGACCTTTGGATCGGTCATCGCAATGCGCCCAACGAGATCCACATCAAAGATTCTGTGCTCATGCTCCCGGAGGCCCGGAGCTACACCGATCTACCGGGCGGCCACGCCGAGGGCTATCCTGACACCTTCAAGCAGATCTTTCGCCGCTTCTACAAAAGAGTCATGGATGCGAAAGCGCCGGTCGATTATCCCACCTTCGAGGACGGCATTCGCCAACTGCGCGTTCTCGATGCGGTGCTCGGAAGTTCGCAAAAAAAAGCCTGGGTGACAGTACAGGACTGAGTTGTCTCATAGACATGAAAATCGCTGATCACCTGCGGCTCGGTCCATCCCCTATAACGGCTGCTGAGGTAAGCGCTACCCTACCCTTTGTCATCCCGCAGGAAGCCGAGCGACGTGCAGTTCACTCGACCAGCAGCGAATGTTGGGTGCCCCATTCAAGCCCTGTTTTGGGCTTGAGTGGGATACGCAGCACTCAACGCTCAACTCTGTCCCTCGTCAGAAGGAGCGAACTCCGGATTTCCTACTACGCGGCGCTCATCAACGGCCACGGAAATGTTTTTCGCCCGAGCCCTTCGCTCGCTCACATGGGAGTACTTTCGCATGGTGCCGGTAAGCGTAGCGCTCCTCCTGGCACTTCTCGGATTCTTCCCCGCTCAGCGTGACAAGTATGCGGGAG
Source organism: uncultured Acidobacteriaceae bacterium (assembly GCA_963793525.1). GTDB lineage: Bacteria > Acidobacteriota > Terriglobia > Terriglobales > Acidobacteriaceae > PALSA-350. The sequence continues at coordinate 40,546 of CAWCAZ010000026.1, forward strand.
ACGCAGCCTGCCTATCCTGTCACCAGGATCAGAGCGATCCTTACCAGCACACCTCCCATCATCTGACCTCGCAGCCAGCAACAAGGACTCGATTCTCGGCTCATTCCATGATGGATCAAATGTGCTGATGATCGCGGACCCGGCAAAGGCGGGCGATAACCCGGGCCTCTACTTCAAGATGGAGGCTAGAAACAACGGGTACTATCAGACCGCGGTCGCCGGCTGGCCGGGCCACTTGCAGCAGCGAAGCGAGCGAATGGACATCGTCATTGGCTCGGGCGTGCGCGGGCAAAGCTACCTCTATTGGCACGGGCGAACAATTATTTGAATTGCCCGTAAGCTACTGGTCGGACGGGAACCGTTGGATCAATAGTCCCGGCTACAAAGACGGCACGATGAACTTTACCCGGGCGGTCACACCGCGTTGCCTGGAGTGCCACGCTACTTATATTGAACCGCTCTCGCTCGATCCTCTGACCAATCGTTATGACCAGAAGAGCCTGGCGGTAGGTATCGCCTGCGAGCGCTGCCACGGCCCGGGCGCGGACCACGTCGCGCTCGAGCGAACAAAAGCTTCTGTCGGCGGAGAAGCAATCTTGAATCCAGCCAAATTCTCGCGGGACAGGCAAGTAGATCTCTGTGCGCTGTGTCACAACGGTATTCGCAGGGAGGAATTCGCCCCGGCATTCTCGTTTGTGCCTGGCAAACCGTTAGACAACTACTTGCAGCCAAACGTAGGCGAGATCGCGGCCCATCCTGACGTGCATGGAAACCAGGTGGGCTTGTTGCAGAAAAGCCGCTGCTATCTCTCTTCGCCTAAGATGAGCTGCTCTACCTGCCACAACGTACACCAACCGGAGCGCCCGGCGGCGGCGTATTCCGATCGTTGCTTAAGCTGCCATCAGGTGGAAAGTTGTGGCATGTCGAAAACCATGGGGCACAAAATAGCAGACAACTGCATCGACTGCCATATGCCCGTGGAACCGACTAATGCGATCGCTTCTCAGACAGCAGGCGAGGTTGTCCGGCCGAAGATGCGAAATCACTGGATCAAGGTCTATCCCTGAGAATCGGAGAAATCGGCGACGCCATGGCCTGCGATTCCGACTCCTGATGCATGGCTCGATGCAAGGCACTATCGGCTGCGAGGAGCAGGATTTCCGGCATCCTCGAGGTTCCCCCGGTGCGCGCAAGCGCGGTAGAGATGCCGATGTTCACCGTGACCCAACCGTGGCCTTCCAGTTTCACGTTGAGGGTAGAACGGAGAGGTTCGATGGCGGAACGCACCTTGGCGGCGACTCTGGCCGCATCGCGCGGGGCCGGTCGAAGGGAGGATGATGGCAATAGCCTCGGAACCGTAGTGCGCAGCGAAATCCGTGACCCGCAAGGCGCGCAGAACGGCCGTGGCAGCTTTGGCCAGACAGCGATCTCCTTCCACATGTTCGCGCCAGTCATGGAACTGCCTGAAGTGATTGAAGTCAAGCAGCAGCAAAGAGAGGAACGACCCTTCCCGCAGGGTGCGATTCCACTCGCGTTCCAGAGCCTCATCAAAGGCGCGTGTGGTGAAGAGTCCGGTCCGCGAATCTGTCGACTCGGATACCGAGAGTCTTTCTTCCAGGGTCTTGCGCTCGGTGATATCACGGATAACGATAATATTTTCCCGGGGGACGCCGGTGACGGAATCGCACACCATGCGGTGTTTGATTTCTACCCACGCCATCATGCCGTCTTTCATGCGCATGCGAACGATGGCCACCGAGTTGTCGGCAAGCGCAGAAGCATCTTCGGGAAGAAAGAATGCGTCAGGCCTCTTGCCCGTCATCTCCTCCGGCTTCCAGCCCAAAACGTGGAAGGAGGACGGAGAAACGTAGTGCAACACCATGTCCAGGCCGGCACGGCAGATGATGTCGATACTATTTTCCGCCAGGAAAAGAAAGCTCGCCTCATCGTCGCTCGACATAATCTCCTCCCTGGTTCTCTCGATCATGAGGAACCAAACTGTTTTGCAGTGCTGGAGTGTTTTTCACTTCTACCCTGCACGGCCGGGTTAAGCGGAGTAGGGCTTTTCTTTAGGAAAACCCGCATCGGGAGAGGTTGCATGATATGCACCAGAAGTGACAATGCAGTAGCCGCCTTGTCAGGCTACGCCACGGCGGATCTGGAGCGTTTCCTCGGTATAGCTTTCGATCGCCTGGCTAAGCTGGAAATCGATTTCATCGGCAATGGTCATGACTCCGATGAGCAGCACACTATAGTCAATATTCAGCAGGTTTTTATGCAGGGTGTTGAAGATGCTGACCTGCAACATCCGGGACTCTTCGACTAACATGGCGGCGGTGTAACCCTGATTGAAGCGGTTAACGCCGTGCCTGGCGGCGCCGGCAGATCTCGGTTCCTTGGTCCCCATAGGCTCCTGCAAGCGCAGACGGTATATCAGGTCAAGAAAGACCAAAGCCAGATGGCTGCAGCGCTGCTCGCGGCTCAACGGAATCGACATCAGCGTTTCCTCCGCTTGCACACGCCCGAACCACTCTTGAATGATGTGGTCCCGGTTGCATTCAAGAATGGTGGCCACCGTCACGATCTCACGCCTGCGCTGAGGACCGCTCGCCACCCTCTGATGGATCACCTGGATGCAGGGAAGCCACATCGACTGGCTTGAGAAGAATCTCATCTGCCTGACGCAGTATGGCTTGCGCTGCGGCAGTCATCTCGGGGAATGCGCTTAATAGCAAAGTCACAGCCTTGGGATTGGCGTGCCGCATGGCGCTAACGACGGTGAGCCCATCTCCCGCTCCCGGCATATGCAGATCGGTCAGCAGCACCTCGAAGCTCTCGGCGATGATGTACTTGAGTGCCTCCGGCACATTGCAGGCACTCGTTACCGTAAAGCCAGCCTGTTCAAGCAAAAAACTCAAATTCGTGCGCGCAACTTCATCATCATCCACTAAAAGCACCCGGGTATCGGCCATTCGTATCTCTCATTCCGACTATCGGCGAATTCTAGCGATACTTTAGCCGGACAAAGTTCTGACGGGAGCTACCAGAGAAGGAGTTTTGCGGTCATTGCAGCAAGGCTGAGGGTACGGGATGGAATTTAACCGCCAAGAAAGGCTTTGCAGACCGTCCCTGACCGTTTGCGCTCCGCGCCATCGAATTCCACTGGCCGGTCGATGGACCCAACGGGACTGACTCACGCATTTGGCGCATCTTTATCTCGAAGTCCTGTTGGCCCATCCTCCCGATCATGGAGATCTCCGTTTCTCTTGACTCCCACCCATTCCCGGCGTCCCTACTCCCTTACAAGAGTCGCCGTTCGCGTTCGCGGTAAGGATCGGGTGATCATCGAGCAGCCGAGAATCACGAGGAGAGGATCGACGGGGTGGCGAAATCCAGGATCGAGATGGCTCAGATAGTAGGGGATTGGAAACGCCAGCAGCACCAGCAAATAGAGTATTCCGACCTCCGAATAACCCTTGCGAAGTATTCGGTACAGACCGGCTAAGGACATCACGGAAAGCAAGCTGAGGAAGCAAATATTCTCAGGATCGAACGGCTCTTCCCGCAGATAGTCCCCATGAAAGCTCCAAAAGCCCGTCCACATGAATACCACATGGCGAAATGTTCGCAACGCGTACGCTCCCGGATGCTGGTGAATATAGGTCAACGCTTCCTGGCGCTTCGCAGCCATATACCGTAGCTCGCCCAACCGCTCAAATTGTGCGCTCTCCCGGACGCTTCCCGAAGGGTGCTCTTCGCCATCCCACCAGTGCATAGTATTGTTTACATTGCCCACGCAGACTTCCAACCAGAAGCCGTCTTTGAAAGGGATCGGGTGCCCAAGCACAAGCTTGTTGCGTAGCACCCACGGAAGAATCGTCACCACCATGGCAACGATTCCTATGCTGATGGCGCCCCAGGCACGCTTGTGTTGCTGCCGCAGGCGGACCCAGCTCCACGCAAATAGGGGTGGATAGACTCCGACCAGGACCGGGTTGGTTAATGCCGCGAAACCGAGGAGCATGCCGAAGCCTGTCCACCGAAGGGGTGAGTGTGACGACTCCAGCGAGAGAACCAGCAGAAATAGCAGTGCAAGCAGCAAAGCCACGAAGGAGTGGTACCACATCGTTGCCGCTGAGAAGTTGATTGCATACGGAAAGAAGGCCCACACCCACGCTGCCAGATTTGCAGTTCGCAGATCGAAGCTCCTCCGGGCGATGAGAAAGATGGGCACCGAAGTGACCGCGGAAATGAAGCTATTCAAACTCAGAAAAACTAAAGCCGATGCTTTTGTATACACACCGCAGATGGCGAAGATGCCCGCCAGTAGATACGGGTAGACCGGCGTGAGCAACGCTGTCGGCCCGGTCTCAGCCCAGTATGGGTTTGCATATCCATGTTTCAGGGCGATAGAACGAGCCACGCGGCCCATTTCATAAGCAAACTCCCAATGATCGCGGGTGGGATCAAGAAATCCTTTGTACACCAACGCAACCACTGTCAATCGCATGCAGCAGCCGGCCATAACGGCCCACAACACGCTTGCATTCGGATGGGACCTGTTCCTGGCTCCAAACTGATCCGACGAGGCGTCATCGGGAAAAGATAGATTACGTGATGGCCGGGGGACGTGTACTGCTGTAGTCAATGTATCGCTCCTAAGGATAGTCGCTACCCTTAGAGAGCAGTGATGGTGCCTTATCCTACCCTGAGTGCAAAAGATTATTTGTTTCACCAAACGCCACGACACGCGAGTTTATCCGGCCGTGAACACCTCCGCAGTCTTGATTCCAAGCATATAGAGGTGAACGGTGTATGGCCTTGATGTGCCACAAGGTGTCGTGCTCTAAAGCCAGAAATGATTCCCACAAGTTGGCGGCTCGTCAGGGTAGATCCGCACGGAAGTCTTCTCTTTAAGGTTGAAACCCTTCAATGACCGGAGTTCTGCTTGAGACTAACGCCCTTCGGGTTCGCTGGAAAGATTGGCAGGCAGATCGTTCGATCCTTTCCACTCCGGCGAAGGCTCCGCTTCGCTCTCACGCGTGCGGAGGCAGAGAGCATTCCATGAAAACCGTAAAGAATCGATTTTTCCCGTTGATGTCTGCGCTGGCCCTGATGTCCACCTCATCAGGCGTGGCAGCAGCAATCCAAATCGAGACCAATCAACCGTCAGCATCCGTCACAGGGACCATTACTGATCTACGAGGAGATCCAGTTCCAGGAGCAACAGCCCTCTTGACTCAACCGTCTTCGGAGAAAGCGAGAACAGCCTTGGCCGATCGGGACGGATCATTTCTTATCCCGGTGGAGGCTGGTGGCTTTGACCTCCGGGTCAGCATGCCCGGGTTCAGTACCAAAGCAATCCACGGTGAAGTGAGCGGTACAGAAAAGCTCGATCTAGGGATGATCGAACTGGCAATTGAAGGGGCAACTGCTGAGGTGATAGTGACTGTGTCCAAACAGGAGTTGGCCGAGGAACAAGTTAAGGTGGAAGAGAGACAAAGAGTGCTGGGAGTAGTTCCAAACTTCCTTGTCACCTACGTTCACAATGCTGTCCCGCTGCGTGCCAAGCAGAAATTCGAGCTTGCGCTGAGAACGCTGACCGACCCGGAAACGATCAGCGTGGACCTGGTCTTCTCGGGACTGCAGCAGAAGAGTGGTGGATTCAAAGCGTACGGCACGGGTCCAGCCGGGTATGCAAAACGCGTTGCGTCCTCTTATGGAACAAGTTCCATAGATGCACTGCTCGGGAGCGCTTTGCTCCCATCGCTCTTTAAACAGGATCCGAGGTATTTCTACAAAGGGGATGGCTCGGTGAAGCAACGGGCGCTTTACGCGATGAGCATGTCATTCCTATGTAAAGGTGATAACGGACACTGGCAGTACAACTATTCGGGGCTCCTCGGTGGGTTGGCGGTGGGCGGCATCTCCAACCTCTACTACCCGTCGGCCAACCGGAACAGCCTGAACGTAACGCTTGAAAACATGGCAATCGGTACCGGATCTTCAGCGCTCTCGAACTTGTTTCAGGAGTTCCTCCTTCGAAGATTGACTCGTCATCCAAAGCAGTAGCCCTCCTAGCAACAACTTCTCCACCTGGCCCTGCGGGGCATTGTTTATTTCATTGCTCAGTGTCGAAGCCGCGCCTATTTTCGCGAGCCGCTGTATTAAAAAGGCAGCCTGATGGAGAGTTGAGTGGCACGCGGACCGCCCTGGTTGTATAGGGCGCCAGAATTGCCAAAGCTCCGGTTAAGCATCCTGGTCGCATGGGAAGGCAGGCTCTACCTGGCGCCGCGTCTGCCGCCTGCGAAACCATCCGCGACCCGCGCAATGATGAACACTCCTAACCCGTTCCGTTGATCCCGTCGAATCGCCTCGACGCTTTGACGTCCTACTATCTTGGTTCCGTTCGCCACGCCGTTCGGGCCTTCCAAACCTAAAACGCCAGCTTGATAGAAAGTTGAATTACCCGTGGGCCGCCCTGGTTGTAAAGAGCTCCAGAGTCGCCAAAACTCTGGTCAAGCATTTTGGTGGATTGACCAAAGAACACATCCGGCAACGATGGGTCGATATATCCGAAACTCGGGTGATTGAACACATTGAACATCTCCACCCTCAACTGCAAATTCAGTTGCTCATACAGATGGAGGCGTTTGACGAACGGCAAAATTGCCCTGCACCGTGCCGAAGCCACGAACTAAATTGCGCGGCGCATCGCCCTGTTCCCCACCATCAGGCAGACTGAAGGCGGGGTTCGTCGCATTCTCGCCGCCATTAAATATTCGACCTCCAGGATATTGAGGGCCATGCAGGTACAGACGGCCGATGAGCGGTCAGATTCACTCCGCTATAGTAGGGGCGGCCGGTCACCGGGTCGAAGGAGAAATTCCCCAATAAATCTACTGGAAAGCCCGTTCGAGCGATAAGCCGTGCGTCGAGCATTCCAGCCTTCCAGCAGCCTTCTTCGACTTAGAAAACGATGCTGCGCCGCCGGCGAGCTCCAAAAGGCGGCCGCTTCCAGATTCTGACGTACGTCGAGATCGGAGTTGCCTTATTTCAGCGGAAAGAATGGATCTGTCGAACCATAATCGAAGAATGTGCCCAGGTGTAAGAGGCAAGGGCCTCCAACCCCCGAGGGAAGGTTCGCTGGAATTTCGTCTGTAGTGATTGAAAGTTCGAAGTCACGCCAGAAGGAAATAGGAGACATCGCCGAAGATCGGATTGATAGGCCCACATCTGTCCGTTGCTCTTCCAGCAGCCTGCGTCCGCTGGCGCCGACGTAGGAGACCGTAAGGCTCTGGTTCTTGCCCAGGGACTGTTCACAGCCCAGGTTCCATTGCCAGCTATAAGGAATTGACGATGCGGGAGCAAACGAGAATGTCTCCATGTTGCCGTACGGCCGGTGCACCGTGTTGGAGAAGTCGAGTTGCAGCGGAGTCGCCGGGACAGGCGCATCGAGGAAATAATCATAGGTCGTAAAACCAACCCCGTTAAACGCATTGAGCGCCGGCCGCGTTCCGGTATCGAAGAACACTCCACCGCCCGCCCGAACAACAGTTCCTTGCCGGGTCCATTTCTTGCACACCAAGGCCGCCCCAAAACGCGGCGCGAAAGCAAACCAACTCGTGTGCCAAAGTGGAGTGCCCCTGGGCGCCAACTCAACGTGGCTGGTTGGTATCACGTTGCCCAGAACCGTGTAAGCATCCTGTCCATGTTGTCCTCTAGGGGCCGGGTTCACGTCCCACCGCAAGCCAGTGAAAGGTTCAGCATTGGCGAAACCTTCCACTCGTCTTCTGCGAACGCGGAGAATTCCTCGAGAATAGGATTGGTGGGTAAGCTTCTGGTGATAACCAGATCCGACGCGGCATTGGTCACCATCGATTCCCGGGTGAAAAAATCAGCCAGGACCGAAAGGCCCGCAGGAGTTAGGTTGGCAGCAACCCGTCGTTGGTCGATCCCGATTTTTAAATAATGATTCTGCTCTCGAAGGCCGAACGTATCTCGGATGTTCCACTGATTCAGAGAGCCGCTCACATGATTTGTGTTGCTGTCGCTATCGCCTATACCCGTAATATGGATGTAGGCATCCGCACCCCATACGCATAAGAACCAGGGATGCCTAGGGCGGCATTTAAGTCTCCTGCAGATGCGATGATGGAAGTGCCGCCACCCGAGCTATCAAGTGATTCTGTGATGTGTTTGCATCCACGTGACCTGTCGCAAATCCCAACCGGAATTCATTGTTCTCGAGGGCCGAGAGCTGGTTAGTTGCGCCGAAGGTAACGTCTGATTCTTAGGGCGATAAGTGGTCACGGAGTAAAGCTGGTCAGGCCTGGCCGTCGCTCGGCGTATTTCCATAACGGAAGAAGAGAGAGAATTTAGGGGAAAAAGTGTGGTCGATGCGAACGCTGGAAGAATTGACGTGCGATGGGAAGGAAACGTCTCCGACCCGAGCCAGGGAAAGTCCCATCTGATTGATGAGAGCACCGGGCACCAGGATTAGAAGCCTGAGATGGAGAAGGGAATGTTGCCAGCACTGCCCCTATTGCGCCTGGTACCGCCGGTGGCACATTGCAAGTGTAGGGGTTCGTAGGGTCGCTGCAAACAACAGGGGTATAAAGGAAGGATTGAGGTGTCGGTTGGTCCACGTATAGTCCTTCATACGAGAGGAAGAAGAAACTCTTGTCGCGGCCGTTGTAGAGCCGCAGGAATGACAATTGGCGCTCCCAGTGTCGCGCCCGCATCATTTTGACTGTATTTCGCCGGGCTAACGGGGTAGCAATGAGACGTCGCAAACCAGTCTGCGGCATCGAGTAGATTGCTGCGGAAGTATTCGTAAAACGCTCCATGGACTCCATTTCCTCCGGAACGGGTCACAAAATTAAATTGTCCGCCGGGTGTCCTGCCATACTCTGCTGAATAAGTCGAACTGAGTACCCGAAACTCCTGCAAAGCGTCGACTGACACCAGACTCTGCGTCGTCCCGAGAGCCGTCAGGCCTGAGATTGATCCAGTCGCGCCGGCTGCGTGAGTTGCCGGGCGACAGCCCCGAATGAACATTTGCGGCAACGCCATCGACAAAGAACGAATTGGAATCGGTTGGTTGCCCATTGACGCTGAAATCTCCCTGGGTTTGTGAACCGCTCTGCGTCGCCGCTTGCGGGTTCTGCGTGACAATTCCTGGTGTCATGGAAAGAAGATCTTGAAGGCTTCGCCCGTTCAAGGGAATTGCGGAAATGAATTTCCGGTCCACTACCGTGCTGACCGAAGCGTCTGTTTTATTCATTGTAGGCCGCTGGCATCCACATTGACGGTTTCTGTCACTCCGCCAACCTTCATACGAATCAGCAGATTCCGGATGTCGCCGGCGTCCAGCTTGATCCCATTCACCTGCGTGGTGGCAAAGCCGCAGGCTCTATCTGCAGGGTATAGGCACCGGGGATGATGCCGGGCAGCAGGAAGCCTCCCGACATGGTTGGTTGCCGAGTCATTTTCGGTTCCCGTCTGTGTGTTGATGAGCTTAAGCTTCGCGTCGGTGATGTCCGGCCTTCGAGGAGTCCTGAACAACGCCCACGACCGTGGCCGCACTGAACTGGCCCCGGGCACGGACGGCCAAACAAAAACAGAGCAGCACGAAAACATTGATCCGGTAGGTAACGGGAAACGCGAAGAAATAACCATGTTTCTAATATTCACCGGGTTTGAGTCGCGATCGTTTTCCCACCTGCCGAGCTACCTAATCGTGCGGCGAACTCTGCAACTTCCTCGGCCTGCCGTAAAGGAATAGTATCCATGATTGTCGTTAGCGATGCATTCAGATTCTCCTTGCCCGCGGCTCTTCCGCTCGACGTAAAGAAGTCCCCCACCTTGCCCATTGAGTGCGCGCACTTGGCGCAGGAGCAGACCGGCGACTTTGGCAAACTGGTCGGGTCATCCATCGCCATTTCTTCTGTTTTCGAAGCGCTGGCGCCGGCGGCCATAGACGATATCTCGCCAATTGACCGTGCAGCGTGCGGAATTCGGCGCCAGTTCGGTGGCATGGTGGTTTACCATGTCTGTCCATTCCTTCCGGGTGTTAAAAGTTGACCGCGCGCATTCCTCGGCGGAGAGCGAACTTCCCAGTCTGTCCACGGCATACGCATGTTGCAGCGCAAGCTGAGCGTGCTGCAGTGCGTCTTTTGAAAATTGGGCGACGGCCGCGTCCAAAGGTTGCCCAGAGAGACCCCGTCCCTGAAAGTAGGTGCGGACCCGCAGGTCGGCCGCGAACCCAGGCTGCGTCACGTCATACGCCTCCAGCGGGGAGACCGCGACGGAGCCTGAAAAAGTGAACCTTGACCTCCCGCGAGGAGATAAGTCTCAGATCGAGCAGTTGGTGGCCTGTGAGACCGCGCAGGCGATGATGGATTACCTGCTTGAGCCCCTCGGCTGCAACCGTACCTGAAACTCGAATACGGCCATCCGAGGTCTTGAGACCTCAATCGGTATACCCGTATCGGCGATTAAGGAGTGAAGCTCGTACAACACCGCAATCTGCAAGCTCGGCTAGCCGCGCGTCGCTCTCACCGATAAGGTTGTGCGGCCGGCCTGAGGACGAGTGCCTATCTCTGCCATGCAGCGGAGCAGTCGTTCTCCGGGTTGAAGACCGAATCCGGAACCGAACTCCCAGGTTTACGTTCATACGTCGCCTGAACAAAGCGAACCTCGTGGATGTCCTCCCACTTCGCACACGCATGATCTGGCGAACCGGTTGGAAGCGGCGATCGAGCACCAGTGTTGCAGAAATCAGTTGCGGGTGCGCGGCGATTGGGCCGAGCCGGTCAGCTCATAACCGTCTTCGACGACGCGAACCTGCGGCGCACCATCTTCCAAAGCCGCAAACGACTTCGCGGAAAGATCCTGATCCCAGAAAGATCGATCGAGGAATGCTCTCTATCAGGCGCCCCGCGGACGTGACCCTCCCTGCGGGAGCTGTCTTCTCCATTCTTCCACTCCGCTGCGATCAAACGATGTTGCGCATCGTAGAGCCGCCGGATGTATCTGCTACCGTCACCGTCTTTCCACAAATCCACCGTTCCCTGCTGAAGAACCACTCCATCAGCAGCACTCTCCTCAATGTGTACTACCTGGTGCTCTGTTTCTCCCCGCAGCATCGTACTTTGCGTTGTGATGGCCTTATTCAATATTTCCGCCGCGTCGATAGGCGCGAACGCTCGGTAATAAGCCAGGTAGCCTGCACTGCCAACCAGGATAATAATGGCCAGTCCCCAACCGAACGAAGGGTGAGGAGTCATCGCACGCAGAGGGCGAACGAATCGCGCATAGTTCGCCCGGGGCGCGCTGAGGAAATCAGACCAGCGTCTCCGCGCTCGGGTCTGTCTCGCAGAGACCAATGGAAACTCTTCTGCGTCCTCCTCCAGGCCTACACTCGCCAAGGCAGGGATCGAGGTAGGTCGACTTCACTGTATAGTCCGAGGCCGTCGAAGCTGATGCTCAACTCCAGCCGTCGCCCATCGCTGAGCGCCACCCGTTGGGTCTCACTGCCGAACCCTCTGGCGGAGGTTCGCCAACGGCGAGAAGCGCTAAGCGCAAGTGCTGCTCGCTAAAGACTTCAACGAATTGAGCCTTCTCCGGGTACTCGATCCGCGCCGACAGCCTATTGTGCTCCGATCGGACATCATGGTTCGCGACACGACTCCATTCAGAGCGATCGAAAGTTCCGCGGCCGGTGTTCGTGGATGCGAGCCCACTTTCTATGGACCGCCTGCATCATGCCTCGAAGCGCACAGAAGCCACACTGGGGCCTCGCCGCCGGTTTCGGAAGAGAACCCAAACACATCCAGTGGCTCACGGTCCTTTAGGGTCGGCTCTTCGCAGTGGCGATCGATCAGCAACAGGCAACGCTCGCAGCTCACAATGTGTGCCAGCAACGAGCAGGAAATTGGGGCTGGGGGCGGAGGACGGTAATGTGCGAGCAACTCTTCAATAGGCCAGGCAGTCGGAATGACGTGCCTGCAAAATCGTCTGCCGTAGTTCCCTGAAAAAGTTCCGCCGTAGGCAAGCAGCGTCCAGGACAGAGCAGGTACGGGAGGGGCGTTGCGATTGACTCGTAAGTTTCCCGGGTCCCCGAGATAAGATGTTACTTCGGCTGCGCGCGACTTTCAGCTTGTTGTAGATGGCGGAAATCGGCAGCCGCCCCAAGTTCAGCAATCTCCTGCCGGCCATAGCCATGAAAGAAATGCAGGATAAAATAGCTGGCGCTCTTTGACGATTCCTTGCGCCAGACTGCATAGGTGCAGATGCGGCGAAGATCGTTCTGTCTTTGCACCGGGTCGCCCGCCGGTTGGCGGACACGGCTAAAGCAAACGAATCGAAATCCTCGACGCTGACAACGGAGCGCTTCGCGTGACGCACGTGCCAGGCTGGAAAGATAGATGTGGCGAAGGCAGGTATAGAGGTACCCGTCCAGGTTGCCGACCCCGCTCAGATCCGGTTTGACGGTGGTGACGTAGAGGCAGAACTCCTGCACGATCTCTTCGGCTTTGCTTGTATCCCCACGAGCCAATCCCATGGCCCACTGCAGAGGCGCGCGTAGCGGTTCGGCCAGAAGCTGGTCAGCCGCAAATGCCTCGGCCGGCGGCCGCCATTTTAGATCGCGCTGTTCCATTCACCCCTAAAAGAGTAGATTTCTGCCAAATCTACCCTGGCCCTGCAGGAATTTTGTCCTGCACCAACGTCACAGCCCAAGGTCTTCCCTGGACACCGGTCTCGCGCTTTCTGGTCGCAAGCTTCACTAGTATCTCCCACCCGGCGCGCACCCTGAGGAGAGAAATTTGCCGGATCGCAGGGTAGATTGAGCAGCAAATCTTCTCATTGAGAGTGAGTCATTTGTGTGAGGAGATCTCTCTTGGACCTGATGCTATTGGGGAAAAAATTTAAGCGCCGACAGCGTGCTCTTGTGCCTTCCACTGGCTCTGACCCTCGGTGCCGGGGTTGCGGTGGCAGAAGGGAACCCGCTTCCTCTGAGCGGAAGCCTCCGCGGCAAACTAACAAACGTTTCCGGCCTATGCCAACGCTCTGTACAAATTGTCACCGCTTCGTCGAGCAGATGAGACAAGACACGAGGATCATGGCAGTCTTCATCTGCAGCTTGGGGAGCGAGACCAAATACATGCGGGATTTCAGAATTCCTCTTCCTAAGAGCCGTGCCTCGGACCAGATACCTGGTTGCAAATAAACTGGGCGCCCGGCTGGTTTGCCGGGCGCCCAGTTTGTATCGAGGCATTGAACATCAAAGCGGCCTCAAGACTCTCTACGGCATGGTCGTAGTCCAGAACAAGTACTTCACCTTGTATCCCTTTTCCATCGCGGGCGGGTGTGCGGTCGCCCCACGCTTCGTGATTCCAGGTAACGGCCTGCAACTTATTGTGGACAACCTGGAAAACCATGGGAGGCGACACGGGCTCACCGGCGTCCGCATTGAAGGTGACCTTGATCTGGCTTCCGTCGCTGTCCCAGTGGCCAAACGACGTAATGGATCCGGTACCAGGATCTTCGGTAACTGTGGCAGTTCCATCCACTCCCAGGCTCACACTCATGGACGGTGCTTTCTTGTCGACACGGGCCACGTAGACCCCGGCAAATCCGGGATGGATGTCTGTATTGCCGGCGAAAGCGGCTAACGGCGTAATCAACAACGTTGCGCTCGCTACCAGAACTCGCACTGCGGAAGTAAATGGCTTATTAAGTATTCTCATTAAATCCCAAGGCATAATGAACACTCCAAAAACTGCAATTTGTTACTTGTTACTTGCAATGTAACCTGCCTACATCCTTTGGGGAACCTGCTTATTGGAAAGTTGTAGCCAGGGGTAATCCGGCTTGGATGACCATCGGATTGGGTCCCAGCAACGGACGTAGGCTCTGGAGGAGCAACTACCGCTATTTGCTGGAGTTAGCGCTATCGGCCCGCGCAGGCGCCATGCTACAGTCGAGCGCATGAACCAACGCGATGCCGGCCTGCTGCGCACCATCGGGACCCGGGGCCTGGCCGCGAACATCATTAACAGTGTCATCGGCGCCGGCATTTTCGCGGTGCCGGGAGCGCTGGCTGCATGCATTGGCCCCTACGCGCCACTGGCGTTTCTGGTCTGCGGGGTCGCGATCGGAGCGGTCGCCATCTGCTTTGCCGAGGGCGGCAGCCGAATGCCGACCAGCGGTGGACCTTATGGCTATGTCGAAGCTGTCTTTGGGCCGCTTGCCGGCTTCATTGCCGGCACACTCCTGTGGCTGGGCAACGTACTTGCAGGCGGCGGCGTGGTCGCTGCCCTGGCCGAAGTAGCGGTGAGCCTGTTGCCGCCGGTGTTCAAGGCGCCGGTACACGCCGTGGTGATCGTGGGCGTCATTGGCGGCGTCACCCTGATCAACTTGGGAGGAGTCGCGCGCGGTGCGCGGCTGGTCGATTGGGCGACCGCGGTGAAATTGATTCCACTAGGGATTTTTCTGGTTGCCGGCGTGGCAGCGATCCATCGCGCAAATTTTGTGCAGACAGTGGCGCCCAGCACCCAAGGGCCTGGGCCGCGCCATGATCCTTGCTCTCTTCGTGCTCACCGGCATGGAGGTTTCACTGAGTGTCAGCGGCGAGGTCAAGGAGCCGGCTCGTACGATTCCGCGCGCCTTGGCGATAGCCCTCGTCACCGTCACTTTGTTGTATATCGCTATTCAGGTCATTGCGCAGGGGATCCTGGGTGCTTCGCTTTCCCAATCGACGGTACCTCTGGCGGATGCGATGGCGAAGATAAGTCCGGTGTTGCGGGTGGTACTGCTGGCCGGCACCGCGCTGTCGATGTTGGGCTGGGTCTCCAGCGACATCCTAGGCACACCGCGCATACTGTTCGCTTTCGGACGCGACGGTCTGCTTCCGCGCGTGCTGGGTCGCGTGCATCCGCGCACCCATGTGCCTCATATTGCGATTCTCTGCTATGCGGCGGTGGCCATCGCGCTGGCGTTGACGGGAACGTTTGCCGAGCTTGCTGTGCTTGCCACCCTCGCTAGTTCCGCGCTCTATGCCGCCGGTTGCGTCGCGGCATGGTGGCTGGCACGCACTGGTGTGGCGCAGGCCGGCACACCATTGAACTTTCGCTGGCTGGGCACAGCAACAGTAGTGGGCGTTGGGAGCATGCTGTTGATGATCGCCCTGGCATCCCGCGCGGAAATTTTTGGCCTCTTCGCGGTGATCGCCATCAGCGCGATCGCTCACCTGGTGCAGTCCCGAACCGCGCGTCGGGCGCAGCCGGCAGCAGAGCCATGACCCATCTCCAAAGCCATCTTGATGCTTTTGCACAGGAAGGCAGGAAATTCATGAATTGGAGGGATGCGGGAGCTGCATCCAATGGGAGGATCCAAGGAGGAATCATCAGCATGGCGAAGTATGCGTTGTATGTTGCATTGAAGGCCAAGCCGGGCAAGACGGCAGAGGTAGAAGCATTCCTCAAGCAAGGCGCGGAGATGGCAAAGGCGGAGAAGGGCACCTTGACCTGGTATGGCATTAAAGAAGACGAAGGCTCCTACGCCGTATTCGACACCTTCGAGGACGAAGCAGGCCGCGACGCCCACCTGAACGGTGACATTGCCAAGGCGCTGATGGCCAACGCAAAGGAGCTGTTCTCAAACGAGCTGCAAATTCACAAGATTCAAGTGATTGCCAGCAAGTAGGGCTCCATGTTCAAGCAAACCGTCCCGTAGCCGCTTCAAGCTACGGGATTTTCGTTGGCGACTGCGACTATTTCGCAAACAGCTTAAAGCTTTCGAGATAACCCTGCTCACGCCATTTGGCACAGGTGTAGACCCTGCCTTCGTCAATCAGTACATCCATTGAATGGTACCAGGCAATCTCACTCCGGATCTTGTCGTGATGAGACTGGATGAGTTCATTCAATTCGTTGACGGTAAGACCTTCAGGATGAAGACGCATCAAGCTCAAGACCGTCTCAATGGCACGGTCCTGCTCAGGAAATTTACGACTATACGGCACGATTCCACCTCACGGACTTCCATTGCTCTACCTGGAAGGGGGGACCCTTGGGTGTGGAGCCTTTTCTCGGGAAAAATCATCGATTCAAAACAGACGCTCAGTAAGACAAGCACGATTGCAAACCGGGAAGGCAGACACAAACAACAAATGTATCAATCACAATTCCTGGGAAGCAGCATAGCACCAGAATCGCTCCTTATCGCAGCAAAAATTTTGAGCCCGGCGGTCCTGTGAGGCCCATAGCGGAACGCCAAAACGCGGCCATCCCAATTTGGATTCCCTGGCTTTGTTCCCGGTTGTTACAAAATTGCTTGTGCTTGCCGAAACTGCTTTTAAATCTGCAGTTGAGTGCAACGGTCACGGGGGCACATGTCAGGGATCATCTCGACTCGCACACGGCCGCAGCAGGACGCCCCTAGCCTATGCGTCAGGAATCTTACAAGTGATTGATTCTTGGTAGCGTCATCGGGGATCGAACCCGAACTCTCCGCCTTGAGAGGGCGGCGTGTTAACCAATTACACCATGACGCCACGATGGGTTGAGGCAGGGGTTGATCTGCACCGCAGTCAACAAACCCTAGTATAGCAAAGCAGGGGCAAGGAATCGGTGCCGGCTTACAGGCCCAATTTCCTTACCTCGTCGTTGTAATACTTGCGGTAAAGGATGTCCCACTCCTGGCTTCCCTCGACAATAATCTTGCGTTGCGAGGCGATCTTCTGGCGCGCCGCCTGGTCAATCTTCATTTCTTCCGTCAGAACCTTTTCCAGCGCCTTACGCGCCTCCTGACGGATGGTATTCCGGTCATCCAGGAACTCGCATTCGTCCGTCTCGGCAAGCGTATCGGCTACCACGTGCGCCAGCTTGTTGAGCTTGTCCCTGGAGAGTCTCACAGCACCGCCTTGTATTTCTTCGCCAGCTCCTGCTTAACCTTCTTGAACATCTCGGCGTAGCTGGCGCCGCTGCGGCGCATGTCTTCCTGATAAGCGTCAAGGATGACGCGCACTTCTTCGTTGATGCGGTCTTCCAGAGACAGCTCTTCCAGGATGGCCGCATTCACCCGCTCAGCGACAACAGCAACTTTCCCTGCCCGGATCATCTTGGCTTCGATCAACTGGTTGACCGTTTGGCGCGCCAGATAATTCACGTACTCCCGCGAAAAAATCATGTGATCTGACTCGGACTATAGCATATTTGGGGCGCTGAGCCGGGTCGCGCTGGGACCCGCGACTGCACGAAATCCGGTGCGATCCGGCGCGACGCACGGCTCGGGGACCTCACCGAGCTTACGGCAAATCCAGGGACATCTGCGACAATAGAGGCGCGAATATGCACCCCGACGATTTGATATCTCTGAAAGACGACATGGTGGCTTTTATTGAAGGGCATTCGATGCGCCGCCTGCCTGGGTTTATCACCGAAGATCTGCCAACCGTCTTGTGGGAAGACGATGACAATCCCGATAGCTGGAAAGACTTCGTAGAGATGGCCAAGACCGCCTCTGCGCCGTTCGTGACCATGAGCGAAGTCAAGCTGGAGAAGGATGACATCGCCATGCTGCTGGAGCAGATCCGCGACGACAATTTTCCCGATGAAGCCGCGGCCGAAGTCCACGAGGCGCAATACCTGGTCAACTACGTAGGCAAGATCGGGTATATCCAGCTCGGTTTTGCCCACCAGGGCATCGTCTTTGTGCACGAGAATGCCACCCCGTGGTACGAGCGCTACCAGCAACTGCTGGAGTTTGTGGAAGACTTCGGAGACGTCGTTTTCGGAGAAGATGAGGATGAAGAAGAAGGGTGAATGCTTCCTCCTCCCCTGCAGTAAGCCCCCAGGCCATCCCGTCTGACCCTACCGTTCCGCGCACGGAATGGGTCCTGCCCCAGGCGAACTCAGCCGCCACGGCACTGGCGAAGAGCGCCGGATTGCCTCTCATCGTGGCCGAACTGCTGGCGGAACGCGGCGTACGTACCGCGGCCGAGGCTGATTTCTTCCTTAACCCCCGCATCGAACATCTACTTGATCCTTACGCCATGCAAGGCATGGCTGCGGCCGTCACCCGGGTTCAGGCGGCCATCGCCAAGCGGGAGAACATCCTCATCTATGGCGACTATGACGTGGATGGCACCACGGCCATCGTCCTGCTCAAGACGGCCATCGAGATGCTCGGCGGCCAGGTGGATTTCCACGTACCCCACCGGCTTCGGGAAGGCTACGGCATGCAGGCGGAGGTGCTCGCCGCAGCGGCGGGCCAAGGCGTAAACCTCGTCATCAGCGTCGACACCGGCATACGCGATTTCACCGCCGCGGAAGCAGCCGCCCGCCTCGGACTCGACCTCATCGTGACCGATCACCATCTGCCACGTGAGCTACCCCACCTGCCGGGTCTGCCGACTGCCCTCGCTATCCTCAACCCCAATCAGCCGGGTTGCGGCTACGCTTGCAAGCACCTCTGCGGCGCTGGGGTAGCCTTTAAGCTCGCCCAGGCGTTGCTCGAGGCATGGGATTTGGAGCGGACGCGAAACAAGATCCTCCCCTCCTTCCTCAAGATGCTGGCTATCGCCACGGTGGCCGATGCCGTTCCGCTGCTGGGGGAAAATCGCGTCATCGCTAGCGTTGGCCTGGAGCAGCTCAAACGTCCGGCCAGTCCCGGCCTGCGCTCGCTGATGCAGGTAGCCAAACTCGACCCCGAAACAGCGAACCCTCACCTCCACTGATCTGGCATTCCGCCTCGCGCCCCGCATCAACGCCGCTGGACGCATGGATGTGGCCTCCGACGTGGTCGAACTCTTCACCACCCGCGATGCGGCCAGGGCGGTTGAATTAGCCGCCAAGCTCGACCGCCTGAACGGCGAACGTCAACAAGCCGAAGCCGACATGCTCGACCAGATAGAACGCCGGCTTCGGGATGACCCCGGCTTCCATTCGAGCCGCTGCATCGTGGTCGAAGGAGAAGGGTGGCATCGCGGCATCATCGGGATTCTTGCCTCGCGCGTCGTCGACCGTACGCGGCGCCCGGCGATGGTAATTGCGCTCGAAGGCGGTGAGGCCTATGGTTCCGGCCGCTCCGTCCCCGGCTTTCATCTGCTGCACGCAATCGAAAGCTGCAAGCAGCTCTTCACCCGATTCGGCGGCCACTCCCACGCCGTGGGCTTTTCTCTCCCTGCGGAGCGGCGTACCGGACCTCAAGAGCCACCTCGAAGCCTGGGCCGCGCTCCACGTGCAAGAGGCGGCGCCCAGCCTGCGCTGCCATGCGGTCTTACCTCTCGATCAAATTACCCAAGCTCTCTTCACCTGGTTGCGCCGCTTGGAACCGGTGGGCATTGGCAACGAAGAGCCCGTCTTCGTCGCTTACAACGTGCGCCTGACCGCCCCGGTGCGGCCCATCAAAGAGCGCCACATCTGCCTGCAACTCGCCCAGGGGGCGCGTGGCGCCAGTTGGTCAGCCCTGGGATGGGATTGGGCGGCACGCGTCCAGACGCTCGGCCTGGAACAAGGCTCCGTCGTCCATGTTGCCTATAAGTTGCGGGAAAACCTCCATCCGGAATACGGCGGGCTGGAACTCGAGATCGCAGACCTGCAGCGCGTGTAAACTCCGGGCATGCCACGAGGTTTTTTCATCACCTTCGAAGGCCTGGACGGGTCCGGCAAGAGCACCCAGCTGCGTCGCCTGAAAGAGTCGCTGCAAGGCGATGGACTGGCAGTGACGGTGACCCGTCAGCCTGGGGGCACGCGCATAGGCGACCGCATCCGCGCCCTGCTGCTTGATTCGCGTACCGACAGCCTTTCCTCCTTCGCGGAGTTGGGGCTGATGTTCTCGGATCGCGCGCAATCGATCGCCGAAGTCATCGAGCCTGCACTGGAAGCAGGGCGCATCGTGCTCTGCGACCGATTCACCGACTCCAGCGAAGCCTACCAGGGCGGCGGCCGGCAGTTGGGCAGCCAGATCGTGCGCGAGCTGCACACTAGCTTGTGCCGCGGCCTCCAGCCCGACCTGACGGTGCTTCTGCTGCCGGATTTCGATCGCTCGCTGGCGCGCGCCCGGCAGCGCAATCAGCGCGCCGTCGCGGCCACCGGAAGCGACGAAAACCGCTTTGAGAAGGAAAGCTCCGCGTTCTACCGCCGCGTCTTCGACAAATACCAGGAGATTGCTGCCCGCGAGCCTTTGCGTGTGGTCGCAATCGACAGCGATGGCTCCATTGATGAAGTCCACCAGCGCGTCGTACAAGTGGTAAGGGGGCGTTTGTCGGCAACGGGTATGTTGCGCTGAGCGTCAGCGATTCTATGGGTACAACGTATTCACCGGCGCGCGACGAACCGCAGTGGACCGTGTTGGAGCGCGATGGCTATCGCTTTCCTCCGGGCCTGCAGATGAATCTGCCGTTTTATCTGCTGCGCCGCTTCTTCAAACCTGGTAATCCGATCGCGCTCTTCGAGCACCTGACCAAAACCTACGGGCGCATGGCCCACTACCGTCTGGGCCTCTCCCACATTGTCTTTATCAACGAGCCCGCATTTATCCACGAGATCCTCATCAACCAGCCGCAGCACTTCATCAAGGAGCGGACCCAGCGGCGCATGAAGATTTTGCTGGGCGAAGGGCTCATCACCAGCGATGGCGAGGTCCATCGCCGTCAACGGCGCATCGCCGCTCCCGCCTTTCACCGCCAGCGCATCCAGGCCTACGGCGCCATCATGGTGGACCGCGCGGCGCACATGCGCGGCCCAGTGGCAGCCGGGCCAGCCCATCGACATTGCATCGCAGATGATGCAACTGGCGCTACAGGTTGTCGCCAGAACACTCTTCAACACCGACGTTACCGGCGATGTGCTGCAGATTAACGACCAGGTCAACGTCATCATGGAGCTCTACAACTTCCTGATCGCGCTGCCCCGCGCCGAAGCGTATTTGCATTGGCCTATTCCGGGATTGGTCCGCTTCCGCCGGGCCCGCAGCCGCCTGGACAAGGTAGTGCAGCGCATGATTGCCGAACATCGCGCGGATGGGGTGGACCGCGGCGACTTGCTCTCCATGTTGCTGGCTTCGCGCGAT
Source organism: uncultured Acidobacteriaceae bacterium (assembly GCA_963793525.1). GTDB lineage: Bacteria > Acidobacteriota > Terriglobia > Terriglobales > Acidobacteriaceae > PALSA-350. The sequence continues at coordinate 61,627 of CAWCAZ010000026.1, forward strand.
GAAGAGTCCGATCACTCCGGCATGACCGACGAGCAATTGCGCGATGAGGTCCTCACCATTTTTCTTGCCGGCTATGAAACGGTAGCCAATGCGCTCACCTGGACCTGGTACCTGCTGGCGCAAAATCCTCAAGCGGAGGCTCGCCTGCATACCGAGATCGACGCCGTGCTGGGCGGCCGCCTCCCCACACTCGAGGATCTACCTCGCCTTCGCTATACGGAGATGGTATTTGCTGAGTCCATGCGTCTGTACCCGCCGGCGTGGGCCATGGGCCGGCAGTCTACCGCCGATGTGGAGCTGGGACCGTATCGCTTTCCAGCGGGAACTTATTTTTTCTTCAGCCAGTACATCATTCAGCGCAGTGCGGAGTATTTTCCCGACCCTCTGCGCTTCGATCCTGAACGCTTTCTCCCAGAGGAAAAAGCCAAGCGTCCGCGGTTTGCCTATTTTCCTTTCGGCGCCGGCAACCGGCAGTGTATCGGCGAGGCATTTGCCTGGATGGAGGGGGTGCTGATGGTTGCCACCATCGCACAGAGATGGCGCCTACAGTTCGTTCCCGGACAGACCGTTGATGTTCAGCCCAAGATCACGCTACGCCCCAAGTACCCCATGATGTTTGTGCCCGAATTGCGGCAGAGCTAAGTGCCTCTGAGAGGGCTGGGGCACAACGCAGATCAACTCGGCTGCGCTCCCACGGCACGCCGGGGCAAACGGGATGACAAAGTGACGTTTGTTTTGCGGCTCTGTCCATCCCCTATAACCGCTGCTGAGGTAAGCGCTACCCTCCCTTTGTCATCCCGACGGGTCGGCTCGCGGCGCGAGTTGAGAGAGCGATGATCCGGTTTCCTGCACCGGCAACGAACGTTGGGTGCCCCATTCAAGCCCTGTTTTTGGGCTTGAGTGGGATACCAGCACTCAACGCCCTAGTCTTTAGTTTGTCACTGGGAGTGAAGCCGAGGGATCTGCAGTTCTCTATCCCACTCTCAACCCCTTCTCGAAATGTTTTCGACGGAACGTAGTAGAGCGGACCTGCTGTGCGCTCTCGGTCTCCTTTTTGCTAGTCTCAGGGTGTGGGCTTCGATCAATTTGCGGGAAATGTAGCCACCGTCCGCCATTTGCGCGAGGCGATCGCGGCGGAACGCATGCCTCCTGCGCTCATCCTTGCCGGTCCGCGCGGCGCCGGCAAATATACTTTGGCCATCATGCTGGCGCAGACCATGGCCTGCCTGCAGCACCCAGTTAGCGACGGCCTGCCCGATTTTTGCGGAGTTTGCAGCAACTGCGCCCGCATCGCGCTATCGCTGCCACTCACCGACCGCGTTAACGAAGCGATCGCCGCCCGGGAGGAATTGCGTGAGGTGGACAAGAAAGAGACCCGCATCCTCGTCCAGACCCATCCTGATGTGGTAGTCGTTCCTCCGGACCCGCCCCAGTTGCTGATCAAGATGGGCCAGGTGCGCAGTGTGCTGCAGCGCATCTATCGCCTCCCCGCCGATGCACCGCGCGCGGTGTACATCTTCACCAGCACAGCCTTCATGAAGGAGGCCGCTAATTCCCTGCTCAAAATTCTCGAGGAGCCGCCGGCCTACGCTCACCTGATTTTGCTGGCAGAAAATCCCGGCGAACTTCTGCCCACCATTCGTTCCCGCTCCAGCATCTTTCGCTTGGGCGCATTGCCCCCGGAGCAGATCGAAGCGGTGCTTGCCGAGCATCGCAAGGATTGGAAACCGAAGCAACGCGCATTGGTCGCTCGCCTGGCGGAAGGCGCCATCGGTCAGGCCATTGGCTTCGATCTGGAAGGCTATCTGGCGAGCCGCCAGGACGCTTTAGTGATGCTGTACAACGCCACCGGCAATAGCGCCGGTGATACGGACTACGGAGCTCTCTTTCGGGTAACCGAGACCTACCGCGCAGGCGCTGAGGGCCAGCAAAAGACCAGCGCCCTGCTGCACGCATTCGCCAGCCTGCTGGAAGACCTCTTGCTGCTACATGCGGGGACCGGCCATTTGATTCGCAACATCGACCTGATGGCGGAGCTGACACGGATGTCGCAAACCATCACCGTGGCCTGGATTGAGGCGGCTGTGCGCGGCCTGGATCAAGTGGAACAAGGCATGCGGAGGAACCTGCTGCGGTCTTTGTCGCTCGACGCCTTCGCCGTCGGCCTATCTGCTCCATAATTTTTGCAATACGCCATTTGCTGCCGATTTTTGACATTTAAACCCAATTGGCAAAATACTGCATCCTACCCACTAGACTCACACTCACACCATGCCAGATTCTTCTGCCATTCCGGTTCGCCCCTTATATGAGGCGCGCCCTGCCAAGGTGAAGACCAAGGTCGATGGACCCAATCCATCCGCATTGGCTTCTGTCAGCCCAGCGGGTCCGCGCAAGCTCATTCGTCCACCCCTCTCAGCGCATGCGCAGGCAAGCCGCTATCCCGCCCTACTTTCCAGCGTTGCCCCTATACATCCAACCCACCCTCGATGGGACTCTGTTGCGGAGAGTTCTCACGCCGAGGCGTTCTATTTTCAGAAGCAAATCCAGAGCCACACCTTGATGACGTTTGTGCTCGAAGATGGGGAGGAAATCGAGGGCACGATCGAGTGGTACGACCGCAATGCGATCAAGGTGCGGCGGGGCAGGGTCCGTACGCTCATCTATAAAGCCGGCATCAAATACTTGTACAAGACCGAGGATAATGGCCGGGTGTAGGCATCAACGCGCAGCTTTGAGCAGACGGTCGCGAATGGCGACGCCCAGGCCCTCATCTTCCGGCAATGGGCAGACGATAATGGTGGCCCCGGCTGTATCTAATTCTCGCAGCCCCGCAAAGAGGCGGCGAGCGAGTTGCTCCTGATCCGCCAGATCGCCCCAGCGATAAACCAGGTACGGGTGCCCAATATTTACATCGCCGGGCAACATGATGCCGACCCGTTCGCCCGCTGTTAGCAGTTGTTCAGCGACGCTCAACAGATTGGGTGTGGGCCACTCCGACAAAACCAGCCGCGCGCGGGGCGAGTAATGCTTAAGGCCTACGCCTGGTGAGGGGAGTGCTTTGGAACCGGCATCCTCGAATTCCCGATAAGCAACCAGCGACGGGCAAACGGCCTGCACCTGTGCGAAGGTCACCATGCCTGGACGATAGAGAATGGGCGGGTCTGCGCAAACGTCGACTACCGTCGATTCAAGCCCCAGTGCCGTCTCCCCTGAATCGATGACCGCGTCGATGCGTCCATCCAAATCTTGCAGGACAAATTCCGCGCGTGTGGGACTGGTTCGGCCGAAAGAATTTGCGCTGGGCGCCGCCACCGGCACTTGAGCGAGCTCAATCAATCTGCGGGCCACCGGGTGAAGCGGCATCCTCACTCCAACCCGGGGCCGCCCCGCAGTCACGATGCCCGGTACGCGAGGGCCTTTCGGCAATAACAGGGTGAGAGGACCGGGCCAGTAGGCTTCCATCAACAATCGGCCAATGCGTGGAATTTCGCCAGCCACCACGCTTAGCTGTTCTTCGCTGGTAACGTGGACAATCAGCGGATCCCACGACGGCCGCTGCTTAGCCTCGAAGATGGACTGCACCGCGGTCTCATTGAGTGCGTGGGCGCCCAGTCCATAAACGGTTTCAGTCGGGAATGCCACCGTGCCGCCGCTGCGCAGCAGCTCGGCGCCCTGCAATAACGACGCCATGGAAGCGGGAGAGTCGATGGCATTGGCATCGACGGCCAGCCGCAGTGTTTTTTTCGCAGTCACCTGTGCCATTTTCCCACGACGACAGCGCAGCTGGTATAGACTCCGGCCTATGCAGGCCATGGAGACGGAAGTAAAGATACGGGTGCCGGACCGCGAGGCTTTGGAGCGCAAACTGCCAGCGCTCGGGTTCACGCGGGTCACCGCGCGCACCTTGGAGCGCAACACCCTTTATGACACGCCTGATCGCCGCCTGCGCAACTCGCGACAGATTCTGCGCATTCGCCAATATGGCAGCAAATGGGTGGTCACGCACAAGAGTGTTCCCAGCGGCCAAACGGAAGAGGGCCCGCACAAGAATCGCGTAGAAACTGAGACCCTGGTCGAGGATGGGCCAGTGCTGGGCAAGGTCTTCGAGGCCCTCGGCTTCAGTCCCGTATTCGTCTATGAAAAATGGCGCACGGAATGGGCCGATCAGCAGGGCCATTGCGTGCTCGACGAAACGCCCTTGGGGCTCTATGCCGAGCTCGAAGGCCCGAGTGATTGGATCGATGCAACAGCGCAACAGCTCGGCATTGGCCAGAGTGAGTTCATTACGCTCAGTTACGGTCGCATTTTCGAAAGCTGGCGGGATGAGTCCGGGTCCCAAGCGCAGAACTTCACGTTTGAAGAGATCCCGGAGAAATTTCGCTTGTAATCTTCAAACCGCAGATCCCTCCACTACGCTGCGCTCCGGTCGGGATGACAATTCTGTTGGTAGTCAAGAATTTAGAACTAACGCAGAATTGTCTCCAACGCTAAGCCTCCACGCCGTGGCACTTCTTGTATTTCTTGCCTGAGCCGCAAGGACAAAGATCGTTCCGCCCTACCTTCTCTCCGGCGCGCCGCTGCTGCGCGGGCGCATCGGAACTTCCATTGGCGCCGGCCATCCTGGCCTGCTCGAGCTCGCGCTTCTTCTTGCGTTGAAACTCCTGCTCCAGGGCATCAATCGTCGTCGAGGGCGCCCGGACGGGGACTGGGACAGGTGCGGAGGGCGGTTTCGGCGGCGCTTGGGCGGGAACAGCTCGTGCACCATTGCCTTCGATCGTGACCGGAGGGCCAACCGGAGAGGAAACCGGAGGAACAAATTCACTGGAAATCTCGGGCGCCTGCCTGGGCGGTAGTTGGGTAATCGGCTGGCCATCGGGTCCGACGATCTGCATCAGGAAGAGGAATCGGACCGTGTCCTCCTGAAAGCGTCCCATCATGGCTTCAAACATGTCGAAGGACTCTTTCTTGTAGGCGACCAGCGGATCCTGCTGGCCGTATCCGCGCAAGCCGATGCCTTCCTTGAGATGATCCATGCTCAACAGGTGGTCTTTCCACAAACCGTCGAGCACGCTGAGCATGACCATGCGCTCGTGATAACGCATAGTGGTGTTGCCCAGGATGGCTTCCTTCATCTCGTACTTTTCTTTCAAGCGCTCGAACAGCGTCTCGCCCAGCTCGTGGCGGTTCAGGCTGTTTAGGTCGATGCCTTCCTTCTCCAGGTCGATGCCGAACTGAGAACCCAGCTGGCTCTTTAGACCGTTGATGTCCCACTGGTCGGGATGCATCGCTTCCGGCGCGTGCTCTTCCATCACCGCGCTCAGAAGATTGGCAACGTAGTCCTCAAGGATCAGCTCCTTTTGATCGAGCCCTTCGAGCAGCTGCTGGCGCGTTCCATACACCGCCGTGCGCTGCTTGTTCATCACGTCGTCGTATTCCAGCAGGTGCTTGCGGGCTTCGAAGTTCTGCCCTTCCACTGCCTTCTGCGCCGCCTCGATGCGGCTGCTGATCATGCGCGACTCAATGGGCACACCTTCTTCCATGCCCAGACGCTGCAGCAGGGTCGATACCCACTCCTTGGCGAAGATGCGCATCAGGTCATCTTCGAGCGAGAGATAGAACCGCGAAGCGCCGGGATCTCCCTGGCGGCCGGCGCGCCCGCGCAGCTGGTTGTCAATGCGCCGCGACTCGTGCCGTTCCGTGCCTACGATGTGCAGTCCGCCGGCGGCAATCACCTCATCGTGCTCGCGCTCAGCGGCGGCCGCATATTGCGCATAAGCCTTATCCCAAATCTCCTGACTGGTCTCGAATTCCTGCCCCTGGTAGTAGAAGCGCATCATGCCCGGGCCAGCCATGGGATTGATGGCTCCCTGGGCCGCGTTCACCGCTTGCGCCATGCCCTTCTTCAACAGCTCCTGCTTGGCCGCGAACTCCGCGTTGCCACCGAGCACGATATCGGTACCGCGGCCGGCCATGTTGGTGGCAATGGTCACCATGCCGAGCCGCCCCGCCTGGGCTACGATCTCTGCTTCGCGCTCGTGAAACTTGGCGTTGAGCACTACATGCTTCACGCCCTTGCGCTGCAGTATCGATGAAAGCAGCTCCGACTTCTCGATCGAAGTGGTGCCCACCAGCACCGGTTGCTTCTCTTCGTGGAGCCGCGAGATCTCGTCGGCCACGGCAAAATACTTTTCCTTGGCGGTGCGAAAAACCACGTCGGGATTTTCCAGGCGGCGCATCGGCTTGTTGGTGGGAATCACCACGATCTCGAGCTTGTAGATGTTCTCGAATTCCGTGGCTTCTGTTTCCGCCGTGCCGGTCATGCCGGAGAGCTTCTTATACAGGCGAAAATAGTTCTGGAAGGTGATGGTCGCCAGCGTCTGGTCTTCGCGGCGAATGTTCACCTGCTCCTTGGCCTCGATCGCCTGGTGCAATCCATCGCTCCAGCGGCGGCCAGGCATCAGGCGGCCGGTAAACTCGTCGACGATGATGACTTCGCCGTCCTTCACCACGTAAGCCACATCGCGCCGGTAAAGCGAGTGCGCCTTGATCGCGACTTCGACGTGATGCTTCAGATCCCAGTTCTCCGGGTCGGCGATGTTGCCGATGCCCAGCAACTGCTCGATCTTCTCCCAGCCCTCATCGGTCACGCTGATGGTCTTGTGCTTTTCATCGACCACGAAATCGCCGGTGAGGATCTTTTCTTCGCCGCGCTCGATCTCTTCCCCTTGCTCGAGCGACGGCAGGATGCGGTTCACGCGGGCATACTTGTCCGTGGTCTGATCCGTGGGGCCGCTGATGATCAAGCGGAGTGCGGGCTTCATCGATGAGGATCGAGTCAACTTCATCGACGATCGCGAAGTAGTGCCCACGCTGCACGCAATCAGCATGGTCAAACTTCATGTTGTCGCGCAGGTAGTCAAAACCGAACTCGTTGTTGGTGCCGTAGGTGATGTCGGAGCCATACGCAGCGCGGCGCTGGGAATCATCGAGATCGTGCACAATCACGCCGACGGTCAGCCCCAGGAACTCGTAGATCTTGCCCATCCACTCGGCGTCGCGTTTGGCCAGGTAGTCATTGACCGTCACCACGTGCACGCCATGGCCGGCCAGCGCGTTCAGGTAGCAGGGCAGGGTCGCTACCAGGGTCTTGCCTTCGCCGGTCTTCATTTCGGCGATCTTGCCCTGGTGCAGCACCATTCCACCGATCAACTGCACGTCAAAGTGACGCATCTGCAGTACCCGCCGGCCGGCCTCGCGCACCACCGCGAAGGCTTCGGGCAGAATCTCGTTCAGCACTACTTTTTCTTCTGCTACGCGTTCTTCGGCATCGTCGATGCCGTCCAGCCGCGCGGCGATGCGGGCGCGAAACTCCAGCGTCTTGGCGCGCAGCTCGTCATCCGACAGAGCCTTCATGGCAGGCTCGAGAGACCCGGTCTGTTCGACCATGGGCATCATCCGCTTGATCACGCGTTCGTTACTGGTTCCGAAAATCTTGGTTAAAGTGCTTGCGATCAATGGATAATTCCTTTACTGCCCCCAGGGCCACGGATACTACTCTAGTTTAGTTCACCCCGGGTATTTGGTGCAGAATACCCCGCTGGCGAAGGGCAAGAAGCTTCCATGTCTAAACGATTTTTCCTGATGCTGTTGATTTTGCTGCAAGCCGGGGCTTCTTCCGGCCAGATGAAGATGCCGATGCCCGATACCGGGGATCCGGTACCTCCCGGAGCAGCTACCACCGCCGCAACGCATTGAGGGCGTTGGCAATGTGCGCTTTCCTATTTACGCCAATGCCCAGGCCCAGATGTGGTTCGAACAGGGCTACAACCTGCTTTACGACTTTTGGGATTACGAGGCCGATCGTGCTTTTGAACAATCCATCCGCTCCGACGCCAATTGCGCCATGTGCTACTTGGGCCTTTACCAGGCGGAGAGCTTCAACCACAGCCTGACCAAGACCTACGCGCAAGCATCGCTGGCCAAAGCGGTTGCATTGGAAGGCCATGTATCAGCGCGCGAGAAACTCTACATTCAGGCTGCCGAGGCCCATGAAGCGGCTGTTAAGGAAACCGGCTCCGAGGACAAAGCAAAATTCGATCACGAGATCGAAATTCTGCGCACCCTGGTGAAAGAGAACCCCAGCGATACCAATGCCCGCATCGCTCTCTCCGGAGCCGTCGACGATGGCTATGACGACAATGGAGAGGCGCGAAAAGGCAAGAAGGAGGCCCTTGCGCTGCTGCAAGGTGTGCTCAAGGATGAGCCTGACAATTCCGCCGCGAACCATCTCTGGATCCACGCAGTCGAAGCCAGCCCGCATCCGGAACAGGCTTTGCACAGCGCGGAGATTCTGGGCTCGCTTGCACCAGCATCAGGGCACATGGTGCATATGCCGGGACACATCTTTTACCGCACCGGCGACTATTCCCGGGCCCAGACTTCCTTCGACGCTTCTGCCCGGGCCGATGAAGGATACATCCGCCAACAGCACATCGCGCCTGACAATGACTGGAACTATATCCACAACCTGATGTATTCGGTCGCCAATCTGCTGGAGGCCGGGCAGTTGCAGGAGGCGGGTCAGGTGTCGGTCAAACTGGGGAAGGCACGCGGCCATATGGAAGACACTCTCTACCCCTGGTCGCCCCGCGATGCCATAGCCCGTCTCAATCCCGCGCTGCCGGTTGCTTTGCGCACCGCGGACTGGGCGCGCGTGGTCGAACTTGTCAATGCAGCAAATCTCTCCCAGGAGTTGCCGCACATGGAATTCCTGGCCGGCGGCCTTTCGCAATTCGCCCTGGGGATGCAATCCGTGGAGGGACATGAACCGGATGTCGCCGAACGCCACTCAGTGTTGCTCGATTCAAGTTTATGGCGCATGTCAGAGCAGATCAAAGATCAGGAAGCAAAGGAGAAGAAAGCCGCTCCGCCCACGGGGAACCAGACCATGTCGCCTGATCCCCTGCCCCAGCCTCTCCTAAAGATGCTCTCCATCATGTCGCTCGAGCTGCGTGCTTCCATGATGGCAACGCAGAACAATGTTCCTGAAGCGGAAAAGCTCTTCGCCGCAGCGCTGCGGGAAGAGAAAGAGCTCGGCTACCGCGAGCCTCCCTTCTATATCCGTCCGGCGGCGGAAAGTGAAGCGGCGGCAATGATGACCGCCGGCAAATGGCCGGAAGCAGAAGCCGCATTTCAGAAAGCGCTGGTGGAGCGTCCCAACTCTGGTTTCGCGCTCTATGGCATTGCCCAAGTGAAGGAGAAAACGCGAGATGCCGGCGCGGCTTTGGCGTACAAACAGTTCCTCAGTGCCTGGAAAACAGCGGACCCGGGATTACCCGAGATACAACATGCGCAGCAGTGGATGAGCCAGCATGCGGCGGCCGGTAATTGAGGTTCTTACTGAGTTGTTCCTCGCGCCCGAAAGTTGAACCGCAGGGATCTGCGGTTATCTTTCAAGATAGTGGTTCAGTCTGAGTAAGATGATGGGGCACCTTTTCAGGAGGGAATTTGGACGAGAATCTAGTGCCGGCAGAGGTTTTTCCGCTTGCAACGCCGCAACCTCCGAAGCGCGACATGCACTGGGTATTTATGGGCGCCGAGGGTCTCCGGGCAGGGTGGGGCGTACTGCTGTTCGTCCTGCTTTTTATCGGGTTTAGCTTTCTCTCCATCCAGGTGCTGAAGCATTTACTTCCCCCCCGTCACCGTTCTCCTGTGTTTGCCCTGAGATTGGCGTTCATTTCAGAGGGCGCGCAACTGCTGCCCCTACTGCTCGCGACGGCGATCATGGCGCTGATCGAGCGCCGGCCCCTCCTGGCATACGGATATCAAGGCAAAGAAAGAGCAGTGCGCTTCATTTCCGGCCTGGTTTGGGGATTCGTCGCCCTCTCTGCGCTGGTGCTTGCTTTGTGGGCGGCAGGGCTGCTTGCCTTCGACGGAGTACAGTTGCACGGCTCTGATGTCTGGAAGTACGCCGTGGGCTGGGGCGTGCTGTTCCTGATAGTCGCCATCTTCGAGGAATCAACCCTGCGGGGCTATCTGCAATTCACGCTGACCCGAGGCATTGGATTCTGGTGGGGTGCGCTGCTGCTTTCATTCCTGTTTGGGTTTTCCCACGGGACCAACCCCGGTGAGACGCCAGTGGGGCTATTCGGCGCGGCAGCGGTAGGCATGGTCTTCTGCCTCAGCCTTTGGTACACAGGATCGCTCTGGTGGGCTCTCGGCTGCCACGCCAGTTGGGACTGGGCAGAGTCCTACTTCTATGGGACTTCCGACAGCGGTCTCATGGCGCAAGGCCACCTCTTCGGTGAGCACCCAACAGGTCCGCGCTTGTGGAGCGGAGGGACGACAGGCCCCGAAGGCAGCCTGCTGGTTTTATTGCTGCTCGCCATCATGGCGTTCGGCATGTGGCTTTGGTGGGGCCGCAGAGTCGAGTCCCCCTTCCGCAACAGCGGCTGGAGACCAGCTTGGAGTAGAAAGCAGCCCAAGGAAAGTCTGGAGAGGTTTGGGAATGAGTCCCTCAGCGCCTAAAGCCGATCTCATTGAGAAGGATTTGAGTACGATCTAAAGACCGTGCCCTTCTCAAACCTGTCGGGTATCTCATTACAGGTGGGCCGGATCGGCCGTTTCCGTCTCCAAGCCCAATTCCGCGAAGGCCGCTTGGGCCCGCGCCTGGTCGAACTTTCCTTCGCGTGCCAAGCGGGAGAGCGTTGCCGCTACCACCGACTCTGCGTTCACCTCGAAGTGGCGGCGTAGATATTCACGGTTGTCGCTCCGGCCAAAGCCATCCGTGCCCAGCGACACCAGCCGGGTCGACAGCCACGGCGAAAGCTGATCAGGCACAGCCTTCATGTAATCACTAGCCGCAATGATGGGGCCCTCGGTCCCGTGCAGGGTTTCAACGATGTAAGGGACCTTCTCCGGCTGCGTTGGATGCAGGCGATTCCAGCGTTCGACGCCCAGCGCTTCACGCCGTAGCTCGTTGTAGCTGGTTACGCTCCAAACGTCGGTCTGAACCCCGTACTTCTCGGCCAGAATACCTTGCGCCTTGACGACCTCGTTCAGAATGGGCCCGCTGCCAAAGAGCTGCGCCGTGGCCTTGCCTCCGGGAGCGGTTTGGAAGCGATAAATCCCGCGTACGATGCCCTCCCGAGCCCCTTCGGGCATCGCCGGCATGGCGTAATCCTCGTTGTACATGGTGATGTAGTAGAAGATAGCCTCGCCCTCCTGGTACATGCGGCGAATGCCATCCTGAACAATCACAGCGAGCTCATAGACGTAAGCCGGATCGTAGCTGAGACAGGTGGGAACCGTGCTGGCCAAAACGTGGCTATGCCCATCCTGGTGCTGCAGCCCTTCTCCCAACATGGTGGTACGGCCCGCCGTACCACCCATCAAAAAGCCCTTGCCGCGAGAATCCGCGAAGGCCCAGATCATGTCACCGACACGCTGAAAACCAAACATCGAGTAATACATGTAGAACGGAATCGTGGGCACACGGTAGTTGGAGTAGGCGGTGCCAGCCGCGGTAAAGGAAGCCATGGCGCCGGCTTCGGTAATTCCCTCTTCCAGAATCTGGCCATCCTGCTCTTCGCGATAGTAGAGCAGCATGTCGTTATCATGCGGCGTGTACTTCTGCCCTTCACTGGCGTAGATGGCGACCTGGCGAATCGCGGACTCCAAACCGAAGGTCCGGGCTTCATCGGGCACTATGGGCACTACCAACTTGCCAATGACCGGATCTTTCAACAGGTGGCGCAGGATGCTGACAAATCCCATGGTGGTCGAAACTTCCCGACCCTTCGACCCGCCAGTCCATTCCGCAAATTCCTTCAACTTGGGAGCCTTGAAGTCCAGCTTGGGCACATCGCGGCAGGGCAAGTAACCACCCAGGGCGCGACGCCGCTCCTGCATGTAGAGGATCTCCGGGCTAGTCGGCTCCGGGCGATACGGTTTGCCCAGTTTTGCCTGCTGCTCCGGCACCGGGATCTTGAAGCGTTTCACGAACTGAGCCAGGCCGCTGTCGGTAAGTTTCTTCTCCTGATGCGAAGCATTGCGGGCCTGATTCGCGCCCATTCCATAGCCTTTGACTGTCTTGGCCAGGATGACGGTGGGCGAGCCATGATGATTGATCGCTCTGCGGTAGGCGTTGTAGATCTTCACCCGGTCATGGCCGCCGCGATGCAGATTCTCCAACTGCTCATCTGTCTTATCGCTGACAAGTTCGAGCAGTTCAGGGTACTTGCCGAAGAACTCCTTGCGCAGGAACGCGCCACCTTTTGCCTTGAAGGACTGGTAGTCGCCATCCACGCACTCTTCCATCCTCTTGAGCAGCAGGCCGGAAGAATCGCGCTCGAACAGTTCATCCCAATCGCTGCCCCAAACAACCTTGATGACATGCCAGCCCGCGCCGCGGAAGAGGCCTTCCAGTTCATCAATGATGCGCTTGTTACCACGCACCGGGCCATCCAGACGCTGCAGGTTGCAGTTGACGACAAAGATCAGGTTGTCGAGTTTTTCTCGGGAGGCAACGGTCGTTGCACCCAGCGTATCCACCTCATCGGTTTCGCCATCGCCAACGAACGCCCAGATCTTGCGGTCGGTTTTTTGAATCAGGTTGCGGTTCTCGAGGTAGCGCATGAAGCGCGCCTGGTAGATCGCGTTGAGCGGCCCGATGCCCATGGAAACGGTAGGAAAGCGCCAAAAATCCGGCATCAGCCAAGGATGAGGATAGGAGGACAATCCCGGCTTGCCCCGCAACTCGTGACGGAAGTGCAGCAGACGATCGTCATCGAACCGTCCTTCAAGGTAGGCGCGTGCATAGACACCCGGGGAAGCATGGCCCTGAAAGTAGATAAAATCGCCCGGCTGGGTTCCGTAGGTGGCATGGAAGAAATGCTCGTAGCCAACTTCCAGCAGGGTGGCCAGGGAGGAGTAGGTGGACAGGTGACCACCGATGCCGGCATCCTTCTTGTTCTGCCCATGGACCATGGCCATCGCGTTCCAGCGGATCAGGGCTTCCAGCCGCTCCTCGAGCTTGCGGTCCCCTGGGTACGGCACTTCCTCATGCTTGGGAATGGTATTCAGGTAGGGGGTGGTCAACGCCCCTGGGGTGGAGATGCCGGCCTCGCGCGCCCGCTGCCGTAAGGCCGCAATCAGTTCCGCGCCTTGTTCCGGACCCTCGCCGACCACCAGGTCGTCGAAAGCCTCAATCCACTCTGCTACCTCTTCGGAAAACTTCGATTGGACGGGAAGAGCGACTTTAGTATCCATAATTTTGGCCTTTCCCAGTATATCGTCCTCAAACGCATCTCCGGATGAGCAAGGATGGGGTTACCGCAAACCTGATCCAAAGGTTCCGAATGCTGTGCTAGATTGATGCCAACCTGCAATGTCTACGTCTTCTTTCTCCAAGAGCCAAGTCGAAGTAATTGACCTGCAACAGCAGGTGGCCCGGCTGCAGGCCTTGCTCGAAGTCTCCCGCCAGGTGCACGCGGCGGTTCGGCCGGAAGAAGTGCTGCAATCGGTTCTGCGTATCGTGGTGCGCGAACTGGAAATGCCCGGAGCCCACGTAACCGAGCCCGCTCTCACTGTAGGCGACATGCCCCCGGCGCCCTGGGATGGCTGCCCTCGCTATGCCCTGCTCAGCAAAGACGGAACCCAGCTGACCGAGTTGGTGGTAAACCCCGGACCAGGCAAGACCCTGTCGCTCTACGAGCAGGACTTTCTCGAAGGGCTGGTGCTGCAGGCAGGGGTTGCGGTTGAGAATGCGCATTACCACGACCGAGCCGTCGAATGGGCTCGGGTGCAACAGGATCTGGACGCCGCCCGCGCCATTCAGCGTAGCCTGCTGCCGCAGCAGATGTCGGAGATTTCCGGCTACTCCGTCGCCGTGCGATCAAGCACCTGTTATGAGGTAGGCGGCGACTACGTAGACATCGTCAGCCTTCCCGATGGCGGCGAGATCATGGTGGTGGCGGATGTCGCCGGCAAGGGCCTGGCCTCCGCCATTGTCGCCACCTCCTTCCGCTCAGCATTTCGCGCCATGGCGCTCGCCGGGCTGCCACTGGCCGAGCTGGCCGCCAGGATGAACCAGCATCACTACGGCGAAGGGCAGGAGGCCCGCCGCCGCTACGTGACCGCGATCTTTCTCAAACTGGACCCGCAGACGCCATACCGTCGAAGTCGTTAATGCCGGCCACAACCCGGGCTTTTTGATTTCCGGGGACAAAGCGGTCCATGAAATTGAAGCCAGCGGCACCCCAATCGGGCTGGTCCCGATGATGGAATATGCCTCGGAAATCCTTGCCTTCCCGCCCGGAGCGCGGCTGCTTTTCTATACCGATGGGCTCACAGAAGTCTTCCAGGGCGATGATGAATTCGGTCCGGAACGTTTGCTGGCGACATTTCGAGAGTGCAAGTCGCAGGATTGTACTGCTATCCTCAAGATCCTGTGGCAGCAATTGAGTGAATTTTCCCGTGGAGAGCCGCAGCAGGACGACATGACGGCGCTGGCATTGGTGCGAATGCAGGCAGAGTGAGGGAAGAGCAAAATGGTTGAAACCAGGGGCACGGCGGTGGAGGTCAAGCTCCCATCGCGGCTGGGCTTCGAAAAAGTAGCGATGGGCACCGCGGCCAGCGTGGCCAAGCTCATGGGCTTTCCCGGACGATCGCATTGAAGACCTGAAGACCGCCCTGGCCGAGGCGTGCATCAACGCCATTGAACACGGTAACCATCTGAACGATAACCTTTGCGTGGGTGTGATCCTTTCCGCCAGCGATGAAGCGCTGGAGGTCAAGGTGATGGATACTGGTTCCGGCATCGCCAAAACTCCTTCCAAGCCGAACATCGACCGCAAGATGCATGGTGAAGAGGACCCCCGCGGCATGGGGATGTTCCTGATCCAGTCCCTGGTGGACGAAGCCGAGTGGGTCAAGGGAAGCCCTGGAAAAGGCAGCTATGTAAGGCTGGTCATCAGGCTGGCTAAGGAGAATGAGTAAAGTGCAGACGGAGACGAAAGCAAAAGTGGATGAGGTTCTCGCCGCGAATGGACGGCCGGTCACCGTTCTTCGCTTCACCGGGGACATCTCCAGCAGTTCGCGGGACACCGTGCTTGGAACCTACGAGGGCGTGGTCAAGAGCCGCCCGGTACTGATCGATTTCTCCAAAGTGGAATACATCAATTCCAGTGGAATTGCTCTCGTCATCCAGATGCTGATGGAAGCCAACAAGGCCGACCAGACAATCGCTGCTTTTGGGCTCACGCCACACTTCCAGAAAGTCTTCACCATGGTGGGCATTACCAAGTACGCTGCCCTGCACCGTGACGAGGCGACGGCCATCGCGTCGTTGTAACGGTTTAACCCGTCGGAGTTTTTTCCCTGACAGAACCCAATCGGAGTGGAACGGCTCCGAGTTGGGTTCCGCAATGCCACAGGCACAGCCGCCGATGGGGGCTAAAGCCTACTTAGCCCTCGGATGTGTCCGGTCGTAGACCTGCGTAACCTGCCCGACCGTGAGTTGCGTATAGCGCTGAGTAGTCGACAGCCGCTCGTGTCCCAGCAGCTCCTGAATAGCCCGCAGGTCAGCGCCCTCCTCCAGCATGTGCGTGCCGAAAGCATGGCGTAGCGTGTGCGGGTGAATCTCCGCCGGCAATCCTTTGGCCAGCGAGATGCGCTTAACGATCCGTCCCACGCTCCGAGTCGTCAAACGCCCGCTTCCCTTCATCTGAAGGTTCAAGAGCAAGGCATCCGTCGCCTTCGGCCCCAGCTTGGCCGCGCGCGATGGAAGATAAGCGCGAATCGCGTCTGCCGCCGCATCCCCCAAGGGAACATACCGTTGCTTCCGTCCCTTGCCCCGGACCAGGATCACTTCTCGAGCCCAATGCACGTCGTCCACATTAAGCCCCACCAACTCAGCGTTGCGGATACCGCACCCATAAAGCAGTTCGAAGATCATGCGATCGCGCTCCGGCCATGCTGCAACAGTTTCCGCCGAGGCCGTTTCCACCAGGTGGTTCATCTGCTCAATCGAGGGCACGCGCGGTAGATGCTTAGGCAGCTTGGGAGTAGCCACCAAAGCGGCGGGATTGCTAGTGACGTGCCCCGCCCTGGCCATCCATTGAAACCAGGACCGCACCGCGGCCAGCGACCTGGCAACCGACGCCTTGGCCAAACCCCGGCCGTAAAGCTCTCCCAGGTAGCCGCGTATGAGCAGATGATCGACGGTTTGCATCTCGACGCCCTGCCCGGCCTGCTCGATTAGGTACCCGGCAAAGTTGTCGATTTCGCGCTGGTACGCGCGCAAGGTATGCGGGGAAGCAGCCCGCTCATGCGTCAGCATGGCCAAAAACTCCTCCGCCAACTGTCTGGGTTGAGGCTTCATTTCGCAGCCCTTCTGGTGGCCCGGGGATGATGGGCCCGATGCACGGCTTTCAGCCTGCCCAGCGCCAGGTGCGTATACACCTGCGTGGTCGAAATATCAGCGTGTCCCAGAAGGGTTTGCACAGTCCTCAAATCGGCTCCGTTCTCCACCATATGGGTGGCGCAACTATGGCGCATCACATGCGGACTGGCTCGGCTATCCAGTTGCTTCACCAGATGCCACACCCATTGCCGGGTAAGTCCTGTACCGCGAACGGAAAGAAAGAGCCGGCTCTCCCTGGGGCGAATCGCCAGCGCCGGCCGGCCTCGGGTCAAATACGTGTCCAAAGCTTCGACCGCCGCCCGTCCCAAAGGCACGATGCGCTCCTTGTCCCCTTTGCCGCGTACCAACATGCGGCCTTCCGCCAGGGAAATGTCTTCGACTCCCAGTCCGGTGAGCTCGGAGACCCGCACTCCGCCCGCATAAAGCATCTCCACGATGGCGCGATCTCGTAGGGCCACCGCGTCGGCCTGCGGGTGATCTGCAGCCGTCCCGGCCTGTTCCATCATGCGCTCCACCTCCGACAAGGCCAGCGCCTTGGGCAGAACCTTCCACGATGCAGGTGACTCAAGGTTCACGGTCGGATCGTGCCCGATCCGTTTATCCAGCAGCAGCCACTTGTAGAAACCGCGCAGGCAGGAGAGCTTGCGCGCAATGGAGCGCGACTGCACCCCATGCTTCTGCAGGTGCTCAAGGAACCCCGCCACCTGGGCTTGGCCGGCCGTCATCGGCAGCGCGTGTGTCCCTTCGAGGTATTCCGCGAAAAGCCCCAGGTCCCGGAGATAGGCCTCGCAGGTCAGAGGCCGCAGCCCCTTCTCCACCCGCAGGTAGGCGACGTACTGGCGCAGGATCCCGGGTTGGTTGCCGGCGGGCACAACCTCGATTATCTGCTTCCGGCGCACCCCGCCAGCGCAACCTATGCGGCACAGGAACCAAGAGAGACAGCCTCGTCTGCGTTCACCTGCCGTTTACGCCGGAAGTGCAAAATTGCGTCAGATCGCGGACAATAGAAGGAGGCATATGCCTCGCCAGGAGCGACCTTCCGCTTTGACCAGTAGCAAGTCCGGTAGCAATACTTCTCTTTCCCCCCAAGAATTTGTCGACGCGGTTCTCTCCCGCGAACCGGCTGTCGCCGTCTTTGACTGCGATGGAACGCTGTGGAGCGGGGACTCCGGCTACGACTTCATGGTCTGGTCGATCGAAGAGGGCATCGTCTCCCGCAACGCGAGTGATTGGATCGACTCCCGCTACCGCCTCTACCTGGCAGGCAAGGTCTCGGAGCTCGCGATGTGCGGCGAGATGGTCCAGATCTACGACGGCGTGAGCGAAGCGGAAATCCGCCGGGCGGCTGCCGCGTTCTTCCGGTCGCGCTTCCTGGATAAGATCTTCCCCGAAATGCATGCCCTGGTTTCCTCGTTGAACGACCGCGGGACGGTGATCTGGGTAGTCAGCTCAACCAACAACTGGGTGATTGAAGAAGGCGTTCGCGGCTTCAACATTCCGCCCGCCCGGGTCATTTCCGCGCGTGCCCAGGTGGCTGGTGGCGTCATTACCAGCAAGCTGCTCGATGTTCCTACCGGAGAGGGCAAGGCCGAATCACTGGTAAAGGCCGGCGTGGCCGCCCCGGATGTGGTCTTCGGCAACTCGATTCACGATGCGGCGATGCTTGAGATTGCCCGCCAGGCCTTTCCCGTGAACCCCACACCGGCCCTGCTGCAGATCGCGGCCCGGCATGGTTGGCCTGTCTTTTACCCGGATGGCACTCTGCCTGCGGCATGAAGCCCCCGCATGGCAGCCTGCGTATCGCTGCGCTGCAGCCCAGCGTAAGCGTTACGCTCGATCGACTCGGCTGCCTTGACTCGCTCGTCGCCTGCACCCGTTATTGCCTCGATGCGGTCCCGGCCCTGCGCACACATAACCTGAAAGTGATTGCGGACTCGTGGTCTTCGACTACGGAAGAAATTCTCTCCGCGTCGCCCAATTTGGTCCTGGCCTCAGTTCCCTATCGGCTCGAATCCCTGGCCGCGATCCTGAAATGCGGAGTACCGGTACTCACCCTGGCCCCTCATTCGCTGGCCGATATCTATCAGGACATCCGGCTCCTCGGCTCCATTCTGGGGATTCCGGATCGAGCCGAAGCTGTCGTTGACGAAATGCTTTCCACACTCGCAGCCACGGAGCGGGCTGTCCAAACCGCGGAACCACCGCTGGTTTACTGTGAGGAGTGGGGCAAGCCGCTCATCCACTCGCAATCCTGGGTGGCAGAGTTAATTGCCGCGGCGGGGGGACGCTTTCTGGGCAAACCCGGCTCGGTGACCGATGCTGAGACGGTCGCCGCCCTTGACCCTGACGTGCTTATCTTTGCCTGGTGCGGCGCCGGAGACAGGGTTCCGCTCGCTCGCGTGGTGGAAAAGCGGCAGTGGCAATCGCTGCGAGCAGTCCGCACCGGCCGCGTCTTTTGTATCCCGGACGAGCTTTTGAATACTCCTGCGCCTACCCTCCTGCAGGGACTTCACGCGCTAGCCACCGCCATCCATCCACATATTTTTGGCGATGCTGAAAACGTTCGTTCCCTGCAACCAGACGCTCTTGAGCGGGCAACGTCTAAAATCATATGACTGTGCAGAAAGACTCCAGCCGAGCAAGAACGGACGCGAAGGTAGTTCGGCTGGTTGTGGCCGCGCTTATCCTGCGCGAGCAAAAGGTTCTGATCTGCCAGCGCCGCCCGGACCAGCCTATGGCGCTGAAATGGGAGTTTCCCGGAGGCAAGGTGGAGGACGGCGAAAGCGCGGAGCAAGCTCTGCGGCGCGAACTCGATGAGGAGTTAGGTATTGCCGCCGAAATCGGCAATCGCGTGGCCCACACCCGCCATACCTACCGCAGCGGCAGTGCGATCGACCTGCAGTTTTTTGTGGTCCACCAGTTCGCCGGCGAGATGACCAACCGAATCTTTCACGATCTCCGCTGGTGTCCGCTGCGCGAGTTGACCCGCTACGATTTTCTCGCCGCCGACCGGATCCTCATTCGCGAGTTGGCTGCGGGCAAGCTACTCTGACGGACCAAAAGTAACCTCCGAAACTATAACCCGCGATTCAAGAAAAGAGTCTCGGCGGCTGGATCCAATTCTGCAACGCGCTGTATCCTCCCAGCGGACGATTTCGGCAGCACGCAGGCTCTCGCCGCCAGTTGGCTAGCCGACAGTTGCCCGTAGTTTCGGCCTAAGCCTGAACGAAGAACAGTTTTTACCGCTATCAACCGTCGGGTATATCGCGATCAGTCCCGCAGGGACGCCTGAGAGTAGCGCAGGACGTCAGTCCTGTGTGTACATCCCCGACGCGATCAGTCCCGAAGGGACGACTGAGAATGTCCCAGGACGGTCAGTCCTAGGTGAACTCGGACCGCACGCCAATGCCGGCACGAGAACGAACAAAGAGTTTCAAGGTGACGAGAGTTCGGCGCCTGATCCTCACCGGTAACTTTTAGCGATTTCGAACTTAAGCTACCATCACAGTCGCCCTCAAATGACAAGCTGCAAAAACCATCAGGATGCCTACCCCGGTGTGTCCAAAACCACGCCCAACCCACTCGGGCGCCTAATTGCCAACGCAGGCGGTCTCTTAACGCTGGCTGCTCGGCCAGTTCTACACCACTCCGACTACCTTTGCTGCCGGTCCCATCGTCTCCGATTCATCGTTGCAAAGGGTGTGGGTCATTCCCGAGACCGTCCTTTCCACCGATGTGAACCAAGTGCTCGCGTTTAAGGAAAACACCTTCATTCAGGCGGGATCCATCATTGTGAACGGAACCAGCACCACCGGAGCGGGGTTGGACGCCGTCAACCTGGTGCGCTGGGGACAAAACGGCCTGGCGTTCAACACCCCTACCCAGATCTATGTACTGCAGTCCCCGGTAGTGAAGGATCTGTCGCAATCGCCGGCAGATCTTGCCGTCGCCATCCAGGCGCAGGGTGCGGCGACCACGGGCGCCAATGTCACCTACTCCATCACAGTGACGAATAACGGCCCCAAGACGGCGCAGGGAGTGAGCTTAAGCGCTACGGTGGCGGATACCTTTTCTTATCAGAACGCCACCACTACCGTTGGAAGCTGCAACGGTTCGAGCGAGATATGGTGCGATTTGAGTACTTTCGCCAGCGGCGCAACCGCGTCCATTCAAGTCACAGGCACGATGCTCAGTCCCGGCTCTATTGAGAGCACTGCTACCGTTTCCTCGAGCAGCTATGATCCGGTATCGACAAACAACACCGCAACCGCAACCGTTGCAGTCACCGGAGCTACCTATAGCGTAATACCGAGCGTAGCCGGCGTTGTTCCCAATCTCATCCTCGTGGGATCCAGTACCACCACTCTTACGGTGAATGGAAGCGGATTTACGCCTGCTTCGAGCGTGCTGTGGAACTCCCTACCACTGGCAACCACGTATGTCAGCGGCACACAATTGACCGCGTCTGTGGACGCTCCCCGGCTCGCGACGTTAGGTTGGGCGGAGATAAGCGTATCGAATCCGGCGCCTGGCGGCGGCCAATCCGCCGCTGCCGTGCTGAGCATCTATCAGGCGATGAATGTGCAGCACCTCGCCTACTCTACGACCCGTTCACGCGCAGGCTGTATGCAACTGTTCCCAGCACGGCGACCAACATTGCAGGAAATAGCGTAGTAGCGATCGACCCGGCAAGCCTCACCGTCGGCACGCCGGTCGCGGTGGGAAATTAACCCAATGCGTTGGCGGAAAGCGCTGACGGGAATTATCTCTACATAGGAGTGAGTGGAGATAAGACCCTGGACCAGTTCAGCCTTCTCACTCAATCGCTCACTGCAACTTATCCGATTACGGCGCCCGGTGCCGGAGGGCAAAACCTCGCGGCGACTGATCTCGCCGTTCAGCCCGGGACCGACACTACCCTCGCAATCGCTACCGAATCCGGCGGGACGGGCATCTTCGACATCACTGGGAACGGGGGCGCATTGCGGCCAAACTTCGCTCCGATCTACGAGAGTGGGGCGCCCGCGTTTGCGAATGCCGCTCTCATTTACGCGGAAGGCTCCGGTGAGGCTTTGTTGCGATACACAGTAGATGCCAACGGCTTGACGCTATTGGATGCGACTGGTTTCAATGGGTTGGGCGGCACCGGCTTTGCCGCCACGCTCGGTCAGGATGGCCTGGTCTACGGAGACAATGGCGGGATCGTCAATCCTGCAACCAACCCACCCTCCCAGGTTGCACTGCTACCGCTAACCCCCGGAGCGGCTGGATACACTTACTCTGGAGACGCCGAGGTACCGGACAGTCCGCAGCATAAGGTCTTTATTGTCGGAGTGAACCTCGCGGGAACGTTCACAGCCATACTAGAACGTTTTGACACAACGAATTACATAAATGAAGCGCAAGTTGCTTTGCCAATACCAGCCGGGTCTGGCGATCAGGCTTACCAGTTGGTGCGTTGGGGCCAAGATGGCTTGGCGGTGCTTGGTTATGACTCGGTCCAGGGAAATGTGGCCAACTATCAGTTGCTGCTCATTCGCGGACCTTTCGTGCTTCCAGCGGAGGCAACCATGAATCCGGCACCGGCCCTGACCAGCCTTTCGTCAGCAGCCTTGATCCACAACAGCGGCAATCAGTATCTGACCGCAATCGGGAGCGGCTTCATCCCAGGCGCCGTCGTTCTTTGGAACGGCACTCCACGAACCACGACTTTCATCGACCAGAACCATTTGCAGTTTGCCGTCGCGGCCGCAGATGTAACTGCGCCACAGTCAGTATTGGTCACCACGCAGAACCCTGGATCTCCTGCTTCAGCAAGCCTGCCCCTTACGGTTCAATAACTCTGCGGTTGAGTTTGGTCTCTTTGCAGTTTTCAGAACTGGAAATAGATGAAGTCGCGATGGCCAAAGAAGCCGAAGAACGCAATCCCATAAACACAGGCGTTATAGGCCAGGGCTCGAAACGCCGGCCGGGTCCAGAGCCGGGGCACACGCTCTGGGTGAGCGATCCACCACTCGACGACGAACATGGCGACAACCGATAGGACCAGATAAGGAGCCGTGGCGCGGCTGAAGCCACCGACCTTTAGCAATAGAGGATCGAGCTGCCCCAAGGGAAAGAGATGGGTGGCGATAAACCAGGCATCTCCTAGGTTGTTGGCACGAAAAAATATCCAGGCATAAGGTCACCAGGCTGAAAGTGAAAACAGTCTTGACTCAGGACCGAGCCGGTCGAATCGCGCGGTGAAACGGGCCGTGGACTGGGCCACGATCAGATAGATGCCGTGCAAAAAGCCCCAGGCGACAAAGGTCCAGTTGGCGCCATGCCAAAGTCCGCTGATCACAAAGGTGATCATCAGGTTGGCATAATGCCGGGACAGTTTCACGCGGTTTCCGCCCAACGGAATATAGACGTAATCGCGAAACCAGGTGGATAACGAGATGTGCCATCGCCGCCAGAACTCGCCCACTGAGCGGCTGAAATACGGCTGCATGAAATTGATACGCAACTCGTAGCCCATCATCCGCGCCAGGCCCAAAGCAATATCGGTGTAGCCGGAAAAATCGCAGTAAATCTGGATGGAAAACAGCAGCGTGGCCAGCAACAGCGCCGCCCCATCGTAATGCCGCGGCGTGTCATAAATGAGCTTTACAAAATCGGCGACATTGTCGGCCAATACCATCTTCTTGAACAGACCCCAGAGCGCCTGCACCATGCCCAGCTCGCACGCCTTCAAAGGTGACCTTCGGCTCGCGATGAAACTGCGGCAACAGTTCATAGGGCCGCTCGATGGGCCCGGCCACCATTTGCGGAAAGAAGGCGACGTAGAGTGCGTACTCCAGCAGATTCTTTTCCGCCGGAACCCTCCGCCGGTAAACCTCGATGGTGTAACTCATGGCCTGAAAAGTGTGGAAGGAGAGGCCGACAGGCAAAATGATCGCCAGCAGCGGCGGATCAAACCGCAGCCCAAAGAGATGCGACGCGCTTCGAAAAGAGCCAGTCAGAAAATTGAAATATTTGAACATGACCAGCAGCGACAGGTTACAAAATAGGCTCACTACCCAGATAAAGCGGCGGCGCGCGGGCTGCTCCGCTTTTTCGATCTGCAGGCCGGCGACGTAGTCGATCAACGTGATGGCCCAGATCACAAAGATGTAGCGCGTGCTCCAGCACATGTAGAAGTAGTAGCTGGCGATAAGCAGAATGATTTTGCGCGGCGGTGCCGCGCGTGACCAGGAAAAGCAGCCACACGAGGATAAAAAATAACAGGAACTGAAAGCTATTGAAGAGCATGGGAGCTCTCCTTCAGCAGCTGAAACAATGCTTCGGTGTACACCCGCGCGCCGGCTTCATTCAGGTGCGTCTGATCAGCAAAAAGCCGGTTGGGATAAAGAAAGTAATCCGGGCCGAGCAGCTTGCATGAGGTGCGTCTGCTGGAGCAGCGCAGCGAAGCGCTCGTCACGCGCTGCGGCAGGCGCGGCTTCTCCCTCGCGGAGGTAATACGGCACGTAGTAACAATCTGATGTGGTACTGCCGCACCAGTTGGTTCAGTTGACCAATCTGCGCGCTTTGCGATGGAGCAACCCGTTGCAACTTCGCGTCGGCTGGTCGGATGCGAGATGAAAATCTTCCGGCAGCCGCCCCCCGGGAAAATGGCTTTGCTCGGTGATCAGATGGTAGCCTCGCTCGGCAATCACCGCGTGTTCGTTTTCTTCCGATTCGCGATAGTAACTCAGCACACCGCCATGGCCGGGTGCCCCCAGCAGAAAGGCGGTAAGGTCTCTGAGGAAGATTACGAAAGGGAAAGAGCGCTTCGATCACGGCGTGATCGTCGGGGATGAAATGAAAGATTCCGCGCCGGGGCGGATCAAGGTTCCATGGCAGCGTGAGCAGCAGCACGTTGGGAGCCTGACCCCGCGCGCACATCGCCGCCAGCGGCGGTAAGGAACAAATCGCTACCCGGAAAACCGGAGTTGAAGGATGAGACCCTTCGAGATGATCCGCCAAACTCATCTGGTCGAACCAGGCGGGCACAAAACCCGCCAGGATCTTACTGTTGCCGAAGATCAAGACCCGGGTGACTGCAGGGTCGGCGGGAAAGATCACTCCCTTCTCCTCCCATTGCAGCTTCGCGCCGAAGACTATATCGGAGCCGTTCTTCAGGTAGGGCAGACCCCGGGATAGTCCATAAAACACCATCCAGAAGATCGCGAAGAGAAAAACAGTCCAGCCGAGGGCCGACGGGTTCCTCCGCGTCGCTGGGGGCTCCTGCTTGGCGGCGTCAGAGAGAGAGTTGGGGGCTGCTTCGACGTCCAAGATAGACCTTGAACTTCCATCGTATTACAAGCAGTTGGCGCATTTTCATTTCGGCTGTGTACTAGTGAGGGTAGCGTGGCGCGGGAAAGCCACACCGGCAACAAATACTCCCGGATCGACCGGTTCCCTCGTAGACTCTCTAGCCCGATCCGTTGGTAAACATCATCACCAGCGAGAGGACAATGACCACGGCCGCGGTGAGCCAGGCCACGGCGTTGAACCAGCGGGAGTTTACATAATCGCCCATCAGGTCCTTGCGATTGATGAGCAGGAGCATGAAGACGATGACCAGGGGCAGCAACACGCCGTTCAATACCTGGGACAGGATGACCATGCTGATCAATTTGCTGTTGGGGACAAATAGGACCGCGAACGCCCCGCCGGCCACCAGGAGGGTATATAGCCAGTAGAAGACAGGCGCATCTTTGAATCCGCCATCCAGACCCGACTGCAGACCCAGCCCTTCGCATACGGTGTAGGCAGTGGAAAGGGGCAGAATCGAGGCCGCAAAGAGCGAGGCATTGAACAGCCCCACGGCGAACAATAGGAAAGCATAACGCCCGGCCAGCGGCATCATCGCCTGCGCCGCGTCCGCCGCTTCCTTGATCGCTCCCATGCCATGGGCAAACAGCGTGGCTGCACAAGCGACCACGATGAACCAGGCTACGATGTTGGTGAAGAATGATCCGATGATGACATCGAGACGCGAAGCCGCATAGCTTTTGGCCGTAACCCCCTTTTCCACGATGGAAGACTGCAGGTAGAACTGCATCCACGGCGAAATGGTGGTGCCGATCACCACCGACGATCATATAAATGTAACTTTTAGAGTGCCATATGGGACCTTTCGGCAGCTCTACGGTGGCTACCATGGCATCATGCCAGCTGGGCTGGGAAAGAACACCGGTGACAATGTAGGCAATATAAAAAACCGACGCCGCCAGAAAGACCTTTTCGACGCTCTTGAAGTCTCCCTTGACCACCAGCAGCCAGATCAAGAGGGCGCTGCCGGGCACGGAAATATACTTGCTGACGTGGAAGAGCTGCATGCTGCCGGCAATGCCGACGAACTCCGCCATGACGTTGCCGAAGTTGACCACAACCAGCAGCAACATCAACAGGAACGTCATGCGCAGCCCAAACTCTTCGCGGATCAGGTCGCTCAGGCCCTTGCCGGTCACCGCCCCCATGCGCGCGCACATTTCCTGCACCACCAGCAAAGCCACAGTGATGGGAATCATGGTCCACAGCAGGGTGTATCCGAATTGGGCTCCGGCATTGGAGTAGGTGAGAATGCCGCCCGAATCGTTATCAATATTGGCGGTAATAAAGCCCGGCCCCAGCACGGCGAGGAAGAGCAGTATGCGGATTCGCCAGCGCTTGAGCATGCGGTCAGGGTAAAGATTTCAATTTGAATTTCAGGCTACTGCGGTCCTGAATTTCCTTCACAGGAAATCCGGGGGTTTCACTCATTGTTTGCGCGCAGAAACGCGATCACATGATCTGCCTGCACTACACCCACCAGCCGGTTTGCGCTATCCACCACCGGCAGCGCATGCAGATTGTACTTGTCGAACAGTTCTGCGACTTCATCCTGGTGGGCCTCGGCTGGACAAGAAATAATGCGCGGTTCGGCAAGGACGGCCACCCGAGTCTCGGGGAGCGCCAGTATCAGGCGCGACAGCGGGACAACTCCCTCGAGCACATCATTACGGCCGGTGAGATAAATCTCAGTGATTCCCTCCGGGTCGCCATCAAACTCGCGCATTGCGCGCACCGCGTCCGCGACCGTGGCTCCGGAGCCCACCTGTACGCAATTGGTGGTCATTCGACCGGCAGCGGAGTCTTCGCGGAACTCGAGCAGTTCTTCCACTTCATGCCGCTCTTCCGGCTCCATCTCCTCGAGAATCGCCTCGGAGCGCTCGTCGGAGAGTTCGGCCAGCAGATCGGCTGCCGCTCCTGGATCCATCTCTTCGACGATATCGGCCACGCGGCCGGAATCGAGCGACTCGAGCAGGGACTTCTGCAGCCGGGGATCGACTTCCTCCAGCGCTTCTGCTGCTATCTCCTCATCAAGGGAGCCGAAGACTGCCTCGCGCTCAGGCGGCGGCAGGTCTTCCAGGATGTCCGCAATATCGGAAGGGTGCATATGAGCAAGCCGCTCATGTTCGATCTTCAGCTTCACTCGCCGCGCCGGATCCACTTCGATCAGGTCAACGAACTCCCAGGGAATGATGCTGGCGCGGAAGTGCATGGCGAAGTTCGCCAGCGTGTGCCTGGGCATCGTACCTTTCAGCAGCCTGCGCACTGCTCCTCGCATCCCGACGGCTACTTCTGCGACCCGAAGGCCCTCACGGCCGTTCTCAGGAAACCACTGCAGGTCGACGTCGTTGACCCGCACCACCTTCCGGCCGTGCACATCGATAATTTGCCGGTCGATCACATCCTGCTGCAGAAGCAGCAGGTTTTCATCTCCGCGAAGGGGCTGGAGCAGGGCGTCCTCTCGCAGTTCGATGGTTCCGGCCGGCGTCTGCAGTACATCTTTCACAGCAACCAGCCTGGCTCCCTCCCGTGTCTTGAGCAGCAATCCGGCTACATGGCCTGCGGCCGTTCCGGTGGCCACCGCTACGTCCTTCAGCCGTCCTTGCACGCGGCCCTGCCGGTCCGTGATCAGCGTACCGAGCAGGAGCGTCAGGCTGGCGTGCGTGGTGTGCTTTTCGTGCATCGAAGGCCGGTTGCAGTCTAACAGCGTTGGAGGGCTGGTTGGAGCAGGTTAGTGAGAGAGTCGCGGCAGGGTCAATTTAGTAACCCTGGTGGAGAGTTTGCTCGAGAAAAACTCGCTGGAGGAAGGCCACGGGGGTTGGCGCTACTAGGCGTCTCCGTGAGTCGGAGAGACGCTGTAGATTCCTCTCATCGCCGCGGCTCCATTCAGTATGGCTCGAGGCGTGCCCGTCGTTCAGAGAGTTCGCGCCAGTCTGTGAGGGGGAAATGCTTAGTTTGGCCGTTCGGGGCGGCTCTTCGGATGAAAACGCTCATCGAGCGGCTGTCTGCCCTGAAAGCCAGCCTCTACGGTATGCCAGTAGTCGATTTTTGCTTCGCCCAACTGCCAGCAGAGCAGAACGATCTGGTCGCCGACCTGGCATGGAAAGTCCAGCAATCCCTTATCGAGATCCTTTACCTGGACGCCAATCGAATCGATTTCCTGGATAGCATCCTGAGCTTGCTGGACCGAGGTGCGCTGGGCCATGCGCTTACGCGCCACCGCCGCGACATCCACCAGCATCCCCCCGGAGAGGAAGATATTCTGGCTGAGCATCTGCAACTCCGCTTCGACCAGACCGGCACTCGCTTTGCCTTCGATCGCCCGCCGCAGAAGGGATTCGAGAATCGGCAAGAGCGACTGCGCCTCATCCAGAGAGAATGTCTTCATAAGTACGCCTTCGTCTAAAGCTCATGATAAACCACCTTGATTTGTGGCCCCTTGGCGGGGCAGGTATCATGACAGAGCGATGAGTTTGCCCGATACCATCTTCATTTTCGGACTGGCGCTGGTAATCTTTGGGCCCAAGAAGCTGCCGGAGATCGGCCGTCAGCTGGGCAAGCTGGTGCTCGAATTCCGGCGCGCCAGCAACGAGTTCAAGATGCAGATTGAGGAAGAGTTACGCGCGGCGGAACTGGCCGATCGCCAGAAGCAGATTGCCGCCCCGCCAGTCACCCCATCGCCGGCCCCGGAATCCACCTCGGAGGCCCTGACCGTACGGCCGCCAAGCAACGGAACCACTGTCAGCACCGAGAGCCCCTCGTCCAGGGTCATCCCGGTGCACGAAGAAGTCGCGGAACTGGAAGCAGTCGCGGGGGACCATCCGGAACTGGCCGCCAACGGCCTCAAGCACGAACCGGAGCAGGCAACCACGCATCATGACTGACATCGTGGATCGGGCCCGTACAGCAGTGACGGAAAGAGCAGAATTGCCGGGCATGAGCCTCCTGGAACACCTGGAGGAACTCCGCAAGCGCATCATTCATTCCGGTCTTTACCTGGTCGCCGCCTTCTTCATCGCTTACTACTTCCGCCAGAAGCTGTTTTCGTTCATGGAGAGGCCCATTGTTTCGGCGCTCAAGGCGCACAATCTGGACCCTCACCTGGTCTATCTGAACCCGGTAGATCCCTTCAATTTCTTCATCAAGATCAGCCTGGTCGGGGGCGCGATCCTGGCCTCGCCCTTCATTCTGTTCCAGGTGTGGCTATTCATCGCTCCCGGGCTCTACCGGCACGAGAAGCGATACATCCTGCCCTTCATGACGGCTACCGTCGGGCTGTTTCTTGCCGGCGCCTTTTTCGGCTACCACTACGTTTACCCTGGCGCTCTCAACTTCCTCATCGGCTACGGTGATCAGTTCCGGCCGATGGTCACGGTGGGCGAGTACACGGAACTCTTCATGACCGTGATCTTGGGCCTGGGGATCACCTTCGAGCTGCCGATCCTGGTCTTCTTTCTGGCCCTCTTCGGCATCGTGAACGCGAGTTTTCTGTGGAAGAATATCCGCTACGCCATCCTGGTTATTTTCATCATCGCCGCGATCATCACCCCAACTCCAGATGTGTTGACGATGTGCGTCTTTGCTGCTCCGATGCTGGCGCTTTACCTGTTCAGTATTGGCGTCGCTTACATGGTTCATCCCAGCCGCAGGAACCGGCAAAAACAGGTGTCATGAAGCGCTTCTCGTCTCTTTTTCGGCCGCTCGGCGCCGCGCTGCTCGGGTGCGTGTTCAGTGGGGCAGCCAGTGCGCAGGCGGCAGTACCGCTTCCGCGCTTTGACGGTGAGCGCGCTCTCACGTACACCAAGGAATTCGTCGCTACCGGTCCACGTTGGGTGGGTAGCCCGGGACATGCCAAAGCCCAGGCCTTCCTTGAACGGCAGTTCGCAAAAGACGACCTGGTTAAAGACAGCTTCACAGCATCAACACCCATCGGACCACTGGCTATGACGAATTACATCGTCAAATTTCCTGGCAGCAAGGACGGCATCATCGTGCTGGCCAGCCATTACGACACCAACTACCCGCTGAAAGATACCGGCTACGTGGGCGCGAATGATGGCGGCTCGAGCACCGGTCTGCTGCTGCAGTTGGCCAACAGCTTCCGGGGAAAAAAGTTGGATGGATACAGCGTGTGGCTGGTTTTCTTTGATGGAGAAGAAGCAATCAAGGGCTGGACAGACACCGACTCGGCCTATGGCAGCCGACATCTTGCGGCCAAGTGGCAGGCCGATGGGACGCTCAAGCGCATCAAGGGCTTTCTGCTGGCCGATATGATCGGCGACCGCGATCTCGACGTGGATCGGGATTTGAGTTCGACCCCGTGGCTGCTTGACCTGGTAGGGCAGGCGGCGGGGAAGTTCGGCGACCAGTCCTATTTTTTCCAGCGGCAAAATACCGTGGGCGATGATCACACTGCATTTATGCAACGTGGCGTGCCCTGCGCCGACATCATCGATTTCAATTACGGATACCAAAATGCCTTCTGGCACACACCTGAGGACACCATGGATAAGCTGAGCGCCAAGAGTCTCACCATCGTGGGCGATGTCTTCCTGGAGACGGTGCAGCTGTTGAATCAGCGGTGAGGGGTAACCCCGCGGTTTCTTCATCACCAAACACCGTAAGCTAGGATTGATCATGCTGGATGGCGCGCCGATCACATACTGGATAGGTTTCCACATTGTGGTGTTGGCCCTGATCGTGGTCGACCTGGCCGTCCTCAGCCTGGGTAAGGCCTCCGCCCGGACTCGCGACAGCATTATTTTCGTCCTGTTTGTCTTTTCCCTCGCCGCGTCTTTCGGCATTTGGATCGGGCACGTTGAGGAGCATCAGACAGCGCTCGAATTCGCTTCTGGGTACCTGATCGAGCTCTCCCTCAGCATCGATAATCTCTTCGTCTTCCTACTCCTCTTTCGCGCTTTTGGCCTGACCGCGGAGGCACAGAGAAAGGCTCTCCTGTTGGGAGTCCTCGGCGCGATCGTCATGCGCGGAATATTCATCTTTGCCGGACTCGAACTGCTGCAGCGCTTCAGTTGGATTCAGTACTTTTTCGGCGCACTACTGTTGTTTGCGGCGGTGCGGCTGTTGCGGGAAAAGAAGGCCGGGGCCGCTCCCGCTTCGGCAAAGTGGATTACGCAATGGACAAAACGCTGGGGCAACAGTCCCAAATCTACTTTTTTCCTTGCGGTGATCGCCATCGAACTGGTGGATCTGGTCTTCGCGATAGATTCCGTGCCTGCCGTGCTCGCCATCTCCCACCATCCGTTTGTGGTCTACACCTCAAACATCTTTGCCATTCTCGGCTTACGGTCGCTCTACTTCCTACTGGCCGGCTTGCTTGACCGGCTGCACTTTCTTTATCTTGGCCTGGCGATGATTCTGGGGTTTGTGGGCGCTAAGATGATGTTGGCCAAGTGGGTCCATGTGCCGGTCGGGATCTCACTCGGCTTCATTGTCGTGGTGGTGCTTACAGTCACGGCTGCTTCGCTGATCTTCACCAAAACCCACAGTGCGAGTACGCCTTGAGGGTTGCGATACGATGGACCAAGCGTGCGTAAAATTTCGGTCACGACCAAGTCAGGGCACTACACCGTTTCCGTGGGAAGCGGCATCCTGGAGTCCCTAGCGAAGCGCATGTCGGCACTCACCGGCAAGAAGCGCGAACTCATTTTCGTCTTAACCTCTCCGGAGATCTGGTCCCTTTGGGGCGAGCGCATGCAGGATTCCCTTCCCCAGGAACCGCTGGTACTCTTTCTACCCCCAGGCGAACGACACAAGCGCATGGCCCAGGTGGAGCGGTTGGCCACGGAAATGGCCAAATCCGGAGCTGACCGCTCTTCCCTGCTGATCGCCTTCGGCGGCGGCGTGATCGGCGACATGGGCGGGTTCCTCAGCGCCATCTACATGCGCGGGATCGATTACATCCAGGTGCCGACCACCCTGTTGTCGCAGGTTGATTCCTCGGTCGGGGGCAAGACCGGGGCCAATCTGCAAACCGGCAAGAATCTGGTGGGCTGCTTCTATCCGCCCCAGGAAGTGGTCGCGGACATTGCACTGCTCCACACCCTTCCCCAGCGCGAACTGCGGGCTGGGATTTACGAAAGCATCAAGGCTGGGCTCATCCGGGACGCGGCGCTCTTCCGCTTCATTGAGAGCCATCGCGAGGCCCTGGACCAGGGCGATCCGGCATCGCTGGAGAAGATGATCGCCGCCTCCATTCGCATGAAGGCCGAGGTGGTCAACGAAGATGAGCGAGAGTTAGGTGTGCGCATGATTCTCAATTTCGGCCACACCATCGGCCATGCCATTGAGGCCGTTACCGGCTATCGTGCGCTGCTTCATGGCGAAGCCGTCGCTTGGGGCATGATTGCCGCGCTTCACCTCAGCCACCAGCGAAACCTGCTAACGGCAGACACCGTACGTCGCATCGAGGGCCTGATTCGCTACTTCGAACCGCCGGCACTCCCTTCGCTCAGCGGCAAACGCCTGTTGCAGGCAGCATCCGGCGACAAGAAAAATCGGGCCGGGGTACGCCGCTTTGTCCTGCTGCAGGGCTTGGGAAGTGCGGTGGTGGCCGAGGACGTCACCGACGTCGAGGTACTGGCAGCTATCGATGCGATGTGCCGGCTCTCCGCGGGCGCCAAATAGCCGTGGCCGCGCCTGGCGCTCAACCAGAGGGGTCCGGAGACGAAGCCAGCGCAGCTGCCGCCGTCCGCTCCATGTTCGATCAGATCGCCCCGCGCTACGATCTGCTGAACCATGTCCTTTCCTGCAACATCGACCGCATTTGGTGGTGGCGCGCGGCGCGCAGTTTTCGCCAAGTGCTGGCCCGTCCGGACGCGCAGGTTCTGGACCTATGCTGCGGAACCGGGGACATGACATTGGCGCTGCTGCGGCGCAGGCCAAAAGAGGGACGGCCTGTGCTGGCCGCCGACTTCGCACACCAGATGTTGCTGCGTGGCGCGGCGAAATTCGCTCCCCAGCGCGGGATCGCCTTTGAGGCCGACGCCCTCCATCTTCCCTTGGCCGCCGGCTCGCTCGATCTACTCACCACTGCATTCGGTTTTCGTAACCTGGCCAACTACCGGGCCGGCCTGGAGGAGTTCTACCGTACGTTGAAGCCTGGCGGCCAACTGGGAATTCTTGACTTCAGCGAGCCCGGCGGCGTGATGGGCAAGCTTTACGCCTTTTACTTCCGCCGAGTTCTTCCTGCCGTGGGATCGCTGGTCTCAGGAGTCTCCGGACCGTATCGCTATCTTCCCCGCTCCGTAAGCCAGTTCCCCACCCCTCCACAGCTGCTGCAAACCATGGAATCCGTGGGCTTTAGAGAGGTTTCCTGGACCCCCTATAGCTTCGGCATTGCAGGCTTGTACCGTGGCCTGAAGCCGCGCTCTTCCTGATTTGCGCGGGTTAACCAGGAGAGGTCCGCCCACGATCGTCCAATGCCCGGTAGCGGCCTGACTGGATAAACTTAGGAAATGCGCGCGACCGTCACCTGGAAGGAACACCAGCAGTACGATGCCGAGTCTCATAGCGGGCATCACGTCGCCCTGGATGCGGACGCCGCACACAGGGGCGGCCCCGGTCCCATGGAACTGGTGTTGATGGCCCTGTGCAGTTGCACCGCGGTCGATGTGGTCTCGATTCTGCACAAGAAGCGGGAGCCGTTCACCTCGTTGACGGTTTCGGCAGATGCCGAACAGGCCCCGGAAGCTCCCCGCGTGTTTACCCACATCCATCTGACCTATCACTTGGGCGGAAAAGTCTCGCAGAAAGCTGCCGAAGATGCGGTTGCGCTGTCCAAGAATAAGTACTGCTCGGTTTCCAAGATGCTGGAAAAAGCAGCAACCATCGACTACGAGATCACCTACGAGGGCGCATGATCAATTTCTTCCGCCTGGTCCTCGCAGGGATGGTGCTCGCCATGGCTGGGTTGATTTCCGCGGTGACGACGATGCACTTCGCTATCCATGGAGCGGAGGTCAAGGTTCCTGATCTTCAGGGGCTCACGGTGGCTGAAGCCGTGCACCGCACGGCGAATATGGGATTGAACCTGGGCATCGACAATAAGTACTACAGCGTCGATGTGCCAGCGGGCCGGGTGCTGGCGCAGTCTCCTTTGCCTGGAGCCATCGTTCGCCGCGAGTGGCGCATGCGGGTGACCGAGAGTCTGGGTCCGCAGCGGGTGGCGATCCCCAAGGTTATAGGCCAGCAGGAACGGGTAGCGGCGATTGAAGTGCGCCGTCTGGGTCTGGACCTCGAAGAGACGGCGCAGATGCCTTACAGCGGCGTTCAGCCAGGAACGGTGATTGCGCAGAACCCTCAGCAGGGAGCAGCCGGCGTCGAACGCCCCAGCGTGAGCCTGTTGGTGAGCAGCCCGGTGGCTACTCCTCCTCCCGCCATGGTGATGCCGCAGTTGGTCGGCTTGCCGTTGGCCACGGCGACTGCGTTCGTTGTGCACGCTGGGCTGAAGCTTGGCCCGGTTGAGAATAGCTACTCGAGCGCCCCGGCTCCGTCGGACACGGACCAAGCCGTGGGGGAAATGGCGCCTGCGGACACCGTGGATCCCGCCGGCACGGTGTTGAGCCAGAGTCCGCTTGCTGGACATCGCGTCGAACCGGGCACGACCATTACGTTGCGGGTCGCCCAGTAGAAGAGTTTGGGGTAACGGAAAGAAACCGCAGGTCCCGACCGGAGCGCAGCGCAGTGGAGGGACCTGCGGTTTCTTTCCGTTACTCGCGCGTTAGACAGGCGGCGAAGAAGCCGTCTCCGGGATAAGCGCCGGGAAGCAGGCGCACGAAGTCATCCGGTAAGGCGCCGGGGAATAAACGGTCCGCTGTGCCCGGGCGGAGCACGCCTTCACCCTCTAGCGCCTGGACTTGCGGACGCCACGGGAGCAGGCGGAAGCCCTTTTGCAGCTCCAGGGCCTCAGCCACAACAGCTTCGTTTTCCTCGCTTTCGAGCGAGCAGGTAGAGTAGACAAGCCTCCCACCCTCGCGCAAGGAACGCATCGCGGAGCAGAGAAGACGGACCTGGCGTTCATGCTGCCGAGCGAAATCATCCATCGTGAGCCGATGCCTTATCTCCGGATTGCGGGCCAGGGTTCCCGTTCCGCTGCAGGGAGCATCGCAGAGCACCAAGTCGAACTCGGCCTGAAACGGCAACTCGGTGGCATCGAGTGCGCGGAAGCGAATGTTTCCCGGCCGCCCGGCCAGGAGGGCTTGCATGGCTTTGAGCCGCCGAGAGCTGATGTCGCAGGCGGTGATCGTTGCGGCGGGATTGCGCTCGGCCAGGATCGCGGTCTTCCCTCCGGGAGCAGCGCAGCAATCCAGGATTGCAGTGCCCCGCCCCGCTAACTCCGCGATCAGTTGCGATCCTTCATCCTGCGCGCGCGCTGTCTCTCCCGCGACGGCGCGCCAGGCACGGGCCACGAAGCTTCCCGGCTCCAGTTGCAAGCTCGGGTCTGCGTCAGGCGAGGTAAGGCGAATCGTGGTTGGAGGAGGAAGCTGGTCGTAGCGGCAGATTGCCGCAGCCGCTTCGCTGCCATACGCCGCCACCCACCGTTCCACCATCCAAGCAGGATGCGCAGCAGAGGCCTCCGCCTCCTGCAGTTTCGGCGCCTGCGTGAGCTTACGCAGCACTGCGTTGGCCAGCCCCACGGCGTAAGGATTTCCCGATTGCCGCACCAGCTCCACGCTTTCAAAAATGGCGGCGTGCGCCGGAATGCGATCAAGCAACAGTAGCTGTAACGTTCCCAGCTCCAGAGAAACCTGCACCGCGTCGGCCAGGTGACCTTTGCTCCTGGTAAGCACTTCGCGGATTCGCTGCTGCAGCACCAGTTGCCAGCGCAGCACTCCCATCACCAGGGCGGTCGCCAGATTTTTGTCCAGAGGCGACAGCGCATCCATGCGTTTCGCATGGAGCAGTATGCCGCTGTGCGACTCCGGTTTCTGCTTAAGTTCCAGCAGCAGTTCGAAGGCGGCTTTTCGGGCGGGCGCGATCATGACATGCCGAAGCTCTCGTGAGGATGCGGAGCCGAGCCGCGCAGGAAGTCTGCTACCGGCATTCGCTTCTTTCCTTCTAGTTGAACCTCAAGCAGCTCAAGCCGCGTGCCCGACCCTGCCGCCACGAACAAGCGATCTCCCTCAACCATTAGTTCGCCGGCAGGGATGCCGCTAGTACCAGCGGGCACCATGCGATGCAGGGTGAGCTTTTTCCCACGGAAGTACGAGTAGGCTCCGGGCCAAGGCTGAAAGCCACGCCAGCGGTTGTAAATCTCCTGCGCAGGCCGGCCGAAGTCAGCCAGAGCATCTTCGCGCTGGAGAATCGGGGCCAGTGAAGCTTCGGCGTGATCCTGCGGAACAGGATGAATGGTTCCCGCCTCCAGACCCTCGAGAGTCTTCAGCATGAGGCTTGCACCGCTTTCGGCAAGCAGAGGAAAAAGCTGCTCGGCCGTCTGATCGGGTTCGATGGCCAGAGTGCTCTGCAGCAAAATGTCGCCTGTATCCAGACCCTGGTCGATGCGCATGGTGGTGGCGCCGGTCACGGTCTCGCCATTAGCCACTGCCCACTGGATGGGAGCGGCGCCGCGGTACTTCGGCAGCAGCGAGGCATGCAGATTTAGGTTGCCCCATCGCGGCAACTGCAGCATCCAGTCGGGAATGATCCGGCCGTAGGCGACCACGATAATGGCATCCGGCTGGATCGCCTCCAGGCGAGCCCGCAACTCTGGATTGTTCTTGATTTTTTCCGGCTGTATAACCGGCAAGCCCACTGCGCCTGCCAGCACTTTGATCGGGGGGGGCGAGGGATCCTGATTGCGGCCGCGCACACGATCAGGTTGAGTAACGACCAGCTCGATGGCGTGACCAGCCGCAATCAGCTGCTCAAGAGTAGGGATGGCGAACTGTGGCGTGCCACAAAAGACGAGCCTCACCTACCATTCCCCGGCTCGCTGCAATTTGCGGATCTTGCGCAACACAAAATCACGTTTGAGCGCACTGATGCGGAAGATGAAGAGAATCCCGTCCAGGTGATCGATCTCATGCTGAAAGGCGCGCGCCAGCAACTCGTCGGCTTCCCGTTCAAACCAATTACCCTCCACATCCTGGGCGCGGATTTTGACCTTCGCGGCGCGCGCAACTTTCTCGCGAATATCAGGCAGGCTGAGACAGCCCTCCTCCTCGAAGATCTTCCCTTCTTTGGTGACCACTTCGGGATTGATCAAGGCGATCTTGTCCTCGGGAGTCTTCTGGAAGCTAAGATCGATCACGGTCAGACGTTTGGGAATCCCAATCTGCGGGGCAGCGAGGCCGATGCCATGCGCAAGGTACATGGACTCGAACATATCGTCGACCAGCTTTTTCAAATCCTCGTCAAACACGGTAACCGGCTCGGCCGGCCGCTGCAGGATGGGGTCGGGAAACTTGACAATGGGATAGACCATGCGACGGGATATCTTTCTTAAAATCTGCGAATCTGCTCCAGGTATCCCTGGTAGTTTCTGGTGAGTTCTACGGCCGAGTCGCTGCCGAACTTTTCCAGCGCCAGCTTCGCCACAATGAACGCGACCATCGCTTCCGCCGCCACGCCGGCGGCAGGCACAACGCAGACATCGGATCGCTCGTACGCCGCCTTGGTCGCCTCACGTGTAGCGTAGGAAACCGAGCCAAGCGGCCTGCGCAAGGTAGAGATCGGCTTCAAATAACCGCGGACCACAATATCTTCACCGTTGGAGACGCCGCCCTCAATGCCGCCTGCGTTGTTGTGCTCGCGCGTGAACCTGGTCGGCGCACCATTCTCCTCCGGGCTATAGCCGATGGCGTCATGCACCGCGGAACCAAAGGACTCGGCAGCCGTAACCCCCTGCCCTATTTCCACGGCCTTCACCGCCTGCAGCGACATCACCGCCCAGGAGAGCAATCCATCCAGCCGTTCGTCCCAATTGGCATACGTGCCCAGACCCGCGGGCACGCCATGCACCACCACTTCGAAGACTCCGCCAATCGAATCGCCGGTGCGCAAGACGTGATCCACTTCCGCCTTCATCTGCTCTTCCGTTGCCGGATCGACGCAGCTCAGCAGGATCTCATCGCGTTGGTTCAGCGCCTTGATTTCTTCCCAGGCAGCAAGGCGCGGCAGTTCCACGCGGCCGACGCGCACGACATGGCTGCCAATCTCGATGCCCAAGGACTTCAGCAGCAGCTTGGCTAGGGCGCCGGCAGCCACGCGAGCCGTTGACTCACGCGCGGAGGCCCGCTCGAGCACATAGCGAGCATCGGGGAAATCGTACTTGAGCGAACCTGCAAGGTCAGCGTGGCCGGGCCGCGGCGAAGCCACGGCTTTGTGCTTTGCCGGGTCGCCCACAGCCACGGGCAGAACCTCGGTCCAGTTCTTCCAGTCGCGATTTTCGATTTGGATGGAAACCGGCGAACCAATGGTCTTGCCATGGCGCACCCCGGAAAGGATGTGGGCGCGATCCTGCTCGATATGCATGCGGCCGCCACGGCCGAAACCCTGCTGCCGCCGCCACAGCTCCCGGTCGATAAACTCAAGGTCGACGTCGAGGCCCGCAGGCAGTCCGGAAATGAGGGCGATAAGGCACTCGCCGTGTGATTCACCAGCCGTTGAAAAACGTAGCATCTTATGAGGCGAGGAGACCTAACGTTTGATTGTAGACGATTTTGCCCGGGAATCCTTCGGCGTGTAGATCAGTTGTGCAGGATCCAGTCATATTGCGCCTCGTCCAGAGGCACCACGGAGAGCCTTGACTGACGGACCAGGGGAGACGCTTCAAAGAGCTGCTGCTGCTTGATTTCCGACAGGGTCTTTGGCCGCTTGATCGCCGGGCCGGCCGCGATGCGAATCAACGGGACCTTGGGATCAGTTAAATCCACAGACTTGACGTGGGCCGCACCCACCGCGGCCTTCTCGTCCCCGGTGTGATAAATGACCAGCTTGTCGCCCTTCTTCATGGCGCGAAGATTCTTGACCGCTTGCGGGTTGGTTACGCCTGTCCAGTCGGTCTCCTTTTCCCGTACCAGGTCGGCAAAGGAGTAGGCGGTAGGCTCGGTCTTCAGCAGATAGTTCATGGTCTACTCCTCCGAAGGGGACTTAGGCTTGAGGAAGGTTGCAGTGTTGAGCAGCGGCCGGTCCATGGAGCGCACCCAGTCGGTCATCTCGCCCGCCTCGCCCCCCTCGGCTTCGTGACGCTCAAACTCGCTGCGCATAGTGTGCATCTTGGCGTCGATATCGTCGAGGTAGTGGAGCAGCACCGCTTCCGGAATCATGGGAAGTTTAGGCGAACCGAATTCCAGTTTGCCATGATGACTCAAAACCATGTGCTCAACCAGAATGCGGAGCGCTGGAGGAAAGTCCGGTAGCGTAGCCAGCTTCTTTTCAATCATGGCGATGCCCATGGTGATGTGCCCTACGAGTTGCCCCTCCAGGGTGTAGTCGAAGCTGGTGCCCCAGCGCAGCTCCTCCAGCTTGCCAATGTCATGCAGGATGGCGCCGGTCAGGAGCAGGTCGCGGTTGATCTGAGGGTAATGCTGCGCAGCCAACTCACAGATACCCACCAGCGAGACCACATGCTCCAGCAAACCCCCAAGCCAGGCGTGGTGGAGGCTTTTGGCGGCCGGGGCCTCACGGAAGGCGGCTGCGAAGACTGGATCGTCGAGAAAAGAGCGCACCAGCCCCTGCAGGGAATGATCGGTGAAACTGTCGACGGATTTCACCAGCGCCGACCAGAGTTCCCCCACGTCTTTGCGGGTCTGGGGAACATAGTCTGCCAGTTCGAACTCGTCCGCCGTAGCAATGCGGAGTTTTTCCAGGTTCAGCTGCAGGCGGCCGTTATAGCGGCAGACCTCGCCACGAACCTTAACCACATCTCCCTGCTCAAATCCGGCAGCGACGTCGACAAAATTGTCCCACATGCGGGATTCGATCTGGCCGGTGCGGTCACCCAGGGTCAGCGCCATGTACTGGCCGCCGTCCTTACGGCTGCGCAATTGCCGCGAAGTGACGGCGAAGAAAGAGACGACTGGCTGATTTTCAAATTTGCCTAGATCCGCAACGTAAGTCTCTTTCATTTGGCCTAAGGTTGCTGCGCAGCCGGAGGCGTTGCACTTGGCGGGGCGGTAGCGGGTGCCGGCTGGCTTGTGCCGGGGGCGGCAGCCGGCTGGCCGGTGCCAGAAGTAGGCGGCTGGGTGCCTGCGGGCGCCGGTTTGCCAAGATAGGGCGCCGGCGTTTCGTCGGGCTGCTTGGGCCTATCAGCGTAGCGGGTCTTATCCCCCTTCGGTTTAGGCTTTTTCTGGCCCGTGGCCTGGTCAGCCAACCCCAAGGGCGCGTTCTGGACCTTTTGCGACGCCAGGTCTTCAGGAGTCGGGGGCGGGGGCGCATTCGGGTCGGTCTTGTCTTTCTTTGCCTTCTTCACTGGCGGCCGGTTGCTCAGGCGAGTCTTGCGTTCATTCTCCGCAGGCGTGGTGCTGGTAACCGTGCCATCGGGGTTGACGTAGCGCGTATCCGGAGTGGTGACACTCGGGTTCGTGTCCGGACCGGCGGGGGCGTTGGCCGCGGCGACTTGCGAGGAAGCAGGAAGGGACTCACGCGGGGCCTGCCCGAAGCGGATTTTCTCTTTCTTGCCGGGCTTCTGCACGTTCTGGTCGTTGCTTGCCTGTTGGGTGGCCGGCTTGCTGGCGGCTGCGGTGGCAGGTGCATTGAGGGCGGTAGCGGGCGCAGTAGCTGCCGTGGCGGCCCCTGGAGCCGTTGCACCAGGAGTTGTTGCCCCTGGGGCCGGAGCGGCCGCCGTTTGCGCTGGTGCGGGCGCAGTAGTGGACCTCTGCCTGCCGCGGAAGCGGGAGCGGGCAAACTTTTTCTTCTTCTTTTCCGCTGGGGGCGTGTAAGCGCTGTAGGTCAGGCGCATTTCGTTGCCGCTGGCCCCTGTATCCACCACTCCCGGCTTGAGGTCGATAAAGGCCTCTTCGCGCAGCTTGGTCAGATACACCCTCAATGCGGGCTGCATCCGCTCCATGAAGAGCGCTTCTTCCACTTGCGGTTCCACTTGCTTGAAGCTGGCATCTCCACCTAGCTGACGCTGGGTGGCCTGCAGAATGATGAAGCCTTGCTTGGTGCGAATCGGCTGTGTGTGTTGGCCGGCATTGAGGGCGAAGGCCTTATCTTCAATTTCCTTACTACCCAACATTCCACGGCGAAATTCGCCCAGTGCAACGCTCTTGGGCGCGGTGGGGTCGGTGGGGGCCGGCTTGGCCAAATCCTCGAACTTTGCCCCCCCGGTCAGTTTGGCTTCTATCGCCTCGGCTTGCGCCTGCGCAGCCGCGACCTGCGCCGCATCCGCCCCCTCTGCTGCAGGGGTGGGAATCAGGATTTCGTTCAGGGTTACTGACTCCGGCTGGGCAAATTCAGTTTCGTGGTCCTTGAAGTACTTTTGTACATCCGTAGGCGACATGGTAATGTGCCGCCCAACCTCGTCCCGCACTACCTGTTCGGTAATGATGCTGTCGCGGATGTTGGCCTTGAAGTCTTCATACGAGACACCCTGCTGTTGCGCAGCCTTCTCCAGATCCTCGAGCGAATCCAGGTGATTCTGCTTTCTGATCCCGTCCAGCCTCTTGATCAACTCGGTTTCCCCGGTGATCCCTAACTCCTTGCCTTTGGAGAGCAGGAGCTGCTTGTCGATGAGGTCGCGCAGCAGATCGCCTTGCTTCTGCTGCAGCTCGCGCGCAGGAATAGCCTGCTGCTTCGCTTCGCCGTCCAGCTGCTCCGCGGCACGATCGTAGTCTGACTGGGTGATGATCTGGTCGTTCACCCGGGCGACAATGTCCTCGATCACCTTGCCGTTGACCGGCGCCATAGCGGCCGGGTTTTGCGGAGTCTGCGCGTTCGCGGTTTGTGTATTGGTGGCTTGGGCCAGGGATGGGAGAGCGCTCAGACTCGCGCTCAAGATCAAAATCGCCGTGGATTGCTGGAACCGAAACAACGTCATGGACACATCTCGTATAGCTGCTTAATGGTAGGGTCTCAGCATTTTCACTTCTACGCTGCTGTATGCACCAGAAGTGAAATGCTGTAGCTCTTACGTGGTAGTTTGCCTGGTTTCGCACCAGCACCGTTGTGCAGCTACTGAAACAGACCGGATTTCCTAAGGTTTTGCGTCCTCGAGTACCTATCAGATCAGCTTACGTCCAATGATATACTTCGAGTCAAGAAACACTCCGGGCCGCGCAGCAGGGCTGCCTACCTCGCGCCCCTCCGGACCCAGAGGAAACCCGCAATTATGGCCTCCCGCACACGACGGTTTTTGTTCTCCATCCTTCTCTTCTTTGTGGTTTGTGGCTTCCTTGGCACGGTGGTCAGCCAGAGGCTGGGCGCGCAATCCAGTACTGACGAGTCCGCCCTGCGCGACGACTTGCGCTCCTTCACCAGTGTTTATGACCTGGTGGAACAAAACTACGCCGAGCCGTTGACGGGCGACAAAGCGGAAAAGGCCGTTTACGACGGGGCTATCCCGGGCATGCTGCGCGTGCTCGACCCGCATTCCAGCTTCTACGATCCAAAAGCCTACGCCAAGATGCGTGAAGACCAGCATGGCAAGTACTACGGCGTGGGCATGCTGATTCAGCCCCAGAACAACAAGATTGTCGTGGTTAGTCCCTTTGAAGGCACACCTTCCTTCAAGGCCGGGATACGGCCCGGAGACGTGATCGTCGCGGTGGACGGCAAGTCCACAGACAATATGAATTCGGAAGATGTTGCCAATGTGCTTAAGGGACCCAAAGGTACTCACGTGCAGATTACGATCGCTCGTGAGGGCGCTCCCAAGCCACTGGTATACGACCTGATCCGGGATGAAATTCCGCACAACAGCATCGACCTTACCTACATGGTCCGGCCCAACGTCGGCTATGTGCACATCACCAACTTTCAGGAAACAACCGGCCGCGAGCTTTCCGACGCACTCGATCATTTCGGCAATATCGATGGACTGATTCTCGACTTGCGGGGAAATCCCGGGGGCTTATTGAGTGAAGCGGTGGCGGTTTGCGACAAGTTCCTGGAAAAGGGCCAGGTCATCGTCTCCCAGCGTGGACGTGCCTTCCCTGAACAGACCTATCGCGCGACCCATGGCAACGGAGGCCGCGAATATCCCATCGTGGTGTTGGTAAATCACGGCACTGCCTCGGCTGCGGAGATTGTTTCCGGCGCGCTGCAGGATCACGATCGCGCCATCATCGCCGGCGAGACCACCTTCGGCAAAGGGCTGGTGCAGACTGTCTACCCCTTGTCTGAGAATACTGGACTGGCGCTCACGACGTATCACTACTACACGCCCAGCGGTCGGCTCATTCAGCGCAATTACAACGGCGTGTCGCTTTACGACTACTACTACAATCACGACCAGCCGCAGGATACGAAGAGCCGTGAGGTGAAGGCGACCGACTCCGGAAGAACGGTTTTTGGCGGAGGCGGCATCACGCCCGACGACAAGATTGACACCCCGAAGTCCGTTCCTATTCAGGAAGTGCTGCTGGAACGCTACGCGTTCTTCAATTTCGCCAAGCACTACATGTCCAACCGGACCGTTGGCAAGGACTTCCAGGTGGACGACGCGGTGATGGACAACTTCAAGCAGTTCTTGACCAGCCAGCAGATTCCTTACACCGATGCGGATCTGGCCCCGGTGATGGATTGGGTGAAGGCGAACATCAAGGCTGAGATCTTCACCACCCAGTTTGGCCAGGAAGAGGGTTTGAAGGTGCGGGCCAACTGGGATCCCATGATCAACAAGGCGCTCGATTACCTGCCCCAGGCAAAAGCCCTGGAGGGTGCGGCCAAGCACGCGGAAACACAGCGTGCCAGCGTGCGAGGAAATCAGTAATCGCGATTGCTATCAGGGTCGGCTGTACAGGCTGCGGACAAAGATCAAAGGGCACGGCGAAAGCCGTGCCCTTTGATCTTTGCGGCCGGAGGAGTTTTAGTGTCTGCGTGACAAACTAAGGTCTCCGCTTGACAATCGCTGGTCCATCGAAGTGGGACGATGAAAGCAAACCATGAT
Source organism: uncultured Acidobacteriaceae bacterium (assembly GCA_963793525.1). Classification (GTDB taxonomy): domain Bacteria; phylum Acidobacteriota; class Terriglobia; order Terriglobales; family Acidobacteriaceae; genus PALSA-350. The sequence continues at coordinate 105,483 of CAWCAZ010000026.1, forward strand.
GCATTCCTGGGTTTCTGAGTCTCGCAGAAGTATTCGGGGTACCCAGGACTACCGATTCTGTGCGAGAACTGGCGAAAGAACAGCACGAAGGGCACGGCTTGAGCCGTGCCGAAGAAGGCATGCTCTCTGATCGGCTTTAGCCGCTGGGCAGCAACAAGGGCTGCAAAGCGTACCCAGGGGCTAAAGCCCTGCCCTGATACGAGGAACGTCAAGCTCTAGGGAGTAGACGGCTACGACTGGGACGCGCTGGACGTCGATGGGATGCAGTCGTTATTTGCGGGAACGGCAGTGAGTTCTACACTGGCCGGCGAACTCATGAGAGCATCCGGAAGGCTGCTGCCATAACGGATCATCAGTGATAGCAGTTTGCGCGCATCCCAGTAGCGAGGCATGTAACGCGGCGGGTCAGAGAGACAACGAAAGAGCCATCCCAGATACATGCGGTCGGCCCACGTCGGGATCTGCACCTGATCGCCGCTCAAGAAGGCAATGGCCGCCCCAATGCAATGGATGGAAGGCTTGCAGGTGAGCTCGCTTCTCAGATAAAGCCCGAGGCGCTCCTGCGTGCCACCGCCGAGGGTCACGACGATATGGCGAGGACGCCGTTCATCGATCCGCCGCAGCAGCGCCGGATCAAGAATTGTCTTTCCGTAAAGAGGAGCGATGTACCGATCGGCTGGGTCTAACTCAATCCCCTGGCGTCGCAGCCACGCGCAATTTCTACGCGCGCTTTCTTCGCTGGCCATGATCCAGAAGCTCCCACCGGGCTGGTAAAAGTCGGGCTGCTTCAATAGAGAAGATAGATACTTCAGGCCGGAGACGCGGCGAATGGAATCGCGCTTGAGACGATTCCAGATCATAACCATGAAGGCACTGTCAGTGATTACCAGGTCGGCGCCCTGGAGAGCCTCACGATAGTCCGAATCGTGGGCTAGATTCTTCAGGGCTGGGGCTGCGGGAACCACCAGCAGGCCGCCCCCGCTAATCCGGGCTATGGCCTCATCTGCATCTCCAATAAAGAACCGAATACCCAGAATCTGGCGGAACTGAGCGCCTGCCGTAGCCAATGCTTTCACTCCCACAGTTTCTCTAAACTCAGTCTAGATCACTATCAGAGTTGCTTATTGGATGGGTATCACCAATTCGCATTAAGCTTGGTTACGCTTTAGATACTGCCATCATTTCGCTTTCGATCCAGGCATAGGTTTTTGCCAAGCCTTCTCTTAGACGGATCGAGGGTTCCCACCCCAGATACGCTTTAATTTTGGTGTTATCGCTGTTCCTTCCGTTGACGCCCTTGGGCGCATCCAACTTGTACTTGCGTTCCAGCTTCACCCCGGCGATAGCTTCGGCCATATCTACCAATTGATTAATGGTCACCAGTTCGCTGCTGCCCAGGTTGATGGGCTCATGGATTTCGCTTTCGAGGATCGCCTGTGTGCCCCGGGTGCAATCGTCGATATACATGAAGCTGCGGGTCTGTTTGCCGTCACCCCATATTTCTATCTGATGTTTGCCCGAAGACTTGGCCTCGATGACTTTGCGGCAGATCGCGGCCGGCGCTTTTTCGCGTCCGCCCGTCCAGGTACCCAGAGGGCCGTAGACATTGTGATAGCGAGCCACTCGGCATTGCAGACCAAAGTCCTCTTCAAAGTGGCGGCACATCCGTTCGCTGAACAGCTTCTCCCAGCCGTAGCCATCCTCGGGCAGCGCCGGATAGGCGTCGTCTTCTTTAAGAGCAACCACGTCTGGACTGGTTTGCTTATCGCCGTTGTACACGCAGGCGGAGGAGGCGTAAAAAAAACGCTCGACGCCTTGTTCCCGCGCGGCCATCAGCATGTGCGTATTTGTTAGTACGCTCAACATGCAGAGAGCTTTGTTGTTCTCGATGAAGCCCATCCCGCCCATATCAGCGGCCAGTTGAAAGATAACCTGCGCGCCTTGCGCCGCCTTCATGCAACTGTCTTTGTCTTTGAGGTCCAAAATCAGATTGGACACGCCAGGCGATGCTCTGGTACCACTCGTCCAACGGCTTTACATCGACCGCGCGGATGACGTTTGCTCCATTGTCCAACAGACTCTTGACCAGATGACCGCCGATGAAACCGCCGGCGCCGCACACCACTACCTTGGCGTTTTTCACCTTCATGTACAGGCCCCCAATGCAATCCGCGGCCCGCCGGCCTTACCCAAAGACCCTGTTCTCAATGCCGCGGCAACGGTTAGTCTCTCACACTCCAGCCACAGCGATCCGGCCTTGAAACATCGTAGGTAACCATAACGGAACACTTCAGTAAAGAGCGCCGTGTGCTTCCTGGTCCAACTCCTTAAGGAAGGCCTCGAGAAGAGCGATCCTGGGCCCCGCCAGCGTTTTCGCGGTATCCAGGTGGAGTTTGCCCGGCAACTCCGCCAGGGCCTTGCGCAAGGTGGTCGCAGCATCGGTGAATGTCGAATACCGCGTGTCCCGGCCAATCTTTGCCGCCACGCGCAAAATACCGATCGCCCCCAGCTGCTCGAGAATGTCCGCATCGCGCAGAATCATGCCCTCGATAGTGGCACGGACTCAGATGGGGCTGGTGGGTGCGGATGGCTTCCACGACCTGTGCAACTTTGGTCGTAGGAAAGCCGGCTTGCAGAAGTGCTGCCGGCGCTTGCTTCATCGCGTAGCCGACATTATCCCAGCGGGAAAGTTCGACCGGGTCTTCGGGCCGATGACCGATAAACACGCCCAGATCATGCAGCCACGCCGCGGCGTACACCACATCGTCGTCGTAGGCGAGCCCCCGGCCGACCAATCGAGTCAACGCATAGAGCCGCGGCTGATGCCCCAGCTTATCCACCGGCAAAGCCTGGCTGCGCACATACTCCGCCAACGAGGAACGAAAGTTGTAGCCTGCGTCGATACCGCCTTTTGCGTCGCCTAACGTTGTGTTCATCGGCGGTTTGACCTGCGGGAGATGCGCTTTGACCTCTGTTGCCTCGCCATTCCGGGCTTTTGCCTCGAGTGAGAGCCGGATAAATCGGCCCGAAAATGGTGCTTCGGGATCAGCGCCCTCCCTAGTATATTGTTTCGCGGGACGGGTCGGTCGCAAAGCACGTTTCGGTGGTAGATGTGTTCGACTGTTTCGTGTCACACTTTCATTACCCATGATCAAACTGGATGCTCATGAAAGACTCCGGCGCGCAGCATCGCTGCTGGCGCATGAAGGGACGAACACGGGTGATCGGACGCTCCTTCTTCAGGCGTGGGAAGTTCTGCGTGGACTCCGCAGCGATGACTTCCCCGTGGACATGCGCCCGGCCTTCAACTTCTTACAGCACGAGATCGCGCGCGCGGAATCTGAGGATGTCAGCGCACGGGACGTAGCCTTCCTGATCAACAAACTTCGCCAATTGGAATTGATGTGGATCGAGAGCCCCGGAGGCGCCACAAGAGAGGATAGCCCAGACAAAAACTCATAGCGCTCCGCGGCACACGGCAATCAGAGAACCTGTCTCGGCACAAGGACAATTCTTAGGGAGCCAATCAGAGGTGATCTCCGCGCTTACGTGGCCGGCCTCCGGAATCCTAACGGCGATTTCCGCTGACGAGGTTCATCTCTGGGGGTGGCCGCTCGAAACGGTTGCAGAGGATCTGTCTGCTCACATCGAGATCCTCGAGCCCGCGGAGCTTGAGCGGATGCACCGCTTTCATTTTGCTCCAGATCGCGAACGCTACGCCGTGGCTCATGCCAACCTGCGCAGAATTCTCAGCGGGTATCTCCAACAGCCTGCAAAAACAATCAGCTTCCGTGCCAATCGCTTCGGCAAACCCGAACTGGCCGGCAATGCTTCTTCACTTCACTTCAGCCTTAGCCATAGCCGGAGCATTGCCGTTCTCGCAGTGGCCCAAGGATTACCGTTGGGCGTGGACGTGGAAGACGTGAGGCCCATCGAACAGGAAGTAGCCGCTACGCATTTCTCAGCCATCGAACTTTCCTACCTGAGTCAGTTGACTGGCGATGCCTGGCTGGACGGCTTCTATCGTTGCTGGACGCGTAAGGAAGCGGTCCTCAAGGCCGAAGGAGTGGGACTTCATCGTGCGCTCGATAGTTTCGATGTTGGGTTGTTGCCTGGCGCACCGGCGGAGTTGCTAGGGACGCGGATGAGCTTTTCATACCCGTGGAAACTTACGATGTGTCGCCGGGCGCCAGGCACAATGGGAGCCCTCGCCACCGCGCTCGGTGAAGCCAGGATCACCTGCTTCAGTTTTCGTTACTGACTCAGGCCACTACGCCTCTCACGCCCGTCTCCCCATTCTTCAGCATTCTCTCGTCTGATCTCGCGGGCAAGTGAAGTTTACCTGGGGGCGAGTCAAAATCGTTCGATGGGTTCCGGGAATCAGGCGGGTCTCACAGCTACCCAGAATCTTTCCCTTCCATGCGCTTGCCGGCTCATGTTTACGGCCCGGCTCGTCCTGGGCAATGAACAGAGTGATATTGCCGGGATAAGGTCTCAATTCGTAATCGCGCAGCGCGAGTGCAAGGTAACCTTCGGCTTCAACCCGGCCGTGGGCCCTTCCGGCGCGGCGCGATCGGGCCGCGCGCCAGATCTTGATCTTGATGCTTCTGATAATCAATTCTGCTTCTGATCACCTCGCGCATGCCAAATGTCGCGCAGCTGGAACGCTGCGCGCGCGCGAGAGAACGAAGCCTTCAACGAGCTCCAATCACGAAAGGGTTGATGCGCCGACTTGCCCGTATCGGGGTCGCAATCGAGAAGTGCCAATAGACCCACGGTTTCGCCCTGTTCACGAAGCTGGCAGGCGATCTCGAAGGCCACCAGGCCGCCCGAAGAATGCCCGGCAAAGTGGTAGGGGCCGGATGGCTGAATGGCGCGGACCTGGCGAATATAATTTGCCGCCACGGCCCTCAAATTGGCTTGATGCTCATCGATGGTCGCGCGGCAGCTGAAGACCGTACACGGGTTGCTCCGGCCCCAACTGGGCCGCCAGCTCGACAAAACTCAGCAGACTCCCGCCGATGCCGTGGGCAATAAACAGCGGTGGCAGATTTGCGCCGGCTTGCAGCGTTACCAGCGCCGGCCACCTCTCGGTAGAGCACTGACCAAGATGAGTAGCCAACCCGTGGATCGTGGGATGTTCGACCAGCACAGCGTGGGGGACCTTGTAGCCGAACCAGCGCTCGATCTGGGCTAACATGCGCGCCGCCAGCAGGGAGTGCCCCCCGAGCGAAAAGAAATCGTCATGGATACCGATCGTCCCAACCTTAAGCAGTTTTTGCCAGATTGCCTTGAGGCGCGCCTCGACCCCATCGCCTGGGGACGCCTCTGGTGCGGGAGGCGAAGTCGCCACGTGGAGACGCATCCTGTCCAAAGCCTGGCCGTCCACCTTGCCGCCGGGAGTGGTGGGGAAAGAAGGCACCGCTACAAACTCACCGGGGACCATGTAAGCGGGCAGTCGCTGGCTCAGCAATCTCCCTCCATTGGTTCACTCGGGACGCCCCCTCGCCAACCACAAAGGCGACCAGGCGCCGGTCGCCGGCCTCCAGTTCAATCGCCCGCACCACCGCGGCTTGCACCCCTTCGCATTCCCTGAGCACCGATTCAATCTCCCCCAGCTCAATGCGAAAGCCTCGAATTTTGACTTGGCCGTCAACCCGCCCGAGAAAGTCGAAGCTGCCGTCCTCGAGCTGCACTGCACGATCTCCACTCTTATAGATCCGCGTGTGCGGCACCGTCAGCAAGAGGATCGGGAAGGAAGCATGCCCGATTAAGATCGGGGCGATTGAGGTAACCGAGACCCACGCCTGCACCGCCGATGTATATCTCACCTTCCTCTCCCTGCGGCACCGGCTGGAGGTCTGCATCGAGAAGGTAAATGCTGACATTCGGCAACGGATGGCCGATGGTGATCTTCTCGACATCCAATTCGATTCTTGCCCGGGTCGCACAAATCGCCGTTTCGCTCGGGCCCATATTGGTTCCAGAGCACGCGGCACATCCTGGCCAGAGTTCGCGCAAGGCTCAGAGGAAGAACCTCGCCGCCGGCGATCAGCTGCATCCTCGCATCGCCCTGCCATCCCTCTTCCAGCAGGAGCCGGAACATGGTGGGAGTGGCGAAGATGACTGTCGCAGCGGAACTACGAACTTGGTCCATCCGCGAACCGCCGCCATTGACCGGCTCAGTCTCGACCAGGTACAGACTGGCGCCGAAGGCAAGAGGCAGGAAAATTTCCAGACCAGCGACGTCGAAGGCGATCGTGGACCAGGCAAGAACAACGTCATCTGCCTGCAGCATCAAGTCCCCGCCAACACCGCGAATCGTATTGGCAAGAGCTCCATGGGTGATGCTTACTCCCTTTGGCTTGCCCGTCGAACCAGAGGTATAGATCACGTAGGCGACACTATCTTCGGAAACCGTAGCTCATGGCACGAGTCTGGCAGAAGTTCGCGTGGCCTGGAAATCATCGAGATCGATCACGCTGGGCGGTGGTACTCGGCAGCCCATCGCGAAGTTTATTGAGCGTGAGCACAAAGGGCGGAGCGGAGTCCTCCAGCATAAAAGCGATCCGCTGGCGTGGAGCAGCTGGATCGAGCGGTATGTAGGCCCCGCCCGCCTTCCAAATGCCGAGCAGCCCCGCAACCATCTCCGGAGAGCGGTCGAGAAAGACGTCCCACCAGAGTGCCACTTCTCACTCCGGCATCTCTAAGCCCCTGGGCGATCCGATCCGCGGTCAGGTTCAAGTCGCGGTAGGTGACTTGCCGACCTTTGCATCCTACTGCTACAGCGTTTGGAAACGCGGACGCTCCACGCTCGACCAACTGAAGCACGCACATCTGCCGTCTCCATCCGCTCCAATGATGTTAGAGCGACATTTGCAGAATTCTGAGGTCTTCAGGGGAGTCTAGAGATCGCGTGTCTGTAGCCGGTTTGCGAGGGATCGAAATGCTAAGCCGGTCTTTTTGACCAGTCTAAAGTAGAGTACCTGTGAGTTTCCCGGTAGCTACCGCCATGCAACGTCAACCTGAAACAGAACAGCCGAACACTCGCTCGCCCCTGGCTCAAACCAGTGACCTAAGTGCGAAATTAAAACAGAGCACGAGCCAACATGTCACGGCAATGTCGGTAGATTGTCACTTCTTGCTGGTTGATTTTGCAACATGACGCGCAATCGGTGCACGCAACCTGGGTCATTTACCTTTGTCGCGCAGAGCCAGGCTGATGAGCGTTTTCTGTTCGAGGTCATGCGCCTTGGCCGAGCCCGTCGCCGGGCTGGCTGCCGCCGAACGTTTGATGCTGAGCACTTTGCGTTCGGGAAAGAGTCTGCGCAGGCGCGGCACCACAAACGAGAGCGCGCCCATGTTGTCCGGCTCTTCCTGCACCCAAACGATTTCGCGCGCGTCAGGATGGCGGGCGATTTCCGCTGTCAGTTCCGCCTCCGGCCACGGATACAGTTGTTCCAGAAAGACGATGCCTATGGTGCTGTCCTTTTGCTTCGCCCGTTCGATGCGCAACTCGTGACCGATCTTGCCGGTGCAGAGCAGCAGACGCTTCACCTGCTGTATCTCGGTTTCCGGCAGGACATTCTGGAAGCGCGGCAACTCGAAGCTGGCCAGCGGCGAGCTTGCGTCGGGATTGCGCAGCATGCTCTTTGGGGTGAATACGATCAGCGGCTTACGCCATGCCCGCATGGCCTGCCGGCGCAACAAGGTGGAAGTACTGCGCGGCCGTAGAAGGCTGGCAGATTTGGATATTGTCGTGCGCCGCCAATTGCAGGTAGCGTTCCACCCGGGCACTGGAATGTTCCGGTCCCTGCCCCTCATAGCCGTGAGGCAGCAGCATCACCACTCCGCCCAGTAGTCCCCACTTGTCTTCACCCGAGGCAATGAATTGGTCGATGATGATCTGCGCACCGTTGGCAAAGTCGCCGAACTGCGCCTCCCACAAAACCAGAGTCTCCGGATAATCGCGGCTGTAGCCATACTCGAAGCCCAGGACGCCTGCTTCCGACAGCATCGAGTTGTATATCTCGAAGCGGGCCTGATCCGGGGCCAGATTGGCGAGAGGAAAATAGAGCTGTTCGTTCTCGATATCGACCAGCACACTATGCCGCTGGTTGAAGGTGCCGCGCTGGCTATCCTGGCCGCTGAGACGCACCGGAGTGCCTTGCAGCAATAAAGAGCCAAAGGCCAAAGCCTCGGCCATGCCGTAATCGAAGAGCCCGCTGGCCGCGCCCCATCTCCCGGCGTTGTTCGAGCAGCTTCTTGATTTTGGGGTGGATATGAAACTGTCGCGGATACGTAGTGAGGCTATTGCTGATTTCCTCGATTTTGGCGGCACTCAACCCGGTGTCGACCTCGTACTCAGGCTTGTACGTTCCACCAGGGTAATTCGACCAGTAGTCGGGAAGCTTTGCCAGCATCACACGTTTGGCCGTCCTGGCGGCTTGCTTCTGCGCTTCGGCAAGCTCCGTCTGAATTTCCTTTACCCGCGCCGAGGGGTCCGACGCCGATTTGTTTGGCATAGATCTCGTAGAGAGGAGGATGATTCTTGATTTTTTCGTAGCGCAGCGGCTGGGTAATGGTAGGGTCGTCTACTTCACTGTGGCCGTGACGACGATAGCCAACCAGGTCGATGATCACATCGGTGTGGAAGGTGTAGCGGTATTCGATGGCCAGCGCGGCCACACGAATCGCGGCCTCGGCATCCTCTCCGTTTACGTGAAAGATGGGGATGGGCAGCCGCTTGCCGATATCGGAGGAGAAGCGCGACGAGTAGCACTCTTCGGGGTCCGCGGTAAAGCCAATCAGATTATTGACGATGATCTGGATGGTGCCGCCCACGGTAAAGCCGGGCATGGCGCCGAGACTCAGCGTTTCTGCCCAGATGCCTTGGCCGGCAAAGGCCGCATCTCCATGGATGAGCACCGGTAGCACCTGGTCTTGACCGTTTTCACCCAACCGCACCTGCTGGGCCCGGGCACGGCCCATAGCCACCGGATCCACCGCTTCCAGGTGACTCGGGTTTGATACGAGGTGCATGCCGATTTTTCCCCCGCTCCTGGGGAGGAATTCCCCGGTGGCGCCTACGTGATACTTCACGTCACCGCCGCCCAGGATGCTGCGAGGGTTGGCATCTTCGAATTTTGAAAAAATATCGGCGGCGGACTTACCGAAGGTGTTGGCCATCACGTTCAAGCGCCCGCGGTGGCTCATCCCCACCACCGACTTGATGGCTCCATGTTCCGCGGCGCGGTTAAGAATCTCGTCAAAGAAGGGGATTAACACGGTGACGCCTTCCAGCGAGAAACGCTTGGTGCCCAAATAGCGCGACTGAATCACCTGCTCGAAGAGGTCGGCCTGGATCAACCGTTCGAGAATCTGGCGCTGGTCCGGCGCGGGAGTCGTCTGCTCCATGCGCTCCTGGATCCATTCCCGCCGGGCAGGCGTCGGGAAGATGCATGAATTCGACCCCAACGCTCCCGCAGTAATAGCCCTTGGCTTCCTCGGCAGCCTCTCCCTCGAAGTTCAATTCCGGGACAGGCGCCGGCAGCAGGTATTGTCCCAGGGGGTCAAGGTTTGCCTGCAGATAACCCCAACGGCGAAATGCGTCGAAGACCTGATCGCGTTGCGAAATGAATAAGTTGGCGGGGTGACTTTCCAGGGGGAGATTTTTCGTGACCATAGTCGTATGTCTACAGCTTCATTATAACTTCCGCGGAGAGCACAGGTTCCTTCTGTGGACCAAGGACACGGCCTCACTGCTTGCGGAAAGAGTCGGGACGGTAGATGAAATGAACTCCCTCACCGTATCGCGATCAGTCCCGTAGAGAGGGCTGAGAGTTGAAATGTTTCCTAGCGGGGTCCGTATTCTCAGTCGAGTGAACCCAGGACGGCTGTCCTGGGACATTCTCAGCCAGAGCGGTCCAAATTATGGGAACGGTTGAGTCTGTGGGGTTGATTTTATTGGACAAACGAGCTCCACGACCGATTGTGGCGAAACAGGTTGGGTAGAAGAGCGAGTGGCGCACCTACGGCGCTCCCACGGCACGCTGGGGCAGGCGGGATCAACCTCCATCGCTATCCCCCAGCCCTTACGGGCCGGGCTGACGTTTGGTACCGGCCCTAAGGGCCTAGGGGAAGGTTCTCTTTTGCGGTTCTCTCACGCAGGGAACTCATGGGGCTTTGGCATTGCCAGCGCTAAAGCGCGTGATAAGTGTCGAGACTCCTTCCAGGAGCGCTAAAGCGCTCCTTCCCCCGCATAAATGCGGGGGCTCCCACGGCTCATTTGGACAAGTCTGATTCTCAGCCGTCCCTGCGGGGCTTAGACCTGAAAGATGGCTCTCACGCAGACTCTGAAGCCCTCATCGCTGAGGTATTTATCGCCCGGCAAGACGAACCCGGCGAACGAATTGAATTGAGAAATATCTATCGATCCGCCCCTTGGGGCGTGCCAAGGGCGGCGGCCCTGGGTTGCGGTTGGTTTCAGGAATGCAATTTTCCCGTCTTTTTTCCGTCGAGGTGGCGGCTAAGTCCTTTGTTTCACGAAGGTGCTCAAATTTTATTTTTCCCGCCCCCATAAGCTGCTTAGGAGAGCGGTACTTGCCGGCTGCTGGTTTCCCTACGGAGCGATTCCGGCATGGCCCCGATGGGAGGTCCCACGGCTCATTCGATGAGCAGAATCATCGTAGTCTTTGGTTGAACAGTATTACAGCTCGGGTTTCCCGTCCAGAGTTCTAGAAAATAAAGATGTGGAAGAAGGGTAGGGGAACTACGACGAGGAAGGGCACTGCTTTCAGCCGCGCCGCAACCGCCAGAACTGACTAGGGTTTTTCAGCCCAATCCTCCTTCAGTCCCTGTCCGACTAAACAGCTTGCGGAAAAGTCTCTGAACCGAGAAGCAATCATCCCTCAGCGGCTAAAGCCGGACCTGTTTGCAAACACTTACGTACGAGCTGAAGCTCGTACCCTTCGAAAAAGCCTGCAAAGCCTTGCCCTTCGTCCAGAAACCCTTATCCCGGCTAGGTGAGTACCACCACAAATCCTGGGTGCCCCATTCAAGCCCGCTGTCGGCTTGAGTGGGATAACCGACAGCTCGTACAAGAAGTTTTTG
>CAWCAZ010000027.1:0-36960 GCA_963793525.1 uncultured Acidobacteriaceae bacterium
GTCATAGAGATAAGGAATGTGAAAGCTCGGCTCATTTCCCTGCGCGTAAAGCCCGACCAGGCCGGTCGCGTCCGGAAACTGGCCGAGGAATGCATATTTCGCTGTGCCGTATTGCTCAACAAAGAGGCGATCCAACTTCCTGTTGAAAGCATCACGACCCCCCATCAAGCGAATAAGCCCCGCCGGATCATGCTGCACGCTGAAACTGTAGAGCCAGCTGTCCACCTCCGTGAAATAGTCGCGCCCGCCCTGTCCACCGCCAAGTTTGGGATCGAAATCCGCAACCCATTGCCCATCTGCGCTTCTGGGAGCCATGAACCCAATCGCCGGGTTGTAGACGTTTTCGTAATTGTGAGCAAGCTTGGTGAAGTAGCTTGCATCTGCTTGTTTGCCGAGCGCATTTGCCAGTTGGGCAACACACCAGTCGTCGTAACTGTTCTCGAGCGTGACTGAGACCGCCTGCCGGCGTTCGACCGTCACCTCCGGCACGGTCTCGCTCTCTCCCTTGGCAAGCGCAGGGAAGAACCCTTTGTCAAAGTAGATGTGGTCGAGGCTGGTTAGGGAGCCTCGGCGCCATGGCAACATCGTCGCTTCCGTTGCGTTCTTCCGCATGGCCGCATAAGCCTGCTCCACATCAAAGCCGCGATAGCCTTTGCTGTAAGCATCGAGGATGAAGGATGCAGCATGATGGCCGATCATGACCGCCTGCTCTCCGGCTGCGGAAGGAAACGAGGGCAGCCAGCCGCTCTGCTCATACATGCGCACATACGACTCGATCATGTCTTGCTGCGGCGCCGGATCAAGCAACAATTGCAATGGGTGCAACGAGCGATACGTGTCCCAAAGCCCGTCATCGATGTAGAAGTCGTGTCCCTGCGCCTCGTGAACGGTATGGTCATACCCACTGAAATACTTGCCATCCTCGGTGATATCGGTCATGCGTCCCAATGACCGGTAGAGAGCGGTATAGAAGATGGTGCGTTGCCGCTCTGTGCCGCCCGTGATACTTACCCGGCTAAGCGTGTCGTTCCAGACCGATCTCGCCTTTGCGCGGACCTCGTTCGAACGTCCACTTGGGGATCTCGCGCTCCAGGTTGCGGTGGGCCTGCTCCTCGCTGATGTATGAGATTCCCATGCGGACCTCGACCTGTGCGCCGCCGTATGCCGCAGTATCGGTAACAAACCCAATGCTGTTGCCGGCCTGCTTCGACTTCTGCATAAGCTCATCGCCAATCCAGGTTCGATACACGGAAAATGGCTTGGAGAACTCCGCGTAGAAGTATTCTCTGGTTTCTCCTGGACTGCCCGAAACTTCTGCTACCAGTCCTGTGAACCTTTTCGCTTCCTTGTACCGCTGTATCTCCAACGACCGTCAGTTCGGAACCTTCCTTCATGCTCAAAGCCAGGTGGGCGTGCGCTCCCGCAGGAAAGGTGAAGCGGTAATAAGCTGCCTCCTGGCTTGGAGCAACCTCCGCCTTGATTCCCCAACTTTGCAGGTCTGCCTCGTAGTAGTAGGGAGTGGCAATCTCAAAGTCGTGGTCGAAATCGGAGGCGTAGCCTTCAGCGTTGCAGCTGAGAGGCCCGGCAGATGCCATCAATACCGCCGGGCCAACGGGAAACCCATAAATTTTGTCGGCCAGATAACGATCGGTAATGCCCGGAGTCGTGATCGGCGCCAGTCGCGCCATGCCGTGGGGATATTGCACATAACGGAACCGTAGCGGTAAGCAGGTGACCGATGCCACCGATATTTGGAGAGACATAATCTACCGGATCTTTTTGCGGGGTCCCCCAAGCGCTGGACTCCCAGCAGACTGCCAGGGCTACCATCGCGGCGCATCTCATCATCCATCTCATCTGCGTCTTCCTCTCTCGCATTATTGGGTCGTACGTGGCGGACCCACACTATAGCAACGTCGATCCCGATCGCAACGTTATGCCGGACTCCTAACGCAGCTCTATGAAGCTGATAATAAAAAGCCTGGCATTTTGCCATCACCGTCTAACAGTAGCTACGTGCGCCAGACGCTGGAACCGGTTCCAATGGAGAACTATGGTTTGCGAAGATCGCGGGCCAATCTTCACTGCGTTTCAAGAGCGGGAACCCACGGGACATGACCTTCATCCGAAATGCTACAATTGCGCCCGTCAGGTCTGCGATGCACATAACCGCTCCAACCGATCCCCGGACATCCGAGATAGGAAAGATTCTAGAAACCGAAAAGGATATCGAACTCCTTCAGCAGCATTTGAGAGAAGTGATTGAAGGTGCTGCTTTTAAGGCCAGTCAACGGAGTGGGCAATTTCTAAAATACATTGTCGATCAGGCCATTGCGGGTCACTTCGAATCGCTGAAAGAACGCGTCATCGGCATAGAGCTTTTTGGCCGTTCCCCAACCTACGATACGGGTGAAGATGCGATCGTTCGCGTCACCGCCAGTGACGTACGCAAACGCCTTCTGCAACATTATGGCAAGGATGGTGCGACCTCTGAGTTTCGAATCAGCCTGCCATTAGGAGCTTACATCCCGGAGATCGCTCGCCGGCCACGTTCGTCCGCGAACGGCAATTCGCACCTCAGTGGAACTGAGACGGAACTGGATCAAGCGGCGGATATGCCACACCCGGTCTTGGTGCCAGGTCCGGTTCATGCTCCACTTCCTGACGTCGTCGAATCTTCCAGTTTCGGGATTCGGGCCAGAAGTCCGCGGCTGGTTTTTCACTCGCGGCGCTTTGCATCTTTGCTCTGGTAGCATCTGCCGTCATTGCCTGGAACCGATATTCCGTGGTGAGAGTGGTCCCACGGTCGTCCCTTTTGTGGTCGGCGTTTTTCCGTTCACCCCATTCCACGCAAATAATTACCAGCGATCCCAATATGGCTGAGATCGATGGCTATACCGGCGTGCAGCTTTCCGTTTCCGATTACGCAAATCACAATTACATTCCTGATCCAAGCAAGCTGACTCCCGAGGTGATCAATCTTTGTCGCAACATCCTCCGTGGGGACAAGGCGGCAGCGATCGACGTGCCCATCGCCGTCTATATCGGACAGATCGCCCTCATCAGTTCCAGGGAGGTCAGCGTACACGCTGCGCGCAGCATACAGATTCAAGATTTAGCAAGTGAGGATAATTTCGTATTCTTAGGCAGCCCGCGCAGCAATCCTTGGTCAGCGTTGTTCGGCGACCAGCTTGACTTCCGGTTCGTCTTCGATCCCAAGACAAAAACAGAATTTATCCGTAATGAACACCCACGTCCCCAGGAAGCCTCCGCGTATGTGCCAACCGCGCCTGGCTGGCAAACTGGTCAAACTTTCGCGACCGTTGCGTTGGTAAGAAATCCGGATCAAGCCGGCCAGGTTCTGCTGGTTGCAGGAGCAACGGGCGAAGGCACCGCCGCCGCTGGAAGATTTATCACCGACGCAACACGCATGAATGCAACCCTGAAGAACTGTGGTGTCAAAAACTCCGGCGAAGTGCAGCATTGGCAATTGCTTCTACAGTTGAATGCAATGGCGGGAGCACCCAGCAATGTGGACGTGCTCGCTTGCCACCTCCTGGACGGCACCTCTAGGTAAGCACCTGCGTTGCCGGCGGACGGAGAGCGGTGGCAATTACGGCGGCCAGAAGAAAAGCAGCGGACGTGATGCAGAGCGCCCAACTGAGCCCCGCGTGTTCCGAAACCCGCCCGATAAGGTAGGGCGCCGCGGCACTCAACACCCGGCCAATGTTATAGGCGAAACCCATAGCGGAAGCACGCAGAGCGGTAGGGAAGAGCTCGCTGGCAATCACCCCGAAGCCGCTGAAGTAGCCGGTGCCAAAAAATCCAACCAATGGTCCGATGAGAAGCAGCGCATTTGGATTGCGCACAAACGCAAAGAGCGGCACCAGCAGCGCGGCCACGACAAGATAGCCGATGTAGGTGTATTTGCGGCTGAGGCGGTCTGCCAAATATCCAAATGAGAGATAGCCCAGGAACGTGCCGGTCTGCATGACGATCGTCCATCCCGAGGTTTGGATGATGCTGAGGCCACGGCCACCCTCGGCGACCGGCATGGAAAGAAAACGAGGTAGCCAGGTAAACAGTCCCCACCATGCGAAGAGCGCGGCGGCATTCATGCTGGCGCACACCAGCATGCTGTAGCCGAACGTGCCCCGAAAGAGGCGGCCGATGTGCACTTGCGGCTTCAGCTCCTGGCGCCAGACTTCCGGTTCGCGCAGCCCGCGCCGCACCCAAAGGGAAATCAAGGCAGGAAGAATTCCGGCGAAGAAAACGGCCCGCCATCCAAACCGCGGCATCACCACCGCGACCACGGCCGCACCCAGTGCGTAGCCAACCGCCCATGCGCTTTGCACCAACGCGAGCGCTTTGCCGCGATGGCGTGCCGGCCAGGTTTCAGCCACCAGTGCCGCACCGGAGGCCCATTCCCCACCCATGCCAAGGCCAAGCAGCACGCGGCAGAGCATCAGTTGCGCGGCAGTTTGCGTGAAACCGCAAAGCCCAGTGCCGATGGAATAAACCAGCACACTCCAAATAAGCGCGCGCACCCGGCCAAACCGGTCGGCAAACCACCCGAAGCCCACACCGCCGGCTGCTGCCGCTATCAGCGTTGCCGACACCATGGCCCCACTCATCGCAGCGGAGAGATGCAGCTCACGCTGAACCTGGCCCAGCACCAGCGCATAGAGCATCACGTCCATGCTGTCGAGCATGTAGCCTAAAAACGCCGCAATCAGCGTACGCTTTTGTTCGCCCGAGGCTTCAGCCAGCCAGCCGTACATGCCGTTCAAACGATAAGCCTCTGGTGGTGTAGAGCTTTAATATAAGCCGTCTGCTCTGCGCCCCGCGGAAAAACAAGTCTACGGTTGCTGAAGTGTACGCCTGAGAACTCACTGCGAGCAAATCTCAGTCGCGAAGAGCCTGCCCTGAGCTTGCCGAAGGGAGCCGCTGAAAGTCAGACCTGTCCGAATCAGCTTTTTTCCGATCGGCGAATTTGGACAGCACTCGCTGAAAACAAGTCAGCTATCAGGGTGCATCGGAACAGTCCCGTAGGGACGGCTGAGAGTTGCTGAGAGTAGCCCAGGACGTAGTCCTGGGTGAACGTGAGAGCCTGCATCAATCCCGCAGAGCCTGCCCTGAAGGATAAAAAAGTGGTCTTAAATAAATAAGCCCTTGCCCCTAGATCGTTATAGCCACTAGCATGAGTGCATGGCTAAAGTATCCGAAGCGATCGCGCCGGTTATCGCCGTAGACAGGAAAACTGCGAAACCTCTTCACAAGCAGATCTACGACGGTTTTCTCTCAGCCATTGTCGGTGGCAATATACGACCCGGGCAGCGTGTGCCGTCCTCGCGCACGCTCGGTATAGAGTTGGGAATCTCGCGCATCCCAGTCCTCAATGCATACGCGCAATTGTTGGCCGAGGGATATTTCGAGAGCCGTAAAGGCGCGGGAACGTTTGTGTCGGAGTCTCTACCCGAAAGCCTCACCATCTGCGAAGAGAAAACGCCACCCTCGTGCAGGAAGGCTCGGGCCCGCGTCCTATCGCACGGCGTGCTTTGCTTCTAACAAAATTTACCCGGCCGCCATGGGTTGGGGGATGGGGAGCGTTTAGCGTGCACCAGCCGGCATTTGATCGCTTTCCGTTTCCCATTTGGTCGAACCTCATCACGCGTCACTCCAAAGGCCCAAGCCTAAGGGCGATACACAACACCGATCCGCGGGGTTCCGAAAGTTGCCGTGAGGTCATTTGCGACTACCTGCGAACCGCGCGAGCGGTCCGTTGCGATCCCAGCCAGGTCATGGTGGTTGCTGGTTCCCAGCAGGCCCTTGAAATCTCGGCGCGCGTTCTCCTTGGCAACGCAACCGCTGTCTGGATGGAGGAACCCGGGTACCGGCTGGCGCGTAGCGTTTTCGCAGGCGCGGGTTGCCGTTTGGTTCCGGTGCCCGTCGACGAGGACGGCATGATTGTATCCGCCGGAATCAAGCAATGCTCAAAGGCGAGGGCTGCCTACGTTACGCCTTCCCATCAATATCCTCTTGGATCGACCATGAGCGCATCGCGCCGCATGCAGCTATTGAACTGGGCACAGAGTTCCGGGTCGTGGATCATCGAGGACGACTACGATAGCGAGTACCGCTTTGAAAGCATGCCGATCGCATCTCTGCAGGGGCTGGACCGGAATGCTCGCGTTATCTATATCGGAACCTTCAGCAAGGTTCTCTTCCCCTCTTTGCGTCTCGGGTACATCGTAATCCCGCCGGATCTGGTCGACCACTTCATTGCCGTTCGCACCTCGATGGATATCTTCCCGCCCTACCTCCATCAGGAAGTAATCACAGATTTCATGCGCGAGGGACATTTCGCCCGCCACATCCGGCGCATGCGCTTGCTTTACAGCGAACGAAGAACAGCGCTGGTCGAGAATATCCGCGACCAATTCGGGTCGTCCTTAGAAGTTCACGGCACGCAAGCCGGCATGCATTTGACAGTGACGTTGCCCAGGGGGATGAGTGATCACGAAATTGCCACCAGGGCGGCGCGCAAAGGCCTTTGGCTGTGGCCGCTCTCCCCGTCTTATTTGAGTGAGGCTCCCCGCCAGGGTTTCATCCTGGGATTTGGAAACACGGCTGTGGAAGATATGCCCCATGCAGTAAGTCAACTACGCGCCGAAGTGCCCAGACTGAGGGTCGCGACGGGATAAATGCGATCCAATGGAACCTACACGAGAATCATCAGCGCGACGAGAGCTAACACTTGCGAGTAGCGATTGACACCGGGGGCACTTTTACCGATTGCGTCTATCTCGCAGCCGGAGAACTCCAGGTCCTCAAAGTCTTTTCCACTCCCACCGATCCTTCCCAGGCCGTGCTCGATGGCTTGGCGCGCATTAGCGTAGGCAAAGCGCTCGACGTGCGTCACGGCACCACCGTGGGAACCAACACCATGTTGGAAAGGAAAGGGGCGCGGGTGGCATTTGTAACCACGGCGGGTTTTGAAGACACCATTGCCATCGGACGTCAGACACGCAGCAAGCTCTACGACTGGTTTGTGCCTTTGCCGGTATGCTTGGTGCCCGGCACGCTGCGCTTCGGCGTGCCGGAGCGCGTCAGCGCCGAAGGAGAAATCCTGCGCTCGCCGACAGAAGAAGAGTTAGAGTCTCTGCTTGACGAGATACGCGCCAGCGGAGCAGAGGCGGTAGCCATCTCGCTGTTATTTTCATTTGCCAATCCAGAGACGGAACGGCGTGTGGAAGCAGCACTGGGCCATCTCGGTCTGCCCATCTCCGCCTCGCACCGCATTCTGCCCGAGTTCCGCGAGTATGAGCGGGCATCGACCACGGTCGTGAATGCTTACCTCGCGCCCAGAATGCAAAGCTATCTCCTGCATCTGGAGCAGAGCGTCGCCCAGCCACCACGGTGGCGGGCGGTGGATGTGATGCAGTCCTCAGGCGGCATCATCTCCGCGCGGAGCGCCGCGCCGGAGCCTGTGCGCACGGTGTTGTCGGGTCCGGCGGGCGGCGTCATCGGCGCCTGCCAAGTGGCGCGCTGGGCCGGCTTCGAACGCATCATCGGTTTCGATATGGGCGGCACATCGACCGATGTCTTCCTCTCCGATGCGGCCACCGGAGGCGCGCAGCTAACGCGCGAGTCGATGGTCGCCGGTGTGCCGGTAAGCATGCCCATGCTTGACATCCATACCGCCGGAGCGGGAGGCGGATCGATCGCCCGCTTCGACGCCGGCGGCATGTTGCGCGTAGGACCCGAGTCCGCCGGCGCGCAGCCGGGGCCGATCTGTTTTGGCCGCGGAACCATGCCGACCGTTACCGATGCGAACTTTCTGCTTGGCCGGCTGGATCAGGATACGCTTTCTGGGCGGAGGAGTGCGGCTCGATCAACCGCGCACCGCGCGGATCATGCATGAAGAAAAGGGGCCACTGGCCAGCGGCGAAGAGTTCGCCGCCGGAATCCTCCGTGTCGTGGAAACGCAAATGGAGAAAGCCATCCGCGTGATCTCTGTCGAGCGCGGCCACGACCCGCGTCAATTCACCCTGGTGGCCTTTGGTGGTGGAGGGCCGCTCCATGCTTGTTCGCTGGCCCGCGCCTTGCGCATTCCCACGGTGCTGGTTCCCGCCATGCCTGGCGCACTCTCGGCGATCGGCATTTTGCTCGCGGATGCCGTGCGCGATTATTCCCGCACAGTGATGCTGCCGGGCGATGCGATCGAGACTCTTGAAGACATCTTCGCGGAACTGAGCAGCGCGGGGTCGCCGACTTCACCGCCGAGGGCCTGCAGGGTGTGGCCCAACGCACAGTGGACGTGCGCTACCGCCGGCAGGGATACGAACTGAATGTTCCTTTCGATAAGCAGTCTCCATCGCAATCCATCGCCAGACTTTCATCGCCTGCATCAGCAGCGTTACGGATTCTGCGATATGTCGAAACCGGTAGAGATTGTGAATCTGCGGCTGCGCATGATCGCAGCCGGTGAGTCCTACGCGCCTGCGTATCGCGAGCCCGTGACCGGCGATGGAACTGCCGCCTGTTATGCGCAGCGCCCGGTACATTTCGCGGGTGAATTCCTGCCCACGCGCCACTACAAACGCGAAGGACTGGCGCCCGGAGACACAATCCAAGGGCCCGCGATGATTACCGAATATACTTCGGCGACCGCGTTGCCGCCCGGTTGCTGCGCGCAGGTGGACGGCTTCGGGAATCTGGTCATCTCGATTGCAGAGGAGGATCGCGCATGAGCTTTGCCGCTGCCGATCCCGTAGAGCTGGCGATCTTTCAGAGCGCGGTGCACTCCATTGCCGAAGAGATGGGCGCGGCCCTGCGGCGCACTGCGCTCTCGCCCAACATAAAGGAGCGGCGCGACTATTCCTGCGCCATCTTCGATGCCCAGGCGCGGGTGATCGCCATGGGCGATCACATGCCGGTGCATCTCGGCTCCATGCCCATGTCGGTGCAAGCCGCCGTTGCGGCCATTGCCATTTGCCCCCGGTGACATCGCTATCCTCAATGATCCCTTCGCCGGTGGAACCCATCTTCCGGATATCACCATGGTGCTCCCGGTCTTTCTGCCCGGGCAGGATCAGGCTGCCTTCTATGTCTCCAATCGTGCCCACCATGCGGACGTGGGAGGAACCTTTGCTGGATCGATGGGACCGGCCAACGAAATTTTTCAGGAGGGCATTCGCATTCCGCCGGTACGGATTGTCCGTGGCGGCCGCGTCGATCGCGAGATGCTGAACCTGATTCTGCTCAACGTGCGCACTGCCAAAGAACGCGAAGGCGACCTGGAATCGCAGATCGGTGCATGCCGCGTCGGCGAACAGCGCGTGCTGCAGTTGGTAGAGAAGTACGGCGAAGAGAAGCTGCACGCCTTGATCGAAGAGCTACTCGATTATTCCGAGCGGCTGGTGCGGGCGGAGCTGCGCAACATGCCGGCCGGTGATTTCAGCGCGGAGGATTGGCTGGACGACGACGGCGTGACCGATGGCTTGCGCAAGATTGCCGTGCGGCTGCGCTTCGACCCCGAGGCCGCGGCGTTGGATGTGGACTTTGCCGGCTCCTCAGCCCAGGTTGCGGGCAGTGTGAACGCCGTCCGCGCGATCACCCTCTCGGCGTGCTTCTATATGCTGCGCTGCCTGTTAGGAGAAGACGCGCCCGCGACCGCTGGGATCCTGCGGCCGCTCACTTTGCATACTCCGCTGGGTAGCATCGTGGATGCCTTGCCCCCCGCCCCGGTCGCCGGCGGCAACGTCGAAACCTCGCAGCGGATTGTGGACGTCCTAATGCGTGCTCTGGCGCAGGCTATTCCAGCGCGCGTGCCGGCGGCCAGCGCCGGCACCATGAGCAATTTGACCATTGGAGGGTTCGATCCGCGCACCGGCGAGCCCTTCACCTACTACGAGACAGCAGCCGGTGGCATGGGCGCGCGCCCAGGACTCGATGGCATCTCGGGCGTACAGACGCACATGACCAATTCTCTGAACACCCCCATCGAGGCGCTGGAGTACGCCTATCCATTCCGGGTTCGCCGTTACGCGTATCGTTACGGATCGGGCGGAGACGGCCAGTTTCGTGGTGGCGATGGACTGATTCGGGAGGTCGAGCTGCTCGCCGATGCGCAAGTGACACTGCTGGCGGAGCGCAGAAAGTTGCGGCCTTACGGATTGCAGGGTGGAGAACCAGGTGCGGCGGGACGCGCGTGGCTCGCCCAGGGCGAAGGCTCAGAAATGACGGCGCTGCCCGGAAAGTGCAGCCATCGTCTTGCCAAAGGAGACATACTGCACCTCGAAACGCCGGGCGGAGGTGGCTGGGGTAAACGTTGAGCGTCCACGACGGTCTCGAAAGGAGGGTTGTGGCCCTATCCTTCTGGGGCCTGCGCTGTGCGACGGGTTCAACTATATTGGACGCTACGAGGGAGGAAGAGCTCCGTGATGAAAAAAATCCGAGTTCTCGCCGTGGACGATCATCCCCTTCTGCGCGAGGGAATCGCAGCGGTCATAGACGGAGAGGACGATATCGAGCTGGTCGCCGAAGCGACCACTGGAGAAGAGGCCATCGAGCTTTTTCGCCTCCATCATCCGGACGTGACTCTGATGGACTTGCAGATGCCGGGCATGAATGGTATCGAGGCAATCACAGCAATTCGCAGCGAATTTTCCGGCGCCCGCTTCATTGTGCTGACTACCTACCAGGGCGATGTTCAAGCCTTACGCGCCCTCAAGGCCGGCGCCTCCGGCTACCTTCTAAAAAATATGCTGCGCAAGGAATTGCTGGATACGATCCGGGCTGTGAACGATGGCCGGCGGCGCGTTCCGCCCGAAATCGCTGCCGAACTCGCCGACCACATGACCGAAGATGCGCTCACCGATCGGGAGGTCGCTGTACTTCGCAAAGTCGCAATGGGAAGCTCCAACAAAATCATCGCGTCAGAACTGAACCTTTCGGAAGCTACCGTAAAAGGCCATATGAAAAGCATTCTTTCCAAACTCGGCGCGAATGACCGCACCCACGCAGTCACCATCGCCCTGAAGCGTGGCTTCATAGACAACTAACCCTCTGATTCTCTAACGAATGCTGGGTGCCCCATTCAAGCCGTACTTTGGCTTGAGTGGGATAACGGCTCTCGATGAACCACTTCTGGCTCGCCATGCCCGCTCAAGCAAAAGAAAAATATCCGCCCGAGGACTACTGGCTCCGTAATTGGACAGCCACGCCCGTGGTGGCAAACTTACGGCTCTATCCCTAAGACAGACGTCAGTTACCTGGACGGGTGCCCCAGGTTCGCACCAGCGTACCTGGGCTGAAAACGTTCTTTTCGAATGCTTTCACCAGATCGGTAAGTGAACCCCGACCTGGATCCTGGCTTATCACGGAGAATGTCTCGGGCTCCGCCGGTTCTCACGCACTCACTACAAGCCCAGCGCGCTTAATCCCGGGTGTTCGTCGGGTCTTCTCCCCAAGGGCCAATGGAACTTGCGCTCGGCTTCGCTGATCGGCAAGTCGTTAATGCTGGCATGCCGCGCATACATCAACCCCTCCTCATCAAATTCCCAATTCTCATTTCCGTAAGCGCGGAACCAGTTCCCTGAATCATCGTGATG
Source organism: uncultured Acidobacteriaceae bacterium (assembly GCA_963793525.1). Taxonomy (GTDB): domain Bacteria; phylum Acidobacteriota; class Terriglobia; order Terriglobales; family Acidobacteriaceae; genus PALSA-350. Next base: position 11,616 of record CAWCAZ010000027.1, read on the forward strand.
TTCATAGGCAAAGCGCACCGCAATGCGATTACCGGTGAATGCCCACAACTCCTTGATCAGCCGGTAGTCGAGTTCCTTCGTCCATTTTCTGGAGAGGAACGCCACGATTTGCTCTCTACCGTTAATGAACTCGGCACGGTTTCGCCAATTGGAATCGACCGTATAGGCAAGAGAGACTTTCTGCGGGTTGCGTGTATTCCAGCCATCTTCTGCGAGACGAACCTTTTGCACCGCCGTCTCTTGAGTAAATGGGGGAAGTGGTGGACGCGAGGTCATGGTGGCAGCTCCTTTCAGGCCCTCCATAATTATCCTTCGCCTCGGGGTCAGCTGGCGCGAAACTCTGCAAGCTCTTTGCGCAGCGCTTTATTTTCCTGCTCCAACGCTTCCATCCGCCTCTCGATGGATTGCATCCCTTCGCGGATCTCTTCCGCGGTGTAGCGTGGCGTAATGTGTTGCGGGCAGTTCCAGTCGTACGCTTCGACATGGATTACGAAAACTCTCTCGATGACTGTCTTTTCTCCCGGCACCCGAACCCGGTCCAGCCAACTCTTTGCCGCATCCCCTTCCAGGATCTCCACCCGTCCGAGGATCTTAAGACGAGCCTGCCGCGGATAGTCGACCATGATGATCGCGACACGGCTGTCCGTAAGCAAATTCCCAGTGCTGATGTATTGCTTGTTTCCGCGAAAATCCCCGAACGCCAGGGTGTGATCGTCAATCACCTTGAGGAAACCCTTGGGGCCACCGCGATGCTGGACGTAGGGCCATCCGGTCGCGCCAGTCGTCGCCCAGTAAAAGCTGTCTCGCTGGGCCAGGAACTCTGACTCGAAGGGAGTGAAGCGATCTTGCGAGCCGCCGGAATTCTCCATGCGCTCATACTGCCGCCGGCTGCCATAGCGCTCCTGCAGTTTCTTAACCAGGGGCGTGAAGACCAGCGAACCAAAGCTCATAGCGTCCTCTTTACCTCGAACCTCCGGTGAAGGCTCGGATCAACTTGTTCAAATTAGCTTTTCTCGATCATTGATTTGGACAGCACTCACTGAAAACAAGTCAGCTATCAGGGTATATCTGAACCAGTCCCGCAGGGATGGCGAGAATGCCCAGGACGTGAGTCCTGGGTGAACCTGGACCTCACGTGAATGCTGAAGGTGATCATTAAAAGCCAACCCGATTCTCTCTGAGATTAACCCGGTTCCATACGAGCACGGACTCTACAGTGGAGCGATCGGCTTATCCCAATCCACTTCACCCTCCACGGTACTGCGACTGCCCACCATCATAGTGGCTCCCCTGAGCAGCGCCCCAGGCTTGCGCGACTCAAGCCGCTGCATATAAACAAATCCCCCGATCAGTGCGGCCACGAACAAATAAGGCGTGATGTTATACGGCCATGCAGGTACGGGATAGATGGTGACGAAGAGCACCGGCAACAGCGCCAATGTGCCGATCCAGGGTGACACGACGTGATGCCAAACGCTGAAATCTTCCCGATGCTCCCGGCGCATATACGACGTAAGCGCCAGGTTTGCCATGCAATAGATCACGATCACCGCCAGCGTGGCAATGGTTTCCAGCAATCCGAAGATATATGCGGGCTTTAGCAGCAGCCCGATGAGCAGGACCGCCACGATGCCAACGATCTGCACGATGGCGATGGCAAAGGTGGGCGTCTGGTGAACAGGATCGATCCGGCCGAAATCGGGCGGGAAGCGTGCCCGCCTGACCCATCGTGTACAAGACACGGGACGCCGAGTTGGTGCTCGCGAGCCCGACTCCTATCGAGCTGTTAATCAGGGCGAGCACAACGAACCACCATCCCGCACCCCAAACGCGTGGCCAAGGGCGTAGTACGGATTTGCATGGGCGGCGAAGGCCGCCATATCGCTCGTGCCCCATCCAATGGCGCTTGCGTAGGAAGTGAAGACGTAGAAAACGCCGGTCGCAACCAGCGAGAGCATGACCGCCTGGCCAACGGATGTTCCGGCGCGGCGGCTTTCCTGGGCCAGCGGCGCGGGACCTTCGAACCCGCTGAGCGCAAGGATAGAGAAAACCATCCCGGCCAAAATACCTCCGAAATGGTGTGGTGATAACGACGGATCGAGCGGCGCAAGGTACCTTGATCCAGGTCCAGGGTGGATCAGGAAGGTGATCGCGAGCGACAGCATGATCATCAACTCGAGCCCGCCCAGGATCGCAGTGACGTGCGCAGAAATCCGAATCCCGCGGTGAGTAAGTGTCCAGATAACAGCGAACGTCACCAGCGCGATCAGCCACCAGGGCACCTTCACGCCAAACCCAGCCCGCAGCATGTCCGAGATCAGATAGCCAAGAAAACCCGTAGACCCGGCCGACCCCAGCAGGTCATAGACCAGGTAGCTCCAGGTCGCCATGAAACCGATACGGCTCCCCAATCCGCGCGTGGCGAAGGAGTAGTAGCCTCCGCTCGACGGCATGTACTGGGAAAATTGCGACACCGTATTTCCGATGAAGAAGCAGACGACCGTAGCCAGCAGGAAGGAGAGCGGCATATCCGGTCCCGCTTTGAGGGCGATGATCGGAAACGTGAACACCATGTTGGTCGCCGGCGCGATGTGCGTAACTCCCTGGAACACCAGTTCCGGAAGACCCAGCGAATTACGTCGAAGCTTGGGATCGGTCGTCTCAGCCGTCAACCAGGGAGTCTCCTTCTGTACTCGAAGCGCGGTAGCAGGCTAAGGATGGACGACGCGAAGGCCGAGAAAGTTCTCAACGGGTCGAAGTCGTGCAGTCGATCGTCTTGCGTACATGGTCAGAAGCTAATCTTGCTTGCGACCGAGGCGGGATTCGTTCAAATCTCCCTCCCATTGCACTTTACCGCGGAGTCGACCAATCGCCGATTGTGATTGTGTCTTAACCAATAGGCGCAGACCCGCTTCCACAGCAGCCTTCTTAGTGCGGACGCCGCTACAGCGCATAGCCTTACTCAACAACTGGTCATCGATTTCGATTTTTGTACGCACCGGGGAGAACCCTCGATGTGTGAGCATCGCACGCTTATGTCTATGGTTCAAGAGCCGAGACCGGCGCGACTACAGGGCAGGTCATCCGCTCTGGAATTAATACTTGACATCGCACACTATGTGTCATACAGTATGCTTCATACAGTATGAACCCGAGCTCAGACAACGGAATGTTCGAATCCCTCCGCCTCGAACTGAGACGAGGATGCCTGATCGTCGCAGTCCTGGCCCAATTGCGCGAGGAGCACTACGGCTACACCTTGCGCAAAGCGCTGGCCGACGAAGGATTGGCGATTGAGGAGAGCACGCTCTACCCCTTGCTGCGGCGATTGGAGACGCAGGGGCTGTTGAAGAGCGAATGGCGCGAAGAAGACAAGAGAAACAAGCGATTTTACCGGCTCTCGCGCGAGGGGGAGGCGATCCTGGCGCAGCTGCTGACGGAGTGGAACGGAATCAATGAATCGCTACACAAAATCCTGAAAGACCGGACGAAGAGGTAAAGACGATGGACTTACTCGAGCGTTACTTGCAGGCCGTGGGCCAGCATCTTGCAGCAGGAACCAGGGAGGATGTGCTGGCGGAGTTGCGCGTCAATCTGTTGGCGGAGATGGATGCACGTGTTGAAGAGATGGGAAGGCCGCTGACCGAAAGCGAGGTCGCGGCGACCCTAAAAGCGCACGGCCGGCCAATGGTAGTCGCGGCGCGGTATCTGCCGCAGCACTATCTCATCGGGCCCGCGCTCTTTCCTTTCTATCTGCTTACTCTGCGCAAGGCGGCGCCCTTCGTCGTGTTGCTTTACTTTCTGGCGCACGTGGGCACGTTTCTCTTTTCCCCCAGCCCCGGCGCGTTCGCAGCGAACATTCTAAGAAGCTTCTTGCAGCTTGTGCCTGTGTTACTGATCTTTTGGAGTGCGATGACGTTGACTTTCGCGGCCCTGGAATTTGTCCACAGGCAGTATGGTGAAGGCCCGGCTTGGAACGCGTGGGATCCTATGAAGTTGCCGCCCCTCACGCACCCTAAGAAGCAGAAATCGCTCGCCAGCCGAATTGCAGACCTCGTGGTCCACTGTCTTTGGATGTTGTATGTGCTTGCGATTCCGCAGCACCCCTTTCTGGTTCTAGGTCCGGGAGCGCTGTTCCTAACCAAGCTGTCTGCCGGATTCGGCCCGGTGTGGCGCCCCTTTTATATCGCGATATTAGTTCTATTGCTGGCGCAACTCGCAGTCAAAATCATGGCTCTTGCCCGTGGCAGCGACCGCTGGGAGGCCCCGGTCCAGCTACTAATCAAGTTTTTTGGAGCCGCGACCACGGCGATGCTGGCGTTCACCAAGGTCTATTTCGTTCCGGTCAGTTCGGCCGCGAATCTTCACGCTTTGGCACAGATGAACTACTGGATCAACGTGAGCTTCAGAATCGTGTTGGTGATTGTGGTTATGGACCTTCTGGTGGAGTCCTGGCAATATCTCCGGCATATGGTCCCAGCCGAGCGGCTCGCATTTTAAAGTTGGCCGCTCGGGCATGAGGATCGGCGAAAGTGTCTCTGTTCCTCGGCTGTGATCAAGGCGTCGCGTGAACTGGAATCGACCCGAGCGCCCCAGGCGCGGTATCATGACAACGCAATCCCGGTGAAAGCGCCGCGGTTGATCCTCCAGATAGCGTTGGCCGCTTTGAAAGATGGGCGTACTTCTGAAGCTGTAGAGCACTTTGATAAGCGCTTCAAGTTCAATGACCATGCCCTCTCACTCGAAGTTACGGACAAGCTCCGGTTGGCCGAATTCTTTGAGAAAGCTCATGACCTGTTCCCGGATACTGCGCTGGAAGTGGTTTCCCTCATGGAGGGTGGAGATTACGCCATCGCCGCATGGAAGCTCACCGCGACGCGAACAGTTCCTTGCGGCTCGAGCAGTTACCTATTTCCAGTGGTCTTGCATGGGTCAACGATCGTACGAGTCGAGCGCGCAAGAATTGTGCAATGGTCGGACTACTACGACCACGAATCGTCTCGGCGGATAGGTTTGGCTTCACATTTCAAGGAGTGGATCGAATACTGAACGCCTGCGTTCATAAAGGTTCCTGAATTGCCGACAGAGCGCGACAGGAAAGGTTCATCGGCTTTCGTCGAAGTTGAGAGTTCCGGAGCTTGTTCAATGAACAGTCAGGATCCCTGCGTATTCAGCCTCTTGTACTCGTCTTTAGCTTGTCTGTAGCTTGGAATGTTAGGATCCGCTTCTTGCCATAAAAGCAGAAACTCTTGATAAGATTTGCGCGCGGCGACTCGGTCCCCAAGCATCGCCTGAGCACGCGCGAGCTGAAGCCGCGCAAGCGATCCGGTAACAAACCGCCCAATGATTTCCGGATGATCGATCAACTTTTGAAATTCCTGCGCGGCCATACGGCCGTTATTCATTCGAAGATAGGCGAGCCCGCGAAGGTACGCAGGATAAAGATCGTTGAAAGGGTTTGGGTAGGCCAGATCGTATTTGAGAGCAGGGCGCAGATTCTCAATCGCTCCAGCGGGATCATTCTGCTGCAATTGGATGGCTGCGCGGACGGTTGGCAAGGAGTAGCTCTGAGTGAGGGTATCCAGCGGAAATTCCTGGCTGATGGCATCGGAGAGTTGCCGTGCCCGCTCAACGTTTCCGCTACGTGCCGCCAGCAGTGCTAACTCCAACCGCGTGTCACGGTCGAGAGGTCCATTGAAAGGACCTGACGCCAATTTCCGGGCGTTCGTTATAAGGCCGGCCTCCACTTCCTGAAGGGCAAAATCCGCGTCGTCAAGGGCAACACCGGACTGCAGGACTTGCCTTGTCTGCGCCAGTTTGCTGGCGCAACCAGTGGGTACCCAAGCGGAAACGTCCGTAGTATTCCTGGGCATTGGCTTCCCCCTTGAATACCGGGCTCCCCAATTCCGGATGGGCCACCGCCCACGCCAACTGCTCTTTCATGGCCGGCTCATCCTGCTGCAGAAAACCTACCAGTTGTCTCAGGCTATGGAGAGACGGATTTGTGAATCCGCGGGCTTCCGCCTCATCGTAGGCGGCTTTCGCCTCGTCCAGCCGGTTGGCCAGGATGGTTGTTGCCACCAGGTTGGTATAGGTTGCCACCGACGGCAAAAGGCGCACAGATTCGCGTGATTCGGCGGCAGCATGCTCATACTGTCCCAGTTCTTGCAGAAAAAAAGAGAAGTTAATGTGAGCCCTTGGATCCAGGGGAAATGTCTGCACCCACTGCTCATGGATCGGGTACGCTTTTTCCATTTCTCCCGTGCCGAGGTCGTAATAGAGGGTCTCAACCATGAAACGGGTCGGTCCGGTCAGCCGGTCGCGCAGCTCATAAGCCTTCTTCTCGGCCGTCGATGCCAGCTCCATCTCCCCTAGGTTCGAGTAACGAGCTCCCAGCGCGACATAGGCCAACGCAAAGTTTGAATCTACCTCGATCGCGCGTTGGTAGTAGGAAGTGGCGGCATCGTCTCGCGCAGAATGATGCTTATATCCCTGGGCGAGCAGTTGCAGAGCCTCCAGAGACGGAGAGGTGGTCTGGTCGAGTGGTTCATTGAACCTCTGCAACGAAACCGGGGGCTCGTCCAATTTGCGCCGCAGCTCGACCGCCATTGCTCCCAACGTGTGAACGATCTCGCCCCTGCCGCCCACGTCGCGTGTGAAGTGGGCGATGGTGCGGCCAGTGGCGCATTCGATTCCGTCCAGCTCCAGACCGAAGTGGTTTCCCTCGTCGGCGATGGAACTCGCAATCACTGCTTTGCTCTGGGTGCGCAGGCAAACCTCGCGCGCTCTTTCCGGTGTGAGCTTAGCGTCCTCTGGCTGGTGAAACAACTGCCGCGTCCCGCGGACTTTGTCCGGAGCGAGAAGATTTAGAAATGGCGTTTGTTCGAATGCAACCCGTATCGCTGTGTTAAGGGCATCGTCAAAAATGGGATCACTAGTTCTATTGTCGAGGTCGGCGAGCACGACAGTGTCCTGGGCCGAGAGCGTGAATTTGTGCCGGACCCACCACCAAGTCCAGCTGCCCGCGACGACCAAAAACAACAGCGCAACTGTGGCGAGCCACGTCCAGATGTGGCCAAGCGGGCGACGCGTGCGACCCTGAAACGCTTCCAGATCGGCTGCCAGGTCAGCCGCGGACTGGTATCGCTGCGCACGCTCCTTTTCGAGAGCCTTGGCGATGATGGCGTCTAGTCCGGCCGGGACTGACGGGTTCAGATCATGGGCTGCCGCCGGCTCCTGGTGCAGAATCGCGGCGTGCACCGCTTCCGCTGTGTGGCCGGTAAAAGGACGTTGCCCAGTCGTCATTTCGTAGAGGACAAGGCCGAAGGAAAAGAGGTCGGTGCGCGCATCCAACCTTTCCTTTTTGATCTGCTCGGGCGACATGTAGCCGGCGGTACCGATGGCCATACCAGTACGCGTCAGGCTCGCATCTGCCTCCTGAATGGCCGCCGAGCTTTTCTGGTGAAGAGATATGCCGGGTTGAGAAGTCGAGCGGCTTTGCCCCCTCGAGTGCCCTTCTTCCTCCTGATCGTCGGTGGCGGCCAACTTCGCCAGACCAAAGTCCAATATCTTGACTGGCCCCTGCCGCATCAGAAAAATGTTTGCCGGCTTGATGTCGCGGTGAATGATGCCCTTGCGGTGAGCGGCTTCGAGACCGTTGCAGATCTCGGCCGAGATCTCAAGTAAAGCTTGGAGCTGAAGAGGTTTTGCATTTGACGCAGCCAGACGGTCGCGCAAAGTCTCCCCTTCCAGCAACTCCATCACGATGAAAGGCAGGCCCTCATACTCCTCGATGGCATGAATGGTGCAGATGTTGGTGTGGTTTAAGGAGGATGCAGTCTGGGCCTCCCGCTCAAACCGGCGCAGAGACAGCGGGTCGCTGGTCAGCTCTTCGGGCAAAAACTTCAAGGCCACACGACGCCCCAGCTTCAGATCCTCGGCCTTATACACCATACCCATGCCGCCACCGCCGATGACCTCCAGCACTCGATAATGTAGGACCTTCTTGCCAATGAGCCCGCCCCCTTCCCATACGCTTGCGGGCGTAACTGTCCCGTTGCCACCGTCGTCATCCTTGGGATCGGCCTCGACGGTGGGCAGTTCCTCCGCGCTTGTTACCCACTCTGTTTGAGCAATCAATCGGTAGCCCCTGCGGGCTACAGTCTCGATATATTTCGGTTCCTCGGCGGAGTCGCGGAGAGCTCTGCGCAGGGTTCCGATGGCTACGTTGATGGAGTGGTTGAAATCGACAGCCGTGTCGTTGGGCCAGAGGTTTTTCCTGATCTCCTCGCGGGTAGCTACTTCGCCGTTGCGCTCAATGAGTAAGCGCAACACCTGAAATGGCTGTTCCTGCAACACAATCGTGCGCTGGCCATTCTCTGGCTCCAGCGGCCGCAACTCTCCGCTCTTGAGGTCAAGCTCGAAAGCTCCGAAGCGCACGCGGTTTGGCTGAGAAACGTTCATGGAGTCTGCCCGGTGTCGCCGGAATGATCGTTGCCGGCGCTTTTCGCTTGCCCGACTGCTATTTGACCGATGTTTGACCGTCGTTGCATTTACTCGTTGCCCGTGTCTGTCTACAGTCGTCTGTGTGGCTCGACTCGACCAAAAGTGATTTTGATGACTCTCGGGCCTTCGTGGACGCACCCAGGAAGAACCCTTCGGTGGATGATCCATGCAACCGGAACTCCACCATCATTTATTGATTGTGCGTGGCTTACTCTAAGAAAAAATTACTGACTCTTCAGGAATCCTGACTGTTCGGAAGATGGACGGAGAAAATCTGACATGCGCGACGGTAGAGAAAGTGGTGCGGTACGACTCCTCGTTAGGCCGGGCCCTGGCTCGGGAGCCGATTCTTGAACCGGCGCTTGTCAATGCCAAGCCTGGCGATCTTCGATTCCAGCGTCTGGTGCGGAATCCCCAGCTTCGCAGCTGCACCGCCTGGCCCGGAAACGCGCCCCTGGCACTCCGCCAAGGCTGCTTCGATCGCCTTTCTCTCGCGCTCAACAAGCTCTTTCTTATCCTCGGCCAGAATACCGGCTTGGGAAAGCCTGAGTCCAGGCAGGGGGATCGATTTGCGCTGCAGCCATGTCTCGTCGACTGAGAAGGGCTTTCCATCTCCATCAGAAAGGATCACAGCCCTCTCTATGATGTTCTGCATTTCGCGAATGTTCCCGGGCCAGTCATAGGCTTGCAGCAGATCCAGGGTCTGCTTCGAGATATGCCTGATCCTTTTGCCGCTTCTTTTGGCATAACGTTCGACCAAATACTCCACCAGCAGGGGAATGTCATCCTTTCGTTCGCGCAAAGACGGTACGTAAATCGGGAACACGTTGAGGCGGTAGAAGAGATCCTTGCGGAAGCTTCCTGCGGTGACCGCAGCCTCCAGCTCGCGGTTGGTGGTTGCGAGTACGCGCACGTCGACGGACACCGGTTGGCTGCTACCGACGCGCTCGAACTCCCTTTCCTGCAGCACGCGCAGCAGGGCCACCTGTGTTTCCAGAGGGAGCTCGCCGATCTCGTCGAGGAGGATGGTTCCGCCATGTGCGGCTTCAAAATAACCAAGCCGGCGCTGAAAGGCTCCGGTGAACGCCCCCTTCTCGTGGCCGAAAAGCTCGGAAGCAATCAAGGAGGGAGGGATGGCCGCGCAATTGACGCGGATGAATGCGCGGCGCGACCGCTTCGAAAACTTGTGAATGGCGCGGGCAATCAACTCCTTGCCCGTCCCCGTTTCACCAAGAATCAGAACCGTGGAATCCGTGGGCGCCACCCTGGCCACTTGGGCAAGCACGCTGCGCAGCGGCACGGACGAGCCTACGATTTCTTCGAACATGGAAGAGCGGTCGATTTCCTCGCGAAGCACCAGATTCTCTTCGCGGAGCCTTTCTTCGCCGCGCTTGCGATCTTCGATGTCCGTGCCCGCGGCACACCAGCGAACGATGGCGCCCTGCTCATCGAAAAGCGGATTGTAGCTGATCAGAAACCAGCGATACTCGCCGTCTTTCCGCCGCACCCGCACCTCGTTCTCCCAAGGAACTCCGCTTGCGAACCCCTCCTTGCGTCTCTCGCGCAACCTGTCCATATCGTCGTGATGGAAGACGTGAGAACGAAAATCGGTCAGCATGACTTCCTCCTCCGTCAGACCCGTGTACGCGAGCACCCGCCGGTTGGCATAGAGGATACTTCCATCCGCTCCCAGCATCACGACGGTTTGAGGAATGGCATCGACCATTTGCCGCAGTTGCCCTTCGGACTTCGAGACCTCAGCAAAGGCCGTTTTCAATCCAGCCTGCGCTCGTTCGCGCTCAATGGCGATGCCGGCGATGCGGCTTGCGTCCTCAATCAGCTGTATTTCACCCGGCTCAGGACTACGTGCTTCCCGGTAATACATGCCGAACGTGCCCAGCACATTGCCGTCGTGGGAAAGGATGGGACTCGACCAGGCTGCGCGAAGTCCCGCAGCCACTGCGCTGTCCCGAAACTTCGTCCAGCGCGGGTCAGACAGTATGTCGACGGCGAAAACGGCTTCGCGGAGGAACGCGGCGGTGCCGCACGATCCGGAATTGGGACCTACCGCGAGGCCATCCGTCGCCTCCCGGTAGGGCGCCGGCAGGCTTGGGGCCGCCCCGTATCGCAGGTGCAAACCATCTTGCTCAAGCAGGAAAATCGAGCACAACATGCCTTCGCTTTGCGCTTCAATTAGCAGCGCGAGGCTCCTTAGGACCTCGCGCAGGGGTGCGTCGAGGAGGATCATCTTCAAGGCATCCAGCACTGCCTCGCTGGACAGCGACGAGATGCGGATTGGCGGTGCGGATGGCGTGTTCTCCGGGATGCCGCCTGGCGTTTCTACATTTTTCATAAGCTGCCCAATGCAGATTGGCGATGCGGGCAGTATCGCACATGTCATTCCCGCTGTGGTTTGGGCACGTCGTGCTTACGGCTGGTCTCGGTTCCCGATTTCCGAAGAATCAGAATTGCTGACGAGTCAGAAGTTTTATTTAGGGGCGAGCTCGCAGATTCAAACAGTTAAATTGGCAGGCGGCTTGCACCGGTTTTCCCGGACCCATCGGAGCGCAGTCAACCTTGAAAATTGAAAAGCAATCTTCGCACGGCAAAACAACGATCCGGCTGATTGGCCGTTTTCAATCGGAGCATGTTGGTGAATTGAAGAAGCAAATCCAAAGCAACGGCAAAGAGCCTGCTCTGGACCTTCAGGAAGTCACCCTTGTCGATTTGGGTGTAGTGCAGTTTCTCGCTCTGTGCGAGGCCGATGGTATCGAACTGCTGCACTGCCCTCCTTATATAAGGGAGTGGATCCGCCGTGAACGCCAGGCATGAGGATGATCCGCATCGCAGGCAACAACAGATCTATCCATATTTGACCCATGTTTGACCGCGATTGCATTTACTCACTTTCCATTCCCAGCCAGACTGATCTTGCGGTCTGCGACCGAAGCCCTCTACGAACTGGATGATAGGAACGCCAGTCCACTCAACCCTCCTTTCAATCCTCACAGCCCCGCCGGAGGTTCGATGTCAAGTGTGCCTGCGTTAACAAAATGGGCAGCCGACCGCCGGCTGCAGAAGTCGAACGTTCGGGGACTTCGCCAACTACTTGAAAAGCAAAAAGAAGAACTGCACCATGCGGAAAGGGAACTGCTCGAACAACAGCCCTTGGCCATGATTGGAGAGATGGCGCAATTCATCTCTCACGATATTCGCCAACACTTGTCAGCTGTTTACGCCAGCCTGGAATTCATCGGCAACGCAAATGGTCCTCCCCCAGATCGCGAGGCACTGATCGAGGACGTCGCCAGTGCGATTCACACCGTCACAGGACTCCTCGATTCTTTGCTCCATTTCGCCGAGACCGGGCACACTCTGCGTTCGCAACCAGGTTCACTCAACCTGGTTATTGAAAGCGTTGTGGCCACCTTGCGCTCTCATCCGGACGCGGCGCAAGTTCAGATCCTCATCAGGGACATGGCCCGGGTCGATGCCTGGATGGATCACAGGAGGCTGGGCAGCGTTGTCTACAATCTGCTGCTCAATGCGTGTCAGGCGGCGAAACGTGGGCGCCCTCCCAGGCAAGTCGAAATTGCTCTCTCCGAGGATCAAACGCTGGTTCACATTCAAGTCACCGATACCGGCCTTGGTGTGCCGGAATCGTTAAGAGCAACGCTCTTCCAGCCGTTCGTAAGCGGCGATGGAAACGGCATCGGTCTTGGACTGACGATCGCAGAACGCGGAGCACGCGACCACGGAGGCCTGGTGTGCCTGGAGGAGTCCAGCCCGCGACGCACCGTGTTTGGTCTGCATCTGCCCAAGCAAAGGCCGGAAGAAATCGGACGGGTGCCACATGCTCGCACACCTGCCCCGGCTGGCCCCGGGGGCGGACATGGGCCGAAAAAAGATAGGCGCGGCCCTACAACCGCTTTTGCTCGCCGAACAGAAAATCCGACTACGAACTGCCCAAGAACTTAACCGTTCAAAGCAACCCCGGTGAAAGGAAGTCATATGAAAGCGATTCAATTTTCTCGATTTGGCGAGCGAGACGTTCTCGAATATGTAGAAGTACCAAAACCCTCTCCGCAAAATGACGAAGTCTTGATCGAGGTAACCGCTTCGGGAGTCAACTTCGTCGACATCCGCGAACGCCAGGGCATTTACGCACGTGCCGAGACACACGTCGGCAAAGATAAAGGCTTACCCCGCATCTCCGGCCTGCAGGCTGTCGGGCATGTCGCCGAAGTCGGACCACTCGGTGACCCAAGCCTGATCGGTAAGAAGGTGATTGCGCTTCTGCCCTCCGGAGGCTACGCGCAGTTCGTCGCTGCGCCGGCAAACGCGACAGTGTGTCTGCCCTCCTCCGCAGACGATGCCATGATGGCGGCGATTCCGACCCAGGGACTCACCGCCTGGCTCATGCTGAATGCATCGACCCAGCTTCGCTCCGGAGAAACTGTGCTGGTGCATGGCGCCGGAGGTGGAGTCGGCAGCCTCGCCGTTCAGATTGCCAAGTCCATGGGAGCCGGATTCGTCGTCGCATCCGCCGGCAGCGAAGAGAAGCGGGCCTTCGCCCGAAGCCTCGGCGCAGACAAGACCGTTGAGTACGACCTTCCCGGCTGGCCGAAAGACGTTCTCGAAGCTACCGGCGGCCGAGGAGTAGACATCATCCTGGAGTCGATCGGCGGAGAGATCTTCGAACAAAACTTCGAGTGCCTTGCTACCTTCGGTCGCTACATTATTTTCGGCTCAACCCGCGGGCCTGGCAAACCCTTCGAACCAAGGCGCCTGATGAGCAAGTGCCAATCAATGACAGGTATTTATTTGCCCGTCTTCAACGCCAAACCTGAACTCGTTCGCCAAGGCATGGAATATCTCGTCGACCAGGCGGTCCATGGCAAACTGCGCGCCCAGGTTTCGGCGATTCTGCCTCTCAGCCAAACCGCCGAAGCTCATCGGTTGCTGGAGGAGAGGCAGGTGGTCGGTGCGGTCGTGCTCGATCCCCGAACTTGATAGCTTGTATGGCTATTTGACCCTTATTTGATCGTTGTTGCATTTACTGTCCACCCATTCTTGCCCAAACTCTGGGCAGTGAAAGGAAGAAATGATGTTAGGTACGATATCCACGACGCAAACCCACGGAGTGAGCGTACATACCTATACCGCTCCGGACGACGGTTGGCGTGTAAACACGCACATCTTTGAATTGGCGATGCAGCTCATCGTTCTTGACGCGCAATACATGCTGAAATACGCGCGAGAAGTATTGGACTACGCAGCAACGCGGGAGAAGCCGATCACGCGCCTATACATCTCCCACTACCACCCCGATCATCTGCTTGGGGCTGCCGCTTTCTCTGCTCCTATCTACGCTTGGCAGGAAGTCAAGGCGAAGATCGAAGCGGCCGGAGACAGGGTGGCTGCCGAGGAGCATGAAAAGCACGGAGACCTCATCCCAGCGCACGCCGAACGGCCAAGCCGCCTGGTGGCCCCGGGAGTGGAGACGATCGACGGCATCTCCCTGGAATTCTTCCTGTTAAAGCATGCGGAAACCGAGGCCGCCCTGGTAGTTGGCCTTCCCGATCACCACATTCTGGCCACACAGGACCTCATCTACAACCGAGTGCATGTTTTTGTCGGCGAGAAGGCATTCACCAGTTGGGCCGACGCACTGGGCAAGTATCAGAACCTTTCCTATGCCCAAATTCTTCCCGGACACGGCGCCCCCGGAGGGTCCGAGCTTTTCGACCCCATGCGGCATTATCTGTCTGTCGCGCAAGAGGCTTTGTCTCAGGCCAATACCCCGTCGGACCTGAAGCGCCGTCTGATCGCGGCATTCCCTGACTTTGAAGGCCACGCTTTGCTCGACCACCAGATGCGTTTTCTCTTTGCATCTCGCAATCAACCCGGAAATGAAGTCCAAGCCAGGAGGTAAAGCATGTCTGAAGAGAACCGGAAAGTGGCCATCGCCTTTTTTCAGAAAGCATTGAACGAGTTCGATGTCGCGTCTGCGATCGCGCTCTATGGTGGCAAGAGCTACAAGCAACACAACCCGCTGATCGAAGACGGCTGGGAAGGATTGACTAAGTTCATCGCCTGGCTGCGCACGAACTTTCCCCAAGCTCGACTGGATATCAAACATGCTTATTCGGATGGAGATTTCGTCGTCATGCACAGCCACTGGATTCGTACCCCGGGAGAACGAGGCGAAGCCGTGGTGGATATCGTAAGGCTGGAACAGGGCAAGCTGGTGGAGCATTGGGACGTGGTCCAGCCGATTCCGGAGAAAGCCGCAAACCATAACACGATGTTCTAGCCGAGAGACGCGGACGCATCTGTCACAACCAAGGTATTTATATGTCTTACGCCCCCATTCTTACCGCATCGCAGATCGACCGGATTCGTGTTTTCGCCAAACCGCGGCACGTTGTTGCGGGAGAAGTGCTCTACGACCCCAACGACGATACCCCGCCTGTTTTCGTGGTGATCTCGGGCGAGATCAAGATTCTGGCCATCGGCGGAGGAGAAGAGCGGACGGTTACTAAGTATAGTGCCGGTCAATTTTCCGGTGAGTTGCTCATGATCTCCGGCCGCAGGTCTATCTATCGATGCCAGGTAACCGAGACTGGGGACCTGCTCGAATTAAGCGCCAGAGATCTGCGCACGCTTATCGGCAAGGATGCGGAACTCAGCGATATCTTCATGAAAGCCTTCCTCGCCCGCCGGCTTTCGCTCCGGGATGCCGGCTCAGGAAATGTGGTGGTTCTCGGCTCTCGTTATTCCGCCAATACGCTCGCGTTGCGGGAGTTTCTCACCCGCGACGGGCATCCCTTCACCTATTTCGATCTCGATGCTGATCCGGTGGCCCAGGACTTGCTTGACCGTTTTGGCGTGTCTACCGAAGACATCCCGGTAGTGATCTGCAATAACGTTCTTGTCCTGCGCAATCCCACCCCGAACCAGGTTGCGGAGAGCCTGGGGTTCAACTGCAACATCGACGACTCCCAGGTCCGGGATGTGGTTGTTGTCGGGGCGGGTCCAGCGGGGTTAGCTGCTGCGGTTTACGCCGCATCCGAGGGGCTGGACGTGCTCGTGGTGGAGAAGGCCGCGCCAGGAGGCCAGGCCGGATCGAGTTCAAAGATCGAAAACTACCTCGGCTTTCCCACCGGCTTATCGGGCCATGAGCTTGGCGGATCGTGCGATTGCCCAATCAGAGAAATTCGGCGCGCAGATCATGGTCGCCAACCCGGTCAAACGCTTGAACTGCGACCAGCGGCCCTACCGGGTCACGCTTAATGACGGACAAGAGATCCCTGCTCGCTCGATTGTTCTGGCCACCGGAGCACAGTACAACAAACCCTCGCTGCCCAACTTGGATGTTTACGCCGGAAGAGGAATTTATTACAACGCGACGTTTATGGAGGCTCAGCTTTGCGGCGGCGAGGTGGTGATTGTGATTGGAGGTGGCAACTCCGCCGGGCAGGCTGCGGTCTTTCTCTCGCAGAAGACGGCAGGCGTGCGCATGCTGGTCCGGTCGAAGAGTGTCGCCGACACCATGTCACGCTACCTCATTCAACGCATCGAAGAGAACCCGCTGATCGAAATGCATTACTCGAGCGAGTTGACCAGCCTTGAGGGCGAAGGACACCTGGAACAAGTGTCGTGGATCGAGAAAGAATCTGGAGAAGTTTCTCACCTTTCCCATCCGCCATGTGTTCGTGATGGCAGGGGCGTCACCCGAGACTTCCTGGCTTTCCGGATGCCTGGCCCTGGATAACAAAGGCTTCGTCCTTACCGGCCGCGACCTGGAGACGGCAACCGCTCCGGTGCCCTGGCCCTTATCAAGGCCGCCTTACATGCTGGAGACAAGCCTGCCCGGCGTTTTCGTAGTGGGCGATGCGCGATCGGGGAACGTAAAACGAGTAGCTTCCGCGGTGGGCGAAGGGTCCATCGTCGTCCACATGGTTCATCGAGCACTAGCAGAGTCTTAGGCACCAACACGGTTGCAAATCCACCGAAACAGCGATGAGGATCTATGTCAAATAACGGCAACACCGGACTCAATGCAATGCAATACAAAACCCTCGACGGGTTGAAGATCCGCTATGCGTGCTCGCAACCGTCTGCGAGCATGCAAGAGGTTCAAGATCCCATCCTTCTTCTCAGCCCCTGGCCGGAGAGCATCTACGCTTTCCTCCCTACCTGGGAAATGTTCTCAGGTTTGGGACCGCTGGTCGCAGTGGATCTGCCCGGCTTCGGTCTTTCGCAGAGCCGGCCGGAGGTTATGGCGCCCGAGGCCATGGGGGAATTCATCCTCCGTATCGTCGACGCGTTCGGGCTCGATCGCCCACATGCGATCGGACCGGATGTCGGCACGCCCGCTCTTTTATTCGCTGCCGCAAATCATCCCGGGAGCTTCAGGAGCCTCGTGATTGGAAGCGGCGCCACCGACCACACGCATATTACGGGCATCCTGGACGAACTGGTCAACGCTCCTTCGCTCGAGCCGTATAAGAATCTGACTGGTGAGCAGTTCCTACGGGGCGCACTAGAGAACCAGAAGAAGTACAAACTGCCAGACGATGTCTTGGCGGACTACCTCGCAGCATATGCGGGTGACCGGTTCTTTACTTCCGTGCAGTTCGTCCGCGACTACCCTAGGGCCCTGCCTCGCCTGGCCGGCCGGCTGGGCGAGATCGAAGTACCGTGCCAAATCATTGTCGGCCGCCACGATCCATTCGTTCCGGTGTCGAACGCCGAAGGCCTGCATAGAGGTCTGCCGAAAAGCAAATTAGACATTCTCGAATGCGGCCACTTTGTTTGGGAAGACGCCGCTGCCGAGTATGGCAAGCTCGCGTCCGACTGGATCAAAGGCGGCTACGCCAAGCTCTAGGCCTGGTCAGAAATCTTAACCAAAAGAAGCACTCGCCTTAGGAGGCAAACCATGAAAACCGCAAAAGAACTTCTCCAGGCCTACATCAATGGAAGCGCGCTTGAGTCAGCAGCCCTGTTTGCCGAAGACGGTGCACTCGAGCTGCCCTATCTCGCTGATCTCGGCGTACAGCCACGCTATGAAGGGCCAACGAACATCGGGGCATTCCTCAGTTTTCTGCACGAGAAGATGTATCCAGGCTTCAAGTTTGTCGACGTGAAAATCTACATCGACACACCCGACCAGGCTTTCGGTGAATACACCATTCACCAGAAGTCAGGGATCTCCGGCAAGGATGTTCACCAGCGCTTCTTTGGTCATTGCGTTGCGGCCAACGGAAAAATCGGGCTCCTTCGCGAGGCGCTCAATGTGCTTGCCGCAGCTGACGGCATGTTCCCCAATGGGATCGCCGATGTCATCAACAAGAAGAAGTAGGCGCATTCCACACACCTGTAGCAATGGAGGAAGAAATGAAAGTACTGTTCATCATCAGCAGTTCCGACACGGCATTCTGGCTGTCGGAAGTCACCCATCCCTACTGGCACCTCACCGAACGTGGCGTCGAGGTTGACTTTGCCAGCCCCAAGGGAGGCAAGGTCGTGTTATGATCCTTACAGCGACCCTTACTTCGAGAAGACTGCTGAGCCTGAAGATCTTGTCAGCAAAGGTTTCCTGGCAGATAAAAAGCTGGCCATGAAACTGGAGACTACGCTCACGCTGAAGGATGTCGACTTGAGCGCATACGACGCGATCCATGTGGCAGGCGGCCGCGGCGCAACCTTTGACTTATATCCAAATGCGAGGTAGCTAAGGCGCTAGAGTATTTCTGGGCGCGGGACAAAGTCGTGGGCGCCATTTGCCACGGCGCGATCGCGCTTGGCAATATTCCCGAACGGATTCGCGGCCGCCGCGTCACCGGCTTCACGCTGGAAGGAGACAAGCAGCTGCAGGCTCTCTTCGGAACGGGCTTCCTCATACCGCACTATCCACAGACGGTGCTGGAAGAGACTGGCGCTGTCTACACCAGCACCGAACCATATGCCCCTAAAGTCGTTGTCGATGGGAAGCTGATCACCGGCCAGAATCAACAGTCCGCTTCAGAGTACGCGCTCGTGTTGTTGCATAAAATGACCGGCGCCAGTCCTGTATCGACTGCTGAATAACGCCGATACGTCGGCGTATGACAAGGACTAATTACGCATCGCTGAGCCGCCGCCAAACTTCGAGAGAGTGGCGGCAGCACCTTGGAGATAGGCATGCTGTTCCATGTAACCATCGCTGTCCACATTCCGCACGACGCCGACGCCGATAAGATTAAACAGCTCAGCGAGCAGGAGCATGAGCGGGCAAGGGAACTGCAGCTCCAGGGAAAGTGGCTCCATCTCTGGCGCGTCGCAGGCAAGTACGCGAACGTTAGCATCTTCGATGTGGGGAGCCCTGCCGAACTGCACGAAATTCTAAGTTCGCTGCCCCTCTATCCGTTCATGGAGGTCGACGTGACCGCCCTCTGCCATCATCCGGGCTCGCTGGAGTGAACCGTCGCGGACTTCTCCGCGGAGCAATCGGCTCCGCCTTTCATTCGGATCGATCTTGCCAGCTTTAGGTCACGGCGAGTCCGTAGGCTTCGATTGCCGTCCCCGCAAGGATTCGCTCTCTCTCCGTGGTTGACAATTGCGCGACCGCACCCCGGACGGTGTCTATCCATCGCCGGTACGATGAAGCGAGATTCACAACCGGCCAATCCGACCCAAACATGACTCGCTTCGGAGTGAACGCTTCCAGCACAGTCTCGATATACGCGGAGAGGCTTGCTTCAGACCATGTATGCCAGTCCGCCTCCGTCACCATTCCGGAGACCTTGCAGTACACATTCCCTCTCCGCGCCAGCTCTCGTATATTTTCCCGCCAGGGCGAAAACACCCGATCGCGAATACGCGGCTTGGCAACATGATCAAGAATGAAGACCTGATCCGGATGCCGATCCACAAACTGAATCGTCTGCGGAAGATGTTTCTCGAAAATCAGGATGTCGTATCTGAGATCGAATCGCTTCAGAGCGGCAATTCCGCGATTGAAGTCGTCGCGCAACACGAACTGACCGTCCGGTTCGTCATGAAGCGGATGGCGTATCGCTTTCATTTTGGGGAGAGAGGCGATGCGTTCGAGCTCGGATATAACAGCGGGGCTGGTAAGAGGCGCCCAACCCACAACGCCGCAGATCAGGTCGCCAGAGGCCGCGACCCGGCTGAGCCACGTCGTCTCTTCGAGGGTTCTCTCCGCCTCCACTACGATGGTGCCCTTTGCACCCGCCTCTGCGGTGACCACGCGCAGATCGTCTATCAGGAAGTCCCGCCGGAGACCCTCCATTCCATCGGCCATCCAACCGGGCCCCGGAGGGAGATACCGCCACAAGTGATGGTGCGCGTCAATGCATACGTTACCCATATCAACAGGATCCGCAGGAACGGATGACCCACTACGACTGAGAAAGCATCTCCAGATCCGCGGAAGCCCCAGGCTCCTGAGGTGTGCGGTAGACACCATCCTGCACCAGCGCCGGATGAACGAAGTGCGTCCGAAGATGAGGGATGTGCTCAAGGAACTCTGCTTTCAATCCCAACCCGATATGGTTGAAGAGAACCAGGTGCTGGTGCAGTTGCCCCATGTCACCAACGTGCGGCACCACGGGAAGATCGAAGATCTTGGCCAGCAAGCTGACCGTGAGAAATTCGCTCACCCCCGCGACTCTGGTGCAATCGACCTGGATAAACGACAACGCTTGAGCCTCCAGGAAGTTCTTGAACAGGACGCGATTGGCGATGTGCTCGCCGGCCGCGATCTTCACCGGGCTCACCGCACGGGATATTTTCACGTGAGCCTGGATATCGTCCGGATGGGTCGGCTCTTCGATCCAGTGAGGGCGGAACTTTGCCAGTTCTCCACAAATGCGAAGAGCGTCGGGAAGGTGCCAGCGCTGATTGGCATCGACCATCAGCGTGCTGTCTTCTCCAATCAATTTACGAAGCATGGCCGCGCGCCGCAGATCCCGGCTTTCCTCCGGCGAGCCGACCTTCAGCTTGAAAGCAGAGAAGCCCTGATCCAAAGCCTTCTTTGTCAGCTCCGTGACTTTCTTGTCGTCGTAGTCCATCCAGCCTACAGATGTGTCGTAGCCGGGATAGCCGCGCTTTAAGATACCTTCCCGCTGGCAACGGCTGGAAAGCTGCTCGCGCACCATCGAGAGCGCCTTCTCTTGGCTGAGTATCTCTTCGAGATAGCTCAAATCAAGAACCCGGACCAATTCCTCCGGGGTTAGATCCAACAACAGCTTCCACAGGGGCACACCTCGGCTCTTGGCCCATAGGTCGAAACACGCGTTGGTAATAGACGCCAAGGCCAATTGCACAACGCCCTTGTGCGGCCCAAGCCAGCGCAGTGCGGCGTGATCCGCGATCTTCCGGGATATGTTCCCGAAATCCGCCATCACGGCTTCGATCGGCATCCCCTCCAGCGGCTTTGCCAACATCTCGATTGCTTTGCAAACGAGTAGATTGCCGTCGCCCAGCGTCAGGACGAAACCTGATCCCCGGGCGCCATCCTGCGTCGACAACAGCGTCATCGCCAGGCAGTATTCTGAGGTCGCGTGAACCGAGTCTGTACCCGCACCCGGAGGCAGCGCAAACCGCGCATCATACGTAGAGATAGAGTCAATTTTGTAATCAGGCATGTCCCATTCCAGTTAGCGTCTGTAACCAAGCTCGGCGCCGCCGCTCACCGGCAAGCTTGCCATCAAGACCGTTTTCCATGCGCGACCCAGTTGTCATATGCGGTTTTGGCAAACCGGACCATTGCCCTTTTCACGTATTGTTCGGCCATCTCTCCGTCGCCCTCGCGCAGCAAATCGACGATCCTCTGATGCGACTCCAGGTCTTTGTCCCATACCGACGTGCCTCGTCCTCCGGAAATCATGCGCAACCGCACGAAGGCGAAGAACGGCGTCAGCATCCGTTGTGCGTATTCGAAAAGGTGTTTGTTCCCGGAGAGCCTGCAGAGCTCCAGATGAAATTTCAAGTCCCAGTCGAGCATGTTCGCCGCACTCTTTGCCTTGGCAGCCCGCCGCATTCCATCCACGATGGACTGTAGATGGAAAAAGTCTGGCTGCGCCTCCGCCGCAAGATGTGCTGCGAGGCCCTCGACCGCGCTACGCATTTGATAAAGCTGGACCACATCCGGCTCGGTCAGATGGACGACGCGAGCGCTTCGGCCACCTTCCTTGCTGACGAACCCGTCACGCTCAAGAAGGTTGATGGCCTCGCGGATCGTTCCTTGCGCCACGCCAAAATGCTGTGCCCACTTGCCTTCAATAATGCGGGTGCCTGGGGATAGATTGCCGTTCATGATCTCTGCCAACAGCCTTTCAGCAAGCGTCTTCTTGACGAGGCCGTTGGTCGCGAGCGAGGAAGGGGTCGGCATGAATATAAGTGCTTAAACGGGTTGCAGGGTCATCCTAAGTGCTGTCCTCTTTGCCTGTCAATACCATTTGAAGCACTTGTCTCTTGCTGCAGATCCGCCCGATTCATAGCATCTCTACCTTTGCAAAGATCGCCAAAACCTGCGCAGAGGCCGGCCAGCAGCGAGACTCCCTACTGCCCAAATCCGCATTCCGTCATTTTCCATCGAGCCATCTCAACCTCCGGTCCAGATGCTCAACACCGGGCGCACATGGTGTGCTCGATTGTCGATAACGATAGTTTAAGCACTTATAATAAAGCGCCTCGCGGAAAAGCCAAGCATCTATCAATGTAAGTTGCTGAAAATAAAAACACGAAAAAAATAACTTGACAGCAGTAAATATTCTCCACTAGCTTGCTCTTCGTTTAAGTGCTTCAATTTGTTTCGACCAAATGCTCGTGCGCCGGCTTAAAACTATCGACAACCATCCGCAGGCTCGCGACCAGGTACGCAGAGGAAGCAAACATGGAAATGTGGCTTCTCTAAATCTCAATCTCGATTCATTTGGGAGGGTCGGTGGCATGGCGAAGAGACTATTTGTTTTAGCGCTCCAGGTCGCAGTCGTTGTATTGGCAGTTGCAAGTGGGGCCCTGGCTCAAACGACCTCTGGACTCATCACCGGCACCGTCACCGACTCATCCGGTGCGGTGATACCGGACGCCCGGGTGGAACTGACCAATCAGGCCACCGCCGTGCAGCGGCAAGCAACAACCGACGGTAGCGGCTACTACTCTGTGCCCGAGTTACAACCCGGCGTCTACGATGTCTCGGTCAGCAAACAGGGCTTCGCGATCGAGAAAATGGCGAACGTTCATCTTGAGGTCAACCAAAGCGAAGCGCTGAACTTCAAGCTGTCGGTCTCGGCATCTACCCAGACCATCGCGGTCAATGCCGACGTAACGCAAATCAACACCACCTCCGCGACACAGGCTGAGGTCGTCGGCAACACGGCGATCGTAGAGCTGCCGCTGAATGGACGCCAATTCAACCAGCTCACGCTCCTCACTCCCGGCGCCGTCCCGCTCATTCAGGGCGGCCAGCAAGGGGCGTTTACCGTCAAGCTTGGAGCCGGCTCAGTAAGCCCGTCGGTCGACGGACAGCGGCCGCAGCAAAATAACTACACCATGGACGGAGTGTTGAACAACGCACTCTTCACCAACACCTTTGCCATCAGCCCGCCCCCGGACGCGATTCAGGAGTTTAACGTCCAATCGCATATCACCGACGCGCAATTCGCTATCAGCTCTGGAGCGAACATCAATCTCGTCTCCCGCTCTGGGACCAATAGCTTCCACGGAGCCGTCTACGAGTTCATTCGCAACAATGTGCTCGACGCCACGACCTATCCGGCAACCTCCGAGACACCCTACAAGCAGAACCAATACGGGCTCTTTGTCGGCGGCCCCGTGATCAAGAATCACACCTTCTTTTCCGGATATTGGGAGGGGTTTCGTTCCGAGCAGACGCAATCCTATCTTGCGGCCACCCTTACCAACGACATGCGCAACGGAGATTTCTCAGCCGTGTTGGGAACCACGCCAATCGGAACCGATGACCTGGGACGTCCCGAATATGCAAACGAGATCTATAACCCGTATTCCACAACCCCTGATCCAACGAATCCAGCAAAGATCATTCGCAACCCATATCCGAAGAACACCATTCCAACCGACCAGATCAATTCGGCATCGCTGGCCATTCTCAGCAAGTACTATCCTCAGACGAATTTGAATGTTGCGCCCGGCGTACTCCCTAATTACGCATTCAACGGAAATACCTCAACCCAGGCTGACCAGGTTGGCGCCCGCGTCGACCAACAATTCAATCAGAACAACACGGCCTTCTTCCGCTTCAACCGCTCCAACAATAACGTAACCAGTCCTGAAGGGTTCCCGGGCTATGTGGGGAACAAGTCGAACTACGCATTGGCATATGCCGGTGGATATACCCACATCTTCAGCCCGAATACGATTTTGAATATTCGCTACGGTTACACACAGACCTCGTTTAGCATTTTCGATCAGCCTGCCGGCACAGACTTTCTCAACGCACTGAACTTTGGTTTAACCGCTCCGGCAAAGAACGACCTGCCCCTGGGCCCCGGAGTAGGGGTTGCCAACGGTTACACCGGAGTGAGCCAGTTTGCTGCTCCCGTCGGACCACAGAAAAACAGCGACTACCACGCCGACCTCTCCAAGATCGTAGGCAATCACACCATCGGCGTCGGTGGCATGTACTACCGGATCCATAGCTTTGACGATGGCTGGCAGTACTCCTTGAACTTTACTCAGAACGGAACCTCGGTCGACGCCTCGCAGAGCGGCACGGGTTATGGTCCAGCCAGCCTGCTCGTGGGGACTCCGGACAGCTATACCCCCTGGGTCGGCATCACCTCAGAGGACCAGAAAATAAACTGGTACGGATTCTATGCCCAGGATCAATGGCGCATCAGGAAGAATCTCGTACTCTCCTACGGCATTCGCTACGACTACATCAGCCCACCAACGTTTTCCAAAATCAATTCCGGCTTGGACGTGCTTACCGGAATCTTCCATGTCACAGGCCCCGTTTTACCTCTCTTCCCCAAGGCTGTGGGACCGAGCAGCTATTATGCTGCTCAGACAAACGGATGGCAGCCTCGTTTCGGTTTCGTCTACCAACCCCGCAGTAGGACCGCCGTACAAGGCGCATTCGTGATCATCGACGATCACAACAACACGCTGATTGAAGAACAATCCGACATTCGCCTTTCCTGGCCAAGCGGAATCTACACCACCATCAACAATCAGGACGACGCATATCCCGCCGTGTTCATCAACACCCTCCCTGCGGCATCAACCTTCCTCGATCCCAACAAGCCGCTGGCAAGCTTCGGCGGCAGTCCTTACCCAAAAATTCCATACTCGATGGAATGGAATTTCGGTTTGGAACAGCAATTGACCGGAACCCTGGTCCTCGGCATGCACTATGTGGGCGCGGGAAGCAGGCACCAGTTCCTGCAGCCACTTGCCAATACCGCAACCGTCCCTGGGGCGGGACCGATTTCGGCGCGCCAACCATTTCCCCAGTACGGCGGCCCCATTCCCTGGGACTACAACGAAGGAACAGCGAACTACCATGCCCTGCAGGTCAAGCTGAAGCAGGAACTCGCAGGCGGCCTCTACTACCTGTTCTCTTACACCTATGCCAAGTCGATGGATCTCGCATCGGATCCGCAGGCCGATACCCTCACCGACTTCTACGATCTCGGTCGCGATTACGGCCCGTCCGACTACAACCGGAAGCACATGGTCTCCTTCGCGGCTTCCTATGCGCTCCCGGTAGGGCACGGCAAAACATTCCTGGCCAATCCAAATCCGTTGCTGAACACAGTCATTGGCGGCTGGAATATCGGCGGCA
>CAWCAZ010000028.1:0-54213 GCA_963793525.1 uncultured Acidobacteriaceae bacterium
ATAAACCGAAAGGCCCCAGTGGCCCCGGCGATAGACTTTGGTTGGAGACCTGGTCGGGCGCGGGAGCAAAGGAGCCTTATGAAGATTGTAGGCTGTGATTTTCACCCGAGCTACCAACAAATTGCGATTTTGGATACAGAGACAGAGGAGGTCCAGGAGAAGAAGCTGATGCATGCCAGTGGGGAGGCGGAGAAGTTTTACCGAGAGCTCGAAGCGCCGGCGCTGATTGGTATGGAAGCGACTGGGAATGCCCGCTGGTTTGAGCTGTTGGTAGACAAGTGCGGCCACACCCTGTGGGTTGGGGATGCGGCCAAGATTCGGGCCAGTTACGTTCGCAAGCAGAAGACGGACAAGCGAGATGCGGGCCATATTTTGACCTTGCTGGTGGAGCAGCGCTTCCCCCGCCTGTGGCTGCCAGATGCACAGCAACGCGATATCCGTCAGCTGCTCACCCATCGCCATAAGCTGGTCGGTGTGCGCACCCGGTTGAAGACAGAGCTCCAACATCTGGCCTTGAATCAGGGCGTACAGAAAAAACGCCAGCTATGGAATGAGAAGGGTCGAGTTCTGTTGCAGAGCCTTCCACTGCAGGGGTGGACACAGCAGCGGCGCAAGGACTTGCTCCAACTGCTGGCCGTCGTCGAGCCCCAGATCGAGCAACTGGACAAGGCCGTCGCTCAAGCCGCTAAGGCCAATTCCCAGGCCGTGCTGCTGATGAGTCAGCCAGGAGTTGGGCCCGTCACGGCACTCGCCTTTGCCGTCACCATCGGCGAGGTATCTCGATTTAAGCGCAGCAAACAGGTGAGCAGCTATCTCGGGCTGATCCCCTCAGAACACACCTCGGGCAACAAACGAAGATTGGGAAGCATTTCCAAACAAGGCAATGTCTTTCTGCGCACCCTGCTGGTGGAGTCGGCGCAGTCTGCCGTACGCCACGATCCGGGATTTCGCAAAGAGTATCAACACCGCTGCCACCACAAGCTAAAACATCGCCAAGG
Organism: uncultured Acidobacteriaceae bacterium; assembly: GCA_963793525.1. Classification (GTDB taxonomy): domain Bacteria; phylum Acidobacteriota; class Terriglobia; order Terriglobales; family Acidobacteriaceae; genus PALSA-350. The sequence continues at coordinate 999 of CAWCAZ010000028.1, forward strand.
TAGCAGCAGCTCGCAAATTAGCCGTACGGCTTTACTGGATGCTGAAGTCCAATAAGCCCTATCCGGAGGTTCTTCTCAACGGGGGCAGCCCGCGTCATCCCGTGGCGGCGAAAGCTAAAGCCGTTCAGTTGAATGGGCACCCCCGCATCTCGCAATAGGCGCGATGTTCGTAAAGTTAATCATGGACGCTTCGTTCGTCCGTATCGATGGCTGGTGGAAGATCTTTTTCCACTGAAAATGATTCCCTGAGAGGGCTCGCGTGCCGCCAGGTCTCCAAACTCATGGCAAACGAGTTGCTCACCGCAACTCTACGCATTTCTACGCCCTTGACAACACCTTTCGGTTTATCGACGGTTTATCGACGGGATGACAAATCTATTGCACATTGAAATGGTCGAAGAACAGGTCAGACGAATAGATGTTAATGGTCCAACAGAACTGTCATCCCGACCGGAGCCGTCAGTTCTGGCTGAATCTGGACCGCGCCCGAATGCCGACAGGGAAAACACTCGAATAGTCGATCACGGTGGCAGCGTACAGAATCGCGCCTTTTCGGTTATCGCAATCTGTATGCTGTCACCGCATATCCTCGCTACGCTTTGGCCCTATTTCATTACCTCCAGAGTCGGCTGAATGAACTTCCAAAGGCTGCTGAACAAGTCTGGGAATTGGTAGACCAGCCAAGTTAGAACAGGCACGGTTCCAAAGGTGACCATGCGGAGATAGAAGTCGACACCCAGCTCATTTGCCTTGGTGTCTGTAATGCGGCTAAGCAATGGGTTGCGGTACATCTGCACAAAGATCCAGATGACGCCGGTCCCCATCAGCAGCAGAAGTCCGGTAAAGGCTTCATTGATCCATTGCCGCGGTTGGAAGGGGTATGAATTCCAAGCTACGATGGTGAGTACGAACACAGCTGAGACGAACATCAGCAGGTAGCGCATATTAACCAGAACCGCCCGTATGAGCGACACGTAGCGGATGGCGAGAAACTCCTCGGCTACGCGAATGTATAGAGGGTCTTCTGGTTTACTTATTGCCGCGGCCCTGGTCGCGCTTCGCTCCTCAATTGCATGCTCATCACTGTCCCGGCCATTCACCAGGCCAATCCGCTTATCCTCCCAATAGGGAATGAGTACGCCCTTTAACAGAATCTCGGAAAACCTGGCGTAGCATTTTTCAATCTCATACATGCAATTGACACCAACCTGCGCAACTTCTTGCGTTGTTGCCGTTTGGTTTTCTGCTTGAATGTCCCTGAAAATTTGCTCGATTCGGTGCTCGAGTTTCGTTTGGACGTCGACCGCCACCGATTTCTGACTTTTATGCCCAGAATAGTTTCCACTGAGCTGTTCTGCGTCTTGGACCATTTGCCGCCTCGACCCGCTTGAGTAAGCCGTTTCGCACTCCACCAGATTCCAAAACTTGGCGCAGCATTGTTCAATATCATTCACGCAAGGAGGATCAGCCTGTTCAACCTCCTGCGATTGCCTTTCGGAGTTTGCCTCCGTCGTTTTGATGGCCGCTTGGATCTGTTCGATCTGGCTCTCAAGCTCCATTTGGACCTTTACGATAGCGTCTTTCTCCTTTTCGTGGCCTCTGGAAAATCCTTCGAGCAGTGCATCATCGTGAGCCATTTGGCGTATCGACTCGGTCGAGCGAGCCATGTCGCGCCAGTGCTCCAATAACCCACCCTGCCGCATCATGCTCATCCATCCAACAGTCTCCAGGCGATGAAAGGCATAGCGAATGGGCATTCGCTCCAGGGGCTCTAGAAGATCGCGCTTGAGCGATCCCCAGATTAGGATCGCACGCAGCCAGCCCGCCAGGCCGACGACCACGAGCGGGAAGGAGAGAGTCGCTGTCAGAAGCTCGTAAGGTGTGGGGGCGAAGCCCGTGTGCCACAGAAATCGATCAACACTTTCAATCTTGAGCCCGAAGATTAAAACACAGAACAAACCTATGTAGACCCCAATGAGGCAGAGCGTTGGCCACCATTGTGCCCGGGGGAAGAACCGTCTGACTACCTCCCGTGTGATGAGCAGGCAGGTGATGTTGGATGCGAGGCGATTGTTGGGCGCCGGGCCGGCCCGATAGATAGCTTCATCGCTTACAAAGAGCGGCAATTTACCTTTCCCCGCCACGGTCTGTGGGAGGTGAGGCCGAGTTTTTTCCGAAAAACGCAACCGTAACCCCTGCAGGACCGCCCAAACATACCATCCGAATAGAACGAGGAGCACAGGGACAAGCGGAGAAACGCCGCTACCCGGGTGTAGGCAGCGATAGCTGAAGAACCATCCGACATAGGTACGCTTTTTTCCAGCGTGGCATATGTACACCCAATACGCTGGGACTAAAAGCAGCGTAAGCGTCGCAACCGTGTTGAATGAAAAAATTAGATTTGCTTCAAACCAAATCCAAAGCCGTTCCATGCGACCTGTCTCAGACGTGATCTTTTCACTTACGCTCCGCCACTTGAGGTAGGAATGTGTTTTTCTCCAGGTCGCAATGAAGAGCGCCACACGCAGCGCACAGTACCCCGAGACTGTAAAAGGTGGAGTGCCAGTTCGGGTGGATGTACCGGAAGCTTGGAAATAGGGGATACGCTGTGACGAAGGCCATGCAGAAAAGCATGGTGGTTCCAATGTGAATGTACATCGAGCGGCGGTGACGCTGATCACCTTGGGCGATAGCCAAGTCGCGAGTAAAGGGTGACCAGTAATTCGGAAAACTGACGGCGAGAGCGTGAAAGACACACAGCAATCCAATGAGAACGCAGAGGACCTGCCAACTCATGGCCGGATATCGATAGGGTCGACTTTTATAGTAGGGATCCGAAAACCGGAAAATGCGATTGATTCGCGTCAGGAAGCTGTCGTGTAGCTGGTTCCCGTGACTGCGAGCAGGGCCATTCGTGATCGCCGGAAGAATATCTGGCAAGTCGCTTGCCGATTCATGCACGATGCCCAGTGGGTAATAACCGTCCGTTCCGATGACCGTCGCCCATAACGATGGACGTTTTGAGCCGGCCGAGCTGTCGGGCTGGAAGGGGTTGGAATAATTTGCCAAAAAAGGTGCGCTTTTTTCAGATGCCCCATTCCAGAAGCTATAGCTGGCTGCGTTAAAGTAGGCCTCGGTTCCAGAGTCCGAAAAGGCACGTACAGGACCGGTAAGTCCCGTAGCACTAGCTGGACTCATAAGACCATACGGGGTGAAGGTGACCGAGCCGATAAAGGGCACGTTTTCCGTCTCGCGTTCGTATAGAAGATCTCCCCCCATGAACACCAGGCGCGCATCCGGACAGGCACGATGGAGAAACTGCGCGAGGAACAGTTGATCCAGGACGTTGGATGCGATGATGGCGACGAATTCGGTGCGGTTGCGCTGCAGTTGCCTGCTGATAGCCATTAACTGGGCTTCTTGTGAGAACGGCATGTGGTCTGGGGAAAACTGCGGTACGCTCTCATTCGTTCCCACGTCTTTTAGAGATAAATGTAGGAAGGGACTAGGAATGCCTCGCGGCGGGCTGGGCTCGTCGCCATCAGTGTGTGCATTGCGTAAAAGGGAAATCTCCCGAGGGAAGCGGATGATGACCGGAGCGTCCGTCGATGAAGCGTTGCCTTGAGTGCATGGCTTATTTGGCATGCACACTCCATCAGCTCCGTAAACAGTGGCGTCTTCTGCAAGCACTGCAACTCGCTCCATGTGGTAACCGGAGCGTGAAAGATTTTCGAACAGTTGGTGGAGTTCAAACTGAGAGTTTTGCCCGAACGATATGTAATTAATCTTGCGCGCGTCACCACCTGTCTTGCCGTCCTGTGGGCGCGGAGACGAGAGCAAGTCGTCCGCGAGTTTTGTTGAAGTGCTGCCTGCAATACCTACGCTCACCGTTGGGGGAATCTCTTTGAGAACCTCGGCCTGTTTCAGACCCTCGCGGGGAGAGAGGCAGCCGACCCGGAGAAAATCGGGCCGATGATCGCCAGTTCATTGGCCTTCATAGAAAACGAGATATCTTGCGGATAGCCATCATGAATCTCAGATTCATAATGAAACGCATTATCCAGCTGAGCGCCGTCTATCCCAAGGGTTGGTGTCTCCCCGACCAGGAAGAGATAGATAACCCTGTAATAGTTGGACGAGAGGTCGTCGACTTTATCAGACACGTGTTCGAAGACAATGAGGCCGGGCCGGCGCTGCCGTGCAGACTTCCGAGCAGCATCTTCTCTGCTTGCAGCATCCTCCGGCCGCGAGCCTTCTGCACGGCTCTTCCAGGGAAGCCAGTAGTAGCTCGGAACATATCCGTTCTCGCCCGCCGCCTGAACCAGGGCATCAACATCCCGATCAAAGTCCAAAGCATGGTGACCACTTAGCGGGTCGGGAACAGCGGCGATGACTGCGTGAATTTCCGGGTGTGGGTCCCCCGATGTTTGTCGGGATACCCCATCGTGCAGTCTCACCAGGCTGGGCACTGGACAAGGTGCCGTTCCCCCCGATCCGACCACCGTTGAATTGACTCGGGTCCCTTCATCTTCGAAAGCGAAGGAGACCGTCGCCTTCTTGTCCTCCGCGTCCGGCTCATGGTTTCGCGCGGTCTTCCAATATTCGCAAGAGGCTAACCACGGCCCCTCCTCGTTGCTTCTTTTTAGGCTCTTCAACAGCGGGAGCAGCGGGGTCATTTGTTATGGCGGAGACTGGCGGGGCAGAGACGGCAGGTCGCAGCATCAATCCGGCAGCAATGATGGCAGTGGCAGTGAAACCCTGGGACTTATTCATGGGGTTCTCCTTATGCGTCGCCAGAAAACCTTCGCTGTGAGCGGCGACGCATCGAGTCATTGCAGCCCTCGGCCAAACCTGAACCCAGTTTTCCCCGGCGGGTATTCTCTCGGTTTTGCAACAACATAAGTGGCGTCTACCCAGGTACCCTCGGCGGGCGCGCGAAGCGGTAGCCGAACGGTTACTCCGAAGAGCCTGTTCGCTCCCCGGTGATCGGAGACCGGGTCGACGACGCTTCTTCTCCGCAGCTACACTGATCAACCGGAGGAGGACGTGACGAACCCAAGACTGCTGCCAACTTCCGGCTTACTAAAGGGGACGGTCTGGGTCGTAAAGGATGACCCGCTGATTCTGGGAAGAGATCCCGCCAATCAGGTGATGATGAGCGAGCCGGGGTTTCGCGCAGGCATTGCTCGGTGAGCGAGGTCTCCAGCGGTGTTTTTGAAATTGCCGACCTCGATAGCCACAATGGCACTTTCCTCAACGAAATCAAGGTCAGCCGAAAGACCATCCGGCATGGCGACCGAATTCGTATCGGGAGCAGCGAATATGTGTTCCTCGCCGGTCCGGATGACGAGGCCGCGCTTGCTGTCATCGCGCTCCGGCCGCGCACGGTCTAGCAGCAAGTTGAAAACAATGTCCCTCGATCGCTGCGGCCTGCCCCACCGATGACTCTGGGGTAGCCCGAATGGCGCGCGATCTGGCTGCCTTTTTCAAGATTGCGAACGTCATCAATTCCACTCGCGATGCGCAAGCCCTGCAACGCGAATTGCTGCGCTTGATTTGCCGAAGTGATCCCCGCCGCGCAAGCTGCAATATTGCTTCAGTCGAACTCGAATGAGGAACCCGGCCCGTCCTGTACCTGGAATCGGAAAGGCCTGGCGAACGGAGCAGATCACATTTGGGAAGAGCTGGTGCGGCAAGCGACCTGGGAGCGATGTGCCGTTGTGGCAGCCGCTCCCGCGGCGACAACTTCGGCCGAGCATGTATTGTGCATACCTCTGGTCGCGGTCGAGAGAACCCTCGGAGTGATTTATCTGAGCTGCGCCCGCCTCTTCGCCGGCCTTCAGCGAGGAACACGCCTATTTCGTCAGCTCCGATTTCCCGCATCGCCGCGGTCACACTGGAGAACCTCTCGAAGCTGGATTCTCTCCGCACGGAAAACCAGCGCCTTCGCGCTGAGGTAAAGCCGAGAACACGCTCATCGGCGAAAGCCGTGCCGATGCGCGAGGTCAGCGAGCTTATCGCGCGCGTAGCAAAAGGCGATTCCACAGTACTAATTCGCGGCGAGAGCGGAACTGGCAAAGAACTAGTCGCCCGCGCCATTCACGCCAAGAGTGTGCGCGCCTGCGAGCCATTCGTAGCCATCAACTGCGCTGCCATCCCCGAAGCTTTGCTGGAAAGCGAACTCTTCGGCCACGAAAAAGGAGCTTTCACCGGCGCAGTCGCAGCCAGGAAGGGCAAGCTAGAGGCCGCGGAGAACGGAACGCTGTTCCTCGACGAAATCGGGGAGATGGCTCCCCTATTGCAGGCCAAGCTCTTGCGGGTCCTGCAGCAGCGCGAATTCGAACGCGCTGGGAGGAACCCGCCTGCTCTCATTTAATGCCCGGGTAGTCGGCCGCGACCAACAAGAACCTGGAGCAGGCAATCAAGACCGGCGAATTCCGCCAGGACTTGTATTACCGCTGAATGTGGTTTCCATAGCCCGCCTCCTCTGCGCGAGCATCGCGAGGACATTCCTCGCTGGCCCTGTATTTCGCTAACAAGTACGCGGCTAAGTGCAAGCGCGGTTTCAAAGGCATCGCAGGCGGAAGCGCGTTCTTTGCTAATGCAATACAGTTGGCCGGGCAACGTTCGCGAATTAGAGAACGCCATCGAACACGCCATCGTGATGGGATTGACCGACGAAATTCTTCCCGAAGACCTACCCAACGCGCTGCTGGAAGAGCAGCCGTCTGTATTGGCTGCCGCACGCTATCACAACACTCTAAACCAGACAAAAAAACAACTTGTTCTCGCGGCGCTCGACGAAACCAACGGCAGCCAGTCGAGGCGGCCCGCCTTCTGGGGATTCACCCCAAATACTTGCACCGGCTTATCCGCAATCTCAATTTGAAGTCCGGCATGAAACCACTGGAATAAGCGATACGGCCGGCGGTCATTAGAAATTTTCGATCATGAAGACGTTGGGGTCGCCGGTATTGCCGCCGATGGCAAGTTCGCGCCCGTTCGGCGCGGGGACCCCGTTTGATTCGCCAGGCCCCGCGCTGGTCCCAAAGAGGCGTGGCGTGACCTTCCAGGTCCACGTGCAGCAGAGTTGAGCTAGTGGGTGACTGACTCGAAACGAAGAGCGACTGGCCGTCCGCAGCCCAGTTCACAGCATTGAATCCTGCCCATCCCTTGACGATGATGTCGCGGTCCGGATCGCCCTGGAGCGAGAGGAGCCGGATGCGGCCTTCCAGGATGTTGAACTCGGAAAAAGCCAGGCGCGAGCCATCGGGTGACGGCATCCAATTGCTGTTTACTCCCGGGTGAATACCGACGGTGCGTACCTCGCGCCGTTTCCCCGTCACTGGGTCAAACACGTCGAAATGGGTTTTCTGCCCGTCCTCGCTGAATTGCCCCACAAAGCAGATGTCTCGCGGGCGGCTGGCGGGCAAGCATAGTTAGCCAGCCGCGGCACCTCCATCACTAACTCCGGGGTGTCCCCGCTCGACCGCACCCGCATGATGCGGTTCCACTCATTCGGTCCCTGGCGAGGCAGTGTGTTGTCGGGGTTGTCCGCCACATAAAGAATCGCCCCATCTGGGCTCAACCGAGGCATCCGGGACTGTCCAGGACCCGGGACCACGGCTTCGGCGGTCGGCTGGTTGATATTCTGGATGAAAATCTGGTCCGGACCGTTTTGGTCGGACCAGAAGATCACGCTGCGGCTGTCGCTAGTCCAGCTGGCAGGCGAGTCATTGCGATTGTCAAAGGTTAACCGTCGTGGAGTCGTCAGCTTGGTGCCACCCGCCTTCAGTTCAGCAAGGTAAACGTTCGTCTGAGAATTCCACTTCAGAAACGCTACACGCTTCCCATCAGCGCTGAGCGTCGGAGAAGCAAAAGAAAAGCCTACCCAATTGGTGAGCCGATGTGGTTTGTTTTCAGGTTCTCCGGTGCGGGAATCGAGTTTTACCTCCCAGAGATTGGCATCGTCCCCGTTGGGGAAGGGCTCGGCAAGGGCAAAAACAAGCCGGCCGTTGGGCGCCCACCAAAATCCCTCAGGGTTCTTGCATAAGTTAGCGCCTGCCGCCACCAACACGGCTCGCCCTCCCTGCAGGTCGCGATTTTCGAGGGAGCATTTGGAAGCGCCCGAAAGGTCCTGGTGAACTGCGAGGTAGGCGATTCGACTACCGTCCAGGAGACCAGACCACTTTCATGAATCCCGTAGACCCATCGCCCTCAGCTATCTTTTTCGGAGACTGGCCATTCACCTCCGCCAGCCAAATCGTGTGGTCGCCAAAAGTCCGGTGTTGCTGGTCGCTCGCTCAACCCCGTGCGCGCACTGGTAAAAACAATCCTTTCGCCGTCGGGCGAGATGGAGTGTGCGTAGCCATCTTCACGGAATTTTCGCGGCTGCATAGCCAATCAGGGAGAGAATCCAAATGCTCGGCGGTTTGCCTGCGACTTCCAGGTTTGCGAGCAACCGGTTTCCGTCGGGAAACCAAGCCACTGGCAGCCAAGTAGCGTGGGTCGATGCCACCTCTGCCGGCAGGGGAAGCGTTTTCGTTTCTCCAGTCTCCAACAGTTTGATGTGCAGCCCCGTGTCGTCGGAGTAGGCCAAGTATTTGCCGTCAGGCGAGATCGCCGAGTGGGTCACGCCATGCCCCGTGCGGATTGGCAGTAAGCTGACGCAAGCCTATGGGTGGTTTGATCATTGGATCATGGCGTGTCGTCGCCAGGTGCCAGGCGTACGCTCCGGCTAAGAGCAGTACCACGGCGCCGGCCGCGATCCACCTGCGCCTCCAGCTCAGGGGCGGTCTTTGGAGCAGCTAGCCTCACCCTGCCCCGTACCGGATCCAGTGGCCGCCGCGGTCGCGCCAGCGATCAGTCCGGGTGAGCGTCCCCCGACTCCGTATCGCGCCTCAAACGCTTCAGGTCAGAACGCATTTCTGCCGCACTTTGATAGCGTAGCTCGCGGTTTTTCTCCAGAGCCTTATTAATGATGTCTTCCAGCTTGAGGGGAAGATCAGGATTCAGCCGCACCGCGGGAACCGGGTCATGATCCAAAATCTCGCGGTAAATGACCGCAGTACTCCCGCCACGGAAGGGCAGTACACCGGTTGCCATCTCGTACAGCACCGCGCCGAACGAGAACAAATCGCTACGTTCATCCAGTTCTTCCGCTCGCGCCTGCTCCGGCGACATATAGGCGACGGTGCCAAGCGGAGAGCCAGGACTGGTCAGGTACTCCTCGGTCACCGTAGTTTGTTGAACCGTCACCGCTAGAACCCTGTTGGCGGCTGGTCTCACCTTCGCCAGGCCGAAGTCCAGAATCTTCGCGTGGCCCGCGCTTGGTCACAAAGATATTCGCCGGCTTGATGTCACGATGAACGATACCTTCGGTGTGTGCAGCCTCCAGCGCGTCGGCGATCTCAATCGCCAGATCGAGTAAGAGATCTGTCTCCATAGGCTTCCCGGAGATGCAATGCTTCAACGTCTTGCCATCGAGAAACTCCATGACCAGAAAGCGTTGGCCCTTATACTCACCAATTTCATGGATCGTACAGATATTGGGGTGGTTGAGGGCCGACGCAGCGCGGGCTTCGCGACGGAACCGTTCCAGCGACGTTGGCTGTAGAGCCAGGTCTTCAGGAAGGAACTTAAGGGCAACAAAGCGGCCGAGTTCAGTGTCCTCAGCCTCGTAGACAACACCCATCCCACCACCACCAAGTTTCTCGATGATGCGGTAGTGCGAGATGGTTTGCCCAATCATTCGGGAAAGACTCCGATTCAGGCGACTCGCCGGTTTTCACGCAAGCCTTTCCAAATGGGCTTTCCCGGTTCCCCGGAGCTGTCTCAGGTGCTGCGTTACGCCAAAAGTATATTACCGGCGGCACGAACTTAGATTTCTTTGCCGAAAGCGCTCCTTTATTGCGATTTTTGATGGCCAATCGCCGTAACCCGCGTCGGGAAGCAGTTCAAATGCGCCGCCACGAAAGACATTTTAAGTAACTTATCAGTTGATCTGAAATTAACTACCGGTTCCCTTGACGGCGAGGAAGTGCCGCGGGATGCTAGCCGCCATGCTAGAGCAGTCGCAAACAGGGCAGTCCACCGCACCCAAGGGCTGGTCCTTTGGCCGCGTCCTCCTTTGTTTTTTGGAGTGTTTGCGGTCCTTATCATGGCGGTGGCCGCGATCGGCTTTTAGCCGTACGAAAGGCTACCTCGGTTTATCAAGAGACCAAGGCAGGCGTGGTGGGGTCAAAGACCTCCCTCAACGTGACACAAGAGGCTGCTCCCCCGCCTGCCAAGCCTCCTGTCGCATCGGCTCCAGGACGAAACGATACCCCAATAGTCACACTGTTTGTGGTTACCCACGACTAGGAAATCCCCTCCCGCACCTGATTTGTGTGCGATGCGGAACTACACTCTGAGAACCTTCAAACAATTCGGCTAAAGGAGGTTCCGTGTGGCGAAGAATTTCGAATTACATTCCAACGACAAATCCAAAAATCGCCAGCGACTTCCGAGGCGGAAGGTAATTCCTTTTGATTCCGGCCGGAGAGGAAGAAACGAACCCTCGCCGGTCGATTCGAATAAGGCAGAATCCGGAGTCTCGTGGCCGGGATTCTGGCCGCGGAGCTTGGCAGGCGCAGGACCCATTTTCCTGTTGGGGATAGCTATTCTATGTGGGCTATATACGGTTGCAGGTTATAAGAAGTCCACGGTCGCAAGCCTGAAGTCACTTGAGCAATTCCGCCCGGCCCCAAAATCGCAGCCATCTTCACCAGTGCAAACCCTGTCAAAGCCATCTCCAAACACTCCGGCCGATATAGCGCAGGCCGAGGGTTCGATCATGCCCGGGCACGCTCCAAATGCGGTGTCGAACTTACGTGGTGCCGCGGCTCTGCATTACCGTCCAATGAGATATGAGGCTACCCATAAGAAGGCGTTTGGTGGTTGCACGGGCCAACTCGAGCTTACGAGTGTCAGACTCCAATTCAAATGCCCGAATGAGGCTGACCTGAACATTCCAGTCGGCTCCATTGCAAAAGTCCATAAAGATGGTGTGGTGCTTGCATCGGGAGAGAAGTATCACTTTCTGATTGCCAATCACACGAAAGATCAAGTGGAAGCGATCTTCATCCTATGGCTGAACAGGGTCCACCAGACCTGACGTCCGGGCAATGTGCGCAGTTGAAGCGACCAAGGCCGTGCCGGCCGAGCGGGGCCTATCAGAGGCCGTTATCCGCCAGGAATTCACGCATCGCGCTGACAACTTCTTCCAAATGCGTTTCGAGCGCGAAGTGACCGGTTGGTAAAAACATAACCGTTGCCTGCGGAATATCTTTGCGGAAGGCTTCTGCTCCGGCGGGAATGAAGTATGGGTCAAACTTCCCCCAGACAGCAAGCAGCGGCGGCTTCGCTCGACGGAAGTATTCGTGAAACTTTGGGTAGAGTTTTACGTTATTCGCATAGTCGAGGAACAGGTCCAATTGAATATCGATATTGCCAGGGCGCGCCAACAATGCAGCGTCTAACGTGTAGCCCTCGGGTTTGATAAGGTCGGGGTTCTTAATGCCGACGGAGTATTCATGGCGCATGCCTTCAAGCGTGAGGCCAGCGCGTATAGCGTTGCGATGGGCCATGCTCGGCTCGCGCCAGTACTGTTGTATGGGCTGCCAGGCATCGCCCAGGCCTTCCTCATAGGCATTGCCGTTCTGAGAGACGATGGCGGTTACACGCTCGGGAGCCGCCATCGCCAGCCGGAAGCCCGTTGGCGCACCGTAGTCGAACACGTAAAGGGCGTAGCGCGTGAGATGGAGCGCCTCGGTAAAGGCAAGGACTGTCCGGGCCAAGGCATCGAATGTGTAGATATAGCCGCGCTGGTCAGGGACCTCAGTAAAGCCGAAGCCTGGTAGGTCTGGAGCGATGACACGATAGCGGTCGGCAAGCCGGGGAATCAGCTCCCGATATTGAAAAGAAGACGTGGGAAATCCATGGAGCAACAGGATGACCGGAGCGTCCGCAGGGCCGGCCTCGCGGTAAAACACACGCACTCCGTCGGCTTCGATGCGATGGTGTGAAGTGAGCGGGATGTGAACGGTTTCCAACGCCAACAAATCTCACAGGAAATCCGGGGGAGTGGGCCGCACAGACCGCAAGCCAGTCGTGCTTAGCCGTTGTTTGTCTCTTGCTTATCTTCCAGATGCTCAGCGATGGCGCCGGCGCCTTCAAAGCCTGCGACGGCAGCCGCGCCTTCCGTCAAGATCGACGCGTTCGGATCCAACTTCTTAACACCCTCTACGGCAACCACAGCTCCGGCGAGCTTTTCGGCTTCTTCCAAAAGTCCCATGACGCTTCTCCTTATCGAGTGGATGAATGTGCTTTACGGGCTGAGGGAAAATAGTTTCTTCGACGGGTACGGGCTCCAGCCTGCAGGTCAAAGATACCATAGGGAGGCCGCTCACCCGGGAGGCCATGGAATCCTGTCGTGCTCATCAACTCGCATAGATTTTTCTTATTTATTTTCCTGATAGGCGGCCATTCTGCGAAGAGTGGCCGATCGCTCGTCGGCCCTTTCCGGGGTCTCCACCGCTCGTTGCACCTGGGCCTCATCCATCAGGAGGAGGCGGCGCAACAGGTATAGGGCCATCATGTTACTTGCAACCGCAAGTGACAGCGTCGAGCATCGATTCCGCACTTTGAGCTGAATCTATCTCATCGGACGCCGGTCTCCCACCCAACCGTCGTGAGTGACGATTTTCGAGGCGAATGATGAATCGGCGAGACTTCTTGCGAACGAATAGCTCAATCTGTGCTGGTTGGGCGCTCTCCAGGGCCGTGCCGGCCCTGGCGGATACCCCATTGGCAGTCCAATGGCGCACATTCGAGGTGGTCACCAACGTCGAGTTGCTGAAGCCTAATGGTGTCAGTCATATCTGGCTACCGGCAACGCTGATTCGCAAAACGCCTTATCAAAATACAATTTCAACCCGCTTCACGGCCATCGGTGGAACGGCCAAGCTAAGCAAGGACAAGCAAAGCGCTCTCGGGATCGTGTCAGCGATGTATCCTGCAAACGCGAAGCCGGCGCTGAGCCTGACCAGCCGCGTCGTGCTGAAAAACTACTCCGTCGATTTGTCCTCCCGGACAACAGCGCCACCCGCTTCACGGGCCGAACTGGACTACTTCCTTCAGCCCAGCCGGTATGTACCCACAGATGGCATCGTCAAACAAGCTGCGCTGAAGGCGACTGCTGGCGCGACCACTGACATCGCGAAGGCGCGGGCTATTTACGAGTGGGTAGTAGAAAATACCTTCCGCGATCCGAAAGTCCGGGGATGTGGTCGTGGTGACATTCGATTCATGTTGGAGTCGGGCGACATGGGCGGCAAATGTGCCGACTTGAACGCTCTCTATGTCGGCCTGGCCCGCTCGGTGGGCTTGCCCGCGCGGCATGTCTATGGATTGCGGATTGCTAAATCGGACCTGGGCTACAAGAGCCTTGGACTGACCACCGATATAGCAACGAAGGGACAGCACTGTCGCGCGGAAGTCTACCTGTGCGACCATGGATGGGTGCCTGTGGACCCAGCCGATGTCCGCAAAGTAGCTTTGGAAGAGCCTCCCGGGAATCGTCCGTTGAGCGATGGAATCGTTTCCCGGGCCCGCAACTCTCTGTTCGGTTTCTGGGAGATGAATTGGATGGCATACAACTACGCTCACGACGTGGACTTGCCCGGGTCCGCCAACAAACCGTTGGTGTACTTCATGTATCCCCAGGCCGAAAACTCAGAAGGACGGATCGATCCGTTCGACCCGGATCACTTCAAATATGAAATCACGGTGAAAGAAATCAGCTAGCCGCTATTCGCCTCGTAAGGCCAGAATGGGATCCGTATTAGATGCCCGTCTGGCTGGTATTGCAGACGCCAGGAGCGCCAATAGCAGCATGGCGATGGCGGAGAGTGTAAGCACGGTCGGATCAAATGGACTGACTCCAAAAAGAAAAGAACGCAGCAGACGGGACGCAGCCAATGCTCCAAGCAAGCCGAAGACACAACCAACAGCAGCAAGTTTGACGCCGGAAGCGAGGATGAGTCTAAGCACTCCCGAGCGCTGACAGCCCAGTGCTATGCGGAGAGCCATTTCCTGTTCGCGCAAGGCTACGGTGAAGGCAATGATGCTGTAGATGCCGAGCACACTGAGCAAAACAGCGACCAGGGCAAAGCACGAGATCAGGATGGTGTTGAACCGGCGCGGCGCCTCGCTGCCGGCGATGGCATGCTCCATGGTCTGGATATGGTAGAGCGGCAATTGCGGGTCGATCCCGTGCACGGTTGCGCGCAGGGAATTCTCCATCTGCTCTGGGTCCATGCGAGTGCGGAGCACGATGTAACCGTAGTTGGCGTTTACTTCTCCGGCGGTGGCGAAGTCTCCTTCGGAGATGGCGGTTTGGTCGACCGGCTGATAGAACTGGTCTGGCGTTCTTTCATCGGGAGATCCCATTTTCACGCTATCCACTTCGCCGACTACGGTCATCCAGGGAGTGGCTGTCTCCTGCATGCCGCGCCGGAATCTCTTGCCGATGGGGTCCTGGCCGGGCCAGTAGCGCTGGGCCAGTTTGCTGTTCACCAGGGCCACTAATTGCGAGCCGGCGTTATCCGCCTCGGTGAAGGTTCGCCCGCGCAGCAGGCGGATGCCCAGCGCCTGGATCGGATCGCCGCGCAGCAGCGAAACCGTGGCCAGGTTCAGCCCCGCTCCCTTAGGAGGGACGTAGCCTTCGATGGTGATGGCGGGGCCTTCGTAGTCGCCGGTGGAAGGCAGGACCGTGGTGATGCCAACGGCTTCTATACCGGGCAACTGGCGCAACTTGCGCAGCAACTGCTCATCGAACGTCATCGATACTTGCCTGGGTTGGATACTGATAGTCGGGCAGAGCGTAGTGCGCGGTGAGGGTATGGTCGGCCGGAAACCTATGTCGACGGCGCGCATCTTTTCGAAACTGCGCAGCAGCAAGCCCGAGGCGGTGAGCAGCACCAGAGCGATGGCGATCTCGGCGGCGACCAGCACGGAACGCAGCCGGGCATGGCCGCTGCCCGTGGTGCCGGTGCGGCCGCTTTCTTTCAGGGTTCCATTGACGCTGGTGTGGATGGCGGCAAAGGCAGGGGCCAGTCCGCAGAGCAGGCCGGTGAGCAACGCTAGCGCCAGGGCGAAGACCATCACCGGCCAGTTGAGGCCAATCTCATGGATGCGTGGGAGTGTTTCCGGCAACAGGCTTATCCCCAGGCGCAGCGCGGTTGCCGCGAATGCTAACCCTACCAAACCGCCGGCGAGCGCTGAGCACCATGCTCTCTACGATGGCCTGCCGGAGTAACGTTGCGGCGCGCGCACCTAGGGCGAGGCGAACGGCGATTTCCCTGCGCCTGCGGATGGAGCGCACCAGCAAAAGGCCGGCCAGGTTGGCGCAGGCGATGAGCAGGATGACGACCACGGCAAAAAATAGGGTGCGTACCAGGGGCCGCGCCTCTTCGACCGTGTCCTCGTGGAGCGGTTTGACGGCGGCATGGATGCGGATGCTGCGCATGAAGGCTGGGTAGTCGCGCATGGT
Organism: uncultured Acidobacteriaceae bacterium; assembly: GCA_963793525.1. GTDB lineage: Bacteria > Acidobacteriota > Terriglobia > Terriglobales > Acidobacteriaceae > PALSA-350. The sequence continues at coordinate 16,591 of CAWCAZ010000028.1, forward strand.
TGCCTGGGCTACGCGCTCGGCGTCGCTCTGCGCCTGTTCGGGCGTGATGCCGGGCTTCAGGCGGCCTACCATGCGAAAGTTCCACGAGGCAGCCTTGCCGGCCAGAAACTCTTCTGGTTGCAGGCGTAGGGGAACCCATAACTCGCTGCGGTCTACGTGGCCGGGCACGAGGGGGAATTCAAAATTGCGCGGCATGACCCCGATGATGACATAGGGCTTGCGATCGAGAAGGATGGTGGTCCCGAGGATGTCGGCCCTGCCCTGGTAATGGCTCTGCCAAAAGCTGTAACTGAGCACGGCGACCGGTTGCTGTTGCTCGTCTTCGGCCTGGGTGAAGGTCCGGCCGAGGAGCGGCGCGACCTGCAGCGCGGAAAAGACGTCGCCGCTCATGCGAACCGCCATGGACTGCTTCGGGGACGCCTGTGGTGGCCAGATCATAGCGCTTCATGCTGGTAGCCCCCGAGGTTGGTAAAGCTGTGGGTGTCGCGCATGTAGTTGCGAATATCTGCAGCGGTGGCTATAGGCCGGGCGCACATTTCGAATTGGAGGCCTCGAGAGTGTCTCCCAGGATGACCAGACGGTCTGGGTGCCGGGAAGGGAAGCGGGCGTAGGAGAACGCCGGCGACGATGGAAAAAATGGCAGTGGTGGCTCCGATGCCCAGGGCCAGCATCAGGATGGCGGTGATGGTGAATCCTGGTGACTTACGCAGTTGGCGGAGGGTGTAGCGCGTGTCTTGCAGGGTCTGCGCCAACCCTTGATAGGATCTCTCGTTGCGATGCATTTGCTTGGCCTGCTCGACGCCCCCGTAAGCGCGCCTGGCGGCTTGTCGCGCTTCCTCCGGAGCCATGCCCTGGCGGAGATAGTCATCCTCTAATAACGCGAGATGCGCGGCAATTTCTCTGGCGAGTTCTGCCTCTTCCCGCGAGTTGGTAAAAAGCCGGCAAAGCTTCAGGAAGACACGTCTGAGTTGCTTCATGGCTATGACTCCTCGAGCAGGAGCCGCTCCACCAGGGCCGCCATGGTTCTCCATTTCTGTGTTTCGGCGCCCAGGGCTTTTTGTCCGGCTTTGGTGATTTCGTAGAATTTTGCTTCGCGGTTGTTTTCGGTCTTGCCCCAGGTTCCCTTGATCCACCCGTATTGTTCCAGCCTTACCAGTGCGGGGTACAGCGTTCCCTGGTTGAGATTGAGGAGGCGATCAGAGATTTGCTGCAGACGGTGGCGATTTGGTAGGCGTGCTGGGAGCCCATGGTGGCTAGCGTTCGTAAGACGATGAGATCGAGCGTGCCCTGCAGCAGTTGGATCGGATCTTTATCTTTACTTGGCATCCAAGTGATCTCCTGCATCCAGGATGCCCCAATGCACTTGGATGTCAAGTGGAGGTTTTCCGCGTCGGCCGGCATCACCAGGGAAGCGATCCGCGTGTTGTCTTTGAACGGCAGCTTTCACCTTTCAGGAACGGGTATTCGTTTCTTGAGCTCAAGCTGTCGAGTAGCCAGCCGCTGTTGGTGGGTTCGGAGGGTTGCCGTGCACCGGAAGTAAACGCCATCCTCAAAGGGTGGGTGCCCCTTCAAGGCCGTGGCTCGTATCGGACGAAGCAGGCCCCACGTGATGGTGAGTTCGGGGGATCCAACGTCCGACCCTACTTGAAGTGCATGATAACGATTTGCTGCGTTTTTAGCGAGACCTTGTGATCTGCCGTAGAGCACCATCGTCAGTCAGGATGTAACTTTGGAGGTTGCAAATTGAAGCAATCCGAGGCATAAAATAGTAGGATGAACAAGATTCTCCTAGGTGACAACCAAGAACTTTTTCGCATTGGCATCGCCAGAATACTGGCGAGCGAAGAGGATTTCCACCTGGTGGCACAGTGCGCGGATCTGGAACACCTACTGCTTTCCGTTGATGCGTACCGCCCCTCGATCGTGGTGTTTGCGTCCGCGCTAAGGCCCGAGTATCAGGATTTGATGGCGCATGTAAAGGCCGCAGGAAGCCGCGCTGTAGTGATCGCCGAGAACGGAGAGCCGGCCCACAGCTTCATCGCTCACGATATTCGCGGGGTGGTCTATCGCAATACCACCGGCCAGGAGTTGGTGGCGTGCGTGCAAGAAGTGATCAAGGGCTACTGGTCGATCGAGCGGGTGGGCGAAGCGATGGGGTTGGACGAAGAAGCTTCCCTGGGGACGCGTGTTCGCGATCGGCTGACCCCAAGAGAGATGCAGGTCGTTGCCCTGCTCGTGCAAGGTTGCAAAAACAAGGAGATTGCGCTTCGCTTGGGCACCAAGGAACAGGTGGTCAAGAACTACCTGCGCAGTATTTATAGAAAGACGGGAGCTTCTGATCGCCTCGAACTCGCACTTTTTACCACGCAAAATCGCATACTGGCCGCCGCTGCGGCACAAGCGGGCAGCCTCGTCTGGGAACGGGGTTGAGGGTGGCATTGGTTGTCATCGATCGCCACGCGGATGGGCACCCTCAGTCAATAGACCCGATTGACCTGTCCTGTCCTGCCAGACCGAAAATCTGAAAGCTCGATTCTGTCGCCGGGGGGAATCGTCCGCATCGAAAAAAGGCAAAGTGATCAATCGTGGTTCACGGACTCCTTGACCAGGAGCCGATCGACCGTCAATTGGCCAACGCTTAGTTTCTCGACGTGGTAGCCGCGAACTACGACCTTCCGAACGGCCAGTGCGCCGATAGCCAAGGCGCCAATAGCAAAAGCGCCCATCGCGGCAGCGCCAACCGTCAGACCTGCGGCGGCGATGCCGGCGGTCACAGCGACTGTCCGGGTCAGCTTGCTCTGTATATCCATGGAAACCTCCGGGCGGTAGAAAGCGATGAACTAATATCCTAAATATTAGCTACATTCATGACCTGCTGGCCGAGCTTTCGAGGCAGCTGTCCGCTACGCAATCCCTCCCATGTAGGGGTCAGTAAAACTTGCCCTTCCAGTCTCCACCCGGCCGGCAAAGCGCGCTTCTGTGTCTGAGCCACTCGGCTTGACAGAGTAGTCATACCAGCCGTGGCTTTGCACGAGAGGCAGAACAACCGATATTCCCTGGCGGGGTTCGATGGTTCGGGTCACAGGCTTTGTCTTGTACGCATGGTCTCTGATCTCGATGCTGACAGATTGATCGCCTGCATTGCGCAGACGCATCAACAGATTTCCCGTTAAAGCTTTTCCTGTTTGCTCGTACGACGTCTGCACCTCGACGAGGCGGGAACCTGCGCGGCCGGTAAAGGATCGGTAGAAGCCATTCGGACCATGCACTTCAATGGCATAACCCGCATCTGTGAACATGGCGAAGGGATATTGGCGCGTCAGGCTGTCACCGGGCTTGACTGCGTACGTGGCAGCCATCATTCCGCTACCTTCTCTCGTGTTCCGGAGATACACGTTAAATGGGGCGCCCGCAGCGCTCGCTCCGTGCACTTGGTCTCCGGCGCTGAGCCGGAGTTCAAAATATTTGCCGTCGGCACCTGGACTCCCGTCCGCATAGAGCTCGTAGGGAAGTGCGCATGCAGGGGAAACGCCCTGCTCCTGACGGGGCATGAGCGCAGAACGGCCCGGCGAACGGTTGATCTGGCCGATCTGGCCGGCGGTGAGTTTTGTATAGTTCGACGGCATCTCTTTGTAGCGAGCTTTCTCGATACCCACGACAAACTTGTTCCGGTTGAGAAAATCAAGCGGGGCTTCTTTAGGATCATAAGGACGAAAAACCGAAGTGAGATCCCCGGAGATCGCGCGCCGCCAGGCACTGATGTTTTCTTCGCGCACATTCTTGCCGTATTTCTCCTGAATAAATCGTTCGAGGAACATCAGCGTAGAAGTGTGATCGAAGAGTTGGGAGTTCACCCATCCGCCGCGGCTCCACGGCGAAGCAATGATCATGGGTACGCGAAATCCCATGCCCAATGGGCCCGGATCGCGCATCCTTCTTGGCCACGCCCTGCGCAATTCATCTTCCTTTGTAGGTGTACTCGAGACCGTATCGATGCCCGCCGAAGCTCCGCCAGTCTCAGGGCGCTTCGGGTCGGCCGCCACGAACGACGGGGCATGATCGAAGTAGCCGTCGTTCTCGTCGTAGGTGAGGATGAAGATCGTCTTCTTCCAAACCTCGGGATTCTTCGTCAGAGATGTCCATCACCTCGGAGATATACCAGGCTCCGTACCACGGCGAGGTTGGATGATCGGAGAATTTCTCCGGAGCCGACAGCCATGAGATCGTCGGCAGCTTGCCTTCGTTCACATCCTTGCGGAACTGATAGAGGATGTCGCCTTGCGGCGAACCTTCATGCTCTGCGATCTTGCCTTCGGATTCAAAAGACAGAGGAATCCAGCGCGTGGTAGTGAGGATCGCCGGCATTGGTGACGAATGCCGCATGATGCAGTGCTTTCTGTTGCTCGGAGAGCTGATTGTATCTCGCTTCGCCGCTTTTGGCAATCGACTGCCTTGAGCGGCTTCGATCTCGGTTTTCGAATCTCGTCCAGCTGTGCCTGAAGCTTGAGCCGCCGCCGCAGGGTCTTTTTCCGCAGCGAGATCTGCGATTCGAGCTTCGCCGCATCGGCGGAAAGATCGGAAATCCATCGCTCCGCGGCCGGAATGAATCCCGGATATGCCTCGACATTGTAGGCGGCGAAGCATTCCAGAACGTTGTCCCCGAAATTCGAGAGCCATGCATCCTCTTCGCCGGCCAAGCCCGGAGCGGGTCAGCTCGTTCTGGTACGACTTCCAGCTGATTCCCGCATCCTGCAGCCGCTCCGGAAAAGTCTTCCAAGTCATCCCGCCGTTAGTCGATTTGTTCATTGCGGATATGGACCTTCGAGTCCGCGCTCTGCTGTTCGCGAATGGTCCCGGTCCAGAAGTAGCTGCGGTTGGGCGAGGTGCTCGTCATCACCGAGCAATAATTCTGATCGCAGACCGTGAATGCGTCCGCCAGCGCGTAATAGAACGGCAAATCTTCCCGCGTGTAGTGGCCCATGGTCAGTGGCAAGTGCGCATATTCCTTCTTTTCGGAGCGCTTGGCCTCCAGCCATCCGTCATGGCGGCCTTCATTCCAGGCATCGACCTGGCTGTCTGCGGGAATGCGGCAGATCGCCCATCCATGTGACCCGAGTGTCACGGATGTCGAGCCGCCAGGGAGCGTAGGAGTTGCCCGACGCATCGGTCTGCACAAAGACAGAGTTGCCGTTCGCGAGCCGAATCGCGCGCGGATCGTTGAACCCACGCACCCCTCGAAGAGTGCCGAACGCGTGGTCGAACGAACGGTTCTCCTGCATCAGGATCACGATATGTTCGGCGTCCAGGTAAGTCGAGCCAGGCGCCGGATCGATCGCGTACGCGCGCTGAACCGAGTCCGGAATTAGCTCGGAGATTCCTGCCGCGCCGGATACCATCGCTGCAAGTTTGAGAAAGTCACGTCGAGTCCGCATACTCTATCTTTTCTCACTGCGCTGTTAGAGTAACGTGAAGACCGCTGACACTGAATCCAGTAGCGGAAACAGCCGGCAGGGAAGCGGTCGTCGTTCGCGGGTTCGAAGGCCCCAAGAACTAGAAGTCAATGCCGTCTCCAGTGGGTGGGTGTCCTTTCAAGCCCGGCTCATATCGATGCAGAGCGGCGAGCTTGGGCTGAGGAACGAAGCGCTCCCACGCCGTGATGAGTTCGGGGGATCCCACGTCCGAGGCCACTTCAAAGTGCATGGTGACGATTTGCTGCGGTGCAAGCGAGACCTTGTAGCTGGACGCAACAGGTAGCTCGGAGAGCTTCTTTCCCGTGAAGTCCACCCGGGCCGCTGCGCGATGCGGTAGGAACAGACGCACGGTTGCCTCGCCTTCCATGCCGAAGGCCTCTACCATGCGTACCTCGATATGCGCTTGCTCTCTCCGGACCGCTTCGACAATCACGTTGTCTGAAGTCTCAAGGAAGCTTCTGGCGGAGGAAACTGAACTCGCTGCCAGTGGGATGACGCCCTGGTTGTATTCCCACGCTGACTGGGGTACGCGCGCAACCGGCCACGCCTGTTCGCGAGGCAGAATCGAGTACGAGCACTCATGGCGCCCGGAGCCCGTGAGCCACGGATTTGGATATCCGTGATAACTATCTTCGGCATTGAGTAGATACACCATCGCAAGTTGTCCATCCAGTTCGCGCCCGCTCAGGCCGCGGTCGAAGATGGCGAGGCCCGCCTCGTCCGCCATGGCGTGGTCGATCCAGCGAACTGCGGGAACAATGCCCTTCGTCCACCCGTGCAGTTCCGGGTTCGGAGCTGCGACCGCCCCGTGCGAGAAACCGTACGGAATCCCGCGGCGCACTTCCAGCACCGGCGTGGCAAGCGGAAAATGAGCGACGATGACGGTGTAGTCAGGCACATCGTTTAACTCTGTGACGAAGTCGATCCGCGGATACGCGTGGTAAAAACGCATGGTGCGGCGGATGGGATTTCCCTGCAAGGTTCCGGTCGCCGTGATGGTGTATGCAACCGGCCCTTTTTTGCATTCGATGGACGAGGCCGAGTCACTGGAAGTCCCAAGCGTCTCCCGGTCAGGATGCGCGGCCATAAAGTCCGCCGGCGCAGCTTCCTTCTTTTTGGGCCGTTCCGCCACGATCACATTAGCCGGGCCACCCAAAAGCTCGCGTCCGCTCTTGTGCATCTTCAGACTCACCAGCGCTCCTGTATGCGGATCGATCCGGACGGTGTAATGCGCCGTCTCGATTGCCTCCGGAAGTGGAGTGGTCTCCGCGGGACGAGGTGGGTCGCCGGCCAGCTTCCACCCAGCAACGGAGGCGGATGGCATGGCCGGCTGGCAGAGCACAGAGCCGTTCGGCAGAAGTTCCGCGGTCACTCCTTTTAGACCTTTGCCTGTGGGGAGCTTGAGTTCTACCGGGTCGCTCCTCTTCCAGTTCAGTGGGTTGAAGAGGCCGAATCCGTCGCCCGCCGGCAGTACGGCTCGGCCGGCAGTCTCAGTCGCATTTTGTACGGCGGCATCGACCCATTGGAAGCGGTCTTGCACATCCCATGACTGATCGCTGACGAAGACCATTCCTCCTGCGGAGCCCCAGAGGGTATTGCGGTCCATGTTCAAGCACATCAGTATCCACGCTTCATGGAGCTTCTGGGTTGGGTAGGCATAGGTTCCTGTCATGCTGGCCGCGGTCGCCAGTAACTCCGCTGCCTGCAGGCTTTGCTCGCTGGCGCGGTACCGGGTCTTCACCTCGTTGTTCTCAATCCAGAATGCGTTGAACTCGTAAGCCGTTCCTCCTCGCATGGTGGGAATGTCGATTTTTCCCGAGTCGATGCCCGGGCGAACCTGGTCCATATAGCTGCTGAAGGTGGCGAAGCGAATTTGCCGCTTCTCTCCTCGCGCCTTCCATTGGCGCAGCAATTCGCTGGGATACGACTTCAGAACCGGTGCGATGGTGTAATCGCCGGATCCAGCGAGGATGAGGATAGGCGCGCCGGCGGGTGTCTTCTGCTCCCGCTTGGCGATCGACGCTTCCAGCTTGTCCAGGTCCGCATCCGCTGAGCGGTGCGGTCGTTTTGAATATCTCGTTCTCTTCGCTGTAGTGTCCGGGACATACGGAGAGGATGCGCGATCCGTCCGGAGAAACAGACCAGTGCAGGGTCTTGCCCGTCGGGTTGGCCCGCGTGTAGACCATCGCTTCCAGACCCAGGCCGGCCGCGATCTGGGCCATCTGGTCGTGCGTTCCGCACACGTCGATGGTCCATGCATATCTCGGCGTCATGCCAAACACTTGCTGATACCAGCGGCGTCCTTCCACTCCCAGCCGCACCAGGGCCTCCCCGCCCGAGAGGTTCACCGTCGACTCCAGAAAGAACCCGTTCACGAGTTCAACCCGCTTCTCTGCGATTCTCTGTTTGAGCTCGGGTATGCGCTCCGGCTTGAAATTCATGATGGCGATGATGTTGTTGACTTCTGACAGCACAAAGGCATAGTTCGGGTCATCCCTTACACGATCGAGATGGTCCAGATAGCTGTTGGCGCAATAGACACGCTCGCGGCTGAACGTGGTCAACCACCCGCAGCTTGCCGGATGGAAGTTGGGGACCAGGACAGCGTCGGGTGGAGTCGCTGTTCCATTCTGCCCCTTGGCTTCCAGCGCGAAACCCGCCGCGGCGATTGCTGCCGCCGCCAGGAACGTGCGCCGATTGATAGGTAGTCCTTGGTTGGAAATCGGAGTGGTGGGCACAAGTTGATTATCCCGCATCCAGCAAGCGGCGTCAACCACAGTCAATCGTTTACAGCCAATCTGAGGTCGGACTAAGATTCTTTGCATGCTTTCCTGGGGGCCTCCGCCATGCGTAGCTTGGCGCTGCTTTTACTGCTTGCTGGAACCGCGGCCTCAGCTTTTGCAGTGAAGCGCGTGACCGTAGCGCAGTTGGAGCAGGAAGTAATCGCATTGCGCGGAAAACCGGACGCTAAAGCGGCGCGGCAGCTTTCGGATCTGGAGTTGACCGAACGCCTAAGCACCGCAAGATTCGCCGGGCTACAGACGGAAAACTCCTGGGCCGAAGGCACGGCAGGCTTTGCTCGTACTTGCGGATATGTCGGCGTTCCTCGATCTTCCCCCTGCCGAGGTTCCGCAGACACCTGCACCGGATCTCCCCACCCAGCGCCGAATTCTGACCAAAGCGATCAGTTATGTAACCGGACTGTCCGTCAACTGCCAAACTTTTCGGCCTCGCGCGTGACGACGCGCTTTGAGGACATTGACAACCAGCCGCTCCATTTTGCCGGTGTCTCCAATTTGCCAGTAACCTTTCGCGACGGGCAAGAGGCCGTCGTTGTCGCGGCCGAGAGCAAAACGAACACGCCTGCCATGAGTGGACTCACAACCAAGGGAGAGTTCGGCCCGATCCTGTTCACGGTTCTGCTCGATATCGCCCACAGCACGGTGAAATGGAAGCACTGGGAAGAGGCCCCGGGAAAAACGCTGGCGGTCTTTTCCTTTAAGGTGCCGCGCGAGCAGTCGCACTACCAAACAGGAGCTTGCTGTCAGACGAACGATGCTTCGCGAGCCATTCCGCAGTTTTCCGCCTATCACGGGCAGATTGCAATCGACCCGGAGGAGGGAACGGTCTTTCGCATCATGGTGCAAGCGGAACTGCAGCCGGAGGACTCCATTTCGAGAGCCGATATTTTCGTGGAGTATGGGCGGGTTGAGATAGGAGGCAGGTACTATATTTGTCCGGAAAAAAGCGTGGCCATCCTGGTCGATAAAGTAGTCCCCGCATCGACTACTGCGAGCTTTCACAACGGGCAAATCTCGCCTGCCATCAACGGCCAGTCTCTCCCCCGACAAACGCAGACTCAACTCGATGACGTTGCCTTCACCCAATATCACGTTTTCCGCGCCGACTCGCGCATGTTGCCTGTGGAAACGAGCGATCAGCCGGAAGAGCTAAACGGCTCTCGACCTGCAGCCGCAAAGCCAACGACAAACGGGCCGTAATCCACGTTCCGCCGGTTTCCTGTTGTGACCGCTGAGAGCAGTCCAGGACGTCACAGACTGTGTGACTAGTCCCGGTAGGGCCTTTTCACTAGGTGGACAACGGAGGAATCGAACGAGCGCCTGTGGTTCCCTCACCAAGGACGGGTGGCCCATATCTCGCTGGTTTTTCGCGAGATGTGGGATACCACTGCTCTCTCCTTCTGAGTCCCGATTCGTCCGATGCGCTTAGCGATCGGCCTTGGTGGTATCCCACATCTCGCGAAAAACCAGCGAGATATGGGCCACCCGTCCTTGGTGAGGGAACCACAGGCGTAAGTGACCTGGGTGCGGACTTAGGTACCGTGGGCAAACAACGCCATACGCCATTGCCACGCACTTGGATCTCTGATGCTTTTACTGTCCAGCCCCGAGTAACCAAAAACCAGCACTGCTGGAAGCCGACTGCAACTTAGGTGTAGGGGTGAAAACAGAAGACGCCATTTAGCTTCTAGTCATCGCACCCGCTCCGCCCCACAGCGGAGCCGTATTTGTCAGCATGATGGTTGCGCATAGTCTCTCAAGCAGTCCCGTTCGCTGATTTTCTCCCCCGAGAATTTAGAGGAATTAAATGCAGTCCTTGAAAATTGCCTTGGAAACGCCGTCTTCCAAATCTATCCGAAGGCTCTCCGGCCTTCCCGCAATCGCCATGCTGTTTTGTGCTTCCCATGCCTTTGCCGCGGCGCCGGCGGTGGTGGTCGACGCGCAGCAGACCCTCGGAAGCGGTTTCAATGATCCGCAGGGGATCGCGGTCGCGCCCAACGGCACCGTCTACGTTGCCGATACACTGAATAACCAGATCGTAATGCTCACTCCTAACCTTCCTGGGACCTCGGGCTCAGCGGCCGTGACCACCGGAAGACTTTATTCTCCGCAAGGGCTTGCCGTGGATGCTGCCGGCGACCTCTTTATCGGTGACAACCCAAGCTTGGGTGCGCGGATCACTGAGGTAGTAGCCAGTGGAGGGGTCTTGACCAGCACAGTCAAAACCATCTACTCGGGTGGCTTTCTGAACAATCCGATATCGCTGACAATCAACAGCGCCAACCCTACATTCGCGAACACTCTGTTCATCGGGGACAGCGAAGCTTTCGGTACGGGAGCAATCTACTCCATCAATTTGAGCAGCAAGACACCCACTCCGTGCACGGTAACGATCAAGGGTCTGCCGGGAGCGTTTACACCCTCGGCATTGGCTTTGGACGTGAAGGGCAACCTTTACATCGCCAACAGCAGTGGGGGTGTCTATGTGGCGCCCGCAGCCGGCGGAGGTACCGCGCAGTCCATACTTACCGGCAGCTTTGCCATCTACCAGCCCCAGGGCCTGGCGCTCGATGCCTCGGGAGATCTCTTTATTCTTTCCCAGTTATCGGGCTTCAGCGCGCCGAACGGCGAGCAGGTGATCGAGGTTCCCAACGCTTCTTCCACGGTCCAGTCAACCCCGTACATTATCCCGACGACGAATCTCGAAACCGGCGGCGGCATGGCGCTGGATCCCGCCGGCAATCTCGATGTCGCCGAAGTGGGCACGACTGGCTTTTTGGCGGCATACAGGCAAACACGGGCCTGGTTGCGCAATTGGACTTCCTCAATCCCGTCTACCTCGGAGCGGCGAACTGTCTACGGGAACAATGGAATCGGAGTTGTCTTCAATTTCGAATTCAACAGCTCCACTACCTTCTCAGGCTTTACCGCGGTGACGGTCGGCGATTCCTCGAGCAACAACGACGTCATCCCGGTTCCAACCCATGGCTTTGGAAATTCAAGCGGCAACTGCAATACCGGGAAACTTACTGGCCTGACGGCATATCAGCCATATTCCTGCTACCAGACGTTTGAGACGACACCGCAGTATGTGGGTACCCGCGCCTCAGCGATCCAGGTCAAGGGCTCTGGTTCGACTATCCTCAGTTCGTCGCCGGTCTACGAGTTGGGCAACGCGGCCGCGCAGATTGCTTACCCGCTGGACGTGACAACCACCCAGCTCGGGCTTGTTCAACCCCAGGGAGTAACCATCTCAGGCTTTAATAGCGAGGTCTACATCGCTGATCTGGCTGGCGGTAAGGTTTATTCGATCAATGGAATGACCGGATCGAAACCAACTGCTGTATTCACCGGCGCCGCCGGCAGCGCCACCGCCCTCAGTGCACCGAGTGCGGTCGCCATGAACGGCGAAGGAGATTTGTTCATCGCCGACTTCAACCTGGGCGAAGTCATCGTGGTGCCCACCACGACTGGCATTGCCCCTTACGTTCTCAATACCGGGACGGTGAAACTCCAGCATCCAATTTCTCTGGCGGTCGACGAGCTGGGGAACCTGTACATCGGAGACTCGGGAGCGGACGGTGACAGCGCAGTCACCAGCTGCGCCTGGCTTTGTGGTCGTCGTGCCCTACAACGCTTCGGCCTTTAAGCTGGCGATTAGTGGCGTATCGATCATCTTTCCCCAGGCGCTGGCGATCAACAACATCAACGGCAATTTAGTAATTGGAGACGGAGGCGACGGTTCCAGCGGCGGCCAGATCGTTCAGGTCACGCCGGCCGGCGTAGCTAGCGTGCTTTCGTTACACCCTCCAATCCAACCGGTCTCAGCTTTGATGCCGCCGGCAATCTCTACATTCTTGACGGCACATTGAATACCATCACGGAGGTAAACACCAACAAAAGCAGCGCACTTCTGAGCCATCGCTAATCCGTCTTCTCTCTCTTATCCCAGCGCGCTGGCGAGTTCCGCGGGCTCACAGAGTTTTGTGGTCGCGAACCTCGGCGGCGGTACTGCCAACAGCCTGGTCTATCTCAACGGCAACAGTGTGACGTTTGCCTTTGGGAGCCAGGCGAACAATTCCATGAGCGCCTTCCAAACCGCAACCGTGGCCAATATCGGCAATCAATCATTGACGCTGAGCAGCTCGGCTCGGCTACTACAGCCCCAAACCAATTCCTGCATTCGGTCTTGGGACGACCACCACCTGCGCCAACAATGATGTGCTCACCTCATTGACATCGTGCCTGTTCGCGGTCGCATTTGAGCCGACGTCGAAATATACAGGAGCTCAAAGCCAGCAGGTAACGATCAACAGCAACGCTTATAACAGTGGAACCCCAGCCATCAACTTAACCGGAACCGGCACCGGCGCCGGCCCTCTGGTCAAAACCAATTTAAAGGCTGCTGCGCAAACGCTTCCAAGCAACAATAGGGGAAGGAAGTCATTTGCGGCAGCCAAGTTTAAATAAGAAGTAGACGCTGTCAACACTACCGGGCCATGACTCGTAAGTTGAGTCATGGCCCTCTTCTTTTTGCGCGCATTTTCCTTCTTCTGCTACATCACGACGGCTACTCGCTCCAATTCTTCCTGCATGCTATCCAGGGCTCGATCCGTACCTTCCAAGCGAGCGATCGCGTCGCGTGCCCCTTGGGGGCTGATGCCGTAACCGCGCCCGGTGAGAAAGGTACTGAGCACATCCGCAGCTTGCCAGGAGTCAATTGCGGAGTCCATCAGTGCTGTCCGCAAATTCCCAAGTTGCGTTGCTGAAAACTGCTCGATTTTGGATGTAGGCTCCACTTTTGCTTCTACCCCCGCTGCGATTGGGCGTTCCACCGCAGGTTTCGTGTTGCTCGCGGGATTTTCCATAGTTGTTTCACCTGCTGATTTTGGAAAGACAGGTCCCGCTCGAAGAGGTGACCTAGGACTCACGATAAGCCCGAGCGACGCCGCTACTTGTCATGCGATTGTCAGGAAAGCGTCTCTTTTTAAGCGATGCCCGCCGGGTCACACATGCCGCATGGACGACTACAGCGCCCTGGGGCCACAAGCAGTTCCACGACGGAAAATTCGATGCCCCTATTGGGGTAATTTCCGTCCGATCCCCGCCGAAGGTCAGCGCCCCGATGCAATCAGCGCTGCGGCCCTATTGCGCCCCGACGATCAAGATATGACAACACTGTGACCCGGACGTGACAAGGTTTCCTGGCCAAACCCTTACGTTCAAAGAATGCTTGTGAAGCCGATGCCAAGCACCCGTCTGACGTAACCGAGGGCGACGTGCTGCACGGATAAGCAACCATAACTGAAATCTTAAAAGGATAACTTATGAAGAAGTATGCAAAAATTCTAGTCGCCGTAACTTTCCTTCTTGGACTGGGTGTAGCTGCCAAAGCGGACACTCGGCCTCAGATCATTGCCAAATTCCCCTTCCCGTTTGTGGTTGCCGGAAAAACCCTCCCTGCCGGCACATACAAAGTAAGTCGTTTGGGGGATGATCCATTGAGTGCGCTGATAATCACCAAGGATGACAGTACTGCCAGCGTATTTGTGCTGCCTCTTTCGATCGCCGAACCCTTTTCTGACAAACCAAAAGTGGGTTTCGAGCGGGTTGGGGCTAGCTACATACTCAGCTCGATTCACACCGGGGATTTCGTTTACAACATCCCCGTATCGCGTTCACTCGCCATGGTGGCTGCCGCGCACGGCAATGTCTCTGCTTCAGGAAGTGCCGGAGGCCACTAGATTGTTTTTGCTCTGTGATTGAAGGCTTCCGTATGGAAGTCCACGCCGTTTCCAACCAGGGATGGCGTGGACCTTCCAGCAGGCAGCACCCACATAGCCGGGCCGTCGATAACTAGTTACGAGAGCCGGCATACGCCGGATAGTCTGTGTACCCAACCGGGCCTGGCGTGTAAAACGTTTTTGTATTTGCCGGGTTGAGCGGGGTGCGCTTGGCGAACCGCGCCGGCAAATCGGGATTGGCGAGAAAAGGCCGGCCAAACGCAATGGCATCGGCTTCGCCGGCGCGCAGGGCCTGCGACGCATCGTCGAGTAGATAGTCCGAATTCAGGATCAGCGCGCCTTTGAACGCGCGGCGAATGGCGGGAACGAGCTGCCGCGTCGCGGCCTCGAAGGTGCTTTCGGGACGCGATGCGCGCATTTCCAGGAACGCTATGCCGAGCCCGTTCAAGGCTTCGGCGGTCTTTGTGAACAAGAGCTCCGAATCGCTGTCACCACACCCCTGCGGATCATCGTTGGGAGAAAGCCTCACACCCGTCCGATCGGCGCCGGCTACGCTGATGAGCGCCTCGGACGCCTCGATCAACAGCCGGATACGGTTTTCGACCGCCCCGCCGTAGCTGTCGGTTCGCCGGTTCGTTCCGTCACGTAGAAACTGATCGAGGAGATAGCCGTTGGCGGCGTATAACTGGACGCCATCGAAGCCGGCCGCCATCGCATGCTCGGCCGCCAGTTTGTAGTCGCCGATGATGTTTTTAATTTCGGGTATCTCCAGCGCTCGTGATTCGACGTAAGGCTTGGGGCCTTCATAGGTGTAAGCTTTCCCCGGAGCGGTGGTCGCCGACGCCGACACGGGTTGGGCGCCACCGAGATAGTCGGGGTGCACGATCCGGCCCATGTGCCAAAGCTGCGCAACGATGCGACCGCCCGCATCATGAACCGCGCGCACGATCGGCCTCCAGGCAGCGACCTGCTCCTCGGACCAGAGTCCCGGGGCGCCCGGCCAGCCCAAGCCTTGCTGGCTGATGCCGGTGGCCTCCGAGATGATTAATCCAGCCGATGCACGCTGACTGTAGTACTCGGCCATCAGTGGCGTCGGTACATGGCTACGGGTTGCCCGTCCACGGGTGAGAGGGGCCATCATGATTCGATTGGGCGCGTCAATCGCGCCGAACGTAATTGGGTCAAACAAACTGGTCATTCAGAAGGGTCCTCTATATGCGGGAAATGAGGGGATCTATCCCCGGGAACTGGTGAAATCGTTATGATCGGCATTGCCGGCGCTAAAGCGCTTCTTCCCCGCATAGATGCGGGGGCTTCCACCCCCTATATGGCTTCGTCTGCCATCAGCTTAGCTCGACTTGTGCGAATAGAAAACACTACCGGCTCGTATGCCGAGTCATGGCCCTCTTCTTTTCCGCTTCCGCATGCTTCTCCCGTACCATAGGGGGAATCGTATGACGGGAAAGACTCAAAGCTGGATCGCAGCCGCGATCTCCGCGGTTATTTTGCTTGGCGAAGGTGCCTGGGGTGGGGCTGCGCAGCAGGCGGCCGCCACCAATCCGGTTGCCGGCAACGCAGCCGCGATCCGGGAGGGAGCTTCGCTTTTTCGTTCTAACTGTTCGCCATGTCACGGTCCCAACGCGCAGGGGGGCGGCCGAGGCCCCGATCTAACCAGCGGACGTTGGGTTCACGGCTCGAGCGATGCCGAGATCTTTGCCACCATCACTCACGGAGTGCCGGGCACGGAGATGCCCGCCAATACCTTCGAGGATTCCGAGACCTGGGCCATCATCGCTTATGTTCGGTCGTTGGCGCCTGCGAAGAGCGCGACTGTTTCCGGTGACCGCGTAAAAGGGGAGAAGATTTTCACAGAAACAGCAGGGTGTTCGGCCTGCCACATGGTGCAAGGCCGCGGGGGCTTGCTTGGTCCGGACTTGTCGCGCGTTGGCGAGGTCGCGCTCCGCCGCCTATTTGATCGAGTCCATTCGTGAGCCCAGCAGGGAACTGAGCAGTGGCATGCTCGACCCCAACAATCACTACGGCCTGCCATTGATCTACGACACGGTCACGGTGGTGACGGCGGGCGGCCAGAAAATCGTGGGTGTGGCCAAGAACGAAGATACCTTCTCCATCCAACTACTCGATACCCACCAACAATTGCAGTTCTTCCTGAAGAAAGATCTGAAGGAAGTAACCCACGAACGCAAATCCCTTATGCCGGCTTATTCCGAGCAGATGCTCAAGCCTGCGGACCTCGAGGACCTGGTCGCTTACCTGGAAAGTTTGCGCGCCGAATGATCGCGACGAATAATCGCAACCAGGACGGTGGCATGAACAAGAGGTCGTTGCTGGCGGCGCTGCTTCTTTTAGTCGCGGCCTGCGCGCAAGCCCAGGTGAGCTACCAGCGCTTGCTGGGCGCCGATCACGAGCCGCAGAACTGGCTCACCTATTCGGGGCGATACACCGGCTGGCGCTACAGCGAATTGGACCAGATCAATACCGGCAATGCGCCGCGGCTTGCCATGCAGTGGACGTTCCAGGTTGCGGACCTTGGCCAGTTCGAGACGACTCCGCTGGTGGTGGATGGCGTCTTGTACGGAACCGGGCAGAATGACCGCGCCTTCGCGCTCGATGCCCGCACGGGGCGCCCCATTTGGCGCTATCAGCGGAACCTGCCGGATAAGCTTCAGCCCTGTTGCGGCGTGGTAAACCGCGGCTTCGCGATTCTTGGCAACAAGCTCTTCATGGCGACGCTGGATGGCCACGTGATCGCTTTGGACACTAAGACCGGTAACCTGGTGTGGGATGTAAAGGCGGCTGATTCCAACGCCGCGTATGTCTTCACCGTTGCGCCGTTGGTGGTAAAGAACGAGGTCATCGTCGGCGTTTCCGGCGGCGAGTACGGAGTGAGAGGATTTGTGGATGCCTATGATGCGGACACCGGCAGCCGCCGATGGCGCTTTGAAACCGTGCCTGGCCCTGGCCAGCCGGGACACGAAACCTGGAGCCGGCGATTCCTGGAAGACCGGTGGCGCGCCGGCGTGGATCACTGGTTCCTTTGATCCCGAATTGAACCTTGTCTATTGGCCTACGGGGAACCCTTCGCCCAGCGACTATGGCGGCGAGCGGGGCGGCGACAATCTTTACAGCAACAGCATGCTGGCGCTGGATGCCGACACCGGGAAATTGAAATGGTATTTCCAATTCACGCCGCACGATCTGTACGACTACGATGCCACCCAGGTTCCCGTTTTGCTGGATGCGGACTGGGAGGGCCAGCCGCGCAAGCTGCTGGTGCAAGCCAATCGCAACGGCTTTCTCTACGTGCTTGACCGTACCAACGGAAAATTCCTTAAGGCTTCCGCTTTCGGCAACGTGACCTGGGCTAAGGCATCGGTGCGGATGGCAGGCCGGTCGTGAATAAAAATCTGATCCCGGACAACGGCAGGGAAGCGCGTCTGTCCAGGCGCGCTCGGGCTCACCAACTGGTATTCGCCCTCTTACAGTCCGGAGACCAAGCTCTCGTATGTGGCGACCTCCGACGAGTGCGATATTTTCACCGGCGCGCCCAGTCGTATCGCGCGGGCCACGACTTTCTGGGAAGCGTCTACGTTCCCGACCCCGTCGTAAGACCTACCGGAGCACTCAAAGCGCTCGACCCTACGACGGGCGTAGAAAAGTGGCAGTTCAAGTACTTCAGCAGTCCCAACGGCGGAGCGCTCTCCACCGCGGGTGGGCTTGTTTTTGCCGGCGACTCCGACGGCAATTTCATCGCCCTCGATGGGCGTACGGGCCAGGATCTGTGGCACGTTCAACTGGGCGCGGCCATCTACTCCACCGCCATCACCTACCGGCTTGACGGCAAGCAGTACGTGGTCATCCCAGCCGGCTCCGGGCTCTTTGCCTTTGCCATCGCTCAGCCTTAGTAACTGAACCAGCCCGCCAGATTCCCCAGGGCCGGGAAAATGCTTTATCGTTCTGGAGCAGCATCTTCCATCGAAGGAAACGCGATGAATCGCAGAGAACTGATCCAATCGGCCATGGCCTCGCTTCCCCTTATTTCCGTTGCCCGCGCGCAGGAGATCGCCAAAAATACCAACGGCCTACCGCCGCTGACCATCAAGGATGTCAAGGTCATCACCACCAATGGGGGCAGCCATTATCGCTGGATCTTCCTCAAGATCATCACCAGTGAGCCTGGTCTTTATGGCATTGGCTCGGCCAACAATAACTACGAGACTATGGCCGTGGTCTCGGCTCTGGAAGACCATCTGAAACCATGGCTGATCGGCAAGGATCCCGACCGGATCGAAGACCTGTGGCAGTCGGCCCAGATGCGCACCTACTGGCGCAACGGCCCGGTGAACAACAACGTGCTCTCGGCCATGGATATGGCCTTGTGGGACATCAAGGGCAAGCGCGCCAACATGCCGGTTTACGAAATGCTGGGTGGCAAGGCACGCGATGGCGTTCCCGTCTATGACCACCAGGGAGGCGCGACCAAAGAAGAGTGTCTCGACACCCTGCAGAAGTCACTGGCCAATGGATTCACCCATGTGCGGATCCAGCTCGGCGGCTACGGAGGAGGCGGATTCACGCCGCCGGGGCAGGGAAGCCGCGTGGAGGGCGGCTACCAGGGGGCCGCGTTTGACGAGCAGCAGTATGTGGATGCGATCCCTCCGCTCTTCGAGTTCCTGCGCGACAAGGCAGGCTTCGCGCCGAAGCTGCTGCACGACGTGCACTCGCACTTAAGCGGGATGAACGCGGTAGAGCTGGCGCGGCGGCTGCAGCCTTACCAGATGTTTTTCGTCGAAGATATTCTTCCCCCGGAGCAGATTGCTTACTATCGCAATATCCGTGAGATCTGCACCACTCCTCAAGCAGTGGGTGAAGTATTTTCCCATCCCTTTGAGGTGGTGCCGCTGGTCACGGACCGCCTGATCGACTTCATTCGTTGCCGGGTGGCGGCGACGGGCGGCATCACTCCGATCAAGAAGCTCACTACGCTCTGCGAGATTTTCGGTGTCAGGACAGCCTTCCAGGAGGGCGGAGAGAACGATCCCGTGAACCAGATCGCCAGCTACCATGTCGACATTTCCAGCAGCGCCTTTGGGATCCAGGAGGAGAACCACTTTCCGCCGATCGTGCACGAGATGTTTCCCGGCATGGGAGAGATCCGCAGGGGATATCTCTACGGCAGCGGCAAACCGGGTCTCGGCCTGGACATCAATGAGGAGCTGGCGGCGAAAAATCCGCTGGGACCGATCAAGGGCGGCGGAGCTTATCCAACCGACCGCACCATCGATGGGCAAGTGGTGAAACCGTAGCCTTCTCTGAAAACAGGCCGCGGAAAAAGTCGAGAGGGGATGAAACGAGTTCCCTCAGCGGCTAAAGCCGTCCGCGTCTACAGCCACTTTCGTACGGGTGAAGCCCGTACCGTTGGAAAAGCTGTACCTCAGGGCTGGGTGCCCGCGTCGTGCCGGCTTTTACGGCCCGACTAACAGCTTGCGTAAAAATCCCGCGACAAACTCTGGGTGCTGGGTGCCCCATTCAAGCCTTCCTTTGGCTTGAGTGGGATAACGTCTCTCGATCTGCCACTTTCCTTTGCCACAACCGCCCAGAGAAATAAGAAATTCCGCCGTGGGGCGAACGGGCTCATAACCATCTGTGGAAACCCTCGTTCCACGAAGCGCATGGCTTTACAGGCTGCGGAAAACGTCATGCATCGTGTCAGGGCACGACTTTACAGCTTGCGGAAAACTCATTTTTTTGAAGGGTACGGCCTTCAGGCCATACGTAAATGCCTTGCAATGAATCCGGCTTTAGCCGCTGAGGGACGGTTCCCCTTAAAAGCACCACTTTTTCCGCAACCTCTTTAGTCGGGCCGTCTCCCACGCTCCTGATGAGGGCTTTAGCCCCTGAGGTGTGGGTTTTCTGCTCGGTACGGACTTCTCCGCAGCCTCTTCACCTTTAGTAGTCGAGGTACGTTTCCAAGACGCCTAGACCGAAACCACCCTGCGTTTGGCAGCAAAAGTTGCGTTGAAAAGCCGTACCTCAGAGGCTAAAGAGCCTGCGTGAAAACCGCGGTTCAACTCTCTTTCCCAAACGAAGGGACGGGTGGCCCATATCTCGCTCGTTTTTCGCGAGATGTGGGATACTACTGCTCTTTCCCTCTGATTGCCGATTCATCCGACGCACTTACCGTCGGCATCGGTGGTCTCCCACCCGTCCCTTCGTTTGGGAAAGAGGCAGCCCCCCGGAACTAAAAGCCCTCATCGGCGGCTTTGTTCAGGGCACGACTCTAGTTGGGTCCTGACACAAAACATGAGTTTTTCCGCAACCTGTAACCCCCTACTCCCGCAGAAACTTTTTCCGTGGGTGATGAAGCCATGCCGTCCAGGGAAGCATTTATACAGCTGGTAAAGGACCTTCAAGCTATGATTTAAGGGCAGATGCCTCTTATTTCCAATCTTCGAAGTATCTGGCAACCGGGGTCCGGCGGGACGCAAGTGTCCCCGTCGGACGGAAGCGTTGCTGCGCGGAGAGACCGAGGCCTTCTGCGCTGCGACCACCCTGATCAGCCAAACCGGTTCGCTCATCGAGATTTTTTGCGCCATCTGGCTGCAGCGTTCGGAGCGCGCCTTTCAGGCTCTCCTTAATAGCTGGCTGGGCCTGCTGGAGCAGGACGCCGCCCTGCGCACCCGTTTTCAGCAGGGATGGAAGTCGGTGCTTGGTTCGCTCGATTCTGTTTCCTTTTTTGCGGAAGCAGGCATTCCCGCCCAGCATGCGCTTTTCCGGGAAATTACCAGCCGCCTTTTCCAGCGCTGGATGCCTCCGCCCCGCGCGGACGATGACACGGCCCGGCTCTTCGCCTCGGTCTTTTGCTCGTCTCGCGCGGTGCAACGCTTTCTGGATATGGATGCGGCGCTCTTTGACCGCCTGAGCGCCAATCTCTGGGGCGAGGAAGGTCTCGCCGCCTATCCCCATCTGCACGAGGACCTCCACGAATCACTGCGGCTGTTGGCGGCACGGGTTTCAGCACGAGGCACCAGCCGTGCGGTGCGCCAGCGCAGTGGCGATCTGGCGGTGGAGAAATCTCCTTCCTACGCCCTGGTCTTTGCTACCGAAAGGTTCATTGAGTGCGAACACAAGGCGGTCCCGGGGGACGGTCCGGACGAGTGCAGGGAGCAATGGCTCAACGCGGTCTACGCTTGCCGGGGAGAGCTGGCACTGGTCCGCATCAACATGGAAGACGCCGGTGTAAATGCGCCGCTGGTCTTCGACCTCGGCGCCATGGATGCTGCGCTCGATCGCATGGAAATGCTGGCCGCCACGCTGGTGGAGCGCACCACCAAGGTCTCGGTTGCGGCGCGGCTGTTGCTGGATACGCTGGTGCGCGGCCTGCTCGAGGATACGCGCATCTCCTCGCTCATCCAGCAGAACTTCAACCTGCTGGCGCGCAAGACAGTGGAACGTACCGGCCACGGCGGCGAGCACTATATCGCCCACGATCGCAAGGAATATTGGCAGATGTGGGGTGCCGCGATCGGCGGCGGATTTCTTACCGTCTTTACCGCGGCTCTCAAACTGCACCTCATCGGCAAGCACTGGCCGCCCTTTGTCGAAGCGATGGCGATCGGCACGAACTACGCCGTCAGCTTTCTGCTGTTGCAGATCTTCGGTTTTGCGCTGGCTACCAAGCAACCTGCCATGACGGGCGCCACGCTGGCCGATATCATCCGCCGCAACCGCGGGGCTTCCCGCCGCGACCAGATCACGGAATTCGGCGCATCCATCAGCCGCACGCAACTGGCCGCGGCGCTGGGCAATATTCTGGCGGTCTCTCTCGGGGCGGTAATTTTTAATCTGCTTTGGCTGCGGGGGTATCACACGCCCTATGTGCCCGCCGATCAGGCGCAGAAGGTCTACTTGTCGCTGCGTCCCCTAGCCTCGTTAACCGCAATCGACGCTGCACTCACCGGTGTTTTGCTCTGGCTTGCCGGCCTGATCGGCGGATGGTGCGAGAACTTTGCCGTCTATCATCGCATCCCTGCTTCCATTGCACAGCACCCGCTCGGTCAAACGATCGGCGCCGCTAGAATGCAGAAAATCGCCGACTGGGTCGACCACAATATCGGTCCCTGGAGCACCAGCATCTCGCTCGGGTATCTGTTGGGGTTTACGCCGGAAGTCTTTCCCTTCTTTGGCCTGCCGCTCGACGTCCGCCATGTCACCCTCAACACCGGCATGTTCGCCCTGGCGGCGGCTCGCTTCGGTCCGTCTGCATTCAAGCAGGTTTGGCTCTACTCTGCCATCGTTGGCATCGCGGTGATGTTTGTGCTGAACCTGGGGGTCAGCTTTGCCATCGCCTCTTTCGTTGCCCTCCGCGCTTACGATGTCGGCCACAAAGAGCGCCAATCGATCCTGCGCTATGTGCTCAAGCAAATAGTCTCGTCGCCTTTGCAATTTCTCTTTCCGGTGCAACCGAAGGCTGCCGCCTCCGAAGGGTCCGCTAAAGATATCGAGCGGCCGGCGCCCGCCGCGTAGAAGCGCGAGATCATTCGAAGGGGCAGCATGCCTGAAAATATGTCAGCTCTCTCTGTCGCGGAGATCGGCAGCTTTTTTGCCGGCGGCCGCATGCGCCGTTTGGAGGGCCTGGCAAAACGCGACCGCATTGGCACGCCTGGCGGTCCGGTGCATTTCGTCGATCCCAACGGCGAACTCATGGCCGGGCAGATGTACGTGCAGTACGTGCGCCTCGCTAAGCCGGGCGCGGCGGCGCCGCTGATGATGTGGCATGGCGGGGGCATGACAGGCGTGAGTTGGGAAACGACGCCAGATGGACGCCCTGGTTGGCAGATGTTCTTCCTCCGCTCCGGATTCGATACTTATATCTCAGACGCCGTCGAGCGCGGCCGTGCATCCTGGGCGCCCTATCCACAGGTTTACTCAGAGGCTCCTTATTTCCGCACGGCGAAAGAGGCTTGGGAGGAAGCCTTTCGCTTCGGCCCTGAGGGCTCTTGGCATCCCGACCCTGCACTGCGACGGACCCATCCCCGACTGCGTTTCCCGATCGAGCATTTTGACGCCTTCCTTTGTCAGTGCGTGCCTCGCTGGGATTGCAACGATGCGCTGACCCAACAAGCCTACGACTCCTTGATCCAACGTATGGAAAATGGCGCGATCCTGCTGACCCACAGCCAGGGAGGCAATTTTGGAATGACCGCCGCGGCCAATTATCCCGACCGCGTCCGCGCTGTCGTTTCGCTGGATCCTTCCGGCGCTCCGGACCCGAGCCTTGAGGATGCTGCGAAGCTTAGAGGTGTGCCCCACCTTTTCATTTGGGGCGACTTTCTCGATCAGCACAGCTTTTGGATTCACTCCCGGCCCGCCGTGGAACGCTGGCGAGATCGCCTCCGTTCTGCCGGCTGCGACGTCACTTGGATAGAGTTGCCGTCGCTCGGGATACACGGCAACAGCCATGCCTTGATGTCTGATGACAACAGCGATGCGGTGGCGGAAATTGTACTCGACTGGCTTCGCCGGCGGGGCTTGGCTGGCTGAGAGATCGACTGGGAGCGGACCAACGTGAGACGGAAAGTAGATCTAGAGAATTGGGTACGTAAGGCCCACTTTGAGTTTTTCAACGCCTTTGAAGAACCGTATTATGGCGTTTGCGTGAATGTTGATTGTACTGCGGCGTACTCCCTCGCTAAACGCAATGGGTTTTCATTTTTCCTCTACTACCTTCATCGGTCGCTTTCCGCGGCCCAGATGGTTGAGCCCTTCCGCTATCGAACAGAGCAGGGTGAAGTATTCATCTACGACAGAATCGATGCCGGGTCGGCGATTGATCGGATCAACGGGACATTCGGCTACGGTCACATCCTCTATCACGAAGACCTGGATCAATCTTTGGAAGATGCCAAACGAGAGGTGGAACGTGTCCGCAATTCTTCCGACCTGACTCGGACGACCGCGGGTAACGTCATACGCTATTCCCCTCTGCCTTGGATCGACTTTACTTCACTGTCTCATGCGCGCATCGACCTCCCCATTCTTATCCAGAACTCGCCAATCCGCGTGTTGCTCGGCGGCGTACTGATCCCACATCACCGTGATGTACACCGGCGTCAGGATATCCGCCTTATGGCAAGCGGCGATCATCTCTCCCAATAGGTCGATCTTCAAGCCGGGATGGACCGGACCTACCTTGCTTGGGTAATAGGCCATGCCGTGATGGCATTTGGCAAATATGTTGATGGAGTTGACATGGGCATCCTTGAGCGTTTGGACGAATGCTGGCGCGTCGAAGTCCACTGCGACATCGGTGATGAGGGGTGAGGTATGAAAATCCAGATGAACTTGGCGGAACCGCAGGCCTTTGGGGTTAGGAAGCGTGCCTGGTGCAGGAACATCCGGCGCGGAGAGTTGGCCTTCGGCGGCAGACGCGATTGAGCCCAAGCCTACCGTAACGCCCAGCGACTTGACGAATGAGCGTCGAGTGAATGAATCCATTCCTTACTCCTCCGATTACTTCGTCCCTTGGAATTGCCGACGCGAATTGGCGGCGCATTACACGAGCGACTTCACCTCGATCTTGCGATACCAAATCTCCGCGTACTCGATCTCGATGGCGATCTTTCCCCGCGTCAGCGGGATGAATTTCCCGGGCTGGTTGGGGTCGGGTTGTTGCAGCGTCGTCAACACATTGACGATTCGTCCGTTCACGATGTGAGCAGCCCGGTCACCCTGCCAAATCACTTCAACGACATTCCACCCGTCGAGAATCTCGAAGTTACCGTCTTTTATCTTTCGCCCGGTCGTGGGCTCCGGATCCGGCGCGCGTTGCTTCGCGTGGCTATCGCTGCCCGGGGGGGGCCAGCCGTTGGGACCAGGGGCCTGTTCAAACAGGCCATCGTCGTGTCGCGGCTGCACACCACGCACCCCGTTCACCAGGTAGGCATCGCCCAAATCGTCTTCTTCGATCTGGCATTCGACGCACGTAGGCCAAAGGATGTCGGGGCCCACCAGGCCGTAGAGAAGTCCGTTATCGCGCTTGGCCAGCGTCTGCGGCGGAAAACGCTTGACGCCCCACTTGTATTCCACGCGGATGTGGACGTTTTCAAACTCCTGGTGGGTGGCGAGATAGCCGGTTTCCATGCGCTCGGCGGTGACTTCGTTTCCCAGGATGTGGAGCATGTCCTGCTCCATCATGACGATCTTCCTGGATTGCGCGACGTCTTTACCCGACTTTTCCATCATCGAGTACCAACCGGTCAGGTCGTGGCCGTTGAGCAGAGAGATCCATCCGTCCGCACTGGCCGCGGGCAACGATTGCGAACCAGAGGCGGCTTGCGCGCAGGCCCAGCGCGGCAGGCGCCATGCACCGGCGACGATTGGCAGGCCGGCCTTGAGCATATCTCGCCGATTCATCATGCGGTTTGGTTCTCCTTGCGTTCTTCGGGTGAGGACTCAGAGGTGGCGGCGCCACGCAGCACTAGCGAAAAGAGTACACGCGTTTTCCGGAAAGGCCACTCCGCAAATACCCTTTCAACCTATTGCAGGCGGAGGAATCCGTCGGAACTTTCCCCACAAACCGTGCATCTATGTGCGGTGGAGATCATTGGTTCGCTGCCGCGTGAGCGGCAACCAATGTGAATTATCGGGCAATTCCGGTCGCTATGTCATCTGAGCCCAGTCGTTACGCGCGACTGCGGTCCACGTTTGAGGAAGTTAGCTAGCAAGGATCTTTAAAGGAGCCAACATGCCCACGATTAAAACCAAAGACGGCGTTGAGATCTACTACAAGGACTGGGGTTCAGGTCAGCCTATTGTGTTCAGCCATGGCTGGCCGCTTTCCGCCGACGACTGGGACACGCAGATGCTGTTCTTCCTGAATCATGGCTATCGCGTGATCGCCCATGACCGCCGTGGCCATGGGCGTTCGACCCAGGTCGCCGACGGCCACGATATGGATCATTACGCCGATGACCTGGCCGCGCTTACCTCTCATCTCAATCTCAAGGACGCCATCCATGTCGGCCATTCGACCGGCGGCGGCGAGGTGACGCGTTATCTGGCACGCCGTGGAGAAAGCGGTGTATCCAAGGCTGCGCTGATCAGCGCGGTGCCGCCGCTCATGGTGAAGACGGCGGCCAATCCCGTCGGCCTGCCCAAGTCAGTGTTTGACGATCTGCAGGCGCAGCTTGCGGCCAATCGCTCGCAGTTCTATCGCGACCTGCCGACCGGGCCTTTCTATGGCTTCAACCGGCCCGGTGCCAAATCATCGGAGGCGGTCATCGCCAATTGGTGGCGACAAGGCATGATGGGCGGCGCCAAGGCGCACTATGACGGCATCGTGGCCTTTTCTCAGACCGATTTCACAGAGGACCTTAAGAAGATCACCATTCCCGTGTTGGTGATGCATAGCGAAGACGACCAGATCGTCCCCTATGTTGCCGCCGGGCCGCTGTCCGCGAAGTTGTTGAAGAACGGAACCTTGAAAACTTACAAGGACTTCCCGCACGGCATGCCCACCACGCATGCCGAAACGATCAATGCGGATCTCCTGGCCTTCCTCAAGGGCTAAAGGTCACTCGTGGAGTGGGCGGCCCGAGGCCCGGGCCGCCCGCAATCCCTCCTCAGGCGTTGCTCTGTCGCTCGGAGTGAGGGTAACTCGATGCCTGTTAGCCGCTCCTGGCCTGGAAGGGAAGTTCCCCTGCATTGCGGCGAACAGTTATGGTTACGTTGCGTCTGGTCATTCAGCCCTACATCAATTTCGACTTCGTTTCCCAGAACGTGGAGCATGTCCTGTTCCATCATGACGATCTTCCTGGATTGCGCGACGTCCTTACCCGACTTTTCCATCATCGGGTACCAACCGGTCAGGTCGTGGCCGTTCAGCAGAGAGATCCATCCGTCCGCACCGGCCGCGGCGGCAACGATAGCGAACCAGCGGCGGCTTGCGCGCAGGCCCAGCGTGGCAGGCGCCATGCACCAGCGACGATAGGCAGGCCGGCCCTGAGCATATCTCGACGATTCATCATGCGGTTTGGTTCTCCTTGCGTTCTTCGCGGAGGACTGCGAGATGGCAGCGCCATGCAGCACTAGCGAAAGAATATATATATCCTACCTGTTGACATTCAACGTATGCGAACGCTAGATTGTGTAGAAGATCTACAGGTGGCCGATGAGTGACGGGAAGTCGGATGTTTTACAGGGCACGCTGGACCTCATGGTGCTCAAGACTCTGGAGTCGATGGGATCGCTGCACGGATACGCGATTGCCCGACGGATCGAACAGGTCAGTGATCACACCGTAATCATGAATCAGGGGACCATTTACCCCGCGCTGCTACGCCTGCAGCAGCGCAAGTGGATCAAGGCCGAGTGGGGCATCTCAGAGACGGGCCGGCGCGCGAAGTTCTATTCGCTGACCAAACTTGGACGGCAAAGAATCGAAACCGAAACTGAGAACTGGGAGCGGGCCGCGAAGACGATGGCACGCTTTCTAGCTCCATCCAATTGAGGAACGCACGATGGAGTGGATACGGGTTCTGCTGAGCCGTTGCGCGGCGTTCATCCACCCTCAGCAGCTCGACGCCGAGCTTGACGAAGAACTCCTGGCCCATATCGAGCTCGCGACCGAGGAGAACAGGAAGCGTGGCATGCCGGAAGAGGAAGCACGCGCGGCAGCGCTGCGTTCCTTCGGTGGTGTGACGCAGGCGCGGGAGCATTATCGAGTGGAGCGAGGCCTGTCTTTTCTGGAGTCGCTCGCGGGCGATCTTCGCTACGCAGCACGACAACTGCGTAGGTATCCCGGATTCACGGTCACCGCTTTGCTGACGCTGGGTTTGGGAATCGGCGCCAACGCTGCGATCTTTACTCTCATTCATGCCACGCTGCTGCAGGACCTGCCGGTGCCGCATCCGGAACAGTTGATTCGCGTGGGCGACGGTCATCGCGGCGGAATCTCATGGTTCTCGACCCAGATGTATGACCAGCTAAGAAAGAACACGCCTGAATTTCAAGAGTTGGCAGCGATGCAGGCATCCATCGACAATTCATGGCTCACCCTGCACCGGCAGGGAGTGGCCGAGTTACCTCATGGCGAGGTGAGCGAATGGGTTTCGGGAAATTACTTCGCCATGATGGGCGTTGCACCAGCGGCGGGACGGCTATTGCAGCCCGTGGACGACATCGCCGGGGCACCTATCGTCGCAGTGATGAGCTACTCGATGTGGCAGCGCGAATATGCCGGCGGACCCTACCATCATAGGCAGCGTATTTGTGATAAACACCCATCCCGTGACCATTGTCGGCATCGCGCCGAAGGAGTTTTACGGGGATCGCATCACAGCGTATCCCACGGATTTGTTTGTGCCCGCTGTCGACGGAGCCCCTGCTGGGCGAGGCTGATTTTACTCATGACCCCCGGTGCCGTGGCTCTACCTCCTGGGCCGGATGAAGCCGGGCGTAGCGCTGGGGCCACTGCAGGCGAAAATGCTCGCCGAGTTGGTTCCTTGCTTTCTCAGATACCGTATTACTCCGATGCGTCCAGAGGAGCGGAGCGAATCAGGCGCGTCCGTCTTTCGTTCACGCCGGGACACAGCGGCATAGCCGTGATGGCGCCAGACATGGTGGCTGGATTGCACTTGTTGATGTGGATCTCCGGATTGGTTTTATTGATTGCGTGCGCAAATATTGCCAACCTGGTGCTGGCGCGCGGGCTGGCACGAAACGGTGAGATATCCGTTCGTGTAGCCTTAGGCGCTGCGCGCATCCGCATCGTCCGGCAGATGTTTACGGAAAGCGTTCTGCTCTCGTGTATGGGCGGCATGGTGGGGGTGGCGATCGCTTACCTGGTTTCGGCAATGATGCTTAGGCTGGCATTTCCCCATGCGGAGTTTTCCCCCATCCATGCCACCCCGTCGCCGCAGGTGCTGGGGTTTGCGTTTGCCGTGTCGTTGCTGACCGGACTACTTTTCGGTATGGCGCCCGCCTGGGCGACCTCTCATGCGCAGCCGGCGGATGCGCTGCGTCGATCGAATCGGACCAGCAGCGGCCACGCTTCGCTGCTGCAGCGTTCCTTGGTCGTGTTGCAGGCTGGGCTGTCAGTGATTCTGCTGATAGGCGCCGGCCTGTTGGCCAGGAGCCTGATCAATCTGCAGCATCAGAATTTTGGCATCGAAGTGGAACATCGCGTGGTGGTCCGCTTGAACGCGCAGAATGCCGGATATACGACAGAACAACTGCAGCCCCTCTACGATCGAATGCGCGCCAGGATGCTGTCTCTACCAGGCGTGACCAAGGCGGGGATGGCCCTGTTTTCGCCCCTCGATGGCGATGACGTGGGAATCTGACGTGGTCGTGCAAGGGAAGCGGGGAGCCTATGAGGATGTTCGCTCGTCATGGGACCGGGTTAGCCCGGAACTCTTCGATGCCATCGGCCAGCACCTCGTGCGCGGACGCAATATTCTCGCGACCGACACGGCTCACTCACCCGGGGTAGCTGTGGTGAACCGCGCCTTCGTGAAACGCTTTTTTCCGGGCGGAGAAGATCCCATCGGACAACATTTTGGCATGGGAGACCGGAAGAGCGCTGCCGACTGGCAGATCGTTGGCGTGGTGGAGAATGCCAAATATCAGAATCCGCATGAAGAGCAGCAAGCGATGTTCTTTTTTCCCCTGTTGCAGCGCTCTCACAGCGACCCGAGTCCCAATGAAGTGTCGTCGCTGTACATCGGTTCGATCATCCTGGTAACCACGGGACCGATTCCGGGGCTGGAGCACCAGGTGCGTCAGGCCTTGGAGGAAATCAACCCAAACCTGAACGTCAACAACTACGAAACGCTGGAAGAGCAGATTGACGACCGGTTAAGCCAGGAGAAGTTGGTGGCGCGGTTGACGCTGCTGTTCGGATTGCTGGCGCTTGCCTTGGCGGCGAGTGGGACTATACGGCGTAACCGCCTACACGGTTGCGCAACGCGGATCGGAAATTGGGATACGGATGGCGTTGGGGGCGGAACGTAGCGACATCGTGCGCATGGTGCTGCAAGGGGCGATGCTGCAGGCAGGGCTTGGGCTGCTCATAGGGGTTCCGGTAGCTCTGCTCTGTGCACGCTATGTGCAGTCGCAACTATTTCAGGTAAGCGGGAGCAGACCCGGGCGTCTTAACGACGGCAATCGTGGTCCTGGCGCTGGCTGCTTGCGCGGCCGGCATCACTCCCGGCAAAACGAGCGGCGACGATCGACCCTGCCAAGGCCTTGAGGAGTGAATAAGAATTTATCTCTGCTCACGTCCGCCCTACATCAATTTCGAACCCGCGCTGTGCCGTTTTACTCTGTGGTTCCTCTTTGGGAAGACTGAAGACTCTGAGCACAGCCGGGACCGAAGGATCGCCCAGAAACCCGCCGCCGGAGACAAAGGCTGCCACATATTGGCGTCCGTCACGGCCGAGGTAGGTGATCGTTATCCCGTGGGCAGACGCACCCACGTCGGCCTGCCACAACTGGTTGCCAGTCGAAGATTCCACGGCGCGTAAAATGCCGTCGATGGTGCCGCCGGCAAACGTGACGCCGCCTGCGGTCGACGTGGGGCCGCCCATCAGTAGCGTGCCCCAATCCTTGATTCCCAGCTCCTCGAGACGAGGATCTTCGCCGATCGGCCTGCGCCAGGCGACGAGGCCAGTGTTGACGTTGACCGCAATCATCTCGCCCCAGGGGCCATTGCTGCAGGGCCAGCCGGTGTTGGGATTGCGGAACTGATAGCGCTCGATAAGCGGCGGCGACGAGTTCAGGAAGGGCCTGGAAGACCTCGCCAAGATCCGCGGTAAGGACGAAGACATATCCGAGGCCAGGGTCGTACGACATGCCCTCCCACTCGGCGCCACCGTTTGTCCATGGGAAGAGGATCGACCCGTTTTCGTCGTAAGGGATATAGGGGCCTCCTGTCCGCAGTCCATCGGGCCCGGCCGGCAAAGTCCGCGCGGCCATGCTTGAGCATGTCCTGGCAGAAGTCCGCCTGTTCCGGCGTGATGCGGTTGAGGTCGTCCGGCGAAAAATAGTCCCGTGCCAGCGGTCCAGGCCAAATCGGGAACGGCTGAGTCGCGGAGGGCAGTTCCGTTGGTACAAAACCATAGGTTGGAACGCGACGCTCTTCGACGGGATAGATCGGCTTACCCGTGTTCCGGTCCAGGATGAACATCAGGCCACGCTTGGTCGCAATCGCGACGGCCGGCGATCTGCTGGGTTCCTTTTTGCACCGTGATCAGGACCGGTGCATGGTGCAGGTCCGCGTCCCACACATCGTGGTGCGTGGTCTGGTAATACCATTTGAGCTTGCCGGTCGTGGCGTCAAGCGCGACCAAGCTGGTGCCGTAGAGGTTATTCGCCGGGCCGATCGCCGCCGTAATAGTCGAAATGCGCGGTGCCGAGCGGTACGAAGACCGTGCCGGTCTCCATGTCGATGCTCTGGATTCCCCAACTGTAGGCGCCGTCGCGGTCCATCCAGGTGTTCCCGACCCAGGTTTCGTGGCCGGGCTCGCCAGGCTGGGGAACGCCATGAAATTCCCAGAGGAGCTTGCCAGTGGCGGCGTCCCATCCGCGGGTTGTGCCCAAGGGGCCCTTGCCACCGCTTCCGTAGGCAGCCATTCCGGTGATCATGATGTTTTTGTAGAACACGGGCGAGGACGTCAAGTGGGCGAGAGATCGGTGAACTTGCCCCGAGCCACAGCTGCGAAATTCAGCGCGCCGTCCATGCCAAAGGATTTCATCGGCTGCCCGGTCCGTGCCTCGAGAGCGATGATCAGTCCCGCCGTCGTGGAGAAATAAATGGCTGCTGGTGTTGTTCCGTCGCCGGGCCAATAGGCCAGGCTGCGGACTGCCGGCCGCCCCTGCTCTGGCGGGAGTGTATATTTCCAGATTTCGCGGCCGGTATCACCCTCGAGGGCGACGGCTTGACCATAAGGCGAGGTGACGTAGAGCACACCGTCCACCACCAGCGGAGTCACTTCCGTGATCGGCACGCCCTGCCCGTACCCTCCGTTGAACGAGTTGAGCCGCTCAGCCACGCTCAACTTTTGTCTGGGGCGCGCCGGGATTGCTTTCCCAGGTCCAGGCTTCCTTCAACTGCCCGACGTTCTTCACGTTGATTTGCGTGAGTGGAGAGAATCGGCTGGCGCCTGGATCCAGATTCATGGAGGGCCAATCTGCTCCCGCGCGGTGAGTTGGCGAGTTTGGCTGCGATGGTGTAACGGCCTTCGAGGAGGGCGCAAGGCCGGGCGGTGCAATCGGCGGCACGAGGCGGTCGATGATGCCGGACTGCAATTGCCTCGCCGTCGGCCGCCGACGCCGGCGCCGCCGAAGGTGCGGTTCCCGATGGGTAATGCTGCGCAAGGTAGGCCACGACCTTGGACTCTTCCGCTGCCGACAGCATCGCCCCGCGGGCCACCATCGTATCCACTTCATTGGCCCACCCGGCAGCTGTATCGCGGTGCTGGATCACGGTCGTAGTCGAGTGACAACTCGAGCATGCACGCATCACCAGTTCACGACCCGGCCCAGGCGCCAACTGTTCGGTGGAGGATACACTCTGCCCGCCCGCGGCTCCCCACGAGACCAGGAGCGCAAGGGTAGCCGCATAGACCATGGCTGCGTCGATTCGTTTCCCTGATTTCATCGGCCCGCTCGCGACGAGGCCGGGCACCTTGGATTATCCATCGGTTGTAGAAGAGACATTGCCAGTCATCAAGATTGCATTACGCGCGTTCAGCACATCTTCACGCTACCACTAGACCGGGTCGGGGGCCAGCAACCTGCCTGAGAAGCGATTGTGCCGGATGCGATGGCGCCTATCCCGGGAAGGCGCTAGCTAGTCAAGAAAATATGGATGAGTCAGGACATGCAAAGAGGGAAGCCATGGATGTAAGCGCAAAAGGGAACGGATCATGAAATCTATCCATTTTGGCGAACTACTTCTGCCCATGCTATGATGACTGACTTTGATGGTGACAGCTGGGCCTAAATGGCCTTAGGCTTTGAAAGCCGTCCAGCAGGTGAAGAAGTTTGTGACGGAACAGCGCGCTCACCGAGTGCGCGTTTCCGGGCTTCAGTTTTTTCTGATTAGGGCCTCGTAGAATTTCAAAACCAAACCAGATCAGTTGAAGAGGGACGACCATGCCTGATTCTCATCGCGTGCCGCGCTCCATGGTCTTGTGCCTTGTCTCATTTGTGGTGTTCGGGTTCGCTACTTTAATCATGCTTCCCGCGCGAGCCCAAACCCAGTCCGATATAACGCCGAATCGTATTACAGAACCCCTCAATCCCAATGTGCGCGTTACCCTGCTGAACAATGTGAATTCGTTGGCGCAGGCAAAATATGATCAGGGAGCAGCCCCAGGCACGATGGAAACCGGGCGCATTATGCTGCTTCTCAAACGCAGTGACGTGCAGGAGAACGCCCTCAAGCAATACATTGCCGACCTGCAGAATCCCAACTCACCCAACTATCGCAAGTGGCTCACGCCCACGCAGCTTGGGTCCAGCTATGGAATCAGCGATACAGATTTGAACACCGTCACCGGCTGGCTCGAGTCCCAGGGCTTCACCGTAGAGAAAGTTCCCGCGGCGCGAACTTTCATCACCTTCTCTGGAAATCTGGCTCAGATCCAACAGGCCTTTAACACCGCGATCCATCGCTATCTCGTAAATGGGGAAATGCATCTTGCCAATGCAGTCGATCCGCAGATTCCGGCCGCGCTGGCGCCGGTGATTACCGGCATCTCGCGATTGAACGATTTCCGGCCAAAGCCGGGCGTGACCGCGGCCAGAGCGGCGCACTTCGATCCTGAGGCGAATAGAATCAGGCCTAACCTTACCCTGCAGAACATGAATGGCGGCTACACGCTATTTACCACTCCAGCGGACGCAGCCACTATCTACGACACGCCCAACTCGGCATTGAACGGAAACTACGCGAAGAGCAGTTCTTTGGTTGGCGGCCATAGCTACGATGGGACTGGCGTGACCATTGGCGTCGTGGGGGATGCCGACATCGATGCACAGGATATCGCCAATTACCGCACAGCATTCCTGCCGTCGAGCTATAGTGCTAACCAACCCAGCGTCGTCGTCGACGGCAATGATCCAGGCCTTGGTCCCGACTCTCTCGAGGCTCTGCTTGACCTTGAAGTCTCCGGAGGCGTCGCTCCCGGCGCAAAAATCATTTTCTACACGTCGGCCACGGTCGGCCTTTCCCAAGGCCTCGATTTCGCAATAGGTCGCGCGCTCGCCGACAACAATGTGAGCATTCTGAATGTAAGTTTCGGTGAATGTGAGCAGTTCTTAGGGTCTGCAGGCAACCAGACCTATAGCATGGACTGGGAACAAGCGCGCGGCTCAGGGCATTACTGTCACCGTTGCCGCGGGTGATGCCGGCTCAGCTGGCTGTGAGACGGACACCACCGTAGCCTCCGCCTCTTCCGGGCTAGCCGTAAGTGGGGTGGCCTCTACTGCCTACAACATCGCGGTAGGCGGCACCGATTACGATCCTCTGCTGAACGCCTTTGACACGTATGTGAGCAATAACAACGTGGCGACCAACTTTTATGGAACCGCGCTCAGCTACATTCCTGAAAACCCCTGGAACGACTCCACTGCGGCCCCGAATACAGGCGCCTACAGCGCAAATCAACCTGCCACGGGCGGCAGCATTGGCGCGGGCGGCGGTGGTGTGAGTAATTGCACGCAAAGCAGTGGCGTGCCGCCAAACATTACATGCACCGCGGGTAGCGGATACCCCATTCCTCCCTTCCAAACCGGCGCCCCTAATTTCAGCTTTCACAACCGGGCCCTTCCTGACGTCTCTCTCCTGGCGGCGGATGGAACCTATAACGCACTCTGGCTCATCTGCTCAGATAGCGATATCAACAACCTGGCAGGCCTTAGCGCCGCGCTGGTGGATTGCCAGCAAACAGCCGGAAAGTTTACCGGCGATACGACTTTTACCGGGGGAGGAGGAACCTCCGCGGCCTCGCCGGCTGTTGCCGGAATGTTCGCGCTGGTCTCTCAGTCGCAAGGTGGAGTTCGCCTCGGTCAGGCAAACAATGTGCTTTACAACCTTGCGGCCCAATCGGCTCTCTACCCGACGGTCTTTCACGATGTAACCGCCGGTAATAATTCCGTTGCCTGCGGCGCCGGTACACCCGACTGCGGTGCGAACGGTTTCCTCAACGGTTACAACACCGGCGCGGGCTACGACGCGGCTACCGGGCTGGGAAGCATCGATGCGACGCAACTCGTCGCCAACTGGACAAAAGCCGTATTCACTCCGACGACTACCGCGCTAAAGATCAATGGCGGCACCACCCCCATTAACGTTGCCCACGGAACATCACTCGATCTGGCTGTCACTGTTGCACCCGGCACAGCAACGGGAGACGTAAGCTTCATCAATAACAGCGGCGTTGCTAACGGGCAATCACTCATAGGTTTCTACCAGCCTCTTGCCGCCGGCACAGCCGGCATAACGACTACCGATCTTCCCGGAAGTCCTCATCCTTACGATGTCTATGCCTACTATGGCGGAGATGTGAAGAACGCCGGTAGCCGATCGAATCCGGTTCAGGTGACGATCTCGGCGGAAGCCAGCACCGTGGTCCTGGGCATGAGCGCTGCCCGACCCGTCAGGAGCCCTCTTATGCGACGACATTGATCAGGGTGGCGTGTCATGCAACGGCCAGACGATTCCGTATGGTTTTTTGACACTCATTAGTGCGCATGTGAAGGCATCCTCAGGCTCGAACACGGTCGCGACAGGGAATATCGTGCTGGCTGATACAGCCGCCGCTTTGCCAGTGTCCACGCTTCCTATATCGAGCGCCGGAACGGCTGCATTCAGCAACAATGCGAATCCACTCGACTCACTATCCGTTGGCGCACATGGTCTGACAGCCACCTACGCCGGCGACGGCAGCTATCAGGCAAGTAATTCCGGCAGTGCGTACACGTTCACGATTGCCAAGTCGCAGACCGCGCTCGCACTCACCGGAGACCAGAGCGGATCGAACGTTGATTTACTGGCGGACGTAAACGCCCACAGCATCGGCGTTGCGCCGGCTGGCACTGTGACGTTTCAAGCCGGCGGTGCGACGCTCGGAACAGCATCGACCTCGTCGCGGGCGCCGGATGGCGGTTTCAATTACCAGCTAACCATTCCCTCAACGACAAAGGGCCTGGTGAGTGGCAACAACACGATCACTGCGAGCTATTCCGGCGACACTCATTACACCAGCAGCAATGGCAACACAGTGCTCTCCGTAATGTTGCCCTCGTTTAGTGTTGCCGGGCCGGCCGCGACGCAGTCCGTTGCAGCCGGCGCCCCATTAAACACGACCGTGTTTGCAATCCCCGCGGGTGGATTCTCCGCAACGGTGAATATGTCGTGTGCCATCACATCCAGTCCGCACAATCCTGTCAGTCCTCCAACCTGTAGCGTCAATCCAACTTCCGTATCGCTTTCCGGCGTGCCATTCGGCGAATCCGAAATGACGTTCGGCACCAGCCCATCCACAACCACAGGAGCCTATGTCGTAACCCTCACAGGAACAAGCGGCTCGGTGACTGAAACCAGCACTATCAACTTTATCGTCACACCGAGCGGGGTCGGCAGCTTTACTATCAGCGGCCCCGCATTGACCGTCGTGGCCGGAGTTGCGGCTGGAAATACCGCTGCCATGGTCGTGACCCCAACCAACGGATTCTCGGGGATGGTGGCTCTCGCGTGCGCGATCACCTCCAGTCCATCAAGCGCGGTGAGCCCGCCGGCTTGTGCTCTCAGTCCAACGTCAGTGTCAATTAACAGCACGACACTGGGTGCATCCACGCTGGCCATCAGTACCAGCGCCACAACCACGACAGGCGCTTATGTCGTAACTGTCACGGGCACAAGTGGTTCCACCATGGCGAACGGAACCGTAAATCTCACGGTCAATGCCAGCAGCTCAGCCGGCAGTTTTGACTTGTCCGGCACAGCGGTGACCGTGAGCGCTGGAGCCACCTCGGGTAACACCTCCACGATCACCGTGACGCCGGGCGCAGGCTTTGTCGGAGCAGTCAATCTCAAATGTTCTCTCACGACCAGCCCCTCGGGAGCGATGGAGCCGGCGGCATGCAGCATTCCGTCGTCAGTACTCATCAATGGCGCCTCAGCGGTTACCGCCACGATGACAGTAAGTACGACTGCCCCCACAAGTGGTGCTCTCGCCTATCCGTTGAGAAATCTACTTCAAGGCGCATCTGGGACGGCACTGGCATGCGTATTCATGCTGATAGCCCCCGCTCGCCGCAAAGCCTGGCGCAACATGCTTTGCCTGCTTGCTTTGGCAATCGCCGGATTCGCCCTGACCGGCTGTGGAGGAGGTGGAGGTAGTCATACAACGGGCGGGACAACACCAGGTACCTACGTGTTTACCGTAAGCGGTTCGTCATCAAATTCCGGAGGGGGTGTGAACGCATCGACAACAGTTCAGGTCACCGTTAATTGAGCTCCGGCAAGATCAGCGCCGTCCCCGCAAAGGCCTTTGTCACGCTTCACGGGTGAGATCT
>CAWCAZ010000029.1:0-83299 GCA_963793525.1 uncultured Acidobacteriaceae bacterium
CAACCAGATTGCTCGGGACACTGATCGTCGGCAGCGCGAGCACTCCGTTCGTCTACAAGGTGCGCCCCGGCTCGACCACTGCCGAGAAGTTCGTCGACGCCAGCGCTGAAGGCGCCGGCACCTTTTTCTTCGGCATGCTTGCCGATGCCGCTACCAACACGTTGTGGACGTGTCAGCTAACCCCGGTGCCGGGCACAACGCCGGTGAAGCGCCATACCGCTCTGAGGGGCTTCGATCTCTCCACTGGCGCCCAAAAGCTTCGTTGGAACCTGCCTGGCGACAACAGTACCTGCAACGATTTCTCGGTCGGACCGGACAAGGCGCTTTACATCAGCGACACCGCCAACAGCAAAATCTACAAGCTGCCGGCCGGTGCTTCCACCGCCGAGCTGTTTCTGGAAGATCGCGCGCTCTACGGCATCGACGGGATCACCTTTCTGAACGGCACGCTGTATGTGAACAACGTGTTCTCGAACAATCTCTACCGTATCCCGGTGGACGCCGCCGGCAAGGCCGGGCAGCCTGTCGATATCTGGATGGATCAGCCCGTGAAAGGGCCGGATGGCATGCGCGCGGCCAATGGCAAGCTACTCCTTGCCGAGAATGGCAGCGGCAAGATTTCCGTTATTACTGTCAATGGCGATAAGGCCAGCGTCACGGTAATCAAGGAAGGACTCAAGACGCCAACCGCAGTCGAGCCCGCGGGCGACACGATCTGGATCGCCGAACGCGGCGCCGGCAAGGCAGTGTCGATTCCGATGCCGAAATGAATCTGAACGGTCAGCCCGTCGTTCATGCGTGCCGAGCCATGGCAAGGTCTACGATCTCCCCGATCATTTGGGTATAGGAGAGGCCGGATTTCTTTGCGGCCATGGCAAACTCCTGCGCGCTTGAGAGCCATGGGTTGGGATTCGCTTCGATGACATAAATCTCGCCCTTGCTCGATATGCGCATGTCGATGCGCCCATAATCGCGAAGCTTGACGGCGCGATAGGCCTTGATCGCGATCTCGGTGAGCTTGGTTACGGTTTCTTCATCGAGGTCTTCGGCGATCGCCGATTTGGTCAGCTTATAGGCTTCCGTGTCTTTCTCGAATTTCACATCCTGGCTGGCGATCCTGGGCATGCCCTTGGGAAGCTTCGAAAGGTCAAGTTCCACCAGCGGAAGTGCATAGGCGTTCTCGTAATTGCCGAGGACGGCGGCGTAGATCTCGCGTCCTTCGATGTACTCCTCGATCAACGCAGGAGAATTGAATTCCGTCTGTATATAGGAGACGCGCTCCATCAACTCCTTCACGCTGTTCACTACGGCAGCGGCATCGATGCCGATGGATCCATCTTCGGAGGTGGGTTTCACGATGAGCGGGAACGAGATGTCATGTGCGTGGTCGATGGTGCCGCGATAGGCGGTCGCGAAGTAGGGCGACTGAATCCCGTAAAAAGCGAACATCTTCTTGGCGATCGACTTGTCCTGCGCGAGAACGTTCGCGTGCGGCCCCGAGCCGGTGTAAGGGATATCGAGCATATCCAGGAATGCAGTGACCTGCATCTCCTTGGTGTTATCGCCCGCATAGGATTCGGTGAGGTTGAAAATGAGATCGGCGCCGCATTTGGCGAGTCCGAGCAGCGATTGCGGGCGGCCGTTGAGAACATAATACGACGGCTCATGACCGAGCTTCTCCAAGGCCTCGAAGATCTCTTCGCGGTCGTGCTTTACCGGCTTCTTCTTGCGTTTCTTTTGTCCCTTGCGCTTGCGCGGTGCAGGAACTTCTTCCTGCACTTCAGCAGGTTCTTCTTCCCACAAGTCGTACAGCACGGTGACTTTCAACTTCGTTCCAGTCATGCAACCTCCAATCGGAGTGACGGCAGCTGCCGGCACGCCTCAGGGATGAATGAACTTCCCACGGATCAGGTAATTCATGGAGAGTGCGGTGGTGTACACCGTGAACTCCGTAAGGTACTCGGACTCGCGTCGAACGTCCACGCGCAGACCCAGGTCCTCAACACGCTTGCAGATGGCTTCCACGAGCCGCTTGACGATCGGACGTTGCACGCCGCTCCAATACGCAACCTTGTCGACAATGGGCTTGCGATGCTGGCGCAACATCTCCTGGGCGGGTCGCACGCCCTTACGCCGCTTGGGGGAGACATTGAAGATGTCCGCCAGGTCGGTATCCAGCGCGAGTTCCTGCACCGGAATCTCCTCCGGCAGGCTGAGACGATAGAACTCGCCGACCGTCGATTCCATCTCATCGACGGTGATGTCGGTGCGGCCGCGACGCCGGACGGGTTCGATATCTCCGACTTTTCGCGCCACGCGATCGACGTATTGGAGCTTGGCCAGCGCGCCCCAACCTTCATAACGCTTTCGCCATTGCGAGCGAGGCGTGAGCCAGACGGCAAACGTTTCTGCAAAATCTTCATCGGGATGCTTCTGCGCGTACCATCCGGCCATGTGGCGAACAAACTTCCGCGAGAACGGTATGGGACGGTAATTATCGCGATAGGCGCGGCGAAACGGGCCGAAGAGATCGCGCCACTCCGCCGACTTGTGTAGCTGGTAGGCGTAATTGAATGCGTGTCCGGCCTCATGACGCATGTACATCATGATCTCGCGAGCGTCTTCCAGGTCGTTCATTTCGTGCTCAAGCTGTGCCAGGTCCGGGTTGGCCAGATAGAACGGAATGCCGATGACGGGCTCGCCAGAGGGACATCCCCATTCATCGGTGAGATAACAAAGCGGACGGAACTTGTGGATGCCCTTGGCTTCCAGTTCGCGATAAAGCTGCTGAACGAATCGTTCGAGCGGAGAACCCTCGAGTTTGAGCCCGAGTTCGCGAATGGGCTTGGCGAGTATCTCCTGGAATTCCGTTCGGGTTTTCTCGAAATTGCGCACAGGGCTATTCAGAGTTCTATACCACGGAACCAGATTTGGCACGGCAAGGCGTATCGCTTATGCACATAGTATTGTGGGCACGCCTGCTTCCGGAACATCAATCCCCTGAATGGGGGTTTTTGCTCTCATGGGTCGCGAAATGCGCCTTTCAGGCGCGGGATCGGTCCATTTCGCTGATCCCTGCCGTTGTCGGCGCAGCGCAGTAGGAAATCCTGAGTTCGCTCCCACAAAGCGCCGGGGCAGGCGGATGACAAGGGTGGGGTGGCGGTGCTTCCAGGAGGAATTGGCTAGTGGCTGAAAGAATCACAGGCGTAACCGATTTGGTTTTCAGCGAGTGCCGGTCGAAAGGAGCTAATTTGGACAAGATTGATACGTTCCTACACTTGCCCCACGGCTTGCCGGGGCAAGGCGGGACAGGCGGGACAGGCAAAAACCTGGCAGAGGGCACCCCATGATTGCAGTACGCTAGAAACTGAAAATGGCCTGAACAAAAATGGAGCGATTGCCTGGGGTGGGCGATCCGAAGGGGCCACCTGCAAGCGATTGCGTCTTACCGAAGATGGGTGAGCTAAGTGTGCCATTGGGAGTCCCTAGATTTACGATGTTGAAGATATTCAGTGCCCCTCCGACCAGGGTCAGGCTGTACTTGCGTGCAACCGTAGCGTCCAGCTTAGGTTGTGCCTGCCCACCACTGAGCCCGCGGCCATTCACGCTTCCATTCCCTTGCATGCCCTGTGCGCCCTTGGATCCTTTGATTTCGGGCCAATGCCGAAGACCTTACTGACACGCAAATGCATAACGAAGTTCGCTGGACCGATACCAGCACCATAGGGAACGATTCGTTCGCCCTTGCCCACCGGGTCGGTATCCAGGCAGCCGTAGGGAGTGGAAACTACGCCCGGTTGGCCACAAACGCCATAGGTGGGTCGTGCGTTGAATTGATTGTTCTCAGTGAGATCGTTGCCGATCACGAGATTGTAGGGTGTTCCGGACTGAGCTGCGAGCAAGGGCGCCAGGATGATTCCATGAGGCGCGGAATAGGTGCCCAGTAGAAAGAGACGGTTTCTGATACCGAAGGTAGGACGGCCGTAATCAAGGCCTGGATCTTGCGCGACAGAGGGAACATAGGTGACGCCCTGCGTATCACTCTTTGCTTCGTTGAAGGTGTATGAGCCATGCAACGACAGATGGCGAAATTGGGTGGTGGCGGTTGCGATCACCTGATCCTGCTTGAAGATGCCGCCGGACTGAAACTGATAGTTATAGGCAGCGGCAAGAGGGCCTACCACTGTATATGTGGATGGATCGAACTCCGGCGCTGTGACATTGTTGGTGAGGTACTGATGAACGCCGCGGGTAAAGAGATAGGTAACGTTGAAAGTGACCTTTTTGCTGATCTGCTGGTCAACACCAATGCCCCCCTGCATGCTGAGGGCCGCGTGAAAGTGGTGATCGATATTGTAGAAAGATGGGATGGAAGCTGAGGCCTCCGAAACAACGCTCGGCGGCGCGGTTGCATTC
Organism: uncultured Acidobacteriaceae bacterium; assembly: GCA_963793525.1. GTDB lineage: Bacteria > Acidobacteriota > Terriglobia > Terriglobales > Acidobacteriaceae > PALSA-350. The sequence continues at coordinate 4,417 of CAWCAZ010000029.1, forward strand.
GGGTTATAGAAATCAGGATTGCTGATCACATAGCTCTGCTGATTGATTCCATTTTGATGGATCGCTTGCATGATGTAGGGTGTGCCAGTCGATGAGCTGAATGAATTGGGCACGGTGAATCGATCGTAAAACCAGCCATAACCGGCCCGCAGCGACTGTCTTGGGTGGAGTGTTGCCCATATGCCGGGGGCCCAGGCCATGGAGACACGCGGTCCGAAATCAGCATGGTCGTGAATTCTGATTCTGGGTTTCAAAGCGTAGCCCATAGCTTAGCGTGAGATTGGGTTTAAAGCGCCAGTCGTCCTGATAGAAGAGCGCGGCGTCAAAGAGAAGAGCACGTGCCAGCGGATTGGCGATGATCGGTTGCCTGGTATTGCGCAGGCGTTCCCGCCAGGTACTGATCGATCGAAGTCAAAAAAATAGTTGCCATTGGATCCGGAAGTTGAGTAGTTGGCGTCTCGATAGGCACGCAGACGTGCTCCGAAGCGTATGGTGTGGTTGCCCGCCGTTGCCGTGGAGTAGTTCTGCAGTTCAAAGATGTCCTGGTGGTCTTCCGCGACCCCGGAGTTGTTTCCTCCGGTAGTAAAGGCTCCTTGAACCGATAACGGTCGGAGTGAAGTAGGAGGCCATTTGATTGTTGCGGACCCGCCGCCACTGGAAATGGGTTTCGTTAATGATACGCGGGCTCACCACGATCGTATCGCTGACCTGGATCGCGTTCTCCTGGTTGTTCACGTTGAACGCCTGCTCGGGAAGGTTCAGCTGACCAGGACCATTCGCGGTCGCGACGGAGCGAAAGTAGGAGTCGCGGACGGAGAGGGTGTTGTTTTTGCCCAGCTGGAAGTCTACGCGAGGATTGGCATACAAGAGCGAGGATGGGTTGGGCAAGCGCCTCATTGATGGTGGTACTGGTGTCTTCCGGATTGACGGCATCGATAATGGTCTGATTCTGCCGATCAAAGTGAAAGAGGCTGAAGAAGTATGAAGCGTTCTTGGTCAGAGGGCCATTGACATCCGCCTGGATGAAGTAAAGATAGTAGCTTGGCTGCTCCTGGACGAGCGGATTCGCCGTGTTCCACGCCGAATCGTTCCCCAATGAGGTAATGTGGCCGGAAAACTTGTCTGAGCCCGGCTTGGTGAGGATCTCGATTCTGCCGTATCCAATCTTGTCGAACTCCGCGGAAAACGGATTTTGATTTACGCGAATCTCCCGGATAGATGACTTCGGGGGTATTTGGCCCCCGGTGAATCCATCGATATAGATTTGGCCGCCGCTTGGTCCGGCTGCGGGCCCAGCTAAAGCCTGAAGTTCGTTTTGCAGCTCGTCCGGATCGTCCGAGAGCGCATCGAGGTCGCTTCCCTTCACCACCAGGGCGCTTGAATTCTCATCGGGATTGATGCTCACGCCGGCATTTTGGTCGTTGACTGTGATGTCCTGCTGTTGAACGGCAATGGTGAGGGTGATGTTCAGTTGGCGGGCCTGACCGGCAGTAATCACCACATCGGTTTTGGAGAAGGGGGCAAATCCTGTAACAGCGACTGTGAGGGTGTATGACCCTGCCGGCGGCGCCTTGAAAACATAGGTACCATCAGCTCCCGACTGGGCGGCTGAGCACGGTGGATCCCTGCGTTAGCGTCACTGTTGCTCCAGGAACAACGGCGCCGCTGGGGTCGAAAATCTGGCCTCGAAGAGTTCCGGCTGACTGCGCGTGTGCGTTTGGAAGTGCAAGCGTTAACAGGATTAGGATGAGCAGGGCTTTCTCGACAAGGTTGCGGCTTGTTCCCAACAGGAGATTCATCGTAGAAAGCGTCCTTCCCCGAAGATTTGAAGGAGACTTTGCGCCTCCCAGTACATGGCAGTTGCAGGTAGAGTTCCAACGTCAGTGGGCTTTCGGGCTGCCCCCTATGTTGAATACGTAAGCGATCAGGCGGACGTTCCGTCCTTAACGGCGCTTTTTGTCAGGCGCCTATATTCAGCCCGGCGATGTTCACTCGTGGACATTGCCGTCCGGTTTAGAACACCGCCGGCTACGAAATCCAGAAGCATGGAAACATGGCGCCGACGCAGATCCTAGCTATGTAGTATTCTACATCACGATCAGTGTGATAGCTCTGCGATTTGCACATGATAAGGCTCCAGCAGACTGCCTGTCGCGCGATCGAGAGTGGCACGTGCAATCTGGTAATTAATTTGCGTTTGTAGCAGGTCGAGTTCCGATTGCGCTAGTTTGGTTTGCGAATCCAGGACGAAAAAGTTTGTCTCGGCGCCAAGTTCGTATTTCCGCTGATCTGCAGCGAGCGATTTTTGGGCGAGGTCCAAAGATGTTTTGCCCGCGGCCAGGGTGAGCTTCGCCTCTTCCATCAGATGAACAGCGTCTTTGACCTGTTGAACTATCTGTTCCCGCGTTACTTGTGAGGCGTATAAATCGTGTCGCCGCGCTACCAGCGCAGTACCTAGATTCGCCTTTGCGCCTCGATTCCTGAGCGGAAGGTTCAGCGTGAGTGTGCCCCCGTAGCCCGGGAAACCAAAGCCAAATAGCTGGCTGTACGATGCTCCCAAGCCACCCGTGGCGATCAATTGCCCGGTGTTCAGGTTGTATTGATTTCCCCCGATGCCATTGGTCTGATAGAAGCCAGAGAGCGATAGGTCAGGTTCCAGGGCGTTGTGGGCCAGTCGAATGCTGGTTTCATCGTTTGCGACAGCGGCATTGGCCGCGGCAATCTCCGGACGAGCGCCGAGCGCTTTTTCGAGGACTGCCGCTGGGTCGATATCCTCAATCTCGCCCTCTGGCTCCGGCTTCTCTACCAGGTCCAGCTCGAGTGCCGCCAGGGTTGGATCCTGATCCACACCGATGGTAAAACGAAACGCCTCCTGCGCCTGCTTGAGGGCGTATTCGCTCTGAATGGCCTGCAGACGACGAGCAGCCACTTCCGATTGGGAGCGATAGATATCGAGCGGCGGCAAGGCGCCGAGTTCCAGAGCACGCTTGTCATGTTGATAGCTGCTCTCTGCCAATGCAAGCGACTTTTGCTCGACATCGAAGCTTCCCCGTGCTTGAACGACGGTCCAGTATTGTGTGACCACTTGCAGGATAGCGTCGTTCACCTGCGCCTCAAAGCTGGCGCGCGATTGCTGAAGAGCCCGTCGAGCGATGAGGATCGGAGCAGTATTGGCAAAGCGTCCGGCGTTGCGCAGGAGGGGCTGAGTAAACTGCAAGGTCAACGTTGAGTTGACGTAAGGATTAAGAAAGTAAAAGTCACTGTTGGTGGAATTTCGATTGCTGTTGATACCGGCGAATATATTCGTTCCGGTGATGAACGTCTGCGTATAACTGGCCTGCACCGTCTGACTCAGCGTATCCAGAGTAGCGCTGTTGTTGTCGCCCACACCTTGCAATTGGGTATAGCCTGAAAACGACACTCGATTGATATTGGCACTGCTTTGGATCAGGGGATCAAACGGTTTATAGGCGCCAAGCAGGGAAAACTTTTGCGCCTCCACCTGCGTTTCCTGGATGCGAATGTTGCTGTTATTTTCAAGCGCCAGCCGCACCGCATCCTGAAGACGAAGATGCAGCTTGCCATCGATCACGTAATCCTGGACGTGTGCTGGAGGAGAAAGTTTGCCGGACTTGACCCGTTGCGTCAGGAGGGCGGAGTAGCTTTCAGGTGACTGTGCATCTGCCGGAAGGATGGCGACCAACAAAAGCAAACAAAATATCGCAATGCGGAAAAGACCCATTGTGGCGCTCCGGAATATTATCGAAATCTAATCAACTAAGGTGTGCTCTTCTCATTCAACTTTATTCATAGCGGATTGCTTCTACCGGATCGAGGCGGGCCGCCTTCATCGCTGGATAAATCCCGAATACCAGGCCCACGCTGATGGACACAAGAAAGGCAAGTGCGATCGAACTCGCGGTTACGATGGTCGACCATCCCGCCAGCCAGGCAATCGCTCGGGACAGGATGAAGCCAAAGATGATCCCCAGCGTTCCTCCGGTGAACGAGATGGTGGTGGCTTCGACAATAAACTGCCGAATGATGTCGGATTGCTGTGCTCCCACTGCGCGGCGAAGGCCAATCTCTCGTGTGCGTTCGAGGATGCTGGCCAGCATGATGTTCATGATCCCGATACCGCCAACGAACAGCGAGATGGAGGCGATCGCGACCATGACGGCATTGAACAGACGCTCCGTGCGTTGCTGCTCGGCGAGAAGTTCGGCAGGGACGATGACGCTAAAGTCGCTTGCGCCATGGTGGGAGGAATTGAGAACGGCGCTGACCACTTGCGCCGCTGCCGTCATGTCGATGTTCTCCCGCAGGTTTAGATAGATGCCATCGATTTCATCCCGCACTTCGCTGTAGCTGTCTTCCAGGCGAAGGATGGATGCCTGGAAGGGAATATAGATGACGTTGTTGGGGTCTTCGGAGGGTACCCCTGCAACCTCGGTCTGCGCGCTGAGTTGCGGGCTCACCACGCCAATCACCCGAAACCACTGCTCATTCAGCTTTACGTATTGACCGATCGGGTCGGCCGCTCCAAACAGGTTGAACTTGGCGGCAATGCCCAAGACGCAGACTGAAGCGGCGCGATCTTCGTCCTGACGATCGAAGAACTTGCCGCTCAACAGGTGAAGGCCCGCAATTTGCTGGTACTGCGGCTCCACTCCGAAGACGGCCGGCACATCCTGCTGCGATTTTGGAATGGTTTTGGACGGAGTCACGCGCTTGCGGGGCGTCGATGCCTGAATGCCGTCGACATCATCGAGGATGACGCGATAGTCCTCAAGGGTTAAGCCGGGAGAGATCTTGCGCATCTTTTGATGGGCCTGCCACTCGGTGGTTTCCTTGGCTTCCACGATGAGATTGCGCACGCCCATCTGTTCAATGAGCGCCATCACTTTCTGCCTGGCGCCGGCGCCAATGGATAGCATGGCGACCACGGCCGCCACTCCGAAGATCATGCCCAGCATGGTCAACAGCGAACGAAGCCCGTGGAGCATGAGGTTCTGTATGCCGAGCTCGATATCCCGAACCCATTGCTGGTAGCCGAAGCCGAAGAGCCGCGAGGTGCTTCTCTGTGTCTTGAGCATCTAGGGTGTCCCTCCACCGGGCGCTGCGGAGGCGCCGGCGCTTGCGCTGTTTCCGTGGAAGCGTCGGATCGATCATGGCCACCGAAGTCCCCTCGCTCAGTCCTTCGATGACCGCGCGGCTTTCCGTTTCGTCCTTGATCTCGATTTCTTTCTGCTCGTAGTCCTTGCCGCGCTTCACGTAAACGATGTGCTTGCCATCCTTGAGGAACAGCGCCTGACGAGGGACATAGAAGACATTTTTTCTGGTGTCACCAAGAAACAAGAGCTGCGCAGTCATCCCCGAGTGCAGGCGTGCATCCGCATCGGACAGCTGCATCGTGACATCGAAGGTGCCGCCGCTGTCATCCTCGAAAAATTCGCGGGTCGACATTCCGCCGACTTGCTTCACCTTGCCGTGATAAGTGCGGCCGGGCAATGCATCGAACACTACCTCTACGGATTGCCCCTGCTTGACGTTGCTGCGGTTGCGCTCGCCAATCTTCGCCTTCAGTTCCAGTTCTGTTGGATCGACGACCTGGGCGATGGCGCTGCCGGCTTGCGCCTGGTCGCCGGCATGGTAATCCGGCACCGACATGCCGGTAAAATAGAACCCTCCTGAGGCATCCATGTTCTTTTGAATGGAAATCAGTCCATCCATCGGTGCGGTGACACTCATCTTGTCGATATTTTGCTGCGCCTGATCCATCTCCAGTTTTGACTTGTTGTATTTCTCCTGGGCCAAATAGACCGAGGCCTGCCCTGACTTGTCGTGCGATTCAATGTCGCCCTCCAGCTCGGCCAGCAGCTGCTTTGCCTGCTTCAGGGCGGCGTCGTTTTTTGCCGCATCGATGGCACTCACAATCTCTTTCTTCTGCACATCCAGTTCCGCTTGCCTGACGGCGTAGCGGGCCTTGAGGAGTGCCACTTTATCCTGGGCCTTAAGCACTGCGGCGTCGGCCTTCGCCTTGGTGATCTCCTGTTCGGCCTGCAATAATTCCGAGCGGCTCTGCTCCAGTTTGTAGCGCTGTTCGCTGGGATCAAACTCGATAACCACGTCGCCCTTCTTGACCGGCAAACGGCCAGCCAGCAGTTTTGTGATCTCGAGCGCGCCCCCGCCGACAGCCGGCGCGGTGAGCATCATCGTATGGGTCGCATTCAGTTCGCCGTTGGCATGAACCTTCAGATCCAGATCGCCGCGCTTAACCTGGGCCAGCGGAATGCCATCGCTGGCGATCGCCAGGCGGGAGCGGCTCAGTTCAAATCCAATCAGGATGACCACGGCAAGAGCTGCCGCGAGAGCTGACCACCGCGTAAGAGGCCTTAGCTTCATGCGTGCCTCCTCACTCCTTTACCGAAGAATCTTTGGCTAAAGGATCCTGCAGTGCCACTCGATCCCCAGGGCGTAAACCGCTGGAGACAAGGATGCGATCGCGGCTTCTGCGGCTAACCTCGATTGGCTGTTCCCGATATTTTGATCCATCCACGACATAGGCCACCGTCTGGCCAGACCTCTGAAAGGAGGCCTGCACGGGGATGGCAATCGCATTCGGAATGCGGTCGACGATTACGGTGATCTGCGCCGTCATGCCGGGCTTAAGGCGCGGATCCTTCTGATCGAGCGCAATCTGGAGATTGAAATCTCTGGGGATGGGCCAACCCGCGGAGAAATCCATCGTGGCGATGGTGCCGATCTGTTCGACTTTGCCGCTGAACTGCCGCTCAGGAATCGCGTCCAGTTGAATGGTCGCGGATTGATGGGGCGCAAGACGGCCGCGCTCTGCTTCGTCTACTCGCGCCGAGACCCGCAGAGTGGAAACATCTGGTAGTTCGGCGATCGGCGCGCCGGCCCACACCCTCTCCCCCGGCTTGAACGGAGCTTCATTGCCCGCATGCCAAACCGACACCAAATTGACCAGCCCGGTGGAAGGTGCGACCAGGGTCATGGTTGCCAGGGAGCGTTGCGCACGCGCCAGGTCATACGCCGCTTTCTTGCTCGCGTCCAATTTGCTATCGACGTTTGCGTGGATGACCGCGCGATCGGACTTCAACTTTGCTTCTACTTCAAGCAGCTTCTGCTGGGCGTTTGCCACTTTCAGATTGGCTTCGGCTCCCTCGATTTTGGATACGATCTCCTGCTTGCTGGCGTCCAGCTTTGCCGTTTCCACATCGTATTGAGCCTTGGTCACCGCGGTCATGTCTTCTTCTTCGGTGAGGCGCGATTGCGCCCGCACCTGGTCGATGGCTGCGTCGGCCGATTTGAGGGCGGATCCATCCTTTGCCATATCCTGCTCGGTCTTTGATTTATCGAACTCGACGATCAGGTCGCCCTTCTTCACGTCGACGCCACTGGTGGCGATCTTGAGGATTTGCAGTTCACCCGCCTCGGCCGGAGCGGAAATCGTCAACGACTTCATGGCCTTCACTTCGCCTCGAAACTGAACGCTATCGACGAACTCTTCGCGTTTCACCTCGAAGGCTGGGATGGTAGAGGATCGATTGGAGAGGTGTACCAACCCATAGACGGCAGCGCCCCCGACGAACAGGGCCGCGGCCACGATCAGGGACCTACGCTGCTTGAGAAGATTCTGGAGCGTCATCGCGTAATCCCGGCAATTTTAGGGCGTACCCGCCGGCACGGTGTCTACCGCCGCCGAAAGACCGGGCAACAGTCTCGGGTCGCTGCACATGATGGACCAGGTGGCCGAAAAGGTGCGCACCTTTTGAGAAAAGTCGCCCGGCTTTCCCATGGGGTCGATTACTTCCAACTGGGCGGGACAAACAAGGTCGGGGTAGGCATCAAGATGTACGCGGGCTTTTTGCCCGTCGTGAAGGGCCAGCACATCCTGCTGGTTGACTGGAACCTGCACCTCCATCTCGGAAGGGTCGACGACCTGCATGAAAGGCACGCCTGGCCGCACTTGATCGCCCTCTTGCACTTCGCCGATATTTCCCTGCTTCCAGATCGTGTTGAGAACGACGACTCCGCCGATGGGCGAATGAACCTGCATCAGGGCCGCGTTTGCCTGGGCATGCAACATGGTTTCGCGGGCACGATCGCGTTGGATTTCGAGGATGCGAATAGAGGCTTGCGCAGTCTTCCGCTTCAGGCTGAATGTTTCTTTCAGTTGATCCAGCGTTGCTTTGGCTTCATCCAGGGTTTCGCGGGCCTTTTCGGCATCGATCCGCGACAGCAACTCGACCTTTTGCATCTCCAGTTCCGCCTTGGCGAGATCGCCTTCGGCGACTCTTGATTTCGGTCTCGTCTTTGGCCCGGGCCGCGCCTTCTTTGGCTTCTTCCTGCAATACGTCGTCAGCCAGTTTGCTGTTTTGCGCCTGCTTGTCGAGGAAGTCGCTAGTTGGGCCTGGCGGTCGAACTCCACCAGAATGTCTCCCTGTTTTACGCTGGACCCGGCTGCTCGCATGTTCGTGATGGTAAGGGTGCCCTCCTTTTCCCCGGCAAGAAGTGGGGCCTGGATAGAGCGCATGCGGACCGCTTGGGTCGTACCCTTCAGGCGCAACCCTCCGGTGGTGTCAGTTGGAGAGGAGGATATGAGGTTGCCAGGCGCTGGCGCTTTCTTGTGTCCAGTTAGCCACAGGGATGTGGCCAGAGCGCACAAGGCGATTGCGGCGATAAGAATTAGCCAACGTCTCTTGCGCCACCAAGGTTGTTGCTCTCTGGTTGGCTCCAGGACGGGCGAGGGTTCAGTGCCAGGTTCAACAAGAGGTGCCTGCATCCAACCGTGCTCCTGTTAACGCAACACCATAAATATTTATAGTCGGTCAAATCCGGTGTTGACTTACGCTTCGCCTCACATCGCAATCTTTTTAGAAATTCATCCCTTAGACGAACATGGCGGCAAAATCGCTCATTGTTTCTTCATTTTTTAGCGAAAAGAGATTGGCTGCGTCCGCGGATTTTGAGCCAAGACCATCGCGAAACCCTCGATCGAAGCCCAGGGAAGCTGGGACTTTCTCATTCGACCCTTCCCTGGCCTCAGCATTAACTATGTAGTATTCTACCTTAAAGAAGTCAACCAGAATTCCATTACCCTGTCATGAGTCTGTGCCCGGAAAGCTACTCTGTGAACGTTCCGCACCGGATATTCCTCCTGCTCGCATCGACTCTCTTCTGTCACCAGATGAGCTTGGCACAGACTGCCCCCTCAACTGCCTGGCACGATCCCTCACCGCACCGCAGCGAAATGATTACCGTAGAGCAGGGTGTTCAGCTGGAGGTGCTGGACTGGGGAGGCACGGGACGTGCGCTAGTGTTCCTCTCCGGCCTCGGGAATACTGCGCACATTTGGGATAATTTTGCTCCCAAGTTCACCGGCAATCACCACGTCTACGCCATCACGCGGCGCGGATTCGGGAGATCGACACACGCCGGCGCTGGCTACACTGCGGAGAGACTCTCTGACGACATTCTGGCCGTGATGGCTCAGCTCAAGATCGAAAAACCAGTCCTGGTTGGTCACTCGATCGCCGGCGAAGAGTTGAGCTCCATCGGAGCGCATCATCCTGAACTGGTCTCTGCACTCATCTATCTCGACGCCGCTTACACCTATGCCTTTTACGACGCGGCCGGCGACTATCAAGCCAGCCTCGTGGACCTGCAACAGAAGATTGATGCCCTGGCAAAGACCCCTGAAGACCCGACTCTTATGGATCAGGTCAAGGCAGCGCTGCCGCAATTTGAAGAAAATTTAAACCGCAAAGCCGACAGCGTGGAAAACCCTCTTCCCCGGCCTTTCGGTCCGCCTAGCCCAGCAGATAAGGCCAACTTTGCCGCTATGACAAAAAGGTTGTCCCTTGCGGTTGGCGGCGTTCCGCCCGAAGCCGAGCCTCATGAGAGTTTCCTGGCAAATCCCGACGGCAGTGTCGGTGCTCCCAATGCCGCTTCCGAAGCGGGCAGTTCCATCCTCAAAGGCGGCGAGCACTACACCACAGCGATCCACCTTCCGATTCTTGCCATCATGGGCTATCCGCAGAACAAGGGTCCTAACTTTCATGCGGACAGTCCTAAAAACATCGCGGCGGCGGCAGCGGCGGATGCGAATCAAGCTCGCCAGATTGATGCCTTCGAGAGAGGCCAGCCAACCGCGCATGTTGTCCGCATCGCGAATGCTAACCACTACATATTCATCTCAAACGAAGCTCAGGTTGTGACTGAAATGAACAAATTCCTGGCGGGGCTTCCGTGAAGAAGGCGGGATGCGGCATGCTATCCCTCTCTGACAGGCGAGCGGCGTGCCGATGCAAAGGCTGATCCAGCGCCTGACGGATCAGCGTTTTGATGACCGCTTGACGGCTTATATTCAGTTCTTTCGCCGCTGGTCGAGTTTTGCCAGAAGACACCAAGACCACATTCAGGGGCTAAAGGCCCTCATCAGGCCTGCATTGGTGAAGGACGGTGAGACATCTTTCCCGCATCTGCCACACGCGCGATACCTTCGGCGGACAGCGCAGCTTTTCGTTTACGAGTGCTCTTCATAGAGTTCCTGCTCCTGCCGCGTGGCTTTCCATAATGTGACGAGATGGTAGAACTCTCCCGCGTCATCGTTCCACATCTCCAGGATCACAACATACAGCCGGTCGCCGACCCAACCGATCACACTGTACGGCCCGATTAATCGGAACGTGATCCAGATAATACGGAAGCATGAGGTTTCCTGCGCTTCTAGACCCGTGCCTCCTTCGGGTATGCCAACCGATGAGCTTTTCCGAGCATGTCTAAAAAAGATGGCGGTATAACGTATACCGCGAGCGGTGCGGGCCGAATAGCTTGAGGATGGCTTTCAAGGCAGCCTCCACCAAACAGGACGAGGAGTACTGTATATTTCGGGTCGTGCCCTGATGAGCCGAGCCGGCACATGGAGAAAGCATGATGGACCGAGCAGCGTGCCTGGAGCGATGGAGAGCGAATAGCTGCGCGGGGAACCGCCATCCTCGGCGCCGGCGCGGGCACCGGAATATCTGCCAAGTGCGCCGAAGCTGCCGGAGCCGATCTGATCATCATCTACAATTCCGGCCGCTACCGCATGGCCGGGCGAGGATCGTTGGCCGGCCTGATGCCTTACGGGGACGCGAATGCCATCGTTGTGGAGATGGCGCGCGAGGTATTGCCCATCGTGCGCAAGACACCGGTGCTGGCCGGCGTATGCGGAACCGACCCCTTTCGCATCATGGACGTGTTTCTTCGCGAACTCAAGCAGATCGGCTTTTCCGGAGTGCAGAACTTTCCGACGGTGGGCCTGATCGATGGTATCTTCCGCGAGAATCTGGAGGAGACCGGCATGGGATACGTCCAGGAAGTTGAGATGATCGCGCGCGCGCACGAGCTGGACATGCTCACTTGCCCGTACGTCTTTAATGAAGACGAGGCGAAGGCCATGGCAAAAGCGGGCGCGGACCTTTTGATCGCGCACATGGGATTAACCACGAAAGGGACCATCGGCGCCAAGACGGCCATCACTCTCGATCAAGCGGTGGCTCGCATTCAGGCCATCCGCAAGCAGCCGTCTCCATCCATCCAGAGATTCTGGTGCTCTGCCATGGCGGCCCGATCGCGGAGCCGGAGGACGTTGAGTACGTCCTGAGCAGGACCAAGGTGTATGCGGATTCTTTGGCGCCTCGAGCATCGAGCGCCTGCCCACGGAGCGCGCCATCACGGAGCAGGTAAGAAACTTCAAGAATCTGAAAATCCACACGGAAGTAGCGAAAGGAACAGGCATGGATAAGCTCGCCGGCCGCCGGTTCGTAAGACCCTGCCGCTGTTGAAACCCAGGTCTTTGATTGGGGAACAATCAAGTGGCTCAGCGAACCGCGCGTCACGGCACGGAGCGCTTCACCATGGGCGTCGTGCTCTTGCAGCCTGGAAAAGGCCACGTGCGGCACAATCACCCGGGAACCGAGGAGATTCTGTACGTGGTCTCCGGGCAAGGCAAGCAGATGATCGATATCGACGGCGAGCAGTGGGAACCCATCAGCGCCGGAGATATGGTTCACATTCCAGCGGATATTTTCCACGCCACGGTGAATACCGGTTGGGAGCCTTTGAAATTGATTGCCGTCTATTCGCCGCCGGGCCCCGAGGCGCTTCTGCGCGCCATGCCGGAGTGCCGGGTGATTGCACGCAGGCGAACTACCCGAAACCTAGCGCGATGACTCCTACAATCCCTAAGACCATTGCGCTGATCGGCACCTTCGACACCAAGGGCGAGGAGTTCTCTTTCCTGCGTGACCGCATTGAGAGCGCGGGCCTGCGAACGATGATGATCGATGTCGGTGTGCTTGGCAGTCCGCCCTTTGCCGCCGACATCTCGCAGGCGGAGGTGGCTGCGGCGGCAAACGAGGATCTCGCCGCGCTGCAAACGGAGAGAGACCGGGGTCGAAGTGTAACTGCCATGGCGCTTGGGGCAACGGTGATCTGGCGCGGCTTCATGCGCAAGGGGCCATCCATGGAGTGGCTTCACTGGGCGGATCCGCCGGCACGGCGATTGCGACCGCGGCCATGCGCGCGCTGCCTTATGGCTTCCCAAAGTTGATGGTTTCTACACTGGCCTCCGGCGATATCAAGCCGTACGTGGGCACCAAAGATATTTGCATGATGCCTTCGGTGCTCGACATTTCGGGATTGAACCCTGTGTCCCGCCGAATACTCAGCAACGCGGCTGGGGCGATTTGCGGCATGGTTGCCGCGGAGCCGGCCCCGCCCTCGACGAAAAACCCGCAATTGCGGCGACCATGTTTGGCGTGACCACGCCTTGCGTCACGGCTGCACGGCACGTCCTCGAGGAGAGGGGCTACGAAGTTCTGGTTTTTCACGCTACCGGCGCAGGAGGCCAAGCGATGGAGCAGTTGATCGAAGACGGCGCATTTCAAGCTGTTCTCGACATGACGACCACGGAACTCGCCGATGACCTGGTGGGCGGCGTGATCAGCGCGGGGCCGCATCGGCTGGAAGCCGCCGGACGCAAGGGCATTCCCCAATTGGTTTGCCCGGGCGCTATCGACATGGTGAATTTCGGGCCGGTGGAAACGGTGCCCGCCCAGTTTCGCGGCCGCAACCTGTACATCCACAACCCCAGCGTAACTCTGATGCGGACCACTCCGGAAGAGTGTGCGGAGATTGGACGAATCACTGCCACCAGCTCAACAAAGCGACCGGGCCGGTGACTGTGCTGATTCCTCTGCAAGGCGTTTCCGCCATCGACAAGGTAGGGGGTCCGTTCTATTCGCCTGAGGCGCTCAACGCCTATCGCCGCGCGTTGAAAGCGGCGCTTCGCTCCGAAATGAGGCTGGTTGAGCTTGACGCGCACATCAACGATGAGGGCTTCGCGCGTACTGCCGCTGACTTGCTACTGAAGTCGATTGACGCCAACAGAGGAAAGGGTGCTGCGCAAGTTCGCTAATGATGGCCAACGGCTGCTCGTCTACTGCGTCTTCGATTTGGCGGAGCTCGACGGCGGAGGATCTCCAGTCGCCCACGGTGCTGGCTGCGCTGACATGGTGAGGACCAACCTGCCGCCTCGCATGATGTCCTGGTTGCGAAACCATGCCTTTGTGTAGGGCTGCCCGTTCCATTCTGCGCGGGCGATGTATTTGTTTTCCGCCGTTACGTTCTTTGCTTCGATGACGAAGGTCTTTCCGTTGCCGAGATGAATCGACAGCTCGGGAAAGGCGGGGCTCCCGACAAGATAGACATCCTGACCCGCGTTTGGGTAAAAGCCCATTTTGCCGAAGGCGTACCAGGAAGACATAGCTCCGGAATCGTCGTTACCAGGCAGTCCCTGCCGGCCGGCGTGGAAGCTGTTGGCAAGGATGGCGCGGATCTGGTCCGCTGTTCGGTCCTGACGACCCGCCCAGATGTAAAGATAGGGACTAAGAAACCCCGGTTCGTTGGTGACGTCGTAGCGGTCCGGACCAGAGAAGAAGGCGTCCAGTCTTTTGACGAAGGTCTCGTTGCCCCCTGAACGCTCGATGAGCCTGGCCACATCCTGAGGAACGAAGGTGGAATAGGTCCAGGCGTTGCCTTCATAGAAGGTATCGCCGCCCCAGGTGCACCCTTCCAGCGCATTAAAGGGTGCCTTCCATGTTCCGTCGCGGTGGCGTGACCAAATGAAGCCGGTGAAGCCACCGTCGGCCGCCTGCTCATCCCAAAGGCGCTCCCAGTTTTCAGAACGCTTCCGGTATTTGGCGTAGTCTTCCTGGTGGTTTAAGGCACTGGCGAGAAGCGCAATTTCAAAATCGTCGGCTGCGTATTCCATCTGTTTTGAAGCAGGACGGTCCACACCCTCGATGCTGAGGTAGCCAAGATTCTTCCAATCGTCCAAGCCGCCTCGGCCTTCACGGGTCTGGTCCTGGGGAGAAACTTCGGCGTCTTTGATCATTCCCTGGTACGCAGTTTCCCAGTCGATGCCCGGCAATCCTTTGAGGTAGGCATCGGTGATTACGAACTCAGCGTTGCTGCCACCCTGGGTACGACCGTTAAAATTTCCCGAACGTCCGTCGGGCAGCCAGCCTTCATGGCGATAAACATCGACGAGGGTTCGCACCATCTGGGCCTGGCGGTCGGGGGCAATCAAGGTGAGCAAAGGACCGGAGCTACGGAAGGTGTCCCACAGAGTGAAGAAGTCATCGTAATAAGGTTCTTCAGACTGCCAAAGAGGATTGTCGCCGGTGCGATCTACCGGCGTCAGCATGGTGTGATAGATCGCGGTGTAGAAGATTTGTAGATCTTGTTCGCTTGCGCCCTTGATCTCTAGGGTCGACAAGGCTTTCTCCCAAGCTGCGATGGCCTGAGCACGAGTCCCTTCAAAGTCGAAGCCTGGGATCTCGGAAACAACGTTGCGTTTCGCTTGTGCCTCACTGACAAAAGAGATGCCAATCTTGCACTGCACAACGGGCCTTACGGCGGCTGCGAAGGTGAGCCACGCGCCACTGCTCACCCAGACGCCGCCTTCCTGCTGCTTGGATCCTTCGTGGAATACGTCTCCATTCCAGGTGCCCCAGGAGGTTGCAGCAGTGTCGGTCGACGCATAGAAATACACCGTGTAGGGTGTGGTCTGCTTGTTCCATCCTCCGACCAACGTGGTACGGCCCGCGACTTCAGTCGGCGAGAGGATATGAATTGAGGAACTGACGATGGTCTGGGCCTCGCCATAATCGTTCGTGGTGCTGAGCATGTGGCTCACGTCGAAGAGGATATTTTTGGCTTCCGTCGCGGGATAGGTAAATCTGTAGATCGCGGCGCGGCTTGCGGTGGTTATTTCGACGTTCGTCCGGTATCGGGTGAGCGTGACCCGATAGTATCCAACGCTTGCCTGCTCATCCGCTCGAGGCGAGCCATAATTGCCTGCACGCGTGATACCGGTGGTTGGCTGGATGAGAATGTTTCCGTATTTCGGTCCGCCGCCGGAGCCGTTGACATGCGTCTGGCTGAACCCATTGATGTCGCCTTTTGCCTTCCATCCCGCGTTTCCCTTGTTGTCTCCTATATCAGGGCCGGGTTTGATCATGCCGAAGGGCAAACTTGGGCCGGGAAATGTATTACCCCCGCCGTCCACGCCCAGCATCGGATCGATATAGCGAGCCACCTGTCCGAGGGCGCTGCTCGTAACAGAGAAACTAATCAGGAGAATCCCGAGCTTCTTCTGCATGAGCAGCTTTCTTACTGTAGTCATCCTGAGCTGTATGAGAGCCCTCATGTTTCCGGCCTGAGAAGCGGAGTGCAAAATCTTCTTCACGATTCTAGGTGGCGCTCCAACGGCGCACAAGGTCTGCCAGCGCATTGGCAACCTCTAACAAAAACAAAACCGCAAACCTGGCCTTCGCAGCAACGATGCCAGCTCAGCATGATAACGGTGTGAAGCATGCCACCGTCGCGAGATGAATTGACAATCTCCCACTCCTCTTTTAGCCTTGGTCTCGACCGAGAGAAAACCTCCGTCTCGTCGCTGGGAAATGAGGCTCGATGCGATTCTTTTGGATTAGCCGGTCCACCAGTCAATCTGTTTTTCTAGCTGCCCTTCTCGCTTGGGGACTTTCCTTCTCCGCGGCCCTGCAAGCGCAGTCTGCTTACGTGCGCGTGAGCAGGTGGGGTACGAAGCGGGCACGTCGCACGCGCCTATCTCATGTCTACCGCTGCGGAGACCGGCGCCACCTTCAAGGTACTATCTCCAACGGAGGTACCGCATAACGGGGAAACATTGGCCCAATCCTCGGCTCCTGGGCGAATAGCAAGAAGCTCACATACAAGGTCTATGCGCTGGACTTCACCGTTCCTGGCGGTCGGAGCTATTCCATCTCCGTATCTGGGCCGGTGAACGCAAGTCGCCGGAATTCGCTGTCGACGTCCCAGAGGCTCTTTACCCTGGGTTGTTGGTCAACTCGCTTTTCTTTTACCAGACGGAACGCGATGGCCCAGACTTCATCCCCAATGCGCTGCGGACAGCGCGCCGGACATCTCAAAGACAAGGACGCTGAACTTACTTAACTCCGCCGCTCGATGACAACGACTTCATCAACAACGTTCCTTCCGTAAAGCCTCTCGTACCTGAGAATCACCCAAGATCGTGCCTACGGCGGATGGTGGGACGCAGGCGACTACGAGAAATACGTTGAGACCGTAAGTTATACCACGGCGCTCATGGAGATAGGGGTTCGTGACTTTCCCGACCAGATGGGGCGACCGCGCCGCTCTATCCGCCGGCTCCTCCCAATGCAATCTCCTATGCCGGCGACAGTGGCGAGGAGCGCCGGCGGTCCTCCGACTTCAGTGCGAGAGGCAAACTTCGGCATCAGTGGCTCTTAAAATGTGGAGCCAATTCCGAGTCGAATCTCGCCTACCAGGTCGACAACACGCAGGACTGGAACTACTACGGCGAAGGCAGCCCGGCCTCCACCGCCGGCAATTGCGGGGGAACAGACAACACGCCCTATTGCCTCATTACCGAGTACGACATCTGGACGCTGCCCCAGGCCGCGGACAACTTCCAGCAGGCCGGGGACAGAAACCATGCGATCCGCTGACCACGTTTTATATTTGCAATCGCCCGGTGTTTGTTGCCTCCGCCGGCGCTTCCCTAAGCCCAAATCTTGCCGGCCGGCTGGCCGCCAGACTTCGCCGTTTGTTATCAACTCAACCGCAAACAGAATGCCGCCCTTGCCAACCGCTGTCTCAAAAACGCCGAAGAGGTTTTCGCACGGCAAACACAACTTCGCTGACCCTGCGCCTCGGGCGGCTCCGGATCGTGCCCCACCTGTCTGCTTACCGTCGCTCCCTTTGACGGCTATCCGGAGACTGTTTGGGAAGACGACATGGAGTTCGGCGCCACTGAGCTTTATCTTGCCCTTCGCGGCGCTGAAGAGGAACCAATGCCCTCCGGACTGCTACAAACCGATCCCAACGTTTATTTGAAACAAGCCGCGCAGTATGCCAGCAATTACATAACGAATATTTATGCGCCCGGCTATACCGACACACTCAACCTCTACGATGTGAGCGGGCTTGCTCATTACGAGCTGTATCGCAGCGCTGGAACTGGCTGGAAATCCGGAAGGGTTGGCGGTTTCGCAGCAGCAGATTGGAAAGCAACTGCTGGCGCAGGTAAATGCGGCGATCACGCAGGCCGCCTCCGATCCGTGGGGCTTTGGCGTTCCCTGGGCTAACGGCGATACCACATCCCATGGCGCGGGCTTATCCGTCATGGCCAGCGAGGCCTACTCCCTGAGCGGCGATGCCCGCTATAACACCTATGCGCAGCGTTGGCTGGCCAACATCCTGGGCACCAACTCCTGGGGTTCCTCGTTCATCGTGGGCGATGGCAGCACCTTTCCCAATTGCATTCAACACCAGGTGGCTAACCTGGCGGGGGCGTTGGATGGAACTTCGGGTGGAACACCCATCTTATGGGGCGCGGCGACCGAGGGGCCAGACAGTTATACGACTTCAGGCGTGGTGGGGGGCATGATTCTTTGCCCTGCCAATGGAGTCGATACTTTCAAAAAATTTAATGGCAACAGCGGAACGTATGACGCGTCCGCGGCTGCCCTCTTCCAGGACAATGTGCAGTCCTACAGCACGACCGAGCCGGGCATTGACCTTACTGCGACATCGTTTCTGATGTGGTCCTGGAGAATGGCTTTGCAAACGAACCCTTAAAATAGGCACTATCAGATTTCGATCGATTCTCATGCCTAAGGCAGCGGTGAGAGATCCATCGGACTTCGCCGGCAAGTTCTGGCGCACACCGGCAGAAGTTGGAAACTTCTGCCGGTGTGCTTCAGAAAGATAGCTTGAGGGCCAGTTGCACCAGGCGAGGATTGTTCACGGTGGAATTGACGGAGCCGAATCCAGGCGCGCTCACATCGTTCACCGGCGAACCGAACTGTGGGTGATTGAAGAGGTTGAAGAACTCGGCGCGGAAGTTCAAGCCCATCTCTCTGGGCAGAGCGAACTGCTTGATGACGGAGAAGTCGGTGTTGACGAAATCGGGCCCGATGGCTGGGACGCGCGAGGCATTCCCCAACTGGCCGGCGGGGGGCGCAACAAAGCAGGATGAGTTGATCCACTGCAGCTTGCCGTGGTTCGCGTTGTAGGTGTTGCAACCGGCGACCTGGTTGGGCCGGTTCCAATTGTTGCCATTGCCGCCGTTCTGGAAGAAGGCGCCGGACTGGTTATTGCTGTCGATCAACGGGACGGGAAATCCGGAAGAGATTCTTTCGATCAGGGTCACTTGGAAGTTGCCGAGGATGGCGTTGGTCACGTTATTCCAATTGCCGCCGAACTGCTTTCCGCGGCCGAAGGGCAGATCGTAGATGACGCTGGCGGTGAAGCTGTTATTGAGATTGATCTGCGATAAGGCCCAATCCAGGTTTTGCCAGTTGGGAAGCGGGAAATAGGGGGCGCTCAGCACGGAGCCCAGGCCGTCGGACAACCCGTTGTCATAGGTGTGAGAGTAGGTGTAAGCAACCAGAGCGTAGAGGCCGTACTTCGGCGTCTTGGTCTCTGCCTTGATTTGAAGCGAGTTGTAGTTGGTCTTGCCCACATCGCCGAAGAGCGAAATGGTGTTGAAGTTGGGCGCGATATAGGGCGGACGTAAGGCGCGCCACCGGAAGTGCAACCGAGCGTGTAGCCAGGTACCGTGCCGCACGCACGTCGGACTGTCGGTAGTTGAGGTTATTGCCGGTCACGAGGATGTGCGAGCCGCGGGAACCGGCATAGCCGGCGGTCAGTACCAGGTTGCCGAGCAACTGGCGCTCGACGTTCACGTTGTATTGCTGGACCCCGCCCAGCTTGAAGTCGGTGGGCTGGGTATAGAACGAGCCCGTAAAGTTCGCGGCGGTGGGCGGCGTGGGAATGGCCTGAAATCCGCTGGAGAGACTGATGCGCGGAGGGCGTTTGTTCGAGGGTGGTAGCGCAGTAGGAGGTGGCAGAAGGCGCAGCCGCGGGCGCGCGAAGGCGTCGGATTCGCCCAGGAAGGGCGGGTTCTGCCATAGACCCTGGGCGCCCTGGCTCCAGGCGGAGTCGTGGAAGATGGCGAAACCGGCGCGCAGCACGGTCTTGTCGCTGCCGAAGACCTTCCAGGTTCCGCCGACGCGGGGTTCGAGGGCGGTCCAATCCATGTTGACGCCCGCCGACGCGCTCACGCCATTTTGATTGGCGACCAGAAGCTGCCCAGTGGTGGGAATGTAGTTGGCCAGGCGTCCGTGTGCTTCGGTGATCGGAGTGGTCATATCCCAGGCCAGGCCAAGATTGAGGGTGAGCGATGGTGTGACCCGCCAATTGTCTTCGACGAAAGGGCGGCAGATTTCCAGCGGCGGCCGGTGACCGGGCCGTTGATAGGTCTGGTCGTGAATGGCGAGGCCGGTGATGCCGAGCAGGAAATCGGCCTCGGAGTTGCCCGCCAGGTTGAGGCGCTGTTAGCCGGTAAAGTTGCCGCCGTCGCCGACGATCCAGAAGCCATCCTGAAAGGCCTCAGTGCCCACGTTCATTTGATTGCGCGCGAAAGTCGATGCCCAACCTGAGGTCATGCTTATTATGGATGAGTCGAGCGAGTCGCTGAAAGAGAAGATGTTGGTTCCACCCTGGAACGGAGAGTAGCCGCGATCGCCGAGGGCCCAGTAGCCGCCCTGGAACTCGGTCGAAACAAGTCCGCAGCTGTAAGAGCCGGGAAGGCAGTGCTGCCGGCGGCGCATCCGAGGTTGGCGTTGGGAATGCCGCCGGCACGATGGTGGCGGAGGCGCAGGTCCCGGTGCCTTGCGAAGAGATGTAGTCGAAGATGCGGTTGTAACCAAAGGTGGCCTGGTTGACCATGGTGGCGGAGAAGACATGGGTCTCGCCGAGGGCGACGTTGCGGGCGTGGTTGATGATGCGCTGGTTGCTGCCGAAGGCGTTGGCTTCGGCAAATCCTGGTGAGCCGCCCGGCACATAGGAGAATGCCTGGTCGTAGCTGAAACGGCCAAAGGCATTGTCTTTTTCGGAGAGCGTGTGGTCCAGGCGGGTATCGAACTTGGTTTCGTCCAGCACGCGCACGGGCTCATTGACGTAGTTGTAGCCGGCGCTGGCGTTGTTGGCGTTCGGCGCGGGGTACAGGTTGATCATGGCCTGTCCGATGTTGTTGATCAGGCCGGAGGGAATCTTGTTGCAGGGAGTGCCCTGGGCCTGGCTTCCATCGGGATTGGCAGGGAGAGGATTCCCCGCGCCGTCGCACTGGAAATAAACATTGGGAAAAGCAGTCGGGTTGGTGGACGCGCCAATCATGTTCGGGTTCACGATGCGAGGCCGGAGCAGGATTGCCAAAGGGGTCGTTGGAGAAATCGCCAGTGCGCATGGCCAGCGAAGGCACGAGACCGGTAAAGGGAATGCCGTGGCGCTGATATTTTTGTTCGCCATCGACGAAGAAGAAGGTCTTGTTCTTGCGAATGGGGCCGCCGACGGAGCCTCCAAACTGGTTCAGGTTGAACTTTTCCGCTGGAGGTGGCGAAGTAGCTCTTGGCGTCGAGAGTCGGTATTGCGCAGAAATTCGAAGAGAGAGCCGTGAAAGTTGTTGGATCCGGATTTTGTGGTGACCAGCACGGTCGGGCCGGCGCGGGTTCCGTATTCGGCGGAGTAGGTGTAGGTCAAAACCTTGAATTCCTGAATGTCATCGATCGAGGAGAAGATGCCGATACCGCCCGCGGTCAGCTCGTTATTGTCGACGCCATCCAGCAGCCAGTCGGTGCTGTTGGGGCGGGAGCCGCCGACCGATAGCGAGAAGGAACCGCGTGCGGCCACCTCACTGCTGGCGGCGGAGGTGAAAAAGCTGTTGGGGTTGGTCTCTGCCGTTGCGCCGGCGGTGAGGGTGGCAAGTTGAACGAAGTCGCGGCCATTCAAGGGGAGCTGCGAGACCTCCTGCGAGGTGATGACCTGGCCGAGAGATGGATTGGCTGTCTCGACAGCTACGGCGTCGCCGGAGACTGCCACGGTCGTGACTACGGTGGCGGGCACGAGCGAAAAATCGAGTTCGCGGGCTTCATCGACCTGGAGATGCAGATCTTTGGATTCAGCGCTTTGAAAGCCCGATCGCATCGACGTGCACGGTGTAGATCGCCGACCGGGAGCAAAGGGAGCAGATAGTGTCCGGCATTGTCGGTCTTGACGTCTCGAGCGAGGCCGGTTGCCTGAGAGGTAGCGGTGACGGTGGCTCCAGGGACACCCGATCCGGATTTATCGAGGACATTGCCGGAGAAACTTCCAGTGGCCTGGCCGTGCATGGCCGGAGAGACCATCAGCGCGAGAACGCAGACAACCACGAGAAGTATTACTTTAATGGGATTTTATATCGGCTGAGCCTTCCACCGATTTCGGACACTTCGTGCCAACCATCGTGCGTTTCATAGTCAAACCCCTTTCGAAAAATCGGCTAAGGTGGCTCTTGCATCGACTGCGCCGTGCTGGATTACTAGACTGTAAGAATTGGCCGGTCGAAAGTCAACGCAAGTTTTGGCCGAACGCACCAATACGGCGATCTGTTCTTCCAAGAAGCGACGCAATCTCGGCATATGTGCACAGGGGTGGGGCCGATTGCAACCTGCGGACGGCGTCTTTGCTTTAGCTCTTCACCTGGCCGGACTTTCGACGGGCTACTCTAGGCGGAGTCACGGATGTTCTCTGGATTCGGCTGCGCCTGTGCCGGGAACGGCAGAGGGTGTTCGCGGAGAGAAAGTTGTGACCGAAAGCACACTGGTTACAACCGGAGTTCCGGTTCGGCTCAAGCTCACCGCCGATCGGACGGTGCTGGTGCAGACGGGCAGGATCTGGCATTCGTGACGGTCGAGGCGGTGGATGAAAAGGGCCGCTTGCAAATGAACGCTGATCAGAAGGCCCATTTCGTGGACGCAACACAGGCAAAATCAAGCTCGCGGCGACTGCTGACAGTTTGGGTGTTGCATCGATACTTGTTGAGTCACGACAGCCGAAGCCATTGGCCGAGCTTCGGCAGGCCTCCCCGTGCCGCGGAACACGTCTCCCCTTAACATTCTACCTGAAGAAAAATACGATCGCCTAGAATGTCTACCAGAGAACAAAAAGAGCGCATCGAATTGCTTCAGGGCACGCTGGACCTCCTGATTCTCCGCACGCTACTTCTCGGGCCGATGCACGGTCACGCCATCGCCAAGGCCATCGAGTATAGGTCCGACGAGGTGCTTCAAGTGGAGCAAGGATCGCTCTATCACGTTGGAGTCAGACTTTCCGAGTAGCTACTTTCTTGGAACCCTGCCGCGCAGAACTGGGTATGGCAGCAACGCGAGCCCGGACCAGCTTGCGGATGAGCGTCGCCGGTAGCGGTTTGTCGAACGGCAAATGAAGGCTGCTCTTGGTGCGGGTATACGGCTTCAATTCTTCGGTGAAGTTATTGAACAGCGAGCCACTGAACGGCAAGACGCTTAAATGGTTCTTGAAGGCGGCAAAGCCAAAAAACGGCTTGGATAACTTAAAAGCTGGGATGCCGTAGGAGATGACCTCCACGGTGTCCTTGGGAACGGCGGAGCGGATGATCTCACGAAGCCGAACCAGAGTAGTTCGAGTAGGCTCGGGGACTGCGGCAATGTACGCATCGACCGCCTCGCTCGAGGTCCCAAGAACCGCCATCCGATTACCGGACCTTAACTTTTTCATGCACATATGGTACGGCTGCAATTAACAAATGTGAATCGCCACTGCGATGGTCATGAGCGATTTCGGCCAAGTTGTTTTCAGGCAGAAAGATGGGTCATTCCTTCTTCCCCACAAGATCGCGCAGCCATCGCGGCCACCATGATGCAGGTATCGCGTGCAGGAAAAGGCCCACTACAAAACCTGCCAGGCCATTGCCTAGCACCAACCACTCATTCATCGCACCTCCTGTAAGCGTTGGCCCGATAACGCATCCACCCCTGCTGACTTCCACGCGCCCGATATTCGCCTTTAAAGCGTCGTCTGCCGCCGCGGCGTCCGAAAGGCACGCCGCCTGCCAACCAAGTCAGGGAAAACTTTACGGACCTTTTAGGTAAATCGACTTGGTACTCCAACCGCATGAGCCACAAGGGTCGAAAATAAATTACTGAGCGAACCGTAGCCCTACGGTGGAGCGAGCCATGCAGAGCACTTTCCTTGACAGCCATTCGCATTTGCGAGCAAGATGATCCCCCAAGCAGAGTTCTGCAAAAGCGGCCCCAATCTTTTCTTTCTAAGGTAAGCCCCAATGAAGCACGTCATGAGTGTTTGTTCTCTCGCATGTTTTATGGCTTTGACTCTTCCCTGCCTGGCGCAGGATAGCCCGTGGAACGGCTCCTGGACGATGGATCGGTCCACGTTGAAGTACGACGGACCTACAGTCTCAGTCGCGACCGATGCCGACGGATACACAGTTACACGCGGGGGTAAAGCGAGCCCCAAGGTTGTTTGCGACGGCAAACCGAACCCGCCGGACAACGGCACGGTGACTACTTGTACAAAAACCGGGACCGGTTATGCATTGACCAACAGCCGCGACGGCAAGCAAGTAAGCAAGGTGAAGATCGAGATATCCCCGGATGGCAATAAGACGACCAGGACTATCGAGGTCTTCCCGCCCGAACCGGAGCCCGTTTACGATCACTCTGGTGTCGAAACGGATCTCGGGCGGAGGTGGCGCGCCAGTGGTCTGGAAGGAAACCAGCTTCAGCGAGTCGCAGGAGACAGGAGTGCTTACGATCCTGGTAAAGGGGGACAGCGTCGACTTCAAGGAAACGGATAGCGACAAGCCGGTCACCTGCAAGCTGGACGGCACGGCGACCCCCCTTCCTGGAACGCGCACCATGTCGGTGAAGCGGGAGGGGCCACGTACGCTGAAGGTGACCTATAGCGACCATGGTAAAGTGACGCGGGAAAATACCTTCGTGCTGAGTGCAAACGGCAAGACGATCACGGAGACCGACGTTACACCGGCGCCTTCGCCATCAACGATGTCCGTGCAACTCCACAAGTCGTAGCCAACCGCGAGAGGCCACCCACGGTTTCCCCGGTTTGGGAGTCTCTCGCTCCTCTAGCTCTGCTGCTTAAGTCATCGTCCCCATCACTTCCATGAGCAGACTTCTCAGGTAATGACTCGTTTGCTCGAGCCTTTCGCGGCTGGGAGGGCCTGCGGCCGGGACGCCGGCGCGAAATTTATTGTGCGGCCGCAGTGTCATAGCGCAAGAGCCCGAAATTTTAGCCCTTCGGATGGCCGAGCTTCTGGTCGTGCTGCGAAGATGAGGTTAGGAGCAACGAAATGCAAAAGCGGAAGTTGGGAAAGAGCAACCTTGAAGTATCGGCACTCGGACTGGGTTGTATGGGGATGAACTTCTCCTACGGGCTGGTCCAGGACGAGAACGAGATGATTTCACTGATGCATCAAGCTGTAGAGATGGGCATCACGTTCTTCGATACAGCTGAGGTTTATGGTCCATACACGAATGAAGTGCTGGTGGGGAAGGCGCTCTCGCCAATTCGCGATAAGGTAGTCATCGCTACGAAATTCGGCTTCAAGGTGAATCCCGATGGTAGCCGCGCGTGGCAGGCGCTGAACAGCCGTCCCCAACATATCAAGCAGGTGGCGGAAGATTCATTGCGGCGGCTCAATATCGAGACCATCGATCTCTTCTATCAGCACCGCGTCGATCCCGAGGTGCCAATTGAGGACGTTGCGGGGGCGGTGAAGGAACTGATTCAGGAAGGCAAGGTGAAGCACTTTGGCCTTTCCGAAGCGGGGGTACAGACGATTCGACGCGCGCATGCCGTTCAGCCCGTAACTGCGCTGCAGAGCGAGTATTCGTTGTGGTGGCGGAAGCTTGAAGCAGAGGTAATTCCGACGCTTGAAGAGCTGGGTATCGGCTTGGTCCCCTATAGTCCGCTTGGCAGAGGATTCCTCACCGGCAAAATGGATGAGAACACAAAACTCGGCGAAGGTGACTTTCGCAGCAAGCTGCCCCGATTTGCGCCGGAGGCGATGAAGGCCAACCAGGCCTTTGTCGAGTTGCTGGCAACGATTGCCAAGCAGAAGAAGGCGACGCCGGCGCAAATCGCTCTCGCCTGGTTGCTCGCGCAAAAGCCCTGGATCGTACCGATTCCAGGCACGACGAAGCTGTCGCGCCTCAAAGAGAACGCCGGCGCAACTTCTATCGAGCTCACAACGGACGACCTGCGGGAGATTAAAGAGGCCGATCTCGAAAGTGCCCGTGCAGGGTGATCGTTACCCGGAACATTTGGAAGCGTTGACCGGCCGCTAAGCCCGGGTTCTCCCCGCTAGTTGGCATCGTGGAAAATGATGCCAACGGTGTGCCGTTGCCCAGACCGGACACGGCTTACTCCATGGCGGAGATTGACGCGATAGACGCCCCGCGTTCCCTGAACCGGACGATGATGCACTGCGAACGCCACCGCGTCGCCCTGGCGAAGCGGAACCACCTCCGGCCGCGATTGCATACGAGGCCGTTGCTCGGTGAGTACGAATTCACCTCCGGTGAAATCTCTCTCCGGCTCCGAGAGCAGGATCGCCACCTGGATCGGAAAGACGTGCTCGCCGTAGAGATCCTGATGCAGGCAGTTGAAGTCGCCCTGCTCCATACTGGAGGAGCAAAGGCGTCGGCCTCTTTTGCCCCGCGCCGTGGCAACGCTCGATGAACTCGTCATGACGCTCCGGGTAGCGAACATCGATCCCCATGGCGGTATTCCAACGGTTCGCGACCGGCGCAAACCTGGAATAGAGCGCGGTGCGAAGACCTTGAATGAGTTCGGGTAGCGGATAGTTGAAGTACTTGTATTCTCCGCGTCCGAATCCGTGCCTCCCCATGACGACGCGGCTGCGGAAGATGGACTCCCGCGCATACAGAGCGGCAAGGGCCTGGCACTCGACGGGCGATAGAACGCATTGAAGCAGACAACTTCCCTGCTCATCCAGCTCCTGCCCGATCTGCCGCCAATCGAGTCCATTGACACGGGCAACCGCAAACTTGGCAGGGATGGAGTGTATGGCCTCATCGTTGGCCGTCACTCTTTCATCAGCGAAAAGTGGGCTCATGGCTGTGCTTCAGCAGGTATTCCTTTCCAGCTCTTGACTACTCAAATCTATCGAGATACGGCGAAGACGGCACTCCGCTTCTTGCTGTCGAACTCCAACGTCACTCACACTTCGTGCGCGCGAGAGGGGTGGTACTGCTCTTCGCTTATGGCAATAGATCCAGATTGGGCCGCGGGTCTGATCGAGTACCGGAATGAAATCGTGGTTGCCGTACGCTTCATTTTTCGACGCGACAGTGAAGGTTTGTTGAGAGACTGCCTTTGATCATCGGTTCGTGCAGTGACCAGGCTGCGCGTCCACGTTGAATAGGGTGCGTTGATTGCCACAGTACACAGTTCAATCACGCTGCTTACGGGGAGAGTGATTGATGTTTGCTCAGGAAGCCGTCGATAACACTCGGGAAAACGGCACTCATCGCATCGCTTCTCTGGACGGTTGCCGGGCTATCTCGATCTTGCTGGTGGCACTTGCTCATCTTTGCGAAACGCCGGCATTCCAGGCTTTCAATCCGTACGCGCGCTTCATGTACCACTTCGGCCCATATGGGGTGGAAGTTTTTTTCGTTATCTCCGGCTTCATTATCACGACTCTTCTGCTCAACGAAGAGCGCAGGAATGGCAGAGTTTCTGTCAAAAATTTTTATATCCGGCGCGCCTTCAGAATCTGGCCGGCCGCCTATGCTTATTTACTCGTTGTGGCTGTTCTCGCATGGAGTCATGTAATCTCCGTGGCCCCGCATCACTTTTTTTATGCCGGCACATTCCTAATGAATCATGTTCAGGAGACGAACTGGTTTACGGGGCACTTTTGGTCGTTGGCAATTGAAGAACAGTTTTATGTTCTATGGCCTATCGTTTTTCTCTTCACCGCGAGACGAGGACGCTTGATTTGCTGTTGCCTGATTCTCATCGCGGCGCCGTTGCTGCGCACGCTTGCTTACCTATACGAGCCGGTGATTCACCAAGCGATGCGGTTTAGCCTGCTATTCATGGGAGATGCGATCGCCATCGGTTGCCTATGGCTCTTCTCTCCAAGGAACTGGAAACCAGTCGAATCGTGGGTCGCATCATCCACCTGCGCTGCTTCTTCGTGATACCCGTGCTTTCCGTGATCATGTATACGGCGCTCAAGTTCTTTCCTGCGTTTTATTTTGCCGGCGGCAGGTCCATCGCCCTCGTCTGTATAGCGGCCACGCTTTGGAAAGTGATGCATGTTCGTGATACCACATTTCGGTTTCTCAATACCAAGCCTCTGCTGAAGATCGGAGTGCTTAGTTATTCGATCTATATCTGGCAGCAAGTCTTCCTGAACCCCACGTCTGCTTCGGTTTTAAACCGTCTGCCGCTCAATCTTCTTCTGGTCGGTGCCGCAGCTACGTTTTCTTACTATGGGATCGAAGTTCCCTTTCTGCGTTTGCGTCCGCGTTTTTCAACCTGGTTGGAGACCCGCAGGCGCGGCGTCGATGTAAAACCGGCCGCATCAGCAATCTCAACCGGCAACGTTTAGCGGCGACGTCGAAGCCGTTGATTGTCAATAACAACGACCAGCTACGGATGCTGCTGCGAATGGCTTGCCAGGATTGGAGAATCTAAATATGTATGCTGCCGAGTGGGAGCCCGAACATGCAGAGTTCCAGAAGTGGGACAACTGGGCGAAATGGGTTCTGTTCCTATTGCTGGGCCTTTCCCTTACCGGACGCAGCTTCGCGTACCTCGGAATCCCCCCGGCTAAACTATTCGTCGGAGACCTGACATTAGCCGCATTCATTGTCCTGCACCCGCGTAACATCTTCGACCCGTGGATCGTTGCCCTCACCAAGGGCGGACCTCTCGGCCCGGTTTCCTGGCTGTTGCTGGCATCGCTCGCTTACGGCATCTTCGAAGTAATCCGCGGCATCCTGCTGGGTTTCACTCCCCTCATCGCCACGGAAAATCTGGTTTTCAACATCTATCCCATCTACCTTTTCCTGGGGATATGGTTGGGACGAAGGCAGCCGGGACTCTTATTGCGATTTGTACAGGTCTTCTCCCTTTGCTTTTGCGTATACGCTCCGGCCTACATGCTCTACCTGAACAAGTTGACGCTAACCATGCCGGGATCGGATGGAGTCCCTATCTTTGGCCAGCCATCGGGTGGCGGCGTCATTATCCTGGCGCTGCTCTGCCTCGATCCCAAACCGGGCCGCTTCTGGGCCCCCATGACGATAGCCGCAGCGATGTTGCTTGCCGGACAAGTCCGCGCGGAATGGGTGGGCATGGTCCTGGCGCTGTTGATTTGGGGTTTCTTGTCAAAAAAGATGACCCAGGTTGCCATGATCGGCGTAGGTATCGCGATTCTTCTGGCGATCGGCTCTCTGTTAGATATCGAAATCCCTGCGCCCCCGGAACGGGGGGGCAATATATCCTCTCGCGAGATTGTCGCGCGAGGAGTTGCCGCGATCGATCCCGCGCTTGCCCAGGACCTCACGGCTTCCACCAATATGAGTTTTTACAACGGCACCATCACGTGGAGACAAAACTGGTGGCACGCCATCTGGGCGAATTCGCAGGCGAATTACACCAACTTGCTCATTGGTCCCGGCTACGGATTTTTGCTGAAAAACCTGGTCAGCTACCTCAGGGATTTCGGCGACCTGCGAACACCACATAACATTTTTTATTACGCGCTCGGCTACAGCGGCTGGCTTGGGGTTTTGTTCTTCTTCTCCTTGCAGGCAGCCTGCGGCGCATTGGTATGGCGCGTTTACAAAATCACTGGCCAGTCCTTTGGCGTTGTGATCTGGGCGTCTACCCTGTTTACTGCATTCTTCGGTAACGCCTTCGAAACGCCGGCGGGGGCCATTCCGTGTTATCTGACGCTGGGGTTGATTATCGGGCCCACGCTTTCGATGGTCCGGTGACCAATGCGCCTGACGCAATGCGGGCATTGGGCGCGATGGTCGTTGCCGCGCCTCATGTTTCCGCTTGGTTTGAGTCTTGGCGGCTCGGGGAGGGGGCGAAATATTGCCCCAAAGGCGAGTTTCGGCTTGCCCAGGCGCATGTTGATGCCGACGATTGGGCCGTAAACATTGATCCCAAAATCCTCATACCTGGGTTGGGACAGGTAGGCGTTGGATACATGCATATAAGTCATGCCGGCTTCAATGCTGAACCTCGGATTGAAGTTATAGCGCGCTCCGCTGCCCATCATGAGGGTGAAAGTCAGATCCTGGCCCTGGGCATAAAGCACTCCGTCAGGGCCTTTGGCGTTGATATCCCCAACGCCTCCACGCATTTCAAAGTAGGGCACAATCCTCCAGTTGCGCGGGATAAAGTTACGCCGGATGCCATAGTCGAAAGCAATGTACCGTGTCTCCGGCCCTCGCGGAATTACCGTGAACGAGCCGCTGAAGGTAAAGTCCCAATTGCCGCGCAGAATGAAGGGCCCCTCTATGCCGTCCAGCTGCCATCGCAGAGAAGCGATGTTCGGTGCAGGGTGTAATGAAGCGGCCATGTCGTATAGGGACTGCCTACGAGAAAGTCGAAGACAAGCGGGATATTATTGGGAAGCCAGCCCGATTTCCAGGGAGAATTCAAGCTTGTTTCTGTAATAGATGTCCCGGTTGAAATCGGGTTTGGAGTCTCGTGAAGGCTTATATGTTGGAATGCGCTTGAGGTAACTTGTCGTTGCGGCCGACGATGGTGGTGGCTCGGCGCAGGGAACTAATTCATCCGCGACACCCTCGGTAATCTGGCCTCGCAGTGAACATACGGCCAACCCGAGCAAAAGGTGGATAGCGGCGCGACGGCGCCATGGGGTCCCTAACAATGACACCGAGTTCTCCTCATGCACTGGCTTCGGCTTTCTGCAACGAAATTAAAAACTTCAATGGCACTCAACGACGACTTTGGATGAGAAAGCACCCTTCCGTGTTGTCTTGCCAAAGATAAATTGGGCGACGTGGTACCTATCACAGCGATACCGCGGCCGTCTAACGCCAGCGGCCACCCAGGGTAAAGTGTTCGGAACTGATGATTGAGGGCTAGTTATCACATGGAAGTGGGGGTAAGACGGTTTCTGCTTCTTGGTTCCTCGGCGTGCCCCGGTCCCCGAACGAGTCAGGCAAGATTGCTGGTGCCAGTGCTATTTCGGTGGCCTTATCGGACCTGTACCCGATGAGTGCGCGTACGCTTCCTAATGCCTGGTGGCTGTCGTTAAAATCTGCTTTGAATTTCAATTTACGCACTGCTTGCATCGCTGAATCTCGGGAGATGGCGGGCACCGCGGAGGAAGCGCGTGCCGTCAATCACGTTGCCGGCAGGCGAAATCAAAAGACCGATTTCGGCTGTTCCTACGACAAGACGTCGCACCTGTGAATCAGGTAGCTCGGCAACACGAACTGCAGGATGCGTTCGTCGCCTCTCTCCGGCGTAAGATTGCGGATCGGGGTCTGAGTGAGTTGTGGTGGGTTCCCGCGAACGAAAACTTCTTTACTCCCAAGATCGTGCCGGCCGGAGTTGTCATGGAAATCGGATTTGTACTTGACCTGGAGGCGCCCGTCTGCAAGCAGCAGGAGTTGCATAGATGTGGTCGCGAAGCCGTGATCCCAGATTGTTTTGCAAGCTGCACCGTGCAGCGCACAGCGTACGTCGCCCCAATCGCAATCACGACGAGATGGCGCGCGCCAGGCGCGGACGAATAGCTGTTGATCGCCGGATCGGACGACAGCCACAGGCAGAGTCGCGCCGCGCACTTGCTTAACATTTTCCGATTTTAAGACAAATGGGGCGACGCTATGCAGCGCCGGATGGTGGGTCACCGGGCATGCCGTTTCCAAGACACCTTTTGCATTTTTGCTGGTGCACAAGGAGCCGGTTCTTGGCAGCATTCCTGTCAGCGAGGACTCTCAGCCGAACATCGTCGGAGGGGAGCGTTGGTTGACCAAACAATCGCGAAGAGGCCGCAACTTGCGCCCACCGTCGAACTGAAACTTCATAAAGTTGTTGCAGCCTGAGTCTCTCTGGACACGCCATTAGGTGCTTGCTCGCTCCGTTTTAAGATTCTCAAGGATGGACGCGAATCTGCGAAATGTGCGAGCGACAAATTGCGCCACCTTTGACGAATTCGATTCCCGTGCCTCCGGCCCGCAAGCGGCGTACTCCTGTCTCGCTTTCTGAATAACGTCTGTTGGCAATGTCTACTCTGCACAAGATCTCGTCGCCACGTCGTTGTTTGAAGGTGCCCCTACCAGGCCATAGCGCGGAGAGCCACAAAGGTAACCCCCTATGGGGTTACGCCAGGAACGGGCATAGATTCGCAGAGGGGAATGGCCCAAGACGCAGATGGTGATTTTTGCGGTACTCAAAGGGTGATCCCGGGTGACTTTCGCTTCCCGGGACGGCGAAGAAACATGGAATGTTGCCGGTGGGAAAGCTATAAAAGCATCAGTCCGGCAGACACCTAGGCCGGCTTGGAGCACATGGAATGTCTTCTACTGCTTGTCTTGACTCTGCCATCCTTTCGAACACGGAAAAGGAAACACTGCTTCGCGAGCTTGCCGATGAATTCGGCTACAAACTTACTCCAGAACGCCGACCTATATCCTCATCGACCGCCGCGGCGGAGGTATCCGGTCACGGAAGCTGAGTGGCTTGCTCACAGAGGGAGCTGCGGTGAAGCAGTCGGCTACAGTCGGGGACCCCTTGAGCACTTTTCTGCGCGGATTCGTAGGTCAGGACGAAAGAAGAAGTCGGGTGCCGTGGTGGAATTTATCTAAAGCCGAGTCCCAGGCAGTGAGCCAGAATTACAGGGATCCAGGAACGCTTCGCCTCAACCAGTAGGCGTTTTCGTTTTGATCCGATGTCAGAGTGCACACCATGGAGACTGGGCCTAAGGTTATCTCTCACTGTGAACTGGACAGATTCTGAATATTCAGTTTACCACGAACTAACAGCTTCCAAGCCGTAAGCGCGGCTACTCCGCCGGCCATGCCCGGTGGCCTTCCCCTTGTTGATCATCTGCTGTTCTCGCATAACCAGGATTTCATTTGCTACTTCGATCTTTGCATCCGATCGCCCAGTAATTGGGGTCTGGTCGGCTGATGTGTGTCTTGCCGCGCAGTGAAGAGCCGCGGTGAAAAGCGTAACTCGGAACTTCAGATCAATTTAGGCGAAACCAAAAGCCCCCTGAAGTATCCAACTCATTGTTATTCGGGAATGCGGGGGAGAACAGGATCGGAAGGTGCGCGAGGATCGGGGGCAGCCTCTGCGTGAGCTAGATAGCAGTCCGTCTTTGATCCATACAAGACTAGACACATGGTCAAGCTACGCGCCTTACTGCTATTTCTTCTGGTACTTCCGAGTGTGCTCGGCGGACAAGAGACCCGCCAACCAGGATCCATCGGCGACTTTATCATTGCAGATACAGCCCGAGAGCAGCCGACCACGGCGGGAGCCTGCTGAGCAGAATATCTCAGGAGTTGGACTCCTACATCAAATCAGCGGCGTCGGTTTCACCCAATCCCCTCTTTAACAGCTCCCCGCTCGATATGTTCCCCGACAAGGTCACCGACGCCGCGCGCTGGCTATTCGAGTGGCAGAGTCTGAAGGTTGGACTTACGTACACTCTGTTGAACCAATATGCCGTCAGTACTCCTCCCGGAGTGCGCCATAACCAGGCGAGCGGGCGGTTCGACCTTTCCAGCGCGATGCCGCTTTACGAAGGTGAGAGCACGGCCGGCTCCTTCTCGCTACTGGTGCGCGGCAGCACGAATATCGGTATCAGCCAGCAATTTAATTTAGGCGACGCGCTCGGCTCGACGACATTGATCAATTGCCTTTCTGGCTTCGGTGCGGCAAGTCCCATCTCACTCAATCTGCTCTACTATCGCCAGGATTTTCTCCACAAGCGGCTTTCTTTCTACGTGGGCAAGATACACCCCAATCAACACATCACCTTAAGCATGTTCAACAATGACGAACGGAATCAGTTTCTCAATGGCATGAACGACGGCACGATTGCGGTGCCGGCGGATGGGGCGTGGACGGGCGGAGCTGCTATGGAGGTCCAGGCAACCCGGCATGTGTACCTGCACGCTGTGACGGCTGATACCGAAGGTTCGCAACAAGGAAACCTGAAGACCTTGGCGGACAGGAAATATATGAATGCGGTGGAGTTGGGTTGGTTCTCCGGCTGGCCTGGAAATAAAAACCATGTCTACCGGGTCACCTTCTGGCGCGATGATACAAAGAGCCAGGGCAGCGGTCATGGCGTGGAGCTCGAGTTTGACCATGAATTCGCGAGCGGCCTGGTTCCATTCGGACGCTTCGGGTATGCGACGTCGACGGGCACAACCCTGCGCATGTCCAATGGAGCGGGGCTCGCCGACACGCATCCGTTCGGCCGACGAGGGGATATGCTAGCGGTCGCGCTCACGTTTACGCGCCCTTCCGATCTCAGCAAGCCACATGAGAATATCTTCGAATCCTTTTACAGGCTGCGTCTCACGGAGCATAGCGAGATCGGGCCTGATGTGCAGGTGCTTGTCCACCCATCGAATCAACCTGCGCTCCATCACACAGTGATTCTGAACACGCGGATGCGCATCTTTTTCTAGCGACGCCACACGTCCAACCGCCGCCAAGGCATGCATATTTATGGGGTATAAGGGAACAAAACGAAACGTAGCCCGTCTGCAAGAGCCGTGCTCCATCCACACCGTACGCCGCTCACCAGGGAACTTTTCGTTTGCCCCCGGTTGACCACAGTTCACTCGAACGGCCCCCGGTGCATTTCGAAAGGCATGCGACCGGCGGGATTTTGTAGAGCGTGCAAGTCCCGGTCGCCATCCGAAAAGGCTGTTCGTCAACTGTCAGATCAAAGGACCTCCGACACCTACGACTCTCCCGGCCCCTGATGTCCTGAGTACAAATTTTCTCTCGCGGCCGTTTCGTCCCGCAGCTCCTCTGCGGCACGACTGCTTCAATCTGAAACGCCCTTAGCGGAGCCGGATCAGCCAACCGATTAATCCTTGTAACGGGCGCAGAACCCTGATGAGAGTAGCGCTTCATCAATTTATCGAGGGCGGAGTTGCGCCTTACTGAGGTATATCAGCGGCACAGCAACCACGATTTAACTGCCCAATCGACGACACACTGGAACGTGGCCCGACGCCAAAGTTTTATGGAACCACCCATGATGAGAAGCAGGAGGAGACTACGAAACATCACTATGCGCAACTGCACAGAATACACACAGGAATTTAGTAGGTCCGTGGGCAAGGTTGAAACCCTGGCGCCCCAAGCCACCCGAACTGGACTCTCGTCGACTGGTGTAACACCTGCCGGACGACGCATTTTGTCGGAGCTTTCAACAGAGGAGTCGTCGATCGTCCGCCTTCTTCTCGAGGAAGGAAGCAACAGGGCCATTGCCGAGAGGATGAAAACCAGCGTCCAAATGGTTAAGAACCACTTGCTGCGCATCTTTCAGAAGGTTGGCGTGGAAGACAGATTATCGCTGGCGATGGCGCTGATTCGCAATGGCGTAGTTGAGTGTCCATGTGGCAGGGGGGCAAGGTTGCCCCGGGTGGAACACCGGCGTGATACGCCTTAAATCAGCCAAGGCGGGACTCGTTAAATCTCCCACTGATTCCTGCTTGGAAGGATGGCTGCGCCACACGCTCGTCGCGAGTATTGAGTTAACACCAATCTGAGACGGGATGATGGTCCCGAGACAGCCGTCGCCTGCGCATCAGCTTCCGTGAAGAAGCCAAAAAAATCAAGCAACGACGCTGCCGTGGACGTTTGTCCGTGTATCAAAAGTTTGTCCCGCAAGGAAGAACGCTGAAATGAAAAACCTATTCGTACTGGTGTTGTTATGTCCGTTGGTTTCTGTTGCGCAAATCCAGAGCCTATCCTGCAGCAGTACCTCCATAACCGGAGCTGCCAGCGATGAATGCACGGTGACGTTGAGGTCACCTGCAGGCAGGAACGGATTAACCGTGAGCTTGAACAGCAACAACGCTGCCGTGGCCCTGCCCAGTCATATCTGGGTGGGGTTCAGAGAGTCGCGTCTCAGCTTCACCGTGACTGTGACCGCAGTAGCCTATGTGCAAACTGCGATCCTCACAGCCTTTTATAACTACGCCGGGATCAACTCTCCACAGACGTTCCTGCTACACTTGTATCCGCTCGCAGATTCGGCATCCACTTTATCGATCAAACCTTCCAACTTATCCTTCGGCAGTGTGACACTGAACACCGCGTCCTCGTTATCTGTAACATTGGAAAATACAGGGAACTCGCCTGTTACCGGGACTGCTGGGGTTACTGGAGCCGGCTTTTCGATGCCGCCGGTACAATATGCGCTGTCTCCTGGCCAGTCATCGACACTTGTAGTGCAATTCGATCCTTCCGCGGTTGGCGCGGCTACAGGCAGCCTAACGATCCAAAGCAACGCTCAAAACTCCTTAGTAGTAGTTCCCTTGACAGGCACCGGTGGATCAACAGCGCAGCCCTCGATCACTCTCAGCTGGGATGCACCTGCCAGTTCTCCGGAGCCGATCACAGGCTACATCGCCTATCGATCGACGAATGGCGGAACCTATGCAGCGTTGAATTCGACGCCGTCTACTGAAACTACATATGTGGATATGGCAGTCCAGCCCGGAATTACTTATAGCTACTATGTTGAGAGCTTGGCTGCAAATGGTTTGAGCAGCAGTCCCTCGAACACGGCTGAGGCTAGCATTCCATGAGCGAGATATCGACATGACTCTAACCGGCATGTGCTTGCTAACGACCGGCTGTCTCTTGGTAACCAAGAGCACCTGAACTGTTGATTCTACGCTGCTACCGTCTGTCCGCTCTGGTCACCATTCGCCACAACACAGAACCCGGCAGGGGGCATTAGCTCAAGTTAACCGAAAATCAAACTTTGCAGGCGGGAGGATCACTTCCGGAATTGCACGCGATCCGTCAGGGCTGTTGGGGAATGAAACGGTTGCCACAAAGCATCACCGCAATCCTCTAACGAACTGCTCTACTATGGCGCATGCTGCGGTTTGCCTTGCGCGTTCTCTGGTCATCCCGCGATCCTTAACGATGTTCCGCTTAGCCAGATTGAGCACGATCCTGAAAGCTTCTGCTATGTCCAACTCCGTTCCCCTGGACTCACGTATCTCTACTTCCGTAACCAACCGGTGGGTTGTAATCTCTTCCACCCCACCAAACCGGCCTATAAGGTAACCGATGCCTTTACGGCCGCTGGCGAGTCTATCCTTACACTCCGCTGCACTCCTTATTGTCAGGTGTACGTGACCGCACCGCATCCTGAGCAGACAGAACAGGGACCCATCCTTGCGCAGGTAGTTGGTCGGGTATCTAAATACGACTGAATACATCAACCGCTACTCTCCAATCCCTTGCGCTGCCGTGACGCAGAGCCGGAGCCATCTCACAATGAGTACAGTTGTCACCTCGACCTTCGTACCCATCGCAGCAGCCTGCTTTGAAAGTCACAAACTTCTTCTTCAACAAAACTCATAACTTGAAGAGGTTTACAGAAAGAGCGCAGTGTGGTCATTGCTCACGAGCAACTATGCCCACCGAAGCCTGGATGGCAGCCAGAAAGCGCTAACGCTGTCCCTGCCACACTCGTGGACCGTCAGCAGGCCGGTATCCTGTAGCACGATCCCGGCTTGATTATCGGCCATCGCAACAGAATATTGCAGGCACAGGACAGGGCACGGAAGCTGGTACCCCTCTGGAAGCATTCAGGCGACCAGCCACCCGGGCTAGACCATAACGCAGCGTTTTGTCCATCCTAAAGCTGAGACAGTCGATCAGGTGTTCGCCGGGGCAACGACCCCAGAAAGAATAAAGAAGCATGAGAGCCAGACGCTAGGCATAGAATTAGGCACACGCGCAAAATCGAAGAAAGCGCTGGCTGTTGGATGCCAGGAACGAGTTCGCATAAACATCAGCGAATAAAAGTCTTATATTGGTGCCCAGAGGGGGACTTGAACCCCCACGGCCTTGCGGCCTGCGGATTTTAAGTCCGCTGCGTCTGCCAATTTCGCCATCCGGGCACTTCCCGCAGTATAAGGTACAAGGGGATTTTAGTTAACCTTGGTGGCTTTCGACTCCTTTTGGCATTCTCTCAAGCATCCGCGAGACTGAAAGACAACTACTCCCCGCGGACGGGCTCCTCTCCTTGGCCGCTTCCCACAGCGCAAACCGCTTCGTGCTGGTCGGCGGAGTAGACGATACGGAAACCCGGGTACGCTGGTGCGAGAGGCACCCGTTCTGTTCCTATGGGGTGCTAGGAATTGGGCTCCCTGAACGCGCCGCCCGTGATTGCCGGTAAAGGGTGGATGCCCGTCCTGATCGATGGAAGCGGCTACGACCGGGAGTCGTTGGACTCACTGGAAAGATTCTGGCAGCTAATACCGTCTTGCGCGTGTTGGGTGTGGCCATCGAATATCGAGTGAGCGGCAGTTTGCAAAGTCTGCGGAGTGGAAGGCGGCTGCTTAGGTTGCTCAGGGGAGGGTGCGTACAGACGAGAGCCGTACCAGCCTCCGATCAGACAGATTGCCAGCATCACCACACCTGCGATGATATCTGCCATTTTAGTCGCAGCCTTCATCTTTAGGAGTAATAAATTTTGAACTACTAATCGGCGAATTACCCTGCGCCAAAGTTTCACGCATGTTGGATCCGAGTCCTGCACGGGACGCGCGATCTACTTCATATGAGTTGTGGTAATTGCGATAGCTGGTTGATTCACCCGAGGTCTTTGTTGAAAGATTCAGCAGAGATTTGTTTATGCCCGGGCTCCGGCGATCAGCGAAAGTAGGCAAGGCAATCTTCCAAGTCTTCATATGACCTCGGCACGCACCCCTATTCTAGATTCTGTTGGGGTTGTTAAGGTCGGATTGGGTGCCAACTTGCATTACGCTCGTGTATAGACGAGCACACTTTCAGTACCTGCCAGCCGGAGGGCCGCGTTGATTGCGATGCTATGCCGTCACAGTGTTCGTAGCCGAACATAAGGTCGCTGATGCCCAATACATCAGTTCTGGCAACCCCAAAGCAGAACCGTACAGGGAGTAACTGGCATATCTGAGCCGAACGTGCCCAGTAGCCTGAAGGTCCCCTCGCGCCTGTACTTTGGCTGGGTCTGTGGCAGCTTTGAAATTGCACTATGGTTAACGCGAAGGTAATAGTTCATGCCGGGAAGGGGGATTGACGCTACTGTGATGGGCCTGGGCGGTCACCGAATGTGTGCAATACAGCACAGCTACATGTTGGCTGGAAGAACATAATGTGTCTACTGGCGTTTAAAAGTAACTTATGTTGATATCAAAACGTCTCTTAAGATGTAACCCGGTGAAATCTAATGAACTCTTGTGTTTTATCGTCAGCCCGAAGTTCCTCGTTGGCCTCCCAGCAGACTTTTGGAACCGATCGTCAAGGCACCAGAAGCTTCAACAAGCTCGTTTTGGGCGCTCTCCTTCTGTCGGCGTTGTTAGCTGTAGGAAGCACTCCTGGCTTTTCTGCGAGCGGCCATAAATCGGAGTTGATCAAAGCATATGCACTGGGTACAGACTCACAAATCGGGGCGCGGTTTGTGGTCACGCTAGACATCTATGGCTACTCCACTCCGGAAGACCGGCAAGTGCTGGCGCAAGCACTTCAGACCGGGGGCAACGATGGATTAGCGAACGCACTTTCAAAACTCAAGCCGGTGGGTCGCTGTACCATTAGCGGAAACCCCGGTTATTACGTTACTTACATCCACGCCGTGCAGACGGCAACCGGCAGGAAAATACAATTTGTCGCGAGACGTCAGCTTAGGTCGCGCGAAGCTTACCATGACACGAGAACCGCTGCCTACGACCTCACCGCGGGTGAGTTTAACCTGGACGACGCTCACAGCGCCGTTAGTACTGGCTTGCTTTATCCGGAGGCCAGGATTTCGCTCGATGAACAAGGACAGGTTCGATTCGATTTGGCGGGCAATCCCTACAAGCTAGAGAGCATTGTGGATTGGAAGGGAACGGCCGGCAAGAACTAGTTTGATACGCAAAACCCGTTTGCGGGGATTCGGCAAATGCGTTCGGTCCCCTGGCATCGATGGTTTTAGAGAGGGCGGCGCCCCCTTCATAGGCCATCCGGATATACCGAATCGTGACAACGGCTTATCACGTAGGTTCAGAAGCGAGATGCGGGAGACCTTCGTTCTGAGGATATCGATCAGCTTCTCATCCATGTAGCCGTACTCGTCCGGTATGTCCAGCACGATGATCCGCCTGGCTCGCAGGAGTCCGGGGAATCGCTGGTTGAGCCTGCGCCGATGCACGGCTTCCATCGCAAAAACCATGTCCGCCCATTCAATGAGGTCTGCCGAAACCGGCGTGTCCGCGTCGGGGCTGGTCCCTGCAGACAAGGCTGAGTGACCTTCCAAGGCCGAGAACACGTTCTCTGCGGTCGGACTGCGACGACGGTTACGGCTGCATACGAATAGCAGGTTCATTGCAGATGATGCTACCCGGTCGCAGGCA
Source organism: uncultured Acidobacteriaceae bacterium (assembly GCA_963793525.1). GTDB lineage: Bacteria > Acidobacteriota > Terriglobia > Terriglobales > Acidobacteriaceae > PALSA-350. Next base: position 44,595 of record CAWCAZ010000029.1, read on the forward strand.
TCGATGCCGATGGAGTGGCCGAGGCACTTCCGAGTTGCTGAGCTGTGCTGATCAGCGCCGACTCCAAAGGACGAAACCGAAATGAGACGTGGCTGGCATACTGCGAGCGATCCTGTTTTGAGGTTGACAGGAGCTTTGAGAGGAGTGCGCGGGAGACTGATTTTGAGAAGAAAGCCTCGGCATGGGCCGAATGGTCGAAACTGACAATCACGCTGGCGGAAACAGTGGGTAGTGCGTTACAGTCCATTGGAGAATGCATAGCACCCCATGAAGAGGCTCGCTAGAGACGGCCGTACCTGGTGGCAGGGGGCCTATGAAAGCAATTGTACGTACACAATACGGATCCCCAGACGAGTTGCAGTTTGCGGAGGTCCCAACGCCCAGCCCCGCCGGGAATGAGGTGTTGATCAAGCTGTGCGCGGCCTCAGTAAATCCCGTGGACCTGTTCGTGCTGCAAGGCGCGCCGTGGAACCGCATCGCCGGACTGCGCGCCAAACCTAAACACGCGATCATCGGTTGTGATATCGCTGGCCGAGTGGAGGCAGTTGGCAGGAACGTAAAGCAGTTTCAGGCGGGCGACGAGGTCTTCGGAGTAACAGGATTCGAGGGAAAGGGATTTGCCGAGTACGTATGTGCACCTGAAGAGAAATTGGCGCCGAAACCAGCCAACCTATCATTTGATGATGCAGCTGCGGTACCAATCGCGGCTATGACAGCGCTACAGGGTCTTCGCGACTGGGGAAGAATTCGGCCGGGCCACAAAGTTCTCATTGAGGGCGCGTCTGGTGGCGTCGGCACATTTGCGGTGCAGATTGCCAAAGAGCTTGGGGCTGAAGTCACTGCCGTATGCAGTACGAGGAATGTGGATATAGCGAGATCGATAGGCGCAGACCATGTCATCGATTACACCCATGTTGATTTCGCGCAACTTGGGCAGCGGTACGATCTGATATTGGCTGTGAACGGTCATCATTCGATTTTTCAGTACAGGCGTAAGCTGAGTCAGAACGGGATCTATGTCGCAATCGGGGGTCTGGTTCCGATGCTTCAAGCGCTGCTACTAGGGCGACTTCTTTCAGCGCCTGGGCGCAAAAAGATGACTTTCTTTATCGCGAAAATGAATCAGAAAGATTTGGTTTTCTTGATAAGTCTTCTGCAGGCCGGCAAGATTGTGCCGGTCATCGACCGACGTTACCGCTTGAGCGACGCGGCGGAAGCTCTCCGTTATCTGGCTGAAGGACATGCGCAAGGGAAGGTCATATTAACTGTTCCACCTTAAGGCCGCAAGGAAGCCGTCTCGTTCCAGGTTCGGTCAGCCGGCTACCCGTTCCTGCCCAGGATTCCTTTGGGCAAGGCCTAGATTCAGATGGAACTGTCTTGTTGCCTGCACGAGTGGGGCGCCCACGAGCATCAACTCACTGCGTTCTAATACCCGGTTGCCAGTTGGACGGCTTCAATTGTGTTGCCGGTATCTTGCTCGCGCGCTGGATGTCGCGGGACGAACTGAAATAGCGTTTGAGTCCCAACATAGGCTTTTCGACGATGTTCCAGGTTAGCAACGCGACGAGGATCGAGACCGTTGCCACGATCGTCATGCGAAATGCAAGCGCCAGAAAAAGCGAATGGAACACCTGGACCATGCGGTCCAAGGGTAATTTGTGAGAGAAATATGTCTGAATCGGCACGTGAAAGACATAGAGGGAATAGCTGTACTTACCCAGGAACCGCATTGGGCTTGAGCGGAAGATCGAGAGCCAAGGGGAGTGGTTATAGGTGGCGGCGCAGACGATCAGGCAGGTAAAGAATACCGACAGTGCGGTGAGTCCAATCGTCGTCCACATAGCTGTCGAAATAGAGTACGTCCACAGGAAGACTGCGAGGGTTGGGGCTAGAGCGAGTGGCGCCAGCCTCATGAGGCGCCCGCGCCATAGAGGGCTGCCGAGGGCGAGACTCGCGGCGCCTCCGATCGCAAAGGAGTCCATTCTGCCCGGGGTGAAGGAAACAATTACCTCGAACCCAGCTCCGCGATAGGCGAGGATCGCACGGACGACAAATGCTGCAACACTAATCACGCCTACCGCCTTGATGAGGTTCCTACGATTCGCCCGGTAGACCAGAAATGGCCAGACTAGATAGAAGTGCTCCTCGACGGCAAGGCTCCAGAAGTGATTTAGCGACGATATTACCCAGCCGCCGCGGAGTGCGACTAATAGGTTGAGCCCGTAAAACCATGCCCACCCAAGAGCTTGGGTCGCGTCCCGTGGGCTGTAACTACCCAGATTGACGAGGTGGAGGTGAACCACCAGGAGAGAGAACGCAGCCAAGTATAAGTAGTACAGCGGAGCGATCCTCAAGGACCGGCGAATATAGAAATTCTTAAAGTAATGGCGATCCGTCTTAGTGGAGTACAAAATTCCCGTGATCAGGAAACCCGAAAGACAGAAGAAGAGATCTACGCCGAATCGCCCCAATCCCAGCAGGTTAGCCAGGAAGCTATAGTCTCGACCCGCAGGAAGTGTAACTGTGTGCAAGAGGAACACCATAAGAAACGCCAGCCCTCGGATGCCATCGAGCGCTGGAATATGTCCTTGCCCTTGCACTTTGGTCATTTTCGTTTAGACCTCGTCACAGCTTGTACAGCGACACGATCAGGCGATGGTTGCCAGTGGGATCTATGGCTCGTGCGCGCTCCATCCATCGCGAAGGTCTATCGCTGCGACTGCCAAATCGGCCGGCAAAATCAAAGATGTGCCGAACAGAAGCCGACTGGACTGCAGGCTTACACGTAGAAGCGCACGACCGGGATTGCGCTTAATGGGGCCCGAGTAGTGTTTACGCGCAACCGTGGATGAATTCTCCTGAGCAGGAGAGCCTGCAAAAAAAAAAGCCGGGCTCGTTGGTTACTTACAAAAAACATCGCAACGGTTTGTTTACATCTTGTGTAATAGCCCGATGATAATCAATTAGGCAACAAACGCAGCAATTTATCCGAGAAACCTCAATTTACTCTTTCGATACCGCCGACAGAGCCGCAGATACAAAGGTCGAGGATCGATGCTTTCCTATGGGGCCGTTATGGATGGATACGGCCGCAAGAACTACCAGAGCGGCGATGCCCTTAATGGGCGATTGGCCTGACGTTGGCCGTTCAACAGCGCTGATAAGCGGACGAGCGCTAGCACGAGGAGGCCAAGTCCCGCGTCACGTGACTTCACTTTCGACTTCCTGCGCGATGGGTGAGCGAGGAAGGCTACTCCAACTCCGAGTAAGTAGAGAACAAGCAGGGGACAAGCAAAGAGGCACATACTCAAGGGGTCAGGTAACGGACAAATCACGCCGGCAATTATGAAGATGATCAGGATTCCGTATTTGAAATTGCGGAGGAGGAACCTGGCATCCACGATACCGAAGAGTGCCAGAAAGAACATGAGGATGGGGAGTTCGAAGGCAACGCCGAGGCCAAGAATGATTGTCAGGAAAAAGCCGGTATAGTCCTCGATGGTAAGAATGGGATGGAAGCGATGGCCGTAGTCGAGCACCAGTACCTTGATCGCACCCGGTAGAACCCAGCGGTAGCCGAAATACGCGCCGGCGAGGAAGAGGCCGATGGTGGCAGACATGAAGGGCCAAACGTATCGCTTCTCATGCGCATACATGCCGGGCGAGATGAAAAGCCAAATCTGAAACAGCACGAAGGGGCTGGCCAGGATCGCGCCACCAACAAATGAGGTCTTCAGATAAAGAGTCAGGCCGTCTGTGGGATGAGTAAAGTTTAGTGGAATATGCAGTTGATCGAGCGGCGCCTGGATAAATCCATAGAGCCGCTCGTGGAAAGCATACGCGATCGCGAATCCGATCACGAGATAGACCGCCGAATGGATAACGCGCTTGCGCAGTTCTTCCAGGTGTTCTATGAGGCTCATGCCGGGAAGTTCGGCGCGGGTGAGGGCTGAGCGGGCACTCCTGATGGGATCATCCATGAAAGTGAACCTCGATCAAAGCTCCATGTTACATCGGGCTCGCAGGCGGTCCGGGCTGACAGGCGCCTTGACGTAAACCCCTGGCCTGCCAACCCGGATCCTCAGTTCTTCCTACTTCCACTCCCAGACTTTGGAAATTGTGTTTCCGGCGGGATCTACTTCGTATTCGAAAGCTCCGCAAGCGGAGCCGAGCGAAATCTTTTGGGAATTGGTTCGAAAGAAAAGCATGCCGCGGTAGCTGAGGGAGCCCTCGGGACCGAATTTGCCCAAGCCCGTTCCCGTCCAACTAATACCTTCACCATCCGGCGTCAAGTTGATTCCTTGACCTTCGCCATAAATGGAACCATCCGGACGGATGACCGAGGTGTATGTTCCCAAGCCGGTGACAGGAACACCGAATAAGTGACCACCGTCTTCGAATGACACTTCTACGGTTGTCGGGTCAGTGGAAAGGACCCGTCTTACGATTCTCTTGCCTTTTGTTTCGCCGATCTGTGCTCCAAGCATGAATTAACTTCCTCTTTCACCCCGCTTTTAATTGCCGTGCGCAGGGTGGGCAATTGTACGCCCGGAGGCGGAATGGGTGATTCGGGAGCGTGGCATCCCACTCAAGCCAAAAGATGGCTTGAATGGGGCACCCAGCCTTCACTAGAAAGGGGGAAACGCAAAAAAGGGGGCCGCCCGTTTTCACGAGCGCCCCCTTTTGCTTTGCTGCGTTTCTAATCTTTAGTGCGGCTTTCGGTATTCGATTCCGTCATCTTTCAGGTAATACTCTGAAGAACAGTTGTCTGAGCCGCAAATCATCGACTCCATACCGACATACTGCCACTTCGTGATCAAGCCAAGCGCACCACAATGAGGACAAGACAGCACGGCGACGTACGGGTTATTTGCCTCGCCCATCGCTTCCGTGTTTTCCAGCAGAAACAGGGTTCCAGGTTCCATCTGCTCTGGAATCCACTCGCCAAGCAACTCAAGCTGTGTCAACATGCCATTCCTCCTGTGTGCGATCCTGAAACTGGTGCTGCAGCCAAGGCTCTGTCGTGCAGAAACTCATTTGGCGTTCTCAATTGCTCGCTCAGCTGTCTTCTTCCTCCCCTCCTGGGTGGACCATCTCGCCATCGCAACGCAAGCCGACGCTGCCGCTTTGTTTTTTGCTCGCACAAGCGGACTGCGCGCCCACGAGGCGCAATCGCGCGAGCGATTTGCCTGATTTGATTGGTCTGATCGATGGAATCGGCAGCCCCGTCGCCTGCGAAGCACTTCGGCCAAACGACAGGACCACGCCTTGACGCCGCAGCGACGCGCTCGCAAACACCTTAGTATCAATTGCCGGGGCAGCCATTGCCGGGCATATCCGGCCGCAACAGACAACAGGCTCCGCGACGGGGCCGGTAGCGTGACTATTCTGTTGGAGGTTTTTAGCTCTGGGGCAATGAAAGCACTGCTCAAGCGGCGCGGGCTGCGGAGCCCCACCAGCGCGATCCAGCGGGTTGTGGCCGCGGTTGGCCATAAGCCGATCGCACAATCGCAAGCCTGGGGAATCTGTCCTGCGGATGCATACCCATGGGCCGAGTCACCTACCGAGGTGAAATGTTGTTGCCAACATTCCGGATTCCAGCGGAATATTGACCCCATTCTTTCCGTGCGTCTTGCTTTCGTCAATCCACGTTTGGTTCGCTGCGGTTAATTCTCCGGCGGGTGCACCAAACATGCACACAGCGCCTAGTGTGCTTCGGGTAAAGCCTTCTCTTGCGCTACTGCGCTTGACTGCGCCGGCGGCGTGCGCTACTTTTACGCGAATTCAATTCGCGATAAATCGACTCGTTGCGCAGAATCGCCTGCACGTAGTCGCGGGTCTCGGTAAAGGGAATCGATTCCACAAACTCATCGATGCCGTGATACTTGCCGATCGATTGCCAATCGGTAACCCGGCTGTCGCCTGCGTTGTAGGCGGCAAACGCGTAAGCAGCCTGGCCGTCAAATTTGTCGAGCGTCTGCTTCAGATAGCGCGTGCCCAGCCGGATATTCGTTTCCGGGTTGAGCAACTCGCTCTCGTTGAAATGCCGAATGCCCTCTTCCTTGGCCATGGAACGCCCGACGGAAGGCAGCAGCTGCATCAGTCCCCACGCATTGGCCCCGCTGATCGCCCCCGGGTTGAACTCGGATTCCTGACGAATGAGCGAAGCGACCATGTAAGGATCGAGCCCGTTCTTCTCCGCGTCCTTCTCGATCGCACCCCAGTATTGTTGTGGAAAGAGGATCTTCCAGTAGCCCATGGGAATGCTGTCGATCGGCGCCGAGGTATAGAAGGGCAGAGCATGCTTCAACACGCGCATGGCGCGAAATGTTTCGCCGTCTGACGCGTAAATGTCCGCCTCGGCAAATGCTCCCCACTGCTCGCTGCCATCGGCCGCCTGAATTTCCGCCGGGATGTACTCGTTGAGGCCGGCATTGGCCAGCAGGCGCGCTTTGATAACGTGCTCATCATCCTCAGGAACATCGTCCGTAAGCGCGGGAATCTCCTCGCGATGGATATTGCTGAGCATGGCCACGTCGGCCGGGGTCGACCTGCCCCAGCTCCGCCAAACGCTCGCGCGCCATCTGGGCGTAGTAGTAGTGCTCAAAGGCTCGCGAGACGGTCTGCGTAGTAGGCCGCCGCCATCGCAGGCTGGTGTTCCTGGTCCGCGTACAGACGGCCGCGCCAGTAGAGCGCCGCGGGAATCTCTTTTCCGCCGGCATAAAGGGCAATCTGCTTGTCGAACAACAACGCTGCCTCGGAGTAGTTGCCTAGCCGATAGTTGAGCCACGCTGCTTTCCAGTGGCTGCTGGGCGCGTAGCGATGGGTGGGAAAGCGCTTCGCCAGGTCGCTGTAGTAGACAATGGCCTGCGGATAGTCTTTGCGCAGCAGATACATGTTGCCCGAAGAGTAGAGCGCTTCGGCCAACCACGGGCTGTTCGGGAACCGCTGCTGCATCTGCTCACCAGATTCTGCTGGGCGCTCGCTGTCGTCTTTATTACGCGCCAACTCCATCGCCAGGTACATGCGGCGCGCGCCGCTTCGTCCTGGGTGTCGGGCAGCGAATCCACTACTGCCTTGCTCAGGCGCTTGGTCTTTGAGATCGCAGGCTGCGGCTGCCACCAGCAGAGTATTCTTTGCCTGCGGATCGGTGTGCGGAGTCATTGGCCAGTGCGCGATATTCGTCGCCCGCTTCAGCGTAGCGTCCGCCCGCATAGAGTGCGTCCGCATGCGCTCTGCGCTCAGCCATCGTCAGCGGCGCCGCTGCGCCCACGACGGCCAGTTGTGCCTTGGCTTGCGCTCCTTCATTGCTGAGAGGAAAGCCGAGAAAGATGTGGCGATAGAGCTTGGCTGCTTCTTCCATGCTTCCCGACATCTGGTTGGCCCGTGCGAGCGCCAATTGAAAGTCGGCATGGCTTGCGATCGGGTCCGGCGCATGTTGGCGAAGAACGCGCAGAGCCGTTTGCGGATCATTTTGCTGAGCGAGAGATTGGCAATCATGACCGGCAAGCGGCCGACAAAAATACTTTCTGGGTATTTCGCGGCAAAGCCGGTCAGCAGCGCCTGGGCATCCGGAGAGCTTGCCCGCCTCCATAAACGCCTGGGCAGCCAGAAAATCGGAGTAGTCATCGAGGGTCTTACCGGCGGCGTTTGCTTTTTGAAACTGCTGGCTGCGTCGGGATAGCGATGATCCAACAGATAAGCATGGCCTAAAGCAAGATAGGCAGCGGAGGCGGCTTCGCCGGTATGCGCGTGGGCATAGGCAGTGACTCCGGCGTAGGCTGCAGGCGACCGCATCGTCGTCAGTTCCTGGGCCATGGGCCGCAGTTGCGTCGAGGCGACAAAGGCCAGCTGAAGTTTGCGGCTGCGGGCGATGCTTTTCGCGGAACGCGGCTTGCGTTGGGTTTTGACGTGGCGCGCACCCGCTTTTGCGTGGCGCTGTCGTCTTGCGCGTAGTTGCGTGGTGGTCGAAGTGGCGTGAGATGAGGCTCGGGTTTCGTCGCGGTCGTGGTCTGGGCCGCGGTCCCATTCACGACCAGCAGCAATGCCCAGGGCAGAAGGGTTCGTAGCGACGCCTTGCGATGGATGATTTCCGCCAACTCGTTCACTTCCCTGCCTGCAGCGGATCTGCTATTAACGGGTGCCAAAATCACCGGCCAATTGCACGGTTTAACTGCTCGCCCAGCGGGCCACAGGCAAATCTGCTCCTATATAAGACTCTAAGCGGAAAATTTGGTTGCGGTGATGCTTTCCCTCCCGCCCAACCCCGACAGGAACCCAATCAAACACCGCTGTCAGCCCACACGGGAGTGGCCATGCACGATGGCGCAAATCAGGTCAGTCGGGCCGCTATCGGAGCTCTGACTCGCCATTGACACTAAGCCTACTTCGCAGATTACCCATTTTGCCCTGTGCCGCCATGCCCATTTAGTATGAGGTAGACGCGCAGCGCCTGCCGGGCGGCCCACCCCATGCGCTCTCGCATCGATATCCCTTCTCACCGTATCCGCAAGGTGCAGCAACCGGAGAAATGGTCTGGAAAGGTCGAATTTCTGAACCCGACTGACATGCCTATCATCCAAGCACAAGGGACCGAAGAGGTTCATCCGGACATCTTACTGGTCAACCGGGCGCGCGAAGGGGATGTACAGGCCTTCGAGCAACTGGTAAAGCAGTACGATCGGCAGATGTTCCGCATCGCTCAGCACATCACCCAGAACCGGGAGGATGCAGAGGATGTGGTTCAGGATGCATTTCTAAAGGCCTACGAGAAGCTGGATCAGTTTCAGGGGAATTCCAAGTTTTATACCTGGCTGGTCCGCATCGCGGTCAATGAGTCGTTGATGCGGTTGCGCAAGCGCCGCACCGGACGCATGGTATCGATCGACGAGGACGTGGAGACCGAAGAGGGCTCCATGCCTCGGGATCTCGCTGAATGGCGGCCCGACCCGGAGATGATGTACGGGCAGTCGGAGCTGGCGGAGATACTGCGTAAGACGATCCAGGGCTTGCCGCCTGGATTCCGGGTAGTTTTCGTTTTGCGCGACGTGGAAGGACTTTCCACGGAGGAAACTGCGGAAACGCTGGGATTGAGCGTGCCTGCGGTCAAGTCGCGGCTACTGCGGGCGCGGCTGCAGTTGCGGGAGCGGTTGAGCCGCTACTTCCGCAAGAATGAGGATGGGACCAAATGAACTGCTCAGAGTTTCTGGCGCAACTCGGTGATTTTCTGGATAACCAGGTACCTACTGGCTTGGTCGCCGAATTGCAGGTCCACCTCGAGGGATGCGAGCACTGCGTGATCACCATGCAAACCACGCAGAAGACCATCGAGATTTACCGCAACCATGAGATTTACGAGTTGCCTCCCGGACTGCGGGAGCGGCTGCAGGCGGCTATCCTGGCCAAGTGTAAGAAGGGTTGCTGAACAGGTTCGGCTGTCTTCTCCGAAAGTCTTTAACGACAAGATCCAAAGCATTCGAGGGGCTTCGGCCTGGGACTTTTTCGACTCCCAGGTATCGCTGTCACGGGACTCCGTGGCAAGTTGGTAGGGCGACCCGGGCCATTCCCTTTACCTTTCCTAGTGCCATCGGCAGCTTGCCGTTCGAGCAGTGGTTCCCACGTTTTGCGAAAAACGAACGAGATGTGGGCACCCGTCGGTAGCCTTCGTACGGGCAGAAGGCTTAGAAAAGGCTCAGCTAGTTGTCGTCCCGGCGCTGCAGGGTTGGCCGGTCGTTGCCGGGCTGCGAAGAATCGGGCGAGCCGTTGGGATCGTTGGTTGTGGAGCTGGCACGGCGCAACGTGGGCTGATTGCCCTTGCCGCCATCGTTCAGCTTGCGCTTGTTCTCGATGCGCGCCAAACGAGCCTTGACGTCGTCAAATTCCGAGGTCGTGACCACGTACTCCGCCCGCGGCGGAAGGATGGTCGCAATCTCTTTTTGCGTGGCCTCAATACGGTCCGGGGTTTGCGGGTGGCTGGAAAATGCTTTGGCAATCAGGTGCGGCTTGGTTTTCTCCAGATTTTCCAGCTTTTCAAAGATGGTTACGAAAGCCTGCGGATCATAGCCCGCGCGGTACATGTATTGCACGCCGAGAAAGTCAGCCTGGGCCTCAAAGCCTCTTGAGAACGACAGAAAAGTCAGCGGAATGCCGATCTGCGCCGCTTCGTAAATGCCGTAGCCGGTCCAGCCGCCAATGAAGATCAGCGGGATCGTGCCCAACTGCGCGTAGTTCATCCGCGTCTGCTCGCGCACCGCATGATGGGCGGCCACATGCGATATCTCGTGCGCAATCACACCCGCCATTTCCGCTTCATCGTCTGCGGTCAGAATCAGGCCGCTATTCACATACATGAAGCCGCCCGGCAATGCCATGGCGTTCACTTCGTCGGAATCGATGACCTTGATGGTAAAGGGAACCTTGGCGTCAGAATTCTTGACCAGGTTTTGCGCGATCCGGTTCACGTACTCATTCACGACCGGGTCGTTGACGAACTTGACGCTCTTCTCCAGCTGCATGGCATAGGACTTGCCCATGCGAATCTCGGTTTCGGTGGAGTACCAATTGCCCATACCGCGGCCGCCAATGTCGCGGGTGCCCACGGCATTCACGTCGTCAATGCTGCCCTGCTTTACCCCCGGCATCTTCGGGTCAGTCGCCGGGCCCGGGGGAGTCGACTCCGCGGGAGGGGTATCCGACGGCGTAGCAGTGCTCGGAGTGGCATTGGTTTGGGTGGGAGCAGTAGTTTGGCCAGGGGCGGCAGTGGTCTGATTAGGGGCGGCAGTGGTTGGTTCGGAGTGGCAGTGGTTGGGTTGGTTTGCGCGGTGCTCGGCGGACTGTTCTGTCCGTATCCAGTAAGCGCCAAGCAGGGCGCCAGTAGCAAGCTACTCGCGACCAGGAATTCCGCCGGTATCAGCCTTCAGTTTGCTCATCACAGAACCTCTGTCTCGTAACCGTAGGGGCACACTACGCTACAGCTATTAGACCTAGTATGCGCGCTTTCGCTAGCCGTGGGCCTGACATTTCGACCGAAAATCAAAAGTGTTTCACTACCCCAAACGCGCGCTGCTTGGTACCAGCTTGGGACCGGCCTCGCCCTGCCCGCGCATGCGCACCAAAAAGGAGTTCACCAGCCGGGTAAGAGTCTCCGGGCATTCTTCATAGGGCAAGTGCCCCGTCCCGGGCAGCTCTACCAACTCCGCGCGATCAAAGCAGCGCCCAGCCCCTGGGCAGACTCCAGAGATACGGCCCGGTCCCGGTCTCCCCAGAGCAGCAGGGCTGGGAAGCGGCGCACCTGCTGCGAGAGCCAATTCCAGCTTGCCCATGTCGTCAAACCATGTTTTCAGGATGCTAAGCACGTACGCGACGGTGCCCGGTACGCGCAGGGAGTTGATGTACTTTCCCAGGGAGCCGTCGCGCAACTGCGTGGGATCGCCATACATACGGCCCAAGGCAAGGGCCTGCATAGGTTCCGGCAGGCTGGCGACGCGGTGCGCAAACCAGGTCCCAAATCCTGACAGATAAAAGCGGACAAGGGGGTCAGCAAGGTGAGAGAAGGGATTCGCCGGCGCGTGCAAGAGCAGGTTTCTTACCCGGCGTGGGATATTTGGCTGCCAGCGTCAGTGCCACGGCTCCGCCGTGGGACGTGGCCAAGAAGTCCGCATCGCGGATGGCCGATGCGTCCATGAACTTCACGATCCGGTAAGCCTGGGCCTCCAGCGTGGCATCGATGCCAGGTACCCGTTCGGACTCGCCTATGCCCAGTGCGTCCACGGCATAGATCGTGGAATTCGCGGCAAGCCCGGGTATGGTCGGCTCCCAGGTGGAAGCGGTACCCAAAAGGCCGTGGAGCAGAATAAGCTCGGGCCCTACCCCTGCCTTAAGGCAGTGCATCCGGCGCCCTTCCACCTGGACCCAATGCTTCTCAATCTGGACGCGCCCAAAGGCGTCTAACATCCACTGCGCCAATGCCATAGTGTTTCTCTTACTTCAAGCGCGGTCCAGTATCTTCTCTTCCCTACCTGGTCAGCAGGAGAAAGGCACACGAGGCGCTGGGAATACACGTACGAATGTCACATTCTATTCAAATTAGCCGACAACACAATGCGGACAGCCACAGATGGCCGCAAATCTCCACAGCATTGGATGGTGCGGCGCCAGTTCTGCACCATTCCGGAAGCAAAGATTGCGCCTGGCCGTCGCCACGATTTCCCAAAAACAGGATTAGTCGATATGTCCCGTCATATCTGTCTGGTGGAAAACAGCAGGTCTGAAATCCGGGGAGTGACTAAGCGGATAGCGGCCTAATCGGGCGGCTTATATCTCTTCTTGAATCAAGAGTATACTGTGGCTGCAAATGGGCGATGCCACGGGGAGCGGCCAGGCAGGAAACTTTCCTGTTGGTCCGCGGCGTGCTCTGTGGCTATCGGGGGCCTCTCTTCGTTCTCGCACCAACGCGATGCTTAAGCCGTTTCAAATTCGGGTAGCGGTGGTTCTTCTCGCCGGGTTTACGTTGGCGGCTGCGATTCTTGCCTCGTTGAATTTCGCTAAAGAAGGCTCTTTTTCCCTGCCCACCGACCAGGTTAATTGGCTAGAGGCGCCTGGTGGTCTCAAGGCCCAGCGGGTGTTGAAAGACGGCCCCGGCGAGCGGGCCGGGATTAAAGCTGGAGATCTGCTGGTTTCGGCCAATAAAGTGGCCACGCCTCGCATATCGTTCCTGACCCATCAGTGGTTTGCCTTAGGCACCTGGCGGAACATCGACTATCTCCTGGTCCGTTCCGGCGTTCCCATCCACGCATCTGTGTTGCTTGAGCCGACGGACCGAAGCCAGGATCAGGGCCTGCGGCTGATCGCACTGGTTTACCTTTCCATCGGCCTGTATGTCCTCTTCCGGCGGTGGACTGCTCCCCGGGCGACCCACTTTTACGTCTTTTGCCTGGCCTCGTTTGTCCTGTATTCGTTCAACTACACCGGCAAATTCAATACGTTTGACTGGACCATCTACTGGGGCAAGATCCTGGCTGAGGCGCTGCAACCTGCGCTGTTCTTGCATTTCGCGTTAGCGTTTCCAGAGGAAAAGCCAGCCATCCCGGCGGCACTGGATCTACTCCCTTATTTATCTTCCCGGCTTGGCCGTGATCGTGCTGCAAGTGGTTGCCATGCGGCAATGGCAGGCCACGGCGCTGCTGGCAACCCGTCTTGACCAGCTCGCCATGGGCTACCTGGCGCTCTACTTCGTCGTGGCTGCCGTGGTCTTCTTCCGCAACTATCTGCGGCAGAAGAACCCGCTTCGCCGCCAGCAGTTGAAGTGGCTGACCCGCGGAACTTTGCTCACCGTCATTCCCTTCACGGTGCTGGACGTCATTCCGATTCTCACCGGCATCCAGGTTCCCAGCGTTCTGGTCAGGCTGGGTGGCATTTGCCTGATCTTTTTGCCTTTGACCTTTAGCTGGGCCATTGTCCGTTACCGCCTGATGGACGTCGACTTGATCTTCAAGCGCGGGGTCACCTACACGCTGGCGACGGCTTCCCTGGTCGGCCTTTATTTTGGCGCGGTTGCCTTTGCGGCAGAGGTGGTTCACACCCGGCTGCCCAGCGCGGGAGCGTGGGGCCTGATCGCCGCCATCATCATCACGGCGCAGCTTTTCGAACCGCTCAAACGCGCTATTCAAGACCGGGTAGACCGGGTCTTCGACCGTAAACGCTACGACTATCGCCAGACCCTGATCACCTTCGGCCGCGGCCTGAGCTCGCAGACCGATCTGGACAGACTGCTGCACTCGATCGTGGACCGGTTGTCAGAGACGCTGTTGGTGGCGCGCGTCGCCATCTTCTTCCCCAATGCTGATGGCAGCTATACGCTTGAAGGCGGGGCATGGCCTGCCGGCGCAACTGCTCGCGCCGGAAAGCCGCCCTGCACTCGACTTTCTCGATTTCGATCAGCCCGGCGCCGGCACTCACCTCTTCCTCGAGAACCCGCAACAGGTGCTGCACTTCTCCGGCGATGAGCGGCATGCGGCTGCGCTGCTCGACCTCAACTATTACCTTCCCTGCCGCCTGCAGCAGAAGACCATCGCCATCATCGGGCTGGGACGCACTACGCATGGAGACTTCCTCTCCAGCGAAGATGTCGAGTTGCTCGAATCCATGGCCAGCTACATCGGTATCGCGATCCAGAATGCGCGCTTGTACGCCAGCCTGGAGCAGAAGATTACCGAGTACGAGCGGCTGAAGGAATTCAACGAGAACATCGTCGAGTCGATCAATGTTGGAGTCTTTGCCGTCGACCTGGAAGAGCGCATCGAAAGCTGGAACGCGCAGATGGAAGTGATGTATGCCATGTCGCGCCAGGAGGCGGTGGGACGGTATCTGCGCGACGTTCTGCCGGCGGAGTTTGTCAGCCGAATTTCTACGCTTGAAAGATGAGCCCGGGGTGCACAACCTCTACCGCTTCCGGCTGCATACCCGCAGCGGCGAGAACCGCTGCGCCAACGTGGCGATCGCTCCCCTGGTCTCGCGCAACTTCGAGGTGGTGGGCCGCATCATTATCGTGGATGACATTACGGAACGCATGGAGCTGGAAGCGCAGCTGGCGCAAGCCGATAAGCTTTCTTCCATCGGACTGCTGGCGGCCGGCGTGGCCCATGAGGTGAACACTCCGCTGGCGGTGATTTCCTCTTACACGCAGATGCTGGCCAAGCAGGTTCGCGGAGATCAGCGAGTGGCTCCGCTATTGGACAAGATCACGCAGCAGACCTTCCGCGCTTCGGAAATCGTCAATGGCCTGCTCAACTTTTCCCGTACCGGGGCGGCGGAGTTCACAGCTCTCGATCTCAACCACATCATTATGGAAACGCTGAAGCTGCTGGAACACCAGTTCCGTGCATCCCAGGTTCTTTTGGAAACTTCACTCGAGGATGACTTGCCCCCGATTCTTGGTAACTCCGGCAAACTGCAGCAGGTCTTTCTCAACCTGTTTCTGAACGCCAAGGATGCTATGGCGGCAGGTGGGACGCTACGGGTGGCGACCGTGGCGAACGGGCATGTGGCGGTCGATGTCTCCGACACCGGCTCGGGCATCGCGCTCGAACACGTGCAGCGCATCTACGATCCGTTCTTTACCACCAAGACGACGGTCAGCGAGGGCCAGCGGCGCGGCACAGGATTGGGACTGGCAGTGAGCTACGGCATTATCCAGGAGCACGCCGGCAAGATTCAGGTAGATAGCCAGGTGGGAAGCGGAACCACGTTCCATCTGGAATTTCCTATGGCAAGGAAGCCCGCCCATGTCTGAGGTCGGCATTCTCGCTCCACAAAGATCCAACGTTTCGACCGAACCGGCACACCGCATTTTGATCATCGACGACGAAGCAGCGATTCGCGAATCCCTGGAAACGCTGCTGGTGCTCGAAGGCTATCTGGTAGACCTGGCTCCCGAGGGGCAGGCCGGGCTCAAAGCCATCGATACCCGGAGCTACGACCTGGTTCTGCTGGACCTGGCGCTGCCCGGGCAAAACGGGCTGGAGATTCTGGCCCGCATACGGGAGCGCCAACCCAACCTGCCGGTGATCATGATCACCGCCTACGGAACCGTGGGCAACGTGGTCGACGCCATGAATGGCGGGGCCCAGAACTTTGTCCAGAAGCCCTGGGACAACGAAAAGCTGCTGGCGGATATCCGCGCCGCTACCGCCCGGCAACGCGCCGAAGAAGAGAATGTCCAGCTCAAGCGGGCCCTGAAACAGCGCTACAACTTTGAAAATATCGTCGGCAAGAGCGAGCCGATGTTGCGCATCTTCGACCTGGTGGCGCAGGTGGCTCCCACTCGCTCCACCATCCTGATCCAGGGCGAAAGCGGAACCGGCAAGGAGCTGATCGCCAAGGCGATCCACGCCAATTCGCCCCGCCGCGACAAACCCTTTGTGCCCGTGAATACGGGCGCTATGCCCAGCGATCTGCTCGAGTCCACCCTGTTCGGCCACGTCAAGGGGGCGTTCACCTCCGCCGTTTCGGCGAAGAAGGGACTTTTTGAGATGGCTAATTTCGGCACCCTCTTCCTGGACGAGATCGGCACCATGGGGATGGATACGCAAGCCAAGGTGCTGCGCGTGCTGCAGGACCGCCGCTTCATGCACCTGGGCGGAGTGCACGAGATCCAGGTGGATGTGCGCATCCTCGCGGCCACCAACGTCGATCTGCGGCAGGCGGTGCGTGAAGGCAAGTTTCGCGAGGATCTTTACTACCGGCTCAACGTCATCACCATCGATCTGCCCCCGCTGCGCACCCGGCGGGAAGATATTCCGCTGCTGGCGGCGAGCTTTCTGAAGCGCTACGCGGAGGAGAACGACTTGGCTCCGCGCACGCTGGCGCCGGAAGCCATGCGCGTGCTGATGGATTACGATTGGCCCGGCAATGTGCGCGAACTGGAAAACGTAATCGAGCGCGGAGTGGTGCTCTCCTCCACCCCTACCATTGGTTTTGACCTCCTTCCCGGCCACCTCACTGGCCGCAGCTATTCCTCCAGCCTGCTGGAGCACAATCCTGACGCCTCCTTATTCGACATCCTGGAAGATATCGAGCGGCGCATCATCATCGACAAACTGGAGCGTTGCAAGTGGAACCAGACCGATGCGGCGGAGCAATTCCGCATCCCGCTTTCCACGCTGAACCAGAAGATCAAGCGTCTTTCGATCGAGATCAAGAAACGCCTGAAGGACTAACGAGTCTGTGAGGACTGTCTGAAGAAGCCGTACGAAGGGCATGGCTTCAGCCGTGCCCTGATACAAAACATGAGTTTTGCTACAGCCCGTAAAGCCGATTTTCATGGCATAGCATGTACGTACAGCTAATGGCCGTGTCCTTCAGACTAAATTGCCCTGTGGTACCCTCGGCTAGCGTCTCAACGATTTGAACTATGCCCATCGACTCGATTGAAAGCGTTGCAAAAAAGGGCGTTGTCGCGGTGCAGAATTATGCCCTGCTCGCCGGCCGGGCGATCGCGAACATCTTTCAGCGCCCCACTACTTTGCCGATCTCATTGTCCAGGCGGACTCGATCGGGATAGGCTCACTGCCCATCGTCATCCTGACCGGCTTCTTTACCGGGGGCGTACTAGCGCTGCAATCCGCGTCTTCCCTGGCCCAGTTCGGCGCCACCGCGATCACCGGGGAGCTGGTTAGCCTCTCCATGATCAAGGAGCTGGGTCCGGTGCTCACCAGCCTCATGGTTTCCGGCCGCAACGCATCGGGAATGGCCAGCGAACTGGGATCGATGATGGTGACCGAACAGATTGATGCCATGCGTGCGCTGGGCACCGATCCGCTTAAGAAACTGGTGACCCCGCGCCTTTTCGCTACCGTGATCATGCTGTTTTTCCTCACCATCATCTCCGACACGGTGGGTACCATGGGCGGCGCCTTCGGTTTCGGTCTTCATGCTGGGACAGGACGGTTCGCAGTATTTCCATACCGCCTACCAGACTCTGCGTTATCCCGACATTCTTCAGGGCCTGGTCAAGCCCATCGTTTTTGGCTTCATCATTGCCAGCATCGGCTGCTTTTACGGCATGAACACGCGCGGCGGCACCCAGGGTGTCGGCCGCTCCACCACCCAGGCCGTGTGTGGTCTCTCGGTGCTTGATCATCTGCGGTCGACTTCGTCATCAGCCGGTTCATGATCGGCGTCTTCGGCCGCTGAGCTTATGGTCACTGCGCCCCAGCCCACCACCTCAGCAACCCTGGATGATCCGGCGCAGCCGGTCGTTGTCTTCGATCACGTCTCGATCGGGTTTGAAGGCAAGCAGGTTCTGGAAGATATTTCGCTGACCGTCTCCCCGGGCGAAACCCGCATCCTGCTGGGCCCCGCCGGCAGCGGCAAGAGCGTGCTGCTCAAGCTCGCGAATGGCCTGATGCGGCCTGACTCCGGGACTATCACCGTCTTCGGCGAA
Organism: uncultured Acidobacteriaceae bacterium; assembly: GCA_963793525.1. Taxonomy (GTDB): domain Bacteria; phylum Acidobacteriota; class Terriglobia; order Terriglobales; family Acidobacteriaceae; genus PALSA-350. The sequence goes on from CAWCAZ010000029.1 coordinate 62,536, forward strand.
GAGATCAACGACATGCCGGAAGAAGAGCTCTTCAAATTGCGCGGACGCATCGGCATGGTTTTTCAGGAGGGCGCCCTCTTCGATTCGCTCACCGTGCGCGACAACGTGGCTTACCGGTTGATGGAGCAGAAGGTGCCGGAAGCGGAAGTTACCCGGCGCGTGACCGAGGCGCTGCGCTTCGTGGAACTGGAGCAGACCCTGGATAAGTATCCTTCCCAGCTCTCCGGGGGCATGCGCCGCCGGGTGGCGATTGCCCGGGCGGTGGTGAACCGGCCCGATCTGATTCTTTACGACTCCCCTACAGGTGGACTGGACCCGATCACTTCGACCACCATCATTGAGCTGGTCATGAAGCAGCGCGATGTTTACCGCACCAGCTCGTTGCTGGTCACCCATCGCCTGCAAGACGCCTTCACGCTGGCCACGCACACCTTCGACCGCGCGGAAAACCATATGGTCCCGATTCCCGACGGCGGGCTGGATCCTAAAACCAACTTCCTCGTGCTGCATGACGGTCACATCGTTTTCGATGGCTCGACGCACGACCTGGTGCACAGTGACGATCCGTTTTTGAAGGAATATTTGTCGTAGTCAGCAGCTGTTACATTTCCCCCGTTGATCAGATGCCACGGATTCAACTCCAAGGACGATTTTAGAGTCGCAAGTTGCAGGGATAGAGCAGTGGAATCCCACATCTGGCGCAAAGTGCGCGCTCAGATATGGGGCACCCGTCGATCCGTGGTCAGGGCAGACTTGGCCAGGACAGATATGTGTAAGCTGCCCAATCTCTGCTAGTCTTAAAGGTTTGCTACCAGCTTTCCGAGGTGCCTACCGGCATGGCGTTCAAATTCAAAGGCGTTGATTTTATCCAGTTTGACGGGCTGCTCTCCGGCGACGAGCTACTCTCGCGCGATACCACCCGGCAGTTTGTCGAAGACAATGTCATCCCCATCATCGAGCAGTGCAATCGCGATGGGCGCTTTCCCCGCGAGCTGATCAAGCCCATGGGCGAGCTCGGCTTCTTCGGCGCCAGCCTGGAGGGCTATGGATGCGCCGGCATGTCCAACGTGGAGTATGGCCTGGTGATGCAGGAGCTGGAGCGAGGCGACTCCGGCCTGCGCAGCTTTGTCAGCGTGCAGTCCGCCCTGGTCATGTATCCCATCTATGCCTTCGGCAGCGACGCGCAGAAGGAGGCATGGCTGCCCAAGCTGGCCACTGGAGAAAAACTGGGCTGCTTCGGGCTCACCGAGCCCGATTTCGGGTCGAATCCCGGCGGCATGCGCACGCGCGCCCGCAAAGACGGCGACGAATACATTCTCAATGGCGAGAAGATGTGGATCACCTCGGGCTCCATCGCCGACGTCGCCGTGATCTGGGCCAAGGTGGACGACGAAGAGGGCAAAGTCCGCGGCTTTCTGGTGGAGACCAACCGGCCCGGTTTCTCCGCCTACGACGTGCATGGCAAGTGGTCGCTGCGAGCCTCCGTCACTTCCGGCCTTTCGCTACAGGATGTGCGCATCCCGGCATGCAACCTGCTGCCTGGCTCAGGAGGGCTCAAGTCGCCGCTCATGTGCCTAAACCAGGCGCGCTATGGCATCAGCTGGGGAGCCCTGGGCGCCGCGATGTCCTGCTATGACACCGCGCTGCAGTACTCGTTGTTGCGCAAGCAATTCCGCGAAGAACCGATTGCCAGCCATCAACTGGTGCAGGAAAAGCTGACCTGGATGATCTCCGAAATTACCAAGGGGCAGCTGCTTGCACTCCAGGTAGGGCGTCTGAAAGATGCCGGCAAGGTGGGCTTCGAGCATATATCCATGGCCAAGCGGAATAACGTCTGGATGGCCCTGGAGTGTGCGCGCATGGCACGGGACATTCTCGGCGGTAACGGCATTACGGACGATTATCCGGTCATGCGGCACATGATGAATCTCGAATCAGTGAAAACCTATGAAGGCACGCACGATATCCACGCGCTGATCATTGGTCAGAGCGTCACCGGGATCCCTGCCTACTGAGCGCTCAACAAAGGTGCAAGCGGTTGCTTTGTCTATGCCAATCCCTGGTTTTTCAACAACGTCTCCGCTTTCCGCCATTCGGTAGAATCAGTTTGGGGGTTGCAGTCGAGCACAACCCTTTCCTCGCTATTCCGCAACCTCTGGCATCAAACTGCGTCTCTAAAGAGTAGTAGTTGAACCAATTCAGCATCATAGGTGTGTGCGCATGGATGTAAAGGCAGCGTCGAGGAAAGTGCTGCTCCTGGGAAAGATACAGCGCCGTCCGGAGCTGGACGCCCTGCGCGGACTTTTCCTGGTCTGGATGACGCTGACCCACCTGCCGACCCGTCTCAGCGACGTGGTGAATCAGCCCTTCGGATTTGTCTCCTCGGCCGAGGGTTTTGTATTTTTGTCTGCCATGCTGGTGGCCACTCTCTACATTCACCAGGCCGCGGAAGACAGCGAAGGAGTTCGCTGCAAACTCTGGAAGCGTGCGCTCAGGATCTACGGCTATCACCTGATCATGCTCGCCATGGTATTCACCATCGTGGCAGCATTCGCCGCGCATACGCATCGTGCGGCCATTTACAACCTGCTCAATTTTTACCTGGCCCACCCGTTCACCGCGATCATCGGATCGCTGCTCCTGATCTACTGCCCGCCGCTATTGGACATCCTGCCCATGTACGTCACCTTTCTGCTGCTGACGCCGTACGTGCTCAATACGGCGGTGCGCCGGGGGTGGAACCGCATTCTCATCGTCAGCGGCCTGATCTGGCTTCTGGCGCAGTTTGGCCTGCGGACCTGGATGCATAACCTGGTGGTGCATGCCACTGGCCTGCACATACCGCTGCAGGAAACGGGAGCGTTCAACCTTTTTGCGTGGCAAGCGATCTGGGTTCTGGCCTTGTGGCTGGGCGCCAAATCGGCACAGGGCGAAAACCCCTTGAGCAAGCTGCCCGGTTACGTCTTTCCCATAAGCGGGGCCATTTGCCTCTTCTTTCTGGGTGTGCGCCACGACTGGCTGGGCGCCCACCTCACCCAGGAGGCCCTCGGCCTGTCATTGGATAAGTGGCAGATTGGTCCGCTGCGCGTGCTGAATCTCTTTGCCTTTTCTTGCGTGATCTACGGGTCGCGGAAATATCTCACCCGGCTGGTGCTGGTGGAGCCGCTTTTGACCCTCGGTAAGGCTTCGCTCGAAGTCTTTTGCGCCCATATCTTTTTTGTGTTTGTGGGGCTTGCGCTGCTCTACGGCGAAGTGACGGAACTGCATGGCCGCTACGCCATCATTCTGTTAGCAATTACCTTCAGCGGGCTGATCCTGGTGGCGGTGCGCGAGGTTCGGCGCAAGCAAAAGGCGCGCCATTCGTCCCCGACGGCGGGAGCGAAATGGGTCGTGAAACAGGATGCTACGGAGTCTTCTCGTTTGGTTTCGGGCTTGAACCCTCCCACCGCCGAGAGCCGGGCGGAAGGGTAGGAGGTTTACACGGCGACAGTGAAGGTGTCTTCGTGGCGGACGACGTTGCGGTAAAGCGTGTCCCGCTCTACCGGTTCGCGACCAGCCTCACGAATCAGCCGCACCAGGTCAGAGCGCCGCATTCCCTGCGGGGTGGTGGCTCCGGCGTCATGGTAGATCTTTTCTTCCACGACTGTGCCGTCGATATCATCGGCGCCAAAGCGCAAGGCGATCTGCGCGATCTTGGCCGTCATCATCTGCCAGTAGGCCTTGATATGGGAAAAGTTATCCAGCAATAAACGGCTTACCGCGATCTGCCGGATATCGGTGAGGCCGGTAGTGGTCAGTAGATGATCGAGCGCGGTATTGGCCGGATGGAAGGCCAAAGGAATAAAAGTTTGAAAGCCACCGGTCTCGTCCTGCACAGCGCGCAGGCGGAGCATATGATCGACCCGGTCCTCATCGTTCTCCACGTGCCCGTAAAGCATGGTGGCGTTGGAGCGAAGGCCCAGCTTGTGAGCCGTGCGCGCGGTCTCCAGCCACTCGTCGCCGTCGATCTTGTGATCGCAAATAATGTGCCGCACGCGATCGGAGAAAATCTCGGCCCCGCCTCCAGGCAAGGAATCCACGCCGGCATCCTTCATCTGGGTCAGCGTTTCGGCAATCGTCAGCTTGGCGCGCCGCGCCAGGTAGGCCACCTCGACCATGGTGAAAGCTTTAATGTGCACCTGCGGAAAACGCTGCTTCAGACCCGCTACCAGGTCGAGGAAATACTGGAATGGAAGATCGGGATGCAGGCCGCCGACGATGTGAAACTCAGTGACCGCTTCGCTGTAACCTGAGGCCGCAACCTGCCACGCCTCCTCAAGGGCCATGGTGTAGGACCCTTCGCTGCCTTTTCTGCGGCCAAAGGCGCAGAGCCGGCAGGCGGCCACACAAACGTTGGTGGGATTGATGTGCCGGTTGACGTTGAAATAAGCAATGTTGCCGTGCAGGCGCTCGCGCACGTGGTTGGCCAACCAGCCCACGGCCAGAACGTCTCCCGACCGATAGAGCGCGACCCCGTCGTTGAAATCGAGACGCTCGTTCGCTAGAACCTTTTCGGCAATCGGCTGCAGGCGGACGTCGTCGGTTTGAAAGCTGTGCCGCGCAGGCGCAAAGGACATGGGGCTGCTCACTTCCTTATGATACGCGACCACGCTAGTGGCGTTTCGCAAATACTGGACGGGTTGCGCTCCATTAAAAGATTACTGCAACGATTCCAAGGGCGGCGTCGAGGGATGGTCTGGGTTAAGATTTGGTAGATAGTGGTCTGGTGGTGGCTGGCCACCCATACAGAATGCGACTGCTTCGAACTCTGGGCTTTATCCTCTTTACAGTTCCCTGCGCGCTGGCGGCCCCGCAAAATTCTCCGGTTTCCTCACCGGCGGTTCTCCCGTCGGTCACCGCGTATGCGCTGGACAGGGCAAAGGTTACGCTGCCCAGCGATTTTGCCTCTCCTCTCAATCTGCTCATCTTTCTTTTCAACGGGATCAGCAGTCTGTGGTCGACGGCTGGCTGCCACAGCTGACTGCCGGGGTCGCTCCCAGCGTGCAAACCTGGCTGCTGCCGGTCTCTCCGCCGGAAAACGGCCTGTATCGCTGGTGGTTGAACGCCTCGTTGCGCGGCAGCCTGCCCGCATCCCAGCCGCGCCGCTATACCGTTCCTTTGTATGTCAACAAGGGACAATTTCTGCGATCCTTGCAGGTCACTTCCGAGCAGGACGTTGTGCTGCTGCTCACCGACAAGACGGGGCACGTCCTATGGCGCGCTGCGGGACCGGTGACCGATAGCAAAGCTGGCCGGGCTCACCAGTTTCCTGAAATCGGCGCCGCACTGAACTTTGGCTACGTGGCCTTGGCGACGCGGGCCGCAATCATGTTCACGGCCCGGTGGGCAGAAAGCGCTGCACCCTCCTGCCAGCCAACGATATGGCTGGTGTGGTCCCCGGCCAGGAAGATGCGGCCTTGGGGCTGGATCCATACCTCATAGCCCTCGGCAGAGGTGTTGTAGTCCGGCACCGAGTAGTTCTGGCTCACCCAGGACCCCAGGTTGTAGGGGATGTGTCCCCAGCTGACGTAGATGGGGTTCTTCAGCTCCTGCGAACAGCCGGGATGCAGGAGTTCAATCGAGTGGCGGGAGGCGGCCAGCTTAGCTTCCGGATCCGGCAACTTGCCGAATTCCGAGCCGTTCTCGATGCCGTAGCCACCCAGAATGATCCCGGTTTCGGAGAAGAAAGAGGCGCTGGGATACCAGACCGTGTCGACGGGCTGGCGGAGGAAGGAAATGCCGCCATAGATGTTGGCCTCCTGCTCCCAAAAGCGCCGTGACTCCCAGGCAATTTTGTAGGCGGAGTCATAGGTGCAGCCAGTCGATGGCGGCTTTCAGCGGCGGAGAGAAGTCGGTGTCCATGGTCTTGAGGATGGTGAGCGGTAAGGCGCAGATGCAGTAGTCCGCGCTTACGGTCTCGTTTTTGCCGGATGCCAGATCGCGGTAGACGACCTTCACGCCGGACTCATTTTGGCGGATCTGGACCACTTCCGCACGCGACCGAATCACGCTCCCCAGCTTTTTCTTGAAGGCCATGGGAATCTGGTCCATGCCGCCGATCGGCTGAAACATGGTGGCCTGCCAGTCGATCTCGTCCTCTTCCATCAATTCGCGCCAGAGGTGGGCCGACAGCAGAGCACGCATATCCAGGGGGTCGTTGGGAACGCCTACCGTGTCGCCGGCTCCAGGGCTTACTTTGTATCCGGCGCGCGCGCGATCCCTTGTAGAAAAGGTCGGGCGAGAGGTCGCCGTATTCCTTCAGGAACTCGACCATCTGCTCTTTGTCGGCGGCGGTCAGTTCCTGATCGAGCGCGCCCCGCTGGATACACTTGGCCAGCAGTTCGGAGACATGGCCGCGGGTATCGTATTCCACCTGCCGGTTTTGCACCGTCTTGCCGCCTTCGAGGTGGTTCGCCTGCAGGAAGGCGCTGCGCGAGGTGTTGACCTCAACCTCCAGCGGGACACCCAACTCGCGGCAGTAGCCGAGCATGGTCTTGTGCATCGACGGCAACCTTGCCGGGCCTACATTTTGGTAGAGGCCTTCCCCGAAGGCGCATTTTTGCGTAAAGCCGGTGGTGAACTCGACCTTGGTTCCGTTGCGGACTGTCCAGTTTCTGCCGCCGACGCGTTCCCGGGCTTCGAGCAGAGTGCAGGTGTAGCCAAGCTTGCCCAGCTCATACGCCGAGGACAACCCGGCGATGCCGCCACCCAGGATGACCACGCTGGTCCCTTTGCCGGAGCCCGCGGGTTGCTCGATCGTAGCCGCGGCTGACGCCGTGATGGGCAGCAAGCCCAGGGACTGCATCATGGTGAAGGCGGCGCTGTATCCGCCAGCCTGCCCCACCCTCATCAGAAAATCACGCCTGCTCAATCCCATTGCGTAACCTCTCTCACATCTGGCCAATATTTGATCGCGACTTCCTGGCGCTGGATCCAACGTAGCTCGGAGCTAAGTCCGCCGGCTGTTTGAGGAGATGGTAGAATGAACACTTTCGGGATTGCATTTGATGTGCGAGCATAGGCTCCGCAATCGTAGTGCGGGGACGACTGGCCACGGTACCATTCTTGGCGCCGTAGGAGATTTTTGTGCCCGCGGCTCGCTAATGCGCACTCCGAAAAACTACCTTGCTCCCGGAAAACCGGGGCGAGAATTAAAGGCTCAGTCTTCAACTTGGAAGCTGTCACAGCAAAGAGTGCGACGAGGAAGGCAAATCTGTGGTGAAGGTTTACGTTTCAACGGGGAGAACGTTCACCAACCGCACCCTGCAACACGGTGCTCGGGAACGGAAACGAATTTCAGGGTAACGGTAGCAGGGCACGAAAGCAACTGCAAAACGCATTTTAGGTCTCTTAACTAGATCATGGGTGTGGGGTAATGACCGAAGAAGGCTCAAGGGCCGAAGAGATTTTGGACATCGAGTTTCTGCATGAGATCGGCAGCCGCATGGCAGCCGCCGACCCGTTTCATGCTGTGCTCGAGCGGGTAGTGGAATTTGTCTCCACGGTGGTGATGTGCGATTCGTGTTTCGTCTATGTGCTCGAACAGCGACAAGCTGGTGCTGCGCGCTTCAAAGAATCCGCATGCCGACCTGGTGGACGAGCTCGACCTGCCACTGGGCCAGGGAATTACCGGATGGGTGGCGATGCACCAACAGCCTGTGGCCATCGCCTCCCAGGCGTGGAGCGATCCTCGCTTCAAGATGTTCAATGATTTGCCGGAAGATCAATTCGAAGCGTTTCTTTCCGTGCCCATTCTCTGCCGGGGCAGGGTGGTGGGCGTGATCAACGTGCAGCATCGCAAGCCGCACAACCACAGCCGGCGGCAGGTGCGGCTTATCTCGACGGTTGGCTTTCTGGTGGGAGCGGAGCTGGAGATGGCGCGGCTGGAGAGCGAACGGCTGATGCTGGCCGATCGCCTCGAGGTAAGGAAGCTGATGGATCGCGCGAAGGGCATTCTGCAGCGCGAATTGCATCTGGATGAAGAAGGCGCTTACCTGGCGTTGCAAAAACAGAGCCGGCAAAAGCGGAAGGCCATCCGCGAGATTGCCGAGGCTATTATTCTCACCGAAGAAATTCGCCGCTCGCGCAAGTAAGCGTATTCTCTAGCGAGCCTTGCAGGAATCCTGTTCGAAGCAGCGGATCAGCGCGATTGGTCTGCTAGAAGGTGGCTTCCGTCGTAGTGTTCCAGGCGGATCACGTCGGCGAGAGGGATACGCTGTTCCCATCCCAGCCGTTCCAGTTGCGGACTGGCTTCGAAGCCATCGACATAGCCGAGGCATAGATACGCGACCAGCACCATGTGGGCGGGAATGCCGAGCAACGTTTTCAACGCCTCGGGATCCAGAATGCTTACCCAGCCCACACCGATTCCTTCTGCCCGCGCGGCCAGCCAGAGATTTTGTACCGCACAGACGGCAGAGTAAATCGCGGTTTCAGGCATCGACTGGCGGCCCAGGCGATGACCTCGCTCGCTGACCGGGTCACAGGCAATGCATAGATTCTGCGGCGCCTCGAGAATGCCCTCGAGCTTAAGCCCGCGATAGAGTTCCGCTCGTTCGCCTTCATAGGAATCGGCAGCCAACTGCTGCGCCTGGGAAAAAATGTCGCGCACTGCCCCACGTACGCGCGGGCTGCGAATGACAATGAACCGCCAGGGCTGCATGAGGCCGACTGAAGGCGCATTGTGTGCGGCGCCCAGCAGGCGCAGCAGCACATCATCGGCCAGCGCTTCCGGCAGAAAGCCGGAGCGAACATCGCGCCGCTCCCGAATAGCGCGGTAGACACCCTCCAGTTCGCGATCGCAAAAAGCTTCGGCCTTGGTTCTGATCATGTCACCAGCTAGGCTACTCCCTTTCCGGCGGTGTTAGCATCTTGGCAGTCTCGAGACCCTATGAGCCCTATTGCAAAACCCACTCGCGACGGATTTCCTGTACGCAGCACTGGACACACGACCGCGTGTGTGGCTTTCATTAAGGAAAGCCGCATGAACTTCGCCAACGCCACCAAACTCCACAGGAAATCCGGGGCAGAGCGAGAAGAGATTCAAGCCCAGCGGCAGCCAAAAAGGGCTCTCGGTCTCTTCGACTCCACCATGGTGGTGATCGGGGTCATGATCGGCTCCGGAATTTTCCTCGTTCCCGCCGATATGGCTCGCATCCTGGGTGGCCCGGGATGGTTTCTGGCGGCCTGGGTTTTCGCCGCCGTCTTGACCATCGCGGCCGCGTTCTCCTTTGGTGAGCTGGCCTCGATGATGCCAGGTGGGGGTGGAATGTACCTCTACCTGCGCGAGGCGTACTCACCCCTGTGGGGCTTCCTGTATGGATGGACACTTTTTACCGTGATCCAGACGGGGACAATTGCCGCAGTCGCGGTGGCGTTTGCCCGATTTCTTGGGGTGCTGGCGCCTTCGATTTCCGAATCACGTTACCTGGTCGCCCCGGTACGCCTGTCCGCCCATTACGCGATCACGTTATCTCTGCTCAATTGGTCGCTGTGCTGGTGATCGCTTTCTTGACCGCGACCAATACGCTCGGCATCGAGTACGGCAAGATCATACAGAACTCCTTTACGGTGGCTAAGCTGGGCGCTCTCGCGGCGCTGATTGTCCTGGGCCTGACGGTGGGGTGGAATGCCTCGGCAGTGCACGCGAACCTGGCCGCTTTTTGGCAGCGGCCGGCCACGCCTCACCCGGTGTCGTCCATGGGGGCCATCTTGAGCCTGTTGGTGCTCTTTTGCGTTTCTCAGTCGGGGTCGCTCTTCGCCGCCGACTCGTGGCACGACATCACGTTTGCGTCAGAAGAAGTGAAGGAGCCCACGGACCACGCTGCCCCGGGCATTGGCCATCGGCGTGGTGATCGTGATGCTGGTGTACCTGGCCGCGAACATCGCCTACTTGGCAGTGCTGAACTTCTCCGCCATCCAACACGCTGATCATGACCGCGTAGCCACTGCGATGCTGCAGAGATTTTTCCTGCGTGGGGAGCAAAAGGACTCGCGGTGCTCATCATGGTCTCGACATTCGGTTGTATCAACAGCCTGGTGCTGGCGGGACCGCGCGCTTACTATGCCATGGCGCGGGATAGGCTCTTCATTCCCGCGGCTGGGCGGTTGAATTGGGCCAAAGTGCCTGGCTGGTCTCTTCTCATGCAGGGCGTGTGGGCGGCGGTGCTGGTGCTGCTCACCACGTATTCCCCGGTTAAGGGCTATGGCAATCTCTATAGCGATCTGCTCGACTACATCATTTCGGCGGCGTTGCTGTTTTATATTCTGACCATTGCCGCGGTGGTGGTTCTGCGATACAAGCGGCCGGATGCGGAGCGCTTGTACCGCACTCCGGGTTATCCGGTGGTTCCGGCGATTTATATTCTCGGCGCCTAGCGCGGTCGTGCTCTGTTTGTTCATCAACCGGCCGGCGACGACTTGGCCCGGCTTGGCGTTGGTGATCTCCGGGCTGCCGGTGTATTGGTTGATCCGGCGCAAGGGGCTGGTTAGCTCGGTTGCGGGGACTGCAGGTTCCTCGGCAACCCTGGGCGTCGAGCCCTGCAGGTATCCCACTCAAGCCGAAGAACGGCTTAAAATAGGGGCACCCAAACGTTCGTTGCCAATGCAGGAAACCGCAGGTCCCGTTATCTGTCCCGAACGCAGCCGAGGGGCTCCGGCGGTGGTTATCTTACCGATGCCGCTAGAGGTTTTCAAGTACCGAAGCCCGACTGCCGTCTGGATGAGAAGTTCTGCTAACGGTAGTCTGCGGCGAATGCGTCTGCGTCGCGGTTCATCTCTCCGGGCTGTGGAGCGCGCGGCAGCAGGAGAATGCGGTACGTGAAGGTTACGTTTTGATTCTTCTCTACCGTGTAGTCCAATTGTGGCGCCTTGGGGTCGAAGATGTGCTGCCCTAATGGATTTGCAGCAAATAAGCCATAGCCTCGCGCATGCCAGTAGGTTGGATAATTGGGATTCCCCGGGATGATCGAAGATGGCGATGGTGACTTCGTGCCCGTCTGTGTTCCCGGTCAAGGCGCACCAGCGGCCGCGGGTGCCCCAAGCCTGATCTCCTTGCTTGCCCTCACTGGTGAGATACACTCCGGTGGCGCCGGGGGTATTGGAAGCTGCGACCTCCGTCGGCCGGCCATTCGCATCGGTGAAGGTTCCACCTTTCTCAGTTGGCCGACTCCAGCCAACGAGCGACGCGTATGCCCAGCAAGCCTTCCTTGTCGTCGTGGAAGACGACCCGATCGAGCGCGTGCAGCGTGACGACCATGTCGATCATCCGCTGATTGTCCTTTTGCGAAAACACGTAGCGCGTCTTCTGCTCGAGAATGTTCTGGCCGGCGCCTGTGGTCCATACCGAGTCGACGACCAGTTCCCCACTGTCACGCCCGCTCTTGGTGGAGACGATTTTTTGCTGATGAATGGTCCCCATCTTGGCGCGGTCTTCAGGCTTGATGGCGTCGGAGTTGTTCCAGAAGTCAAATCCGTTTGCGTTACCGTAATTGAACCAAATTCCCGCGTGATGAGGATGATCGACCCGTTCACCCGGACGCGGCGCGAGAGGAAATCCACGGACCACGTCGATGCCATCGGCGGTGATCAGCGGATACAGCACCGGCTTCTTTAACGAACTGGGCCAGACGTAGGAGGTGAAGGGCTTGCCGTCGATGGTGATATCGACCCGCTGATGCGCCTCGTCGGGAACTACCTTCACACCCTTCTCAGCCGATTGCTTGCAGAGTAAAGGCTGCCAGCAGACAGCCGACGAACAACCTATTCATAGACCTTGTCTCCGGCCATCACCTTCTGCGACTTGTCATCAAAGGTGACGCGCTGACCGGTCTGAATGGCCGCAATGTTCATACACAGGGCAATCGAATGGCTGTACCCGGCCTCGATGCTGGCGTTGGGCTGCTTGCGCGAACGGACACACTCCATCCAGTTGCGCATATTGGCGGACGTCATGGGATCGTTGCCGGTGTTGGCCGAGGTTTCTGCTTTCATCACCGTATCGCTGAGAGAATAGTCGCCCAGCAGGTTCGCCTTCATGCCCATCTCCGCGGCCGCTTTCGCGGTCATGCCTCCTTCGGAGGTGACGCACTGCTTATCCATATCGAGCATTCCGCCGTTGGAGTAGTAGATCTCTTTCACTCCTCCGGCGGAGTTGGTCATACGCGACGAATAGATGACCTGGAAGCCCTTGGTCGGATCATCGAGCGGGCCGTAATCGAAGACCGCGGTCATGGTGTCCCAGTTCTTGCGGCCGTCCTTCCACAGATAGACACCGCCGTTGGCCACTACGCTGCGGGGATGAGGATAGCCGGTGAACCAATGCACGGTATCGATCTGGTGCACCAGCCATTGATCGGGGATCCCGGAGGAATAGGGCCAGAAGAGACGGAACTCGAGATACTTGCGAGCGTCGAAGGCTTCGTAGGGCCGGTTGAGCAGGTAGCGCTTCCAATCCGTATCCTGCTCCTTCAACAGAGGGACAACGCTCGGGACGGCGCCAACGGCCTGGCTGGTTCACGTTCCAGGTCATCTCTACGGCCACGATGTCGCCAAACTTGCCCGATTGAATGTATTCGTAGGCCTTCTGATAGCTGGGCGTGCTGCGGCGCTGGGTGCCGACCTGGACGATTTTCCCGGTCTGCTTCACCGCGGCGCGGAAGGCCCGGGCGTCCTCCATGGTGTGGGCGGTCGGCTTCTCCACGTAGGCGTCGCGTCCCGCCTGCACTGCTTCGACACCATGCAAGGCATGTTGAAAATCGGCGGTGGCGATGATGACCGCATCGACGTCTTTGCGGGCATAGAGTTCGTCGTTGTTGCGCACGCTGGCGATGGGACTGCCGCACTGCTTCTGGATAAAGGCCGCGCCTTCATCGCGGCGACGGTTCCAGATGTCGGAGACGGCGACGAATTCGAAGTTGAGCTCCTTGGTATGCTCCTGGAAGGCAGGCACCAGGGCGCTCTTGGCTCGATCGCCGGCGCCGATCAATGCGACCCGAACGCGATCGTTGGCGCCCACGATGGCGGCGTAGCTGTTCGCAGTCCAGGGAACGACTGTGCCGGCGAGCGCAGCGCTACCTATCTTCAGGAAATCCCTGCGGTTCTTGTCCTCGATAATCATGGCCAGACCTACCTCCCACCGTCGCAGAGAGTTTACAGGGATGGCCTAATGGTCGTCATCCGGGCGGACCACATAGCGGGACGCTGGGCCTCTAAGCGGAGGGCTTACGCGTTCTGTCTCCGTCGACCATGCGCATGATTCCCAGCGGGTTAGTGGTCTTCAGCTCATCCGGCAGCGCGGCGTCGGGAAAGGATTGATAGCAGACCAGCCGGGTGAAGCGGAAGATGGCCTGCGTGCCTACAGAGGTGGAGCGGCCATCGCTGGTGGCGGGGAAGGGTCCCCCGTGCACCATGGCGTGGCAGACCTCTACCCCGGTGGGATAAGCGTTCAGGATCAGGCGACCTACCTTGCGGGTAAGGATGTCGATCAGGTCGCCGTAGTCGGCCAGTTCGCTCTCTTCCCCCTGCAGGGTTGCGGTCAGGTGACCTTCCAGTTGCTCGGCAACGGCCAGCAATTGCTTCCGGTCCTGGTAACCGACGACGACGGTTGTCGGGACCGAAAATCTCCTGCGCCAACTCCTCGTGTTCGATCAGGTCTTTGTAATCGGCGACAAAGAGCGACGCCTGCACGGTCGCGGCGTCGGTGCTGCCATCCACTTTCGCCCCTTCGGCAAGAACGTTGGCATCCGACATGCGACCCTTGACCGCCGAGGTGTAACGGTCAGCGATGGCTTTGGTGAGGAGAGTTTGCGTGGGCGTGCCGGTGACCTTGTCACCCAATTCCTTCATAAAACGCAGGGGTACCGTCTTGCTGCGGGACCAGCACCAGGCCTGGCTTGGTGCAGAATTGGCCGGCGCCCAGGGTGAAGGAGGCCTGCAGCCCGGTGGCGACAGCACTTCCCCGTTGCTTCAAGGCGCCGGGCAGAACGAATACGGGGTTTATGCTTCCCATTTCGGAGTAGCAAGGGATCGGCTCCGGGCGGGCCGCAGCCAGCTTCATGAGGGCGGTGCCGCCGGCAAAGGATCCGGTGAAGGCTACGGCTTTGATTGCCGGGTGCTTCACCAGCTGAACACCTACATCCACCCCGGCATCGAAGAGCATGGAAAATACGCCTTCCGGCAGGCCGCATGCCTTGACGCTCTCGCGAATGGCCTGGCCGACCAGCGCGCTGGTACCCGGATGCGCCGGGTGGGCCTTGACGATGACGGGATTGCCGGCGGCGAGAGCCGAGGCGGTGTCTCCCCCGGCGACGGAAAAAGCCAGGGGGAAATTGCTGGCGCCGAAGACCGCGACCGGGCCAAGCGGCTTATGCATGGAGCGGATGGAAGGCTTGGGCAGCGGCTTGCGGTTGGGGTCGGCGTTGTCGATGCGCGCGTCTACCCAGGAACCTTCTTCCACCACTTCGGCGAAGAGTCGCAGCTGGCCGCAGGTCCGGCCCACCTCGCCGGTCAGGCGTGCCTCGGGTAACGCTGTTTCCAGGTTGGCCCGCTTGATGATTGCCGGCGCCGCGGCCTCGATGGCAGCGGCGATCTGGCGCAGAAAGGCTCCTTTTTCTTGCCGGAAAGCTTGCTGTAAATGGGAAAGGCGCTTTGCGCCAGGGCTGCCGCCCGCTCCAGATCTTCAGCACTTGCAGCGAAAAATTTTGGCTCCAGCGGCGAGCCAGTCGCCGGGTTCATCGCGGTAAAGGCGGCTGCTTCCGCGCCATCGCCAAAGCCGATCAAGGATACGGGTTTCAGTTCCAATGCAAGCTCCATGGTGTGCTCCTGTCACTTCAGTCTAACCGATGGAACACGATCATGTGTTGTTGACGAAATGCAGGCTAAGACAAATTGGCCGGGATGGCAAGTAGGGCTCGATTGGAATGGCTGGCGTTCTGCCGCCGATGAGGTCCGCCAGCAGTTGCGCGGTTGCGAGCGAGGTGGTGATGCCGAGGCCCTCGTGTCCGGTGGCTAGAAAGACGGTCTTGTCTTCTGCCGAGGGACCGATCAAAGGCAGCTTGTCGGGGGTTGCGGAGCGAAAGCCCGTCCAGGTGCGCTGGATGGTGAGCGACGGCAGCGCGGGCAGATATTCAGCGGCGCGCTCGAAGATGCGGGCTAGTATCTTGTCCTCCACTTCCCTGCCCTCGACTCCATACTGGCGCGAGGAACCGATAAGAAGCTGGCCGTTCGCTTTGGGCTGCACATTGCAGGCTACGGTATCAGTGGTTGTGACATGAGCGCTCTTCAGATATCCGAGTTCGACCACCTGGTAGCGCAAAAAGCCAGGATAAGGATCCGTGATTGCCAGATGGCCCTTTCGCTTGGCCACGGGAAGGCCGGGCGTCAACTCCGAAGCCCACTCCCCCGCCGCATTGACGAGAATCGGCGCGTGCAGCTGGTCGCCGTTGCTTAGCAAGACTCTGCCCGACCCCATGGCGGCAACCGTCTCTCGGAGCAGCGTGACTTTGCCGGCCTGCTCAAGAAGAAAGCGGGCGGCTATCTGAGGAGAGACGACCGCATCCTCTTTCATCAGCAGGCCTCCGGCGAGCCCGGAGCGCAGGGCGGGCTCAGCCTGCGCGAGTGCCGGCGCATCGAGCACCTCGGAAGGGATGCCTTGTTCCTTATAGACACTGTGTTTGCGACAGATCTCCTGCATCTCCTCATCGTCCGCGGCCACCCAGAGGGTGCCGCGCTGCGTGTATTCCACATCGGGCGGCAGCTCGCCCGCGAACTGATGCCAGAGCGATCTGCGAGTAGCGGGTCAATGCCAACTGGGCGGGCGAGTCGTCAAGAACGACGACGTGCCCCATCGCTGCAGCGGTTGCGCCGGCTCCGATCTCCGACCGCTCCACCAGGGCGACACGCATGGCAGATCGAGAAAAGGCCAGGGCACACGCGGTGCCAACAATCCCACCGCCAACAATGACTGCGTCAAATGTCATGGCGCTCCGATGCCCCAACAAAACGCATCCCGAGGATCAAGGATGAGCGTCGATTCCGCGGTAATGAAAGCCGCACCGGTGATGCTGGGCAACAGCTTCGCGTCACGAATGGCGATGCGGCCTTCAAAGACGCTTCCGATCACGCTTTCCTGTCGCCATACCTGGCCGGGAGCCATCCGGCCTTCCGCATATAGGCAGGCCAGCTTGGCGCTGGTGCCGGTGCCGCAGGGCGAGCGGTCGTACTCCTTGCCTGGACAGAGCACGAAGTTCCGGCTATCGGTGCCTGGTGTCTGAGAGGGGCTGTGAAGCTCGATGTGATCGATCTCCGCGCCCTCCGCGCCTTGAATTTTGTTGACGGTGAGCGCCTGGCGAATAGCCCAGGTGAACGCGATGAGCTGCTCCAGATTTTTCCGGTCGATGGTATAGGGATGATGCTTTACCAGAAAGAACCAATTGCCGCCGTAAGCGACGTCTCCCGTCACTTGGCCGTATCCGGGTACCTCCACCTTCACTGCAGCCGCCCATCGGTAGCTGGATACGTTCTCGATGGTCACCGAGCCGTCTTCGTTCAGCGTGGCTCCCACGATGCCTACCGGGGTGTCGATACGATGGTGTCCAGGCTTGATCTTGCCTAGATAAGCGAGGGTGACGACCACGCCGATAGTGCCATGGCCACACATGCCCAGGCACCCACTGTTGTTGAAGAAGATGACTCCGGTGATGCAGTCTCCGTGGCTGGGCTCGCAGAGCAGGGCGCCTACCATCGCGTCCGAGCTACGCGGCTCGGTCACCAGGGCACGGCGGAATGCTTCGTGGTCCCTCTGAAAGAGGTCGCGCCTGGCCTGTAGGTCGCCATTGCCTAAATCGGGGCCTCCCCCAATCACGGTCCGGGTGGGTTCACCCCCGGTGTGTGAATCGATCACCTGGACTTGCTTCAGGGAGATGCTCCTCCTTTGCCCTCTGAGCTGATTGTAAGGGGGAGAAGGAATTCAGCGTGGAAAGTGGTTGCGGAAACACGCTCTGGACTGGCCAGGAAAGCAAGGCCTCACGGCTAAAGACCGACATTTTCTCAACCATTCACGACCCGACTAAAGAGGTTGCGTCTGCGTGAGAACTAGCGAAACCGCAGGTCCCTCCACTGCGCTACGCTCCGGCGGGATGTCAGATCGTCGGATCGATCAACTGCCGTCATTCCGTGAGAGCGGATTTGAGGCCATTTCCCTCAACAGAGTTGTCATCCCGACCGGAGCGTAGCGCAGTGGAGGGACCTGCGGTTTCCGCTAGTTCTCACGCGGGCTCAAAAAGTCGGGCCCCGATACAAAGCACGGGTTTTCTGCAGCCTGGTTAGTCGTTGAGTGATTAAACGGGAGCTTGTGCGGCTACATCATCATTGCGGTTGCGGGTGGCCGATGAACTTGTCGGCCCACTGGATGAAGTACTTCATGTTTGGCGCGTCGGTGTGACCGCCGTCATGCTGACGCCAAGCGAGCTGGCCGTCCAGCAGTCCCTGATTGACTGGAGGCATCTTCGCCGTGCGGTAGTCGCCTTCGACAGCGAGACCTTTCGCACCCAGCAGCGTGAAGACGCGGCTGGCATCGACCGTGGCCATGAAGCTGCCTACGTGGTCGAGCCAGTGGGCGTCGCCTTTCTCTGGGATGCCATAGCTGATGAAGGTGGGGCGCGGTGCGCAGAGAGCGATCAGTTCATTTGAGTCGACGGGAATATCGCCGGGAGTCTTGCTGCCGAAGGTCGCCTCCGAGGCGCCGTACTTCATGAAGTTGCCGGCCATCCAGTAGTATTCGCCGCCGGTGAGGCTTTCGACAGCTTCGCCAAAGTTGCGGCGCAGCAGCGTGGCTCCGCCTTTGCCGGATGAGCCAACGAGCACCATGGCGAAGCGCTGATCGAAAGCCATGGTGACGAGCGCGGCCTTGCCGTAGCGCGAGACGCCTTCAATGCCGACATGCTTCGCGTCGACTGCCGGATCGGTTTCGAGATAATCGAGCCCGCGGCCCGCGCCCCATGCCCACGCGCGCAATGCTCCCCAGTCTTCCGGCTTGCGCGGCTGGCCTTTGTTGACCAGGCCGATGATGCCGCGCGTGATGCCAGCGCCATCATCCGCCTGCACGCTTGCCGGATCGAAGAGCACAAAGCCCCAGCCGGCGGCGACCAGTTGCCAGGTGTTGGGCGGATCGCCGTCTTCATTCATCTGCGGAAATTGGAACGGTGTGGCCTTGACCGGCTCCCAGGCGGGGTGCTGCGCGAATACATCTTCGAGCGAGGGATCCTGCTGCACCAGGAGCGCCTTGAAGGCGCGTGTTGATGCGGTCCAGTTCTTCGCCGCGATGGCTCGTTCGGGAGCGGGGAAGCCGGCGCGCCCGAACATCATGAGCACCGGCACGGGCCCTTTGGCGTTCTGCGGGCGTGACCAGCGTCATGTGGATGCTGAACGTTGATGCGCCGGATAGGAGGAGTTGTCGACGTCGCCGATCAGGTCCTTGGCGATCACCGGGGTGAAGCCGATCATCTCGTGGTCGACGGTGGTCACGGTCCAGGTGACCTTGGGGCACGTTGCTGGGACGCGGCCATAGACATACTTCGAGTACATCTCGAGCATTTCGGGCCGGCGCTGGTCCCACCACATTCTCGGCGTCGTCACTTTCTGGCCGTCGTTCAGGGTGAGCGGGTCGGGAATGATTGGGAAAGGGATTGGCCTGCGATTCATCGTAGTTGGCGTGGTTGGGCGCTTTTTCATTGCCGCTCGGCCCGGGGCGCAGCGCCTTGATGCCCAGCTGATCCATCATGTTCTGATGATCCTGATCGGCGGTGAACGTGACCGGAGGTGCGGTTGCAGGAGCTTGCGCTATTGCGGGCGCGGATACCGCTAGCAGGCACAGGAGACCGATCAAAGGGATTGATGACTTGAATAAGGGGGCACCCAACTGCTCCAGGTTAGGTTGATTCAGCTTTATAGCGCTGCATACTCTTTCTTCGCCTGCGCCATCACCGGCAAGCCGGGGTCGGCGTTCTTCCACTCTTCAAAAAACTTTTCATACGCGGTCTTTGCTTCTGCCTTATTTCCGCCCATCGCATACGCGCGTCCCAGTCCCAGCAGCCCTAACGCATAGTTATTCATGGGGACCGGGAGGCTGGTTTCGTTGGTAAAGCTGGCGCCCTTATATTTGGTGGCGATCTTGAAGGCGGCGGTGGCATTCCCCGGATCGTGCAACTGCAAATAAGCTAGCCCGCGCAGATAGGGTCCCGGCGATACCAGGTCAAAGGCTTGACCCTTGGACAGCAAATCCAGAGCCTTCTGCGCGTCTCCTGCCTGGAGCGCCACATACGCTCGTCCCTGAGGAACGAATACCTGCTGCACCAGCGTGTCGTCGGGATACTTCTTCTCCAACTCATCCAGCGCCGGAAGCGCAAGCTTTCCCTCTCCGCAGAATGCGTGGGTCGCGGCGACAGCAATCTGCGTCGTCTTGCTCTTGTCCACCGCCAGCGCCTCCCTCACGGCGGGCTCGGCACTCTGGCACTCCCCTACCGGCCAGCCAATAAAAGCCGCGTTCAGCACAAACGCTGCTTGCGCGTCCGGCGCTTTCGCCTGCCCTGCCTGTTCTGCGGCCCGTTGCAGGGTGCCGCGGCAGCCCGGAACTGTCCCCACTTGCCTGACGCTTCCCAATTGTCCGGTCAGAAGAGACTGGTCGGGGCGTCCCGCCCCCTCCGCCAAGATTTTTTGTATCTCCGCCGTATCGTTGATCGCCCCATCCAGCGACAAGTCGTAGGCCAACATATCCGTTCCGTTCAAGCCCAGCTGGTTTGCTTTTGCTATATACTTTCGCGCTTCATCGTACTGATCCATACGGTATAGCCCGCGATCACATCGGACAGCCCGGCCGATTCATCCGGCTGCGGTCCATTCCTTTCAGCAGAACTGCCTGCGCCTGCTCTGGCTTCCCATCCGTCTCATAGAAGCGCCCAAGTTGACGTAATTGTCCAGCTGCAGCGGATACTCCTGTATCGCCACCTGCAGCGTCTCGATGGCCTTGTCCAGGTCCCCTGTGACCTCGGCATAATAGTGTCCCTCAATGTAGAGCCGCTCCCGCTCGCTCACGTCCCCACTCAACTCGTGGGCCCTGGTAAAATATTCCATCGCTTTGCCGCTCTGCCCGCCATTCAGATAGATCACGCCCAGCCGCGCCCACGCCATGGCCAGTTTGGGGTCCAGCGCCAGGGCTCGTTTGTAGTGATCCTCGGCCTCGGGAATGTCGTTCCCGGGAATGCGCTTCATCCCCCAGTGCATAGGCACGGAAGGCCTCCAATGAGGGCGTGGTTGCCTGGCCAAACGGCGTGTTGAGCTTCTGAATGCTGGCCAGACTCTCCCCCAGCTTGGCCCGCATCTGGGCCGCGGCCTCGTTCAGGGCGTCGAGCACCTTCTCCTTGCTCGCCGCCTGGGTCTGCACGCTCGCAATCTGATCGCCGGTAGCTGTGTTCTGCGCCGACAGGGTGATGATGTAATCGCTCCCCAGGTTGGCAATGGTCCCAGTGAGGATGGCTTTGATGCCCTCGCGCTCCCCGATCTCCCTGGCTATCGCCGGCGTGATGGTATCATCCGGCTTCTTGCCCAGATACTGCAGGCTTTGCCGCAAGTGCTGCTGGCTCACAATGTCCAGTACCGGAGACTGGCCCAGTTGCACCACCAAGGCTTGGTTCAGCGTGGCTGAAATACGGGGTCGCCCGTGTTGTTCACA
>CAWCAZ010000030.1:0-49320 GCA_963793525.1 uncultured Acidobacteriaceae bacterium
GATGCAGCAGGCCTTTGGCATCGAATCGCGCGGCGCGGCCCTCGACCGCCACTTCACGCACCAAGCCTGCCTGCACCAGGTCGCGCAGATTGTTATAAGTAGTGGCCTTGGAAGAGCGGGGATCCGTGCGGTTGACGGCTTTGAAGATCTCGACTGCGGTGGGGTGCCTGTTCTGTTCCATCAGGAAGGCCATCACTGCGTAGCGTTGCGCAGTGCAGCGCAATCCGCTGCTTTCCAATGACCGCTTGATCGTCTCGGTGTCCACCTCATTTAGACTAACTCTAAGTTGAGATTGCGGCAAGACAGGGCCTCCGGGCCACTGTGGAAAAGAGTGAGGTGATCGCGCGCACCGCGCGGGAAGTGATGTGTGGGGCTGAGGCTATTTGAGGATGGCTACCGCGAGCGCAATCAACGCGATCAGCAGCGCAGCGCCGGGTAGGCCGTACGCTAGCAGTAGCGAAGCCCGAGACATGGCTGCAGGAGCGATCACGTCCGGCTCGGACACCGCGGGTATTTGATCGGCAAAGATCGACTGTTGCATCACGCGCTTGCTGGCCAGAACTTGTTCCATTCCCGCCTCAAAGTGACGCTGATGAATTCTCTTTGCGGAATCGGGGATGGGCTCGGCTGCTGCAGCCAGGGCGGCCTTGATCACGGCATTCTGGATGTCTCCGCCGCTCACTTCGTAGCGGTGTGCGAGAGCGTTGAAGTCGACGTCGGGAGAGAGCGGCGTTCGGAGAGGATGCAACTGCACCTGCCAGATCCGGACACGTTCTGTCTCCCCTGGCACCTCAAAGAGGATGTGCGTGCGGATGCGGCGCTCAAACGCTGGATCGAGGTTCGATGCGAGGTTGGTGGCGAAGATGACGACGCCGGTGTAATTCTCCAGCTCCTGTAACAGCACATTAACCACACTGTTCGATTCGCGCTGGGCGCCACTATCGACTGCGGTCGATCGGCGCGCGGCGATGGCGTCGGCTTCGTCGAAGAAGAGAACGGCGTGCTCCTCGCGCGCGGCACGGAAGATGGCGGCAACGTTTTTGGAGGTCTCCCCCATCCACATGGATTCGAGCTCGGCGTAGCGGACGACCAGAAGATAGCGGCCGAGCGAGTGCGCGATGGCCTCGGCGCAGATGGTCTTGCCGGTGCCGGGAGGCCCAGCGAAATTGAAGGCGAGACCGAGGCCGGTGGAATGCCGTTCCCCAAGGCCCCAGGCGTTGAATATCAGATCGTGCTGAGTCACCTGGGCGAGTGCGGTCTGAAGAGCGCGGTGGGTCGCGGGCGGCAGAATAACATCGTCGAAGGTACGGCGCGGCTCGATGGACTCGACCGCGCGGCGGCCAGGAAAGCCAAAAAGACGCGAAAATGGAATGGGCGCCACCACCTCCACCCTACCGTTCTTGCCGGGTAGAAAGCAATGCGGGATATCTTATCGCCGGGATTCTACACTCAGTTCCCTTTTCTCTTTCGCTTGTTTCGATTCTTCCGCACGTTCCCACGCATGAACCAGAAGCGCTTCCAAACCTGACAACGGGGTTTCCGCGTTTCATGCGCCGCTATAAGGTAAGCGTCCCATCTAACCACCATTTCTAAACCGAGGGTTTAGGTTCCCACAGTAACGGGAAGCACAAGTAACCGCCCTAGTTCGCGCAGGGATTCAGAGGGATTCGAAGGGCGAGGTACAGACCAAAAGTAACCCCACGAATCTGGAAGTTCCCTCACTGCGAATGCCGGGATACGTTTCGTTGTCCCGCCTCAGCCTCCCAAACCTACACCCACGCTCAGGCGCCGTGCTAAGACACGCATGCCCACTGCCGCACGGTGCTGCCGCGGCAAAGCTTTGACTTAGACCACCACACGCCCTGTTACACCACAACCCGCAGTAACTTTATGCTTGCTGCTGGACAACTTGCTATCCCATAAAGCCACTAGAAACGCGCTGAAAAGGGGGGGCGATCGATCGGCAAGATCATTCGGGGAACCCCAACACACTTATCGCCCTAAAGTGGTCACCGTACAACCGTGAAGCAGTAGGGAAAAGAGGGTCGAAAGGTCCCTGAGCGGCGATTTGGACTATACTTCGATCGTCATAAAAAGATTACCTTTGTCGTTGCTTGAAAAGAGGTAGTGAAATGAATGGCATGAACCTGCCCGGCTTTACGGCCGAAGAGTCGCTCCACACGAAGAAGCACTACCAAAGGACGGCCGGTCGCCAAGACTACGCTAGCGCCGGGGATGGAGTTACCCTCCAGATGAGTGGCGCCAGTTGGGGAAGAGGTGGCGGACCATTCTCGGGTTCGTGTGGTTGCGGACCCGGCTATTGCTGTTGCATATTCTGCTACTTTGACAGTTGCTATTTTTGGTGTTGGTCTACGGTCCTGTCGCAGTTTTGAGCAATGTTCAAATGCAGTGACGGGTCGCCAAGCCTCTTTTTGCTAAGCGGGCACTCCCTAAAGCCTATGCCAACGAACGCTCTGGAATTGGTCAAGCTCACTTCGCTGATGGAACGCACCAGCGGAAGGCCCGAAGTGAAGATCGGGCTCATCGACGGGCCCGTCGACGGCCAGCACCCGGATCTAGCGGTTGGGCGTCTGCAGGAGATTGGCGGTAAGGGTGGTACATGCGTGCGGCCCGATAGTGTAGCGTGTCTGCATGGGACTTATGTCGCCGGAATTTTGTGTGCAAAACGAGATTCCTACGCGCCCGCGATCTGTCCTGGATGTACCCTTTTAATCCGGTCGATTTTTTCCGAAGTGTACAACGAGAATCAACAGGTACTCAGCGCGACGCCCGAGGAGCTTGCATCGGCTATCACCGAATCTGTCGCCGCTGGCGTTCAAGTCCTCAATTTAAGCCTTGCCCTTTCACCCGTGTCCAGCAAACGCGAACGCGTGCTATGCGACGTACTCGATCACGCGGCTCGCCGAGGCGTGCTTGTAGTCGCGGCGGCGGGCAACCAGGGCGTACTTGGGAGTTCCGTCATTACACGCCATCAATGGGTCATCCCGGTCGCAGCGTGCAACCTGGCAGGTAGACCGACAAAGGACTCGAACCTCGGCAGGTCTATAGGTACACGAGGCGTAAGCGCACCGGGGGATGGTATTACCAGCATTGGACCCGACGGACCTATTACGTTAGGGGGAACGAGTGTAGCAGTTCCCTTCGTGACGGGTACGATCGCACTCTTGTGGTCCGAATTTCCTGCGGCGACTGCGGAGCAAATCAAACTTGCAATCAGGCAGGCCTCTGCGTCTCATCGTCCCGGGGTCGTGCCACCTTTGTTGAATGCGTCTATAACACGCCAGATTCTGTTGAGCACGATTTCCAGAGGGCAAAAGCATGAAAAAACGAGTGGAGTCTATTCGTCCAAATCAAGGTGAAGATGCGCGTCACCAGGTGCGGCTACCCAAATTTATCAGCGATGAGGAAATTGGATTGGGCGACGTGATGAAGCAAACCACTGCATATTTTGGGATAAGAACCTGCGAAGCGTGTGGCCGTCGTGCTGACGTGTTGAACCGCTGGCTGGTGTTCACAAATCGGCACACGAATTACACAAAACCCTGAATTTACCACTGAGGAGAGGAAGACTATGAGCGAGCAAACCGAATCCGTAGAGCGGGCCAAGAACGAGGAGGTAAATCCGCAGGCGGGATGTGCAACATGTGGCGGTGCCCAAGGAAACGCTGGGTCTGGTCCCAATGGAACCGGGAAAGCTTCTTATGTTTACGCCATCGGTCGGATCGAAGCTCTTTTCTCAAACCTGGCCGTGGAAAGAGAGTTTGCTCAAGCAGCGGGACGGAGCGAAACTGCTGGAAAGACCGATCGAGAGACCTTTCACGATGTCCTTTCTAAGCGCGAGAATCGCTATCTTTTGCGCCAGCTCTGTTGGATTTTGACAATCCAGGGGCTCGAAACCTATTTGCTGCTACCGCGTGATCCGGCCGCCCTCGATCTCTTGGTCGACACCATCCGACCTGCACCCAACTCCAAGAATGTTGATGTCGTAATCGGTTTACGCGGTCCGATCGCTCCGGCAGAAATGTGCAATGGAAGGATGTTACCTATGGTCGTGTTTGACCAGATTTACTCCTTCGATTGTGATGCGTTCATCAAATCCATCCCAAGACCGGAGAAGACTACGGCGGCCCAGTTCGGCGCAGCGGCTGAGGAGGTCTTCAACAGGATCATCCAGATGACGGATAATGCCGGAGCGAAGGCCAGTGATATTGCGCTGAACTACCTGGCAATGCGTTATCCCGCGATCTATCACAAGGCAGTCGAGGAATTTGCAAAGGACTTTTCGTTTACCGAAGTGGAGGTTCGTCCCTCGCCGCTAAGCGGCACACGCGACGTAGTCGATGTCATCTTTTCCTACACTCATCGGAACACCGACTTCACCGAAAAGTTCTTTGTGCGTGTTGACGTAACGGAGGAATTTCCGTTCCTCATAACCAAGTTGTCGCCGTACTATGACCGAACTGTCTGACCAACCGAGGAGCTGTTAAATGAACACCACGAATCTTCCAGGATTTGCCGCAGAGCGATCGCTGTTCGGACCAACAAGCCAAAGCGCTCATGAAATTGACTGGAACGTTGCGACGAAATCGAACGTTGCTCCCGCTTTCGGTGGCCGCCCGCTTAGGCGAGCAGGGTCTGTTTTTGAGAGCTTGGACCAGCCACGGGCCGTCTCAGCCGCCGCCGAAAGCGTGCCCGGCGGTCCTGGCAACGTGCCGCAGGGGTACGGTCGAGACTGCAATCAGGTTGCTGTTACGGTCTGCGCGGGCAATCGGTGTTGGACCGAATATGGTTGGGTTTGCACCTACTACCCACTCCGCCGTTAACCATGTCCCATCGTATTTCGACTAGCGAGAGCGTCCCTCGGGCAAGAGCTTCCCTTTACGGATGGCCTGCGGAGTCGTAACGCCTCGGTTTGGGTGAACTAGAGGAGTTGCGACTCCGGGAGAACCGCCTGCTGTACTTTGACAGTCAACGTCGCCCGATGGCGGTGCCGGTGACGGCATAGGGAAACAGTGTCCACCGCGCCAGAAGTCCCGAACTGGAAACCGGCGGATTTTCCCGTCATCATTCAGAAAACCGCGAATAGGGGCCAGGATCATGAAGCGTACATACCTGGACCCAGGCAGGGCACATAGGCACAGGATAGCCAGGAAGCGCGCTGCCGCACACTACCATTTGTTTTTCATAATGACAATATAGACCAGCCAACGCCAGAACTACCTGATTGGCTATCTCACCTTCTCGAGGTCGAGACGGATGACTGTATCTGGCTGCAAGGGACTTCTCTGCGCTAAATCCTGGTAACTTATTGGCGTTCATTTCAAGTTTCCCTTCGACTTGGCTGGATAGTTTTGCTTGCGCAGTAGAGTACCACTAAAAACCTGGTGACAGGAAGATGTGAAAAATTGTTTCCTTGAGAACCAATAACCTGCGCCGCTGTTTGCCTGGCCTCCCGTTAAGATGCAGGCTTAGCACTGGCAACACCTACTCGATGCCATACCTGCTTTTGTTTGCTCTCCTTGCCGTCCTTCGATTTCTCGATTATCTCGTCTGTGAACGTTTTACCGTCCGGCGACAGAGAGCCGCGGGCATCGAATGTTGAGCCATCCATTGAATCTTCGCCGTGGCGGATGATCGTACCATCTGATTCCTTTTTTACACTCTGCTGCCCCACGGGTTTTCCGTTCATCATCATCGGGTGCATACTTCCGTCCTCTGGTCCGCTCCATGAAAACGCAGATCGATTCCCCTTATTGTCAACATTGTGCACGTGGTAGGACATCATCCGCGGTGTATCCGACGAAATCGTGCCTGACACAGATTTGGGAGCAGGATCGGAGCCAAAATTGCTCTGCGCGATATCCAGTTTCCAGGTGCCGGCGGCGGAAGGTTTATCTTGCGCCAAACCGATCGAGACAGCGAGGATGGCCCACAGAAAAGCTATATTCTTCATGTTCCCTTCCTTCAGCGCAGCATGATAGCTAGTTCCTTGTGATCCCGGCAACCTATTTTTTTGATAAAGAGCGTTGGGTCACTCCCCCAGCGCATTTTGTTGACTACGGGTCGCCCTTTTTGTTGGACCATTTCGCCTTAAGAGGTGAAGGCAGTTCGCAAGGCGTCTTCCACAAGGAAACGCGATGCACAGTCACGCCAGAAGAACTCGCAGCAAAGATGAGCAGCAAGGCGCTACTCAAAGCGGCGCAGGATGAGAAGCGCAAGTTTGCTTCATGGATGGCACAATCTCAGTGGCCAAACCTGTCAAAAGCATCTTCGCGGGGGCCTGGACCCAATATTCGGAGTTAAGGAAGTGTGCCCGGGAAAGCATCGAAGACCGAAGAGCACACTAACGGTCGCATTGATGGATCACGACTTTACTATGAGATGTCGCCCTCTATCGACGTCATGATTAATCAAGTCAAGGTGGCGACCATTCCCTTCACGATCGGCGTTACTTTTGCCGCAAAAGGACTGGAGCTTTTCCTTACATGGTTTCCTCGTAAACTCGGTCACGGATCAGAGAGTCGAACACCAGCTTGTGTTCGAGGCATCGCGTCTGCGCGTCCAGGGGCGGCTCCGGCCAATCCTCGGCGCGGTGGGCTTCCCATGCCTTCGACCACTCAAACTTGAGCCCATGTTCCATGCAGTAGACGAGTCGTGACAGATCGGCAAAGGTCTGATGGCTGGTCTGATATTTCCTCAGGAACGGCCAATACGACTTGAAGTCAGACAATGTCCACGCGTTCTGTGGCGACAACACGCTGCCGTCGTCCTGAGTAAGATTGATGAGACTTTGCAGGCTTATCGGTTCCATCGCGTCCCCTCCCGCTCAGTTTCTACCGCCCTCGAATCGCCCAACTTATTGTATCCAGGCCTCTCGGGGGAGATAATAGGGCAGCGTACCTATTGCAGCAATTTCTTAAACGGAGGTGGCCGGGACGCAAAAGCGCCCGTCCCGTCCGTCCACGAACTTGGTCCACAAAACTCCCGGGAAAGCATACGCCACAAAGACTGCGTGGTTCACACGAAGGACGTCCTGTCGGTTCATTGCAAGCACTCACCCATTTCCGTAGTTCCCCTACCCTTCTTCCACATCTTTTTTTTCAGGACTCTGGACGGCAAAACCGAGCTGTAATACCGTCCTAACCAGGACTCCGATAATTTGAGATTCTGCTCATCGAATCAGCCGCGACACATCGTGCTTTGTATCAGGGCGCGGCTTTAGCCGGGCCGTTAACCAGGGAAGATGAGGGCTTTAGCCCCTGGGGTGTTTGTATTAGGCGGCAGCTGGGAAATACCGGTCTCCTAAACAGCTTATGGGGGCGGGAAAATAAAAATTTGGCCATCTTCGTAAAACAAAGGACTTAGCCAGCACCTCGAGGGGAACCAGGGAGATAAGGGGAACTTGCCTCTTCCCGCAATACATCCCTGCACGAAAACGAATTAACAGAGCGCCGCCACGGTTGCCAAAATTATTTTCCCCCCTGGACAAGGCCCAAAAACCGTACTACTGTGGCACCAGGAACCCACACCAGCGCTGTCTTACCACGACGGCCCTGCTTGGCCTTGCACTGGCTCTGTCCGCCCGTGCATCCGCCGCCCCCGCGAAACATCAGCGTTGTCTAAGTAGGGTGCGCTCAGTGCGTCCTCTTGATTGTGCAGTCTTTGACAATTTGAAAAGCACCACCGCCCAGCGCCTTGAGAGTCTGCGTGAGAGCTAGCCTCCCTAAAGCTAGCCTCCCTAACTTGAGTCCGTAGAGCCTGCCCTGCCTGCTCTGCGGAACTAAGATTCTGACGACGGCTCACGCAGACTCTTTGAGGACCACCCCGGCCAGAGGAGCAGAGCGATTGTCCCGTTTGTCGCCGGACAACAGAGCAGAAGCGTCCCCGATCTGGCTCATCTTGATCATCTTCGTGAAACAAAGGACTTATTCGCCAACCTTGCCAGATCCTTCGTCGCCTGAGAGGAGTCCGGAAGCGCTAAACGTAGCGTTATTCATTGCTGCGCCACTTAGATCCACGACTTAGTTCGCTTTGTTCGCACGTTTCTACAGGAGCAGGCTATTTCGCTTGTTTCGATGCTGCCGCACGCTGCCGCGCATGGACCACCAAAGCTCCAAACGACGGATCGCCGTGCAACGATTTAAATTGCGTATCCGTAGCCAGTTCCAAATCTAACTTGGCGGCAAGCCCATGGTCGACAGCACTCGTTAACCAGGCCATGGCTTCCTCTCTCTTGCCCTCCGCGGCATACAAAGCTCCCAGGTTGTAGGCCGCTTCCGCGGTATGAGTGTGGTCTCGCCCCAGGACGCGAAGCTGGGTGTCATACGCTTCCCGTATTAGCGGTTCTGCTTCTGCATAGTGTCCCCGGGCGGTCAGCAACTGGCCCAGGGTCAGCACGGTTTCCTGGGTATCGGAATGATCGTTGCCCAGGGTGCGGCGCTCGATGGCGAGGGTCTCCCGGATCAGGGTTTCGGCCTCGGCCAGCTTGCCCTCTTCGCGCAATACATCCGCAAGGTTCCCCGCCGTCACCAGGGTGGAACGATGCTCCGGGCCCAGCTTCTTTTGTTTGATGGCCAGAGTTTCGCGAAACAGTTGCTCTGCTTCGGTTCGCCGCTGCTCCAGCGACAAAACCAAGGCGAGATTTCCCATGGTCAACAGGGTCGTCGGATGGTCCGGTCCCAGCACGCGCCGCTCGCGATCGAGAAGGGGGCGCATTAACTGCTCAGCCTGCGGGTACTTGTCCTCCTGCAAAAGAGTCGCGCCTAGATTGATTTCCGCTGCTATGGTTTTCGGATCATCCGCTCCAAGACTGTCTCGATCCATCTGCAACACCGATCGAAATTGATCTTCGGCCTGAGCAAACTTTCCTTCGTAGGCCAAATCGATCGCCAGGTTCGATGCCGCGCCCACGGTGATTGGATCGTTGGTTCCAAATTTCCGGCTGGCCATGGCAAGCGCTTCGCGATGCATTTCTTCGGCATCGGGGTAACGGCCCTCGTCGTTCAGGATCAAGCCCACCTGGCTCATCGATTCCACCGTGCCGCGGGCTTCGGGACCAAGCGTGCTGCGGCGCAGATCGAGCGTTTGACGCGCCAGCTTTTCTGCGTCGGCGGAGCGGCTTTCCTGTCGCAGCAGGCTGGCAAGGCTGTACATCGACTTCAACGTGTCTTCGTTCTTGTCTCCCAGTAGTTTTGTCCGGCTCGCCAGCGCGCGCCGCAGAAGCGACTCTGCCTGCGGATACAGTCCGAGATTTCTGTAGACGTCACCCATCACCCCCATCAACTGCGCTTGATCGAGCGGATCTTTGTCGAGTCCACTCAGCACCTGGGAGGAAGCCTTGTCAAGAATCTCGCGGACACGCACATCATTGCCGCGCGAGTGGCTCGGGTCAGACACGTTGAACATGTTGGTCATGAACTCCGTGATTCTGTCCGCGCGATCCCGTTGCTGGCGGATCCTGCGTAATTCGATGGTCTGGGCAATGGCCAAGCCAACGAGCAGCAGGAGGATGGCCGCCGCCAGCGACACCCCGAGCGTGTGGCGGCGCACATATTTGCGGGCGCGATAGGGCAGGCTGGGTGCGTGCGCGATGACAGGCTCATTGCGCAGATAGCGGCCGATATCCCCAGCCAGGTCGGCGGGCGAAGCGTATCGCCGCTTGCGATCCTTCTCCAGCGCCTTGAGTGCTATGGCATCGGCATCGCCCCGCAACTGGCGGGTGAGCGCGACCGCATCCACTCCGCGGTTCTGCGCATTGGTGAGAGACGTTTGCCCAAGGGTGCGCACACGGGTACTCGGCTTGGGTGCATCGGTCTCGCGCAGGCGAAGCAGCATTTCGTCATAGGCAAGTTTTGCAAATTCGATGGGCAACGCGCCCACCAGCAGCTCGTAGAAGACGACGCCCAGCGAATACACGTCGCTGCGGGTGTCAATGTCTTCGCCGCCCGAGTCCGCCTGCTCCGGGCTCATGTAGCCCGGGGTGCCGACAATCGCACCGGCGCGCGTATACATGGCTTCTGCGTCGAGTTGTTGGGAGGTTGCCTTGGCCACTCCAAAGTCGATGATCCGCGGGACCGGCTTGCCATCGACTTCCGTTACCAAAATGTTCGTAGGCTTTAAATCGCGGTGGATGATTGCTTTCTGATGGGCGTGCTGCACGCCCTCGCACACCAGGATGAAGAGCTCCATCCGTTGCCGCATGGTCAGTTTGTGCCGGTCACAATAGTCGGTGATGGGCAGCCCGGAGACGAATTCCATTACGAAATACGGCCGGCCTTCCGGAGTGGACCCGGCGTCGAATACTTTGGCGATCGCCGGATGGTCCATGAGGGCGAGCGCCTGGCGTTCCGACTCGAAGCGCGCCACGACTTCGCGCGTGTCCATGCCAACCTTGATGAGCTTGAGGGCCACACGGCGGCGCACCGGCTGTTTCTGCTCCGCCAGCCAAACCTGGCCCATCCCGCCTTCTCCGATTAATTGAAGCAGGTGATAGGGACCAATGATCGTGCTGGTGGAAGATCCATCTGGATCGAGAGCGCGCGTCGGCATGTCTGCCTGGGTTGGTTGGCTAGAAGGGGCTACGGTCTCATCATCGGAATGGAACGGGTCGGTTCCCAAGCCGCAAGCACCTCCATACACGAGGATAGCCGAGCGCCGGCTGCACTCAAATATACCCGTCGCTACTGTGGCTGACTGCTCAGGCGGTGGCCACCGCGCGGTTAACAGAGCGGGTGATTGCGAGCACGCTGATGTCGTCCTCCTGGCCGAAGTTCTGCGCCGCGGTAGCCATGGCGGCAGCGCTGACAGGTTTTTGCGGCGTCGCTGCGCGCAGCATTTCACCGATCCGCTCAAAGCCGAAGAGCTGGCCCTGTTCATTCTGCGCCTCCGCGATCCCGTCCGACATCATCATCAGCACATCGCCGGGTCGCAACTGAAAATGCATAACGGAAAACTCCGCGCCTTCGATCATCCCCAAAAGCATCGCACCTTCCATCGGCAGTTCCGTTCCATTCACATACGGGGGCAGGTGCCCGGCATTCGCCAGCGTCGCCTGGCCGTCGGATGCAATGCGCAACGCTAGGCAAGTCGCATGCGCATGCCTGCGCTCGCATAGCGTTCGATTCAGTGCCTGCAGAATGAGCAGAGGATCTTGGGTATGCGTGGTCTCATTGCGAATCACACCCACGATCAACGCCACCAGCATCCCCGCCTTCAGGCCGTGTCCGGTCACGTCTCCAACCACGATCAGCACGCTGCCGTTGGCGCTCTCCGGAATGATCTGGAAGAAATCCCCGCCCACCTGCAGCGCTGGACGGTATTCGCTCTCAATGGTCAGTCCCGCGATGTGCGGGAGCGCCTCGGGAATAAGCATCTGCTGTAACTGCCGCGCTTGCTCAATCTCCTGCTGCCACTGCTCGCGCTCTCGCTGCGCCCGCAGAAACCGTCGCAGCAACAGCACGGAGATGATGAGCAAAGAAATGATGGTAGCGATCTGTCCCAGGCCGATGCGATTGCCGAAGAGGAAGAAGTTCGCCGGCAGATGCAGTGCACCGAGCGCTTGCGCGGCGCTCACCAGCAGCACCGCCGGAAGTACCAGCAAGCCCTCTCGCCAGTCCTTGCGGATGCCGTATACCGTGACCCAGACCAACAATGCGCACAGCAGCAGATTCAGAATCAAGATAAGCGGCGAAAGCCAAACAATCGCGTGGACGGGAACGATTCCACCGTAGAGCGGCATTCGCAGCATGGCGTCGCCGATGCCCAGCAACACCACCAGCCCCCAGACCATGCGGTGCAGCCGGCCCATCCAAGGGAGCCGGAACCAATATGCCCAGGAGACGATCGCCAGGCCAATGACAACCGGTGTCAGGATCGCATCCAGCAGGAACGGGAGACCTCCACTGAGCCAGGTGTTGTAGAACGGCAACACGATGAAAGTAAGGTCGGCCAGGATGGCTAGGCACGTAAGGCCGAGCCATAAATATGCGGGCTCCGTGCGGTCCAGCCAGTACAGACCGAAGGCCACGCACAGGGCCAGCACCAGGATTGCCATTTCCAGAAAAAAGCTATTGAAGTTGCGATCCCTGGCATCGCCGTCCAGATGGAGCAGCGCGGCGATCGCGGCTGCGTGGCCCAGTTCCGGTGGGCCATGCAGGCCACCTGCATGCGCGTACACCAGCGGCGTGGACGGCAACATATACATGCGGATGGCAAGGATCATGGAGCCGCCCCGGAAATCCGCGGGCAGCGGGAACGCGCGCGGCAGAGCGCTGTAGACAGTGACGTCATGCGCGCTGAACCGGCCAAATTCTCCGATAAGCTGGCCGTTCAGATACACCTGGTAGGCATCATCGAAGTTGCCCGGCATCTTCAGCGCCAGGGCTGTTTGGCCATCCTCAAGATTGACTCGCAACCGGTACCAGGCGTAGCCGGACGTGCCCTTGTATCCTTGCGCGGTCCATCCGGGAACATAGCCAGTGCTGCCGGGAGCCGGGCTATTCGGCGTCGGCGTCAGGTCCATCGTGCTCCAGGCGGAGTCGTCGAAGTCAGGCTGCGCCCAGGTCATGTTGTCGCCGGTGTGAAACTTCCACGGACCGGTCAGCGCCGCGACGGCATTGCCCAGCACAATGGATTGCTGCGCATGCGCCTGCGCTGCCATGGCGGCGAGCAACAGCAAAAGAAGAAAAGCAGAGGGACTCTTGCGAAATCCGCGAACGGCTGCGTTGGGCGACATGAAATTCGATGCTTGCGGGCTTTATATCACGACGAACACCGGCTGGCTGCGTCTTTACAGACAGTCGGGATTAGGGTCGATAGCCGGCTCATTGCGGTGAGGGAACGGCGCGGAGGCTGAAGCTCGCGATCGTGGCGGGATTGGAGTTCGGACGCACCTGGAGGGTGCCGAGGACCTCGGTCGCCGGGGGCGTCTGGTCGCGGAGCCGGAAGACCAGGATGCCGGGTTGGACCTCCTTGGAAGAGAGCAGGTGAAAGCCGCCGGTCTGCTGCCGCAGTTCCATCTGCGCGGCGGTCGCGGAGGCCAAAGCTACATTGGGCAAAGCAGTGGCAAGCGCGGGGTAGGATGCCTGGTTAAAAGCGGCAAGCCAGTTGTAGAGGAGCTGACCGGCGGGCGTGTTGGGCAGCAAGCCCACCTGGTCGCCGGAGCGAGGAAGGCGAACGAGGATGGTGGGGTGAACGTTACTGACGTGGTCTCCGCGGCGGGCAGGCTGCGGAGCATCGGCGGGATCGCCGAGGACAACGGTGTCGACCTGATTGGGATCGTCGTCGTCTTTCCCGCCGGCAGCTGGGGTGCCCCCGAGTGTGGCGCTGGCGGAGCGATCCGCACCGGAATCGCCGGAGGTGAAACGCACATGTCCGGAGTGACTCATCGCATAAAGGACCGCGGAGAGCGCACCCACGGCAACAACGATAGCGAGCAGGATGGCTGTAGGGCGGAGTGGCTGGCGGCCGGTGAGATAGAAGCTGGGAGCGGTGAGTGGGGGCAGATCGGTGGACAAGGGCTCCCGCACGAAAGGGTGGCACTCGGGCTCTCCCGAGGCGGGCCGGGTTGGAGGAGGTCCGGCGAGTTTGGTCACATTGATAGTGTAGACGCGCTGCCAAGGGGTGCCATGCGCTGATGACGGGATCGGCGATGCAACCTCTGGCACATCATGCGGCCGGTTTTCATGAGTTGGTCTATATGCTTCGATGATATGATGATGAACACATGCCGTCGATATTGATCCAGCTGGACGAACCACTCTTGCGATCGCTGAATAAGGTAGCGCCGGCCGCCAAGCGACAGCGCGCCGAATTCATCCGACAGGCCGTCAAGGACGCAATTCGGAAGCGCGAATACGAAGCCATTCGCCAAGCATATCTGCGCCAGCCCGATTCGGCGGAGGATGCCGACGACTGGTCCAACGCGGACGAGTGGAAGCCGTGAAACAGTATGAAATCTGGTGGGCGGACCTGCCGAAACCGGCCGGCCGCCGGCCCGTGCTTCTGCTGAGCCGTGATGACGCTTATCCCGTTCTCAGCAAGTTCGTCGCCGCGGAAATCACGGCGACCATTCGCCATATTCCGATCGAAGTCCCTCTTGGCTCGACCGAGGGAATGCCCAAGGCCTGCGTCGTCAACTGCGACAATTTGCGAACGATTTCGAAAGTTCATCTGGTGAAGAAAATCTCGAAACTCTCGCAAAAGCGAGTCCACGAGGTGAAGCGCGCGGTTGGCTACGCCTTGGCATGGGAAGAACTGATCGCTGCCGGGGAGTAGTCACCCTCCTCGGACGCCCAGTTCAAACTCGTGACAAGTCGACCACAGCGGATCATGAGCAACACGGGTTTCGATGGGGAACACCGGGAAACTCTCCTTATGGAACAGATCACTCTCCAAGTGAACCGCACCACCCACACCGTGGAGGTCGATCCCGATACGCCGTTGCTCTTCGTTCTCAATGACGAGCTTGGTTTGCGTGGACCGCGGTTTGGCTGCGGCATGGCGCAGTGCGGAGCCTGCACCGTGATGATGCGGGGGCAGGCCGTGCGCTCCTGCGTAATGCCGCTGCGCGCAGTGGGCACGGCCGAGATCACCACGCTGGAAGGGCTTGGCGTCCCGGGGAAGCCGCATCCTATTCAGCAGGCGTTTATCGACGAGGGAGCCGCCCAGTGCGGATATTGCCTGAGCGGCGTGATCCTGACAGCCAAGGCTGTGCTGGACGCAAACCCTCAGGCCTCCGATCAGGAAATCCGCACCGCGCTGGGAGGAGTGTTGTGCCGCTGCTTTGCCCACGTGCGCATGCTGCGCGCCATTCGAAAATATGCTGAGGCTAAAAAGCATGACTCCGTCGCGTCGTGAGTTCCTCAAGGGTTGCGGCGCCCTGATCGTGAGCTTCAGTGCCGCGCCGCTCACTGAGTTCTCGGCCAACGCCCAGGGGCCATTCGCAACCCATCGCGGGCACATTGACCCGGACAAGCTTGACTCCTGGCTGGCCATAGGCGCGGACGGAGCCATCACGGCCTATACCGGCAAGTGCGATTTTGGCCAAGGCATCTTTACTGCGCAAACCCAACTTATCGCCGAGGAACTGTGCGTGCCCATCACGCGCGTAAAGCTGGTCGAGTGCGACACCGCCATCACCCCCGACCAGGGAACCACCTCGGGAAGCCAGACCACACCGACCAACTTCAACAACGAGAATCTCGCACTGGCGGCGGCGACCGCGCGCGAAGCATTGATGAGCCTGGCTGCCAAAGAGCTGGGCGAGCCAGTAGAGCGTCTCAAGCTGGACAACGGCACCATCACCAGCAGCTCGGGTCGACAAGTCACGTATGCAGAACTGGTTGGGAGCAAACACTTCAACCTCCCGCTTAACCCTACAGCCAAGCGGAGGCCTGCAGCTGAGTGGACCGTGTTGGGCAAGCCAGTTCCCTCCCTCGACCGCGTCGCCCTCATGACCGGCCAGTATGAGTTCGTGCATTACGTTCGCGTGCCTGGAATGCTCCATGGCCGCGTGGTTCGGCCCACTGAGATGGGAGCCACCGTCGCCCATGTGGACGAGCAGTCGGTGCGCGATGTGCCCGGCCTGAAAAAAGTGGTGGTGCGCAAAGACTTTGTCGGCGTCGTCGCGGAGACGCAATACCAGGCCGTGCTGGCGGCTCGGCAGTTGGTGGTGCAATGGAACCCCGGTCCAGCGCTTCCCGCGCAGGACACCTTCTTCGAGCACCTGCAGCAACAGCCCGCGCACGATGCTCTTAGCGTCGACTCCCAGGATGTTGACACGCAACTCGCTGCCGCGGGCAGCGTACTGCGCGCGAGATACACCTATCCATACCAGATGCACGGATCGATGGGAGCATCCTGCGCCGTCGCGGATGTAAAGCCCGATAGCGCCACGATATGGTCGCCCACGCAATCGGCTTATCCCTCGCGCAGCGTCGTCGCTACACTACTGGGCCTGCCCCCCGACAGTGTGCGCGTGATCTTTACCAGGGGCTCCGGATGCTATGGCCTGAACGGCGCAGACGCGGTTACGTTTGATGCCGCCATCCTGTCCCAGGCGGCTGGCAGGCCGGTTCGTCTGCAGTTTTCGCGCCAGGACGAAATGATGTGGGAGAACTTCGGCTCCGCCATGGTAGTCGAGCATCGCGCCGGCATCAGCGCTGATGGGCGCATTGTTGCGTGGGACCGCGAGAACTGGGTCGCCTCTCTGGGCAACCGGCCAGGCTATGACCAGCCCGGAAACGTGATTAGCGGTATGCTCACCGGCTACCCACCGGAACCGCTCGAGCCCGGCCCAGCCAAACCACCCGCCGGCAGACTTCGCAACGGCAGCAACACCGTGCCCTCCTACTTCGCCGGCTGTATCGCGGGCAAATGCGGCGGTGGCGGAACCATCCAAAGCGAACGCGCACTCACTCACACCGTGCGCTCGCCTTTCTTTACCGGGCCGCTACGCTCTCCCCAGCGCATCCAAAATACCTTTGCCACCGAGTGCTTCATGGATGAGCTCTGCGCCCATGCAAAAACGGACCCGGTGGCCTTTCGCTTGCAGCATCTGCGCGACAGCCGCGTCATCGGAGTTCTCAACGCCGCAGCCAAGGCTGCCGGGTGGGAGGCGCGTCCGTTCCCTGCCCCCGCTGCAACGCAAGCCGGTGTGGCAACGGGGCGCGGCATTGCCTGCGTCGCCTACGAGGGAGAGAACGGTTACGCGGCACTGATTGCCGAAGTGACCGTGGACCTGGAAAGTGGATTAGTCCGCCCAGTGCGTTTCGTCGTGGCCTTGGACTGCGGACCTGTCTCCAATCCCGATGGCCTTAGAAACCAAATCGAGGGCGGACTTCTGCAAGGCATGAGCCGCTCCCTGGTGGAAGAAGTGACCTGGGACGAAAAGCGCATCACCTCCGTCGACTGGAAGACCTATCACAGCCTGCATCTTGATTACGAGATACCCGCGATTGAGATGGTTTTTGTCACTCCGGCGGGTGTGCCTGCGACAGGTGCGGGAGAGACGGCCATTACTGTGACTCCCGCTGCCATCGGAAACGCCATCTTCGATGCCACGCATGTCCGGTTGCGGAATCTCCCCTTTACTCCGGCGCGCGTGAAGGCCGCGCTGCGAAGCGCCCACAGCAGTGAAGGGCTGGGTGCGTGAAATAATTTTCGCCCCGGCGCTTATATACCTTGACACGCATATACCGCTCGGCGTATATCAAGGGAGTGGAAACAGTGTTCGAAATCATTGCCGAGCCGAACCGCCGCGCGATCTTAAGCCTCCTGGTCTCGTCACAACAGTCCGTGGGAGAGATCGAGCGTCAACTTCGCATGCCGCAGCCGACCGTATCCAAGCACCTGCGCGTGCTGCGCGAGGCCGGCTTCGTGGAATCCATGGTGGACGCACAGCGCCGTCTCTACCGGCTGAAGCCTGAACCGCTTCAGGAGGTAGATGCGTGGCTGGCTCCGTTCCGCCGGTTTTGGTCCGCGCACGTAGATGCTCTCGAACGCCACCTCGATCGCATAAATCCCTCAACACCCACAAAAAAGAAAACCAGGAAACGAACGGCGCTGCCCAAACGCCGAAACTGACAAAGGAGAAACGAGATGAAAATCAAAGTGACAACCTTATACGTGGACGACCAGGAAAAAGCCTTGCGCTTCTATACCGACGTACTTGGTTTTGCCAAGAAAACCGATTTCAGCCAGGGCCCCTATCGTTGGCTGACCGTGGCCTCGCCCGAAGAACCGGAGGGCACGGAGTTGCAACTGGCCCTCAACAACAACCCGGCTGCGAAAACGTACCAGCAGGCTATTTTTCAGCAGGGCCAGCCCGCGGCCATGTTCTACACCGACGACGTACAGGCCGACTATGAGCAGATGAAAGCGCGCGGCGCCGAATTCACCCTGCCGCCAAAAGACGTGACGGCCTCCAAGATCGCCATGCTAAACGACACCTGCGGCAACCTCATTCAGGTCACGCAACTGATGGGCTGGTAGGGGATGAGCGAGGGCAAGCAGTACGCACCGGGCCCCGCCAACGGGGCCCACGTAGAAAAAGACGGCGACAGGTGGACGCTCGTCCTCGTGCGAGAGCTCCGTCACCCGCCGCCGTTGGTGTGGCAGGCCCTGACCGATCC
Organism: uncultured Acidobacteriaceae bacterium; assembly: GCA_963793525.1. Lineage (GTDB taxonomy): Bacteria > Acidobacteriota > Terriglobia > Terriglobales > Acidobacteriaceae > PALSA-350. The sequence goes on from CAWCAZ010000030.1 coordinate 18,153, forward strand.
CGCGCATCTCTCCGAGTGGGCGCCGTTCGAAGCCGATCGGAACTTGGCCGCAGTGGGCCCGGTGAAGCTCTCAACCGTCGCGGCGCCAACGCTGCAAGCCTCAGAATGCACGGTTAAGCGGGCCGAGGCGCCGAGGCTGCTCGAGTATGACTGGGGTGGCAACGATATCCGGTGGGAACTCGAAGCCTTGGATGGCGGCACGCGCCTGACGCTGTGGCACAACATCGATCGCCGCTTCATCGCCTGGGGCGCTGCGGGTTGGCACATCTGCCTCGACGTCCTTGATCGGTTGCTCGCGGGCGAGCCGATTGGCCGCCTCGTCGGCCCCCAGACCATGAAGTTCGGCTGGCAGCGATTGAATCTCGAGTACGCCAGCCAGTTCGGGATTGAAACACCGAACTGGACGCCTAAGGCGACGCAAACGTCGTGAACGTCTTCTACCCCGCGCGTTCTTCTGCCTCTTCGGCATCCCCGAACACTTCTTCGCGGATGATTCGTTCCGTCGCTTCGTTGAGATACGAATCCAGAGCAGCTTTGAGTTCCAGGTACTCGGGCCACAGCGTGTTTTCGAGTAATCCCCTCGGCGCCCGCACCATCACCGTCGTGTAGCGCTGGCGTGGATATCGATATGGCTTGAGTTTGTAACGGCGGCACAGAGCAGTAAAGAGCAGGCGGCTCCAACGATCCGAAAGCGAGAACTGCATCTCAATCGTGGGTTCCACTTTTTCCGCAGCGTTTAGAGCAGCCAGAACACGCTTGCTGGCCGCAGCTGCGGCCTCGCGCTCGCCGGCCGTCGATGCTCCCTCGAAGAGCGCGGCAATCTTGCGCAGTTTTTCGCGAAGTTCCCTTTCCGTCGTCATTCAGCCAGATCCCCGATTCATGAACAAATGCTCTACCTTGCAGCATAGAAGAGAGCACAGCGACGGCATTGTGGGAAACGAGGTAGTAACTGGACAACCTGGAATTTTTGTTTGGCCATCGCCCGCTAATGCGGTGTATCGCGATCGGCCTCCGATCCCTCACAAGAGAATCCCCGTTCTCAGGCAACTGGCCCCTCGGGAAAGGAATGAATATGATGGCGGAGGGACTCGGGCCGAACTTCTACGAGGACATCATCTAAGATGAGGGGCTCATGGCTCATTGGACGCGCAGAGGATTTATCGGATCGCTCTCGGCGGCAGCGGCCGCGAAGGCGTTTGGTGCTCAGCAGAATCTGCCGGCAACCGAAAGACGCGTGGGGCAAGCACGGATCAAGATCACTGACCTCCGCTGCGCCATCATCGGAAGCAATCCGACGGTGCGCATCGTCACCGATCAGGGTGTCTCCGGGTATGGTCAAGCCGAGTCCTACAAGCCCTACCTCAAGCCGATGGTCCTGTTCTATAAGGACTACCTGATCGGCGAAGACCCGACAGACGTCGCGCGCGTGATGCTGAAGATTCGCCGCATGGGCGCGTTTAAACCCTGGGGCGCGGCTGTAAGCGCGATCGAGATAGCCCTGTGGGACATCGCCGGGCAAGTGGCGGGAGAGCCCGTATATAAGCTGCTCGGCGGCAAGATCCGGGACCGCGTCCGGATCTACAACGGAGCCGTACGCTTCCCCATGACCGGCCATACGCCGCAGGATTATGCCGAGGCCATGGCCAAGATGAAGGATGCTAAAGAGGGCTTCACCCTAATCAAACAGGCCGTCGGATTTCACGATCCGGCAATGATGCCTGCTGTGCCCAATGCCTGGTACGACGAACCTCCGCGCAAAGGAGCATCGCATCCCGACCGTGGCATGATGACGGAGCGCGGCCTCGACAATGTCATCGCCTGCGTCGAGGCCATGAAGAAGGTTCTGGGCAGATGAGATCGGGCTCGCGCTCGATTGCGGACCAGGCTGGACCGTCAAGGATGCGATCACCTTTGCGCGCGCGCTGGAACCGCTCCACATCACGTGGCTCGAAGACCTGATCACCGGCGACTACACTCCCTATCCCAACGCCGAGCTTTTTCGCGAAGTGACCGTGAGCACATCCATCCCGATTCACACCGGAGAAGAGATCTACCTGCGGGAGAACTTCAAGGACCTGATCGAGAAACAGGCAGTCGAATATTGTGGGCCCCGATCCGGAGGATGTCGGCGGGATCGCGGAAATGAAGTGGATCGCGGAATACGCCGATCTTCACGGCATCCAGATCGCTCCGCACGGCATTTTCGACGGGCTGTTCGGGCTGGCCGCGCATGTTCAGGTGGCGGCCGCCTTGCCGCAAAACTACATCGCCTTCGAATATCCGCTGGGCCAGCCCGAGTGGTGGTATGACATTGTCGAGGGCCTGCCCAACCCCATCGTGGAACATGGCTTCATCAACGTTTGGGACCGGCCGGGTCTCGGTGTGACCTTCAACGTGCAGGCAGCAAAAGCGCACCTGGCGGACGAGGATCGTCACTTCTTCGACTGATGGGGAGCGCTATCATCGGTCTAGATTGCGATCGAAGAACTGCGCTACTTCCTTCAGAGCAATGGCGCACTCGGGAGAATCGGATTGGAGGTAGTCGCCGTGCGATTGACCTTCAAAAACAAGCAGGTCGGCACTCACTCCGGATTGCAATAGTTTCTGATGCACACGGACGGTATTGCTCAAGAAGAGATCCCGCGTACCGGAAAGCAAGACCGTAGGCGGGAATCCTGACAGGTCGCCATAGACCGGAGAAAGCAGCGGCTCCTTGCGGTCGTGCGTGCCGGCATAGAGTTTTGCCCCGGCCTCGAGGCCTCCGTCGTTTGAGCCGAGCACGTTGTCGACGAACTCGTTGGTGAAGTAGCTGTCTCCGGTCTTGGTCAGGTCAGCCCAGGGAGTTCCAGCCATCAGGGCCCCAGGCAAGGGCAAGCCCAGCTCTTTCAACCGGATCACCGTGGCCAGGGTCATGCCGCCTCCGGTTGAGGTGCCAAACAGCGCGACATTTCTGGGCGTGTGCGATTTGATGACTTCTTTCCAGACCGCCACCGTGTCATCGATCGCGGCAGGAAAAGGAAAGTCCGGAGGCATACGATAGTCGACGGAAATCACCTGTGTCTGAGCGTAGTGCGCCATGAGAATGGCCTCCCTCGTGGCCGCCATACCACCAAAAAAGACATAACCTCCGCCGTGTACATGCACCAGCAGCCGATTGCGGTTCTGCTCGGGAATGTTATCCGGGGTCACGCGATAGACATGGACTCCGGCGATTGTCTCCTCGTTCACCGTGACGTGGAACTGCCCTTTCAGGGCTTCGGCTTCCTTTGCCTCGGGCGCATTCTCCTTTTCTTGCGCGGCCTTCCATTGCTCGGGGGTTTTCGTAACCGTGGCAGTGCTTCCGTCCCATGCCTCTGCGATGTGCTTTTGCATCTCCGGGCTGACGGTGGTTGGTACTGGGAGAGTACGTGCGGGGATGGTACGAACGGCCGTTGCCTGCGCAGCGGCGATGGTGGCCACGGCCGGAAGGACGAACAGGAGGACGAAAAAGCGAGCGACGGCAGGATGAGGATTGATGGCGCAAAGCTCCTTTCGGGAGAACTCATTCTACAGGACCGAGCCGGGCCTATTTCACGACATAGGTGATGCCGGCAGTGAACTGAAAGCTATTACGGCGGAAACCTTCGGGTGGGTCGCCGAGGTAGTTGTCCGTGGATGAGAGCGTGAAGTTGAGCTTCTTGTAGACGGGAAAGACGAAGTTTGCGTTGCCTACAGCGGAGTAAGCCCGGACAACGTTGAAGGTCGGCGTAAGGGTGACGTACTCGTTAAATTTGACATTGTGGGCAAAGGTGCGGGACCAGCTCTCATTGAGATCGGCGCCGATCAGGTTTACTGAGGGCGTTCCAAGCCCACTTTCAAGGCCGTTGTAAAACTGTTGCTGCTGATACAGCAAGGTCGCTTTGACATCGAAGGTTTCTTTCGGTCGCCTTGATGATGCTCCAGCCAAGACCCGCGCCGTATGCCTGCTGTAACTGGAGGCCATTGCCAAAGTTGTGATCGGCGCTTGCGTTGACCAATCCGAAGATGACCGGTGACAGGTATTTGTCCCACTCTGCATCGCCGTGCAGGATATCGGTTTTGCTGATGGAAGCGGCTTGATAGATCTCTCCGTCGGAGAAGATCTCAGGGTTCTTGGCCAGGCCGTACGTACCGCTTAGATTGAGCGTGGTCTTGCTCGCCGGCGGCAGCCACGCGATGGTTGGGATGGAACGGATAAGGGCTACGGAGCCGGTGTAGGTCTGGGCGCTGTTGGTGGCATCGACCAGGCTGGCGCCGAGGGTGATGGAGCCGGCCCAGCCATAAAGTAGATCCGACTCGTTCTGGATCTCGCGATGGAAGGTGGCGGCATCCAGAAGGGAGGCGATCGGTTTTGCCGGAAAAGATTTCTCTTGGGCATTGGAAGGGCTGACGTTGAGCGAATTATTCTTGAGCGCGATGCTCCCGACGGGGATTTGTTGCACGGCGGTCTTCCGGGTAACGCGCTGATTTTTTTCTACCACCGCAAATGGATGGGCAGTGTTGAGCGTCTTGACCTTTTCCAGGGGGACGGTCACATTTCCGAGGATCTCGCTATGGAAGGTGACGTTGCCGCCAAGAACACTGATGAGCTTGCCGGCGAGTTGCTCGCCATCGTTGAAGGTGATGGTGTCGGGAGTTTGCGCATAGGCCCGGCTCGCCCAAAGGAACAGCAGAATACTTAACACGACCTTGGTTGTGGATCGGACTCGGCCCACGAATCTGCCAGGTCTGCCTTTGCATCGAGTGAGCGAGACGCAAGTCCACGCAACATGGCGCTCTAAAGTAAGGAACGGTTTCCGATTGAGCATGTTTTTCCTAAGATGACAATTGCGGAGTTGGCGCTGGATCGATCGGCTGGCGGCTGGTCATCTCTCCCGATTGCGGTTGAAGCCGTCGGGAGGGCGGCGCTGCTTAAGTTGGATTTCAGGGAGCTCGGGCAAGCCAGCCAGGGCGACAGCAAACTCGATCCGGGTAAAGAGGCCGAAGCCTCCATCAGGGATGCGGTCGAAAAGAAGTGTGGCTTCCGGGCGCACGCGTTTTCCGGCACCGTAAAGGATAGTGCGGAAGGCGCAGGTGGACGGCCAGAAGGTCCTGGGCGCCTGGTTAGAGCTGTCCGATGCCGTGTCTTCCATATATCGTTCGAGCGCGTGGTCGATGGGCGGCCCAAAGTCGCCTTCCAGCGACGCCTGCCGCAGCGCCATTTGATAGGCCCGGTCGCGCGGATTTCCGGACCCGATGAACCCGCCGCCGCAAGTCGCTCCGGAGGCCTCCCTCTGTTTGCGGCGTTCCTCTAACTCCTCATGGATGGTCTCCATGCCGTTGGGATATCGGCGGGCGGCGACGGCGAGCTGTTCGTGGTCAGCGATGAGGGACTCGGCTAGCGGGGAATCGAGATGGCGAAGGATATGGAGAACCTCAAACAAGATGTGCGCACGGCTGGAGGTGATTCGCAGCTGGTCCCCATAACCGGCAGAGGTCTCGAGGTCGGGCTGCTCCAAGGCGATGCGTACGATCTCACGGACAACGGTCAGCGCCTCGTCCGCGGGGAGTATCTTCCACTGCCCCTGGAATAGATGGATAAATTGCAGTTGCAAATGAAGCACGGGAATGTGGCTGGAATGCCCTTCTATCTGCGGAATACCGGGCTTGGGCATCAGCTCTTCGTCCACGGATGCCCGCCAGGCGCTGATAGCGCGGCGGAGCACCGCCAGGCGGCGTTCGTCATCGAGCTTATGCATCAGGTTGACGGCGTATCCGTAGGGGAAGCTGGAGGGCCCGCCGTCCAGGCTCACGTAGTCGAAGGCGGCATCGATATGGCCGTGTTGCAGCATGATGTTGACCAGCGTTCCGGAGTGAAAGTTGTTACCGAAACCGCGAGCGGCTGGGATGTCGCGTAGGAGGCCGGGGGCAAATGCGGCGGCAATCTTTTGCGCGTCCTGGAAGAAGAAGTCGCGGTCGCGACCGTGGAGGTTGCGGATCTCGTCAAGGGCCATCTCGAAGGTGATGCGGGCCTGGCCCGGGTCAACGGCGGATTCGACGCGGGCGATACGCATCCGGGCGGCCGCTCGGACGAAAGGTAATGACCGTTCGGCTTGCTTGCGCGCGTGCGCTATAAGATCGTCTGCCATGGAAATAGTCTAGCCGCTGTGCGCGCTCGTGGCGGACGCAAGATGGCGCCAACTACTTCGCAGGCTGGTTCTTGCAGATAGGACAATTCATTTTGTGCCAGCCCAAATCCTTGATGGCGGCCTTCATGGCCGCGTATCCCTCTTGTACTAATTCGTCGTAGCGATCCTTTGATAAGCCTGCCTTCCCTTCATTGAGTCGGATGTAGGCGTAAGCTTCGCGTTTGCTGTCAGACAGACCCGCTAGTCGCAAATATTCAGAACACACCATGGAAGTCCCCATTGAATTCTATCCGTCGCATACGAAAGATGCTCTGTTGATGAACCGGAAGAGAAACCGTAGGTCCCTCTTCCAGTTCTCGCGCAGGCTCTAAAACCCCTGATGCACTTTTTCCCGACGCTTCGTCCACGACAATCCGCGTGCGAGACCTTTATGTATGGCACGCCTGTACGGTTTGCGAACACTCCTCAACAAAGGGCACGGGTTCAGCCGTGCCACACTGGGTTACGATCGATGAGGGCTTTAGCCCCCGAGGTACGACTTTCTTGATTCCGGGCGAATGTGACCATCGTATGTACGTTGTTTCCCTTGCAAAAGTTGGGTGATTTCTGCCGGAGAGTCTCGAGAAGCGTACTCAGCGGCTAAAGCCGTCTTTGGCCTGTGGCTTTGTGCGGCACGGCTGAACCCGTGCCCTTCGTTGCGAGTTTTTCCGTAGCCTGTGAACCCGTGACCTTCGTTGAGCGGTATTCTCCACCTCTAGAGCTGGCGTTTGAGCAGAAAATCCAGGAGGTTCCAACGAGGAGTGCTGGGGCGTCGGGGACGGAGTTGAAACCAGTAGGCTATCTGCTCGGCACGAAAGCCGTCGTCGGCGCGTAGTTGCAGCCATTGACTCACAAAGGCACCCAGTTCAGCGGAATCGGGCGCCATGGCAAACACCGTGGAAATAGGGCCGGAGAGGTGGTCGGGCGCTACCGCTGTGAAACCTGGATGCTCCGCTGCCCATGCCGCAGCCTGCTCCAGTGTCCATACCGCCCCTTCGACAGGACGATCGCTTCCCGGCAAGCTGTCGTAGTTGGGGACGATCACAAGCTCCGCCTTGGGAAACAATCTCCGGCTCAAAGGGATCAGGACCGGGTCATCAAAGACAGCCAGCTTTAAGCCCGGACGGGAGAGTTGTTCGGCATCGAGGAAGGTCTCCGCGCGCGGAGACGGAACGATGAGAGCCACCGGGGTGGCATAGTAGGGCGGCGACACGATGAGCGACTGGATGCGCTGGTCGGTGTCATAAATGCCGGACATCGCGATGTCAAAGCGATGATCGACCAGATCACCGGCAAGGCTGGGCCAGGCAAAGGGAACCAACTGAATGGACACACCGAGATCGCGCGCCAGACGATACGCATAGGAGATGTCAAACCCAACCAGCTCCCCGCGATCATTTCTATAACTGAAGGGAATGACGTGGGGATTGAAGCCCACACGTAGAACACCGCGCTTGCGAATGCTGGCGATGGAGGACGCTGAGGATTCAGGATCCGTGCCGGTTTTGGTCAGCGGTGGCTCTGTGGCTGCGATGCTCGACTGAATTCCCTGCGTCAACTGCGGGTCCAGATGCAACCCAGCGAAGCGGCTGGTAACCGGCGGAAATAGCGTCGGGCGCAACGCGACCGATACACCAACGATGCTCGCGCACACTACAGCAAGGGTCCCGAGCCCAGCCAGAAATCTACCAGCACGGAAGCGAACCGCTTTGAAGTAAAGCAGTGGCACCGCCAGGGTGATGAAGAAAAAGCCGCTCACAGAAACAAGCACCTGGCCAAAGCGCGTGATGGCCGACGTCTCCACGTAGAAGTCGAGCACCGTGCCTGGGAGATGCAGCCAGCTACTGAGAAAAACGACCGAATCATACGTCGCGCTAGGAGAGCCGAAGCATGACAAAAGAGTCATGAGCGGGAGCAGGACTTTCTGGGCCAGCCTTAGCGGTACATCCGAGATGTAGCCGGCATAAAGGATGAGGAGATAGATGAAGTTATTGCCCACTTGGGCGAAGACATAGCTCAACGACAAGCTGGTCTGCACCACGCTCCTGCGCTCCTCGGAGTCGCTGCACCCGGTCTCATCGAGGGCCGACTCCACTGCCCGTTCCACCAGGGGCAACGCCGCAACCGAAAGGGTCGTGACCACGGCCAGAACAATTGCCGGGCGAAGATTGCGCAAGACGGAGCGATAGCTCTCCGGCAGCAGGGCAGAAATCAGGAAAGGTATAACGAACAGGCCAAGTATGATGGCGCCGAGGAGATAGAGGACAACATAAAGCAACATGCCCCCCAAGCGGTCAGGGCGCACGGTACCTGCGGTACTGGCAAGTAAGGCAAAGACGCCAAAAGGAGCCAGCCTGACAATCCAGCCCCAGATTTTGACGCTTGCCTTCTTTACTGCGTCGAAGACCTCGAGCAATGTCTGCTTGTGCTCCGCGCCCTGGAAGGCGATGCCGTAGATAACAGCGAAGATGGCTACGGCCGGGATGTAGTTCTTTCGCAACGCCGCGAACGGGTTGGAAGGAATGAGCAGGTCCAACAGCGGGATTCCGCCATGCAATTGCGATGCTGTGAGGGATAGGGGCGGCGCTGTAGGTGGAATGGCATGCGCCAGGGACCAAAGGGTAGTGAGGGTGAGTATCCAAAGAAAAAGAAACGGGATCCAGGTCGCACCCAGCAGTTGACGCGCGGTGGCCGAAGTGAGCCGGCCCAAGCCATACATGAGGGAACAGATCAGATAAGGATAAACCGGGATCTGCAGCATTGCTCCGTAGGCATCGCCTATGGGCTGTAGAAAGGCCGTCCGGTCGCCGAAGAAAATGCCGCAGGCGATGCCAAGGATTGCGCCGAGGAGGATCTGCTGCGGCAACCGGGCACCGGGATTTCGAGCCGGACTGATTGCCTGGCCCTTAGGCTCACTCATGCATCCACCTTCACGCCGGCAGCCGCTTCAGCATAGAGCGGGCACTGCGGAACCACGGCCGCTCGCGACGGCGCAGGTAGTCGGGCATGGTCGGCTTCTTATCGAGCACCTTCTGCGCCCACTGGCGGGCTTCGGCGTTGCGTCCCTCAGACGCCAGCAAATCCGCGAAGTTCAAATAAGTCTCCGACAATGTCGACAAGACCGTCGTTTGGCGGAAGAGCGCTTCGGCTTTTTCTTTTTGTCCGGTCAGCGCGTAGCCGTGGGCGAGCAATCCGGCGGCGCGATGAAAATCGTACTCCGGGTCTTTGTCCACCGCTCGTTTCAGATCAGGTAACGCGGCTGCTGCATCTCCCAAAAGGATGGCGCAAACGCCGCGCCGGTAGAAGGGGTCGAGCGTGTCGGCACGGGCGGCAATGGCTTTGTCGAACGCGGCCCGCGCCAACAGAAGCCGGCCATCGTCCATATAAAGGTCGCCCAGTTCTTCCCAATTCCCTGCCGACGGATTGTCTCGCACCATCGTCTCAAGCTCGCGAATCCGCTTGCGGCGGGGAAAAACCTTGAAGGATTGGCGGAGCAGCCCAGCGTCGGGTAGCACCTCAACGAAGATATAGATCAGCGCGCCCAGCGGACCGAGAAAGAGGATGATGAAAATCCAATACATGTCCGGCCGCCGCCGGATGAAATGGACAATCGCAAATGCCTGGAGCAGAAAACCCCAGGGGAATAGAAGATGACTCAGGAATCCCATGCAATATTGATCTTAGCGTCAGGTTAGCAGGCTCGCTTCAGCGGAATCGCGGCTTCAATGACCTATTGCTTTACCCAGATGATCATCAAAGAAACGCGCCATGATGGAGTCGGCCTCTCGCGATTCGGGGGTATTCGGGTTATACCAGAAGGCATGATTGAGACCGTCGAAAACCACCAGTTGCGCCTCCACTCCCGCACGCAGAAAAGCACGATGGAGTGTCGCCGTATCGCTTAGAAGCACATCGCGCGTACTGGTTACAAAGAGGGCCGGTGGCATCCCGTGCAGATCGGCATAGACAGGTGAGAGGACCGGATCTTTGGGATCGGTAGAGCCTACATACTGCGATAGCCATTGCACACCAGGATGGGGCGGTTCCAGGTATCCGGCGAGGCCGCGAACCGAATATATCGCATGGGAATCGCCTTCCTTACTGAAATCGCCAGAGCCGGTAAAAATACCGAGCGCCGCCGGCAAAGGCAGCCCTAGCTGTTTGAATTTCACCGCCGCTTCGGCAGTAAGGATGGCTCCGGCCGAGGTACCGTAAAGAGCCAATATTTTGCGGCTTGTAGGTTTTGAGCAGTTCCCGATAAACCGCAACCGTATCGTCGACGGCGGCGGGGAACGGGTGTTCGGGAGCTAGCCGATAGAGGACCGAGATGACCTTGGTCCGCGTGAGATTGGCAATCGGGATGGACTCGTTGAGGGAGCCGGAATCGGCGTTGAAGCCGCCCCCGTGCACATTAATCAGAACCCGGTCCTGCTTATCCGCAGGCACGCCGCCGGCAGGAGTCACCACCCAAACCGGTATCCCGGCAATGGTCGACGATGCGATGTCCACTGGATAGACGGCACGATTTGCCTTGGCCCCAGATTCTGCCGCGGCATTTGTTTCTGAGCGTCTCTGTTCCAGAGATTGATTCGGATTCGCATCCGAAACCTGGTGTGCCAGACCCTTCTGCGCTTCCGGGACTAACGGTAGCGGGCAGAGGGACTACGCGCGTGACGTGCGCTGTGCCATCAGCGTCGATGTAGCTGGAATCCTTCTGAGCGGCGGAGTCCTTAGTCGTTTGCCACGCAAGCGCCGGATGCGCGAGGAGAACCATTACTCCACAGCTGAGAGCAAGCAGGCTGAGTCGACGAGCCAAATCCACCTCCATTTGAATCCCAAGTCTTGAGACGGGACATTCTCTAACTTTACCGGTGGATTGGCAACTAACGTTTGCGTGTTCATTCGCGGACACGCCTGTCCGTGCTTGAACGCCCACGTGACCCGAGCCAGGCGCATGCAATTCATTCGCCGGAGCTTAAGTGCGTCTTGCTTTGGCCTGCGAAGTGCTCATGGTCTTTCAGCCTAATGAGGTGACCATCGCATGACGACCTGCACGCTTTCCGCCCGGGGTTCGGCAAGACCATTGAGGTATCCGGCTTATTGCGTGCCGCGGGGGCCGCATTGGTTGCCATCACTGCCTTCCTCTCCGCGGGTGCACAATCTCTTAGCACCCCGCAACCAACGACGCCGGCGGCGCAGAATTTCGGGCTGATTGATCCGAACAATCTGGCCGTGACCGGCGGAAAGGCAGAGACAGCCGAATATCAAGGACGCAGGGCGGTTCGGCTGACCACCCAGAACGAGGAGGTCTTCGCTTTTCTCAAGGGTCTTCAGATTCAAGACGGAACGATCGAGGCCGATATTGCCATGAAGCGGACGACGCCTCCCGGTGTACGGATGCCCGGGTTCATTGGCATCGCGTTCCGTGCCCGGACGGATGCGTCGCACTACGACATGTTTTATCTTCGGCCTTGGAATTCCCGCGCCGATGATCAGGCGATGCGGAACCACTCCGTGCAATACGTGGCTGCTCCAGGATTCGATTGGTACAAGCTGCGCAGAGAATGGCCGTGGAACTACGAATCCTATTCGGACCTGCAGCCGGAAGGATGGAACAAAATCAAGATCGAAGTGCACGGCCGGACCGCGAAGTTGTATGTCAACGGATCGGAGAATCCGAGCTTGATCGTGGACGGCATGAAGGGCGAGGACCTGCAGGGCGGTGTTGCCCTATGGGGCTATTCCGGGGAGGAAGCCTACTTCTCCAACGTGAAAGTGATTCCCGCCAAAGCGGAGGCCGTCAACAATGACGGCGAAGTCGCCGGAACCTGGGAAGTAAATTTTGCCACGGATTATGGCAAATTCGACGGATCGATGAACCTCCATCGCGACGGTGACATGGTAAAAGGCGCTTGGTCCGGTGCGTTTGGCAAGGATCAGCCGGTCAGCGGCACGTGGCGCAACGGCTATGTCGAGCTTATGTTTAACGGAACTTGGCCGGGTGAAAAGCCGGCGCCGGTGACTGTGACGATGGCCGGGTGGGTGGATGGTGATTCGGCGAAGGGGCGAGTAAACGCGGAAGGGCGAGCCGATGGACTGTGGACTGCCCTACGCAAGAAATAACCTGCTCGAGTAAAAATGTCTTGGCCTTCGACGGAAGCGACCTGATCATACCCACGCCAGCAACTCTCCGATGAGCGTAAGATGTTTGTCGCTGACGAGGATGTTGATTTTCCCACGTTGGGTTTTCGGTCAACGATGAACAACGTTTTACAGAACTATTTTGGTGGTCGTTGCGTCCAGTGCTCTAGGACCACTCAGCAGGAGCAGATTTGATGTACAGGAATTCCAAACAAATATTTAAGGGAATTACACGCGCATTGTTTGCGCGTTTGCGTAAAAAGGCCTCCACTATTGGTTTTCCCGTCGCTAAGCCTGTCGGCAGCGCACAGAAGGACGGGATCAGAATCGACTGGAACTATGATCCACGGTTGGAAACTCTGGAAGTGCAATGCAGCACACTCTTTTGGATCAACTCCGCCCACGTCAACGAGGAGCTTCGTCGTGAGATCGAAACCACGATTCGCACCTACCGGGCAGCTTGAATTCCCTGAAACGGTGTGAAGAAATCTCCTCATCCGATGTTGATTTTTTACATCTTCCGTTCTGGCGTTTCCCACTTCAGGGCTGGCCTGGGGATTCTTTAAGGTATTGCCGTAACTCGGCGACGTTGTAGCAGTGGGAGAAAGCCGTATCACGCAGGATGCGCCCATTCCCCACCAGCTCGGCCAGCGATTGCTCCATGGTCATCATGCCCTCGGCACGCCCGGTCGAGATGTGGGAGCGAATCTGGTGGTCTTGACCAGTGCGGATCAGATTGCGTATGGCAGTCGTGGCCATCAAAATCTCGACGGCGGGATAGCGGTTTGCGTTGTCGGCAGCCGGCACCAGCTGTTGGGTGACGATGGCCACCAAGGCCAGGGATAGCTGCTGCCGAATTTGAGACTGATGCCCGGCGGGGAAAATATCCAGGATGCGCGAGATGCTCTGAGAAGTATCGTTGGTGTGCAGAGAGGAAAGGACCAAGTGTCCGGTCTCAGCTGCCGTAAGCGCCGCGGACATGGTCTCGGCGTCCCGCATTTCTCCCACCAGGATCACGTCGGGATCCTGACGCAATACAGCCCTCACCGCTTGCGCAAATGAGGGTGTGTCTTGACCCACTTCGATCTGCTCAACAAGGGAGTTGTGACTCGCGTGCTCATACTCGACGGGATCCTCGATGGTGATGATGTGATCGCGACGACGCGTGTTGATGAGATCAAGCAAGGCAGCGAGCGTCGACGTCTTGCCGCAGCCAGTCGGGCCGGTGAGCAGCACCAGCCCTTGCCGGCGTTCTGCCAGCTGGCCAGCGCTGCCGGCAGGTGCAGCGATTCAAGCGATGGGATCTGCGCCGGCAGAAGGCGTATAGAGGCGGCCAGAGTACCGCGTTGATAGTGGAAGTTCGCTCGAAATCTCCCGATCTGCCCCCTTGCGAAGCAGAAGTCTAAGGACTTGTTCCCTTCCAGCTCTTCTGCCTGACGGGCGGTTAGCAAGGGCAGCAATAAACTGCGTATATCCTCTGACGACAACGGTTTACCAGCCGCCGGCGTCAAAGAACCCTTGACGCGCAACGCGACCGCGGAACCCGCGACCAAAACGATATCGGAAGCACCCCTTTGGCCGGCAAGCGTCAATAAGCGGTCGATCGATAAACTGCCACTGCTTGCCGGTGCGGCCTTCGACGAACGATTCAATTCATCGACAAGCCGCGACAGTTCACTCCCGAAGGCAGACATAGACCCTTTCAGCAAGCGGAATACAGCATACTCATTCTAGCAACGGTTCCCGGCGACGCGGGTCGCGAGTCACCATCCAGATTCACTTAACGCCCTCATTCGTTTATGCGACAACGAATACCTGGCGAGATCCACTTCAGGGAGTTTCCGTTTTAATATTCCTGCAATATTTTCTATTTGACACAGTAAACATTACATTCTTGCATTGATGTACGCTCTCTCCCGCGCGTGGTAGGCTGATTCGGGAGTTCAGGCCATGAGTGTAAACCGCAGAGACTTTCTCCGCAGGGCGGCCGGGGTGGCGTCGGCCGCGGCATTAACCGGCAAACCCGCATTTGTTTCCGCCCAGACTGAATCGCTTCCAACTCCAGCTAGTTCCGGCATCGAGCACATCGTCGTGGTGATGATGGAGAACCGCAGCTTCGATCACTTACTTGGTTGGCTGCCGGGAGCGAACGGGCAGCAGGCGGGGCTCGCCTACCTGGACAACAAAGGCGAGGCCCACCCTACCTACCGGCTCACGACGTTTGGCGGATGTTCTCATCCCGATCCAGATCACTCGTATGCGGGAGGCCGCAGCGAATACGACAACGGCAAGATGGATGGATGGCTGCGCACCTCAACGAATGACATTTTCAGCATCGGCTACTACGAGGAAGCGGATCTACCCTTCTTTAGCGCGCTGGCACGCAACTACACGACTCTGGATAATTATTTCGCTTCCATCATGGGGCCGACTTTTCCCAACCGTGTTTTTCAGCATGCGGCCCAGACCGATCGGCTTTCCAACACAATTGACCTCTGCACGCTCCCAACTATCTGGGACAATCTTGCCGCTGCGGGGGTGAGCAGCAAGTATTACTACTCCAACGTGCCCGTGCTGGCATTCTGGGGAGCGAAGTACCTGGGGATCTCCGCATTGTTTGCCGATTTTCTGGCCGATGCGGCCGCGGGCACGCTGCCTTCGGTTTCATTTGTCGATCCCCGCTTCACTCTTATCGAGGGTGGTTTGGGCAACGACGATCATCCCCACGCAGATCTTCGCGCTGGCGAGGCATTTTTGGGCCAGGTATACAGGGCCCTAACGACGGGACCCGGCTGGCAGAATACCGTGCTGATTATTAACCGTGATGAGTGGGGTGGTTTTTTCGACACCGTCGTGCCGCCGCGGGTGATCGCGGCCAATGACGTCGATACGGACCTGGTCAATGGAAACGCGCTGCTCGGATGCCGTGTTCCTACGGTCGTGGTGTCACCATTCAGTGGCGGCTCCCCGGCGACACCGCGGATCAATTCCGCGCTTTACGATCACACGTCGGTCCTGAAGCTGATCGAGTGGCGGTACAACTTGCCGCCACTTAGCCCTCGAGACGCCTCGAATCAGGTTGCAAATCTGGCGCTGGCGCTGAACTTCCAGGCGGCGTATACTCCGCCGCCGGTGCTACCGACTGTGACTTCACCGATCCCAACGCTTTGCGGCCTTTTCGAATTAGGAAGCGAGATCGATAACGAAAGTTATGACTTCCTCAAGCTGCTGGTATCCGATCTTGCTTCCGGGTGGAAGACGTTAGGGCTTTAGAAGCTCAAGCTCAAAGACGGGGTTGAATGGGGCACCCCAACCCGTTGCCGGTGCAGGAGGCAGGGTCATTGCTCCCCTAACTCCTAATGACAAACCAGAGACTGGGGTGTTGAGTGCTGCGTATCCCACTCAAGCCCAAAGACAGGGCTTGAATGGGGCACCCCACCTTCGTTGCCGGTGCAGGAGGCAGGGTCCGCAGTTCTTATGCAGACTTTGGCATAAAATGGCCGATCCTTTGCGCAAGGCCGCTAAGGAGGATTGGGGGGAAAGGGCCAACGAATTCTCTTCAGAGGCAGTCCCAAATTGTTCGCGGGAGCAGTATGCTGTATGGCTATGAACTGGTTGCCCTCGCTACGTGCCTTACTGATTTTTGGCATCCTTATGGTTTTTTTCGCAGCTGCGTATTGGGCCTGCGGGGGACATGGGAGATAGCCGCGCAGTCAGTCGATGGCGTTTTCTATTGCGAGGCGTTGCCTTTGAGCGCTCGCGCCAAGGCATCACTCGTTATCGTGGGCGCCCAATACTTTTCGATATGCTCGATCACCAGTTCAGTGCCGGCAGCATGGGAGACGAAGGGCTTCGATGCCGGGTTATACATCGCATCGGTGAGATCGCGCACCAACACGCAACGTAGTCCCCACTTCGACAGCTGCCGCACACCAAAGCTCCGGTTGAGAATACACATGTTCGCATGTACTCCCATGAACAGCACGGTATCAATGTGACGCTGTTGGAGGACATTGTAGATCTCGTCTCCCTTGTCAGAGATCACATCGCCCGCTGCGATGGTGAGGGCTTCGGTTTCACGGCTCCATGCCTTGTGGGGTTTGTCTCCGGGAGTATCGCAACCCTCGTCGCTATCGTCGATGGGGAGCGGAGCATCCGAGAAGGTCAGTTCCGGAGGAGGGGTGGCGCGAGGGGCGTTCTCTGCAAGCAGCCTGCCCGGCGCGCTGCTGTAGAAGTCCATCGTCTCAGAGGGCGCATGGATGATCAGTATGCCGGCCCCGCGGGCTACTTGCAGCAGAGGTTCCATCTTCTGGGCAATCAGCCCTACCCGGTGCGTGGCCCCCTTGCACCAGTGCTTATCCCACATATCCGTGATGATGATCGCTGTCTTCGCGGGAACGATGGCTTCTTCAAAGTGGGCTTCCACCCACGGCCCGTTGGCATGGAATGGCTGGATCTGGGTACGCACCTGCAACTTGATCTCCTCACCATTTGGTCCTGCCGGCGCGGACGCGGACACCGTGAGTGCGAAGAGCGCGAACGTCGAAAGCACCATAGCTGGTATTCGCATGAGATATGTTAGCCCACGTGACCCACGTAATCGGGTCCGTTTACCTGGACCTGAAATCCGTCCGGATCATAGAACTTGAAGGATTCTTTCGAGGTCTTGTCAGAGAACTTCAGGTTACGTTCGGACAATCGGGCGCGCACTTCATCAGCGTTGAAGTTGGCAATCCCGAAGTCGTAGTGATCGACGGTGCCGGTCTGATGTTCGCCTTGCTCTATACCGAAGAAGGAACTGCCGACGCCCAGGATGTGTACGGTCGCCGACTGTTGCCGGATGGGCATCCCGAAGAACTCCCGGTAGAACTGTGAGGTGCGGTGCAGGTCAGGAACCCGTACGGTGACGTGGTTGAGGCTGACAGCGCGGAAGCCTGCCGGCGCCGGAGGAGATGCGAGCGCACCCGGCGCCGAGAAGGCGCCAGCGGCTAGGGTGGCGAGGGCAACGGCGAATTGACGACGCGATAGTTTGCCGCACTCCAACTCGTCGAGCATTCTTTCTATTCGTTCGATCATGAAATCCTCCCTGAATTTGCCGGCGAATCTCCGGGTTATCCCAATTGTGACTGTGTAATCAACCTCAATCCTTTTCCCTCCGGGTCGTTGCGCACTTCGCAGGACGTATCGAAGTACATAGTGGCGCGAGTGTTCCTGGCGTATGCGGGCCAATGCGGCAGGCCGCTGTGATTGGGATCTCCTGTCCGCGCGAAATTTACCCATGCCGTGCTGATCTGCTTGGACAGAACAAAAGCATCCGGAGCACCCGCACTGTAGTGGTCGCAGATTTCGGCATTGTCGAACGTAAACGCAATTTCGCAAGCGTGGAATGGAACCGGGACGATTATCGAGTACCGGTGTCCGCCAGGCATAAACGTAAGCGTAGGCTGGTGCGGCGCCCAAATCGGCCTTTCCTTGCGGCCTGCGCGAAGGAGGGACGCGCAGTCGAGAGGCCGCTATCGTCGCATACAGGCCGAAGGGAGTTGCTTTGGGATAGTCGAGGCGGTAGGCATCGATGATCGCTTCACCATCGTTGCCAAATGCTTCGCGAACCAGCCGGCTCAGTTCTTCAGCTCCCATTGCATTCGCATCCGGACGGTCAAGCCCGCTCACAAACTCATGGAGATTCGTGCCGGTAAGCAGTGGAACATCGGCGGATAGCGTGGGCGCTCCTGGATCGAATGGATGATGGGGAAGAACGCGGCCGTCGACGGTCGGTCCCCAATCGCGCTCTCCAAAAGTTTCGCGAAGCGAAGGTTGGGGCCGGGGCATTTTCTTCATCGCCTCGGCAGCGGCGCCGGAGATGCGGTCCACGGGAATGCTTTGTAGCTCCTTCACCTGCGATTTGGATAGGCCAAGCTCGGCCATGATAAGTTCGGCCACGCGTCCCGAGTAATCAGGAGAGAGCGCTTTCAGGAAAGGGCCGCTTTGGACGATGGCACGATGAAATAGACCTTTGGCCGCCGGCATGGCCATGAGTGTGAGCACTTTTCCGCCGCCGCCGGATTGGCCAAAGATCGTTACGTTGCCAGGATCGCCGCCAAACGTGGTGATGTTGTCGCGGACCCACTCCAGGACAGCGACGATGTCAAGCATCCCGACATTGGCGGATGAGGCAAATTCCTCTCCCCCGAGGCCTGCCAGGTTGAGATAGCCGTATACATTGAGACGGTGATTGTGAGTGACGACGACAACATCGTGATTGCGCGCGAGGCTCTCGCCATCGTAGGAGAGAAGATCGTGCCCGCTGCCACCGGAGAATCCCCCGCCGTGCATGTACACCATGACCGGGCGTTTTTGGCTAGCGTTGATCTGCGGCGTCCAAAGATTGAGACGCAGACAGTCTTCGCCAGGCACTGTGGCGGCCGAGCCGCGGTGAAGCACAAACGCATCTTCATCGTTGTTCGCCAGGTTCTTCCCATCGGTATCAAAGTGCGCAGAATCACGAGTTGGACAAACGCGGCCATATTGCAGCGCATTGCGAATTCCTTTCCAGGGCTCCGGCCTGGCAGGGGGCATGAAGCGACGCTCGCCCGCGGTCGAAGCACCGTAGGGTACGCCTTTGAAGACGTATATGCCGTTGCGCTTGAATCCACGGATCTTTCCGGCGTCTGTTTCTGCAACCGTCGCGGCATCAGATGCAATGACCGTGCTACGGCGGCAAGGCACTTCGACGGCTTCCGGATTCGACCGAGACCCACTAGAGGAGAGAGCCATCATGTCTGTGGGTACGATGACCGACCCGGCCAGTCCTGCTCCAAAGGCTGCCATTCTACCCAGGAGGGCCCGCCGCCCTCTAGCAAAGGCTGTCAAGCGGTCATCTGATGTTTTGGCCAGTAATTGCTCATCGAACTGTCCCATGGCTCTTATCCTTTGTGCGGAAGAAGGCGTCTAAGATTGCACGGTCAAACGTAGTCCCCGCTACTGTGCACTAACCATTGCACACCATGCAAGAGCTATGTAGCTCAAACGGGTGCGAACGTTGATCGATCGGCGAACCGGATGTGAGGGACGGGGATGACCGAAGCCCTGGAGGGGCTAAGATGAGACATGATTAATAAGGTTTGGGACCCGAAGACCGCCCGAATCCTGTGCACGGTGCTCATCTTTGCTCTGGGATTGGCTTTTCTACACGCGGCGCGTGAAACGCTCACGCTCTTCCTGTTTGCAATCTTATTCGCGTACTTCGTCGCTCCGCTGGTCTCGCGTCTGGAAAAGCCCTTGCGGGGCCGCATCCAGGCAATTGGTGCGGTTTACCTTATTTTGATTGCTCTTCTGGTCGGTCTCGGCTTTCTGGCTGGGCCGAAGATCGCCGGTGAAGGCACTGCGCTTGCGACCAGCCTTCCGTCACTGCTGGACAAGGCTGGTTCCGGCGAACTGGTCTCCCAGGTGGGCCAGAAGCATGGATGGAGTGAAGCCCGGCAAGCCCAGATCCAAAACTTCCTCATTGCCCACAAAGACGACATCCTCGGCTTTGGCCGGGCTGTCGGCCAGAAGCTGGCGGAACCCGCGCAGCACGTCTGGTGGCTGATTCTCATCCCGATCCTCAGCATCTTCTTTCTCAAAGATGGCCGATCCATCGGCGAGAACCTTATCTTGTTGGGACGCGCCCCAGAGGAAAAGGAGACGCTGCGTGGGATCGTCGGCGATGTAAACGTCATGCTCGGCAGCTATATCCGCGCGCAGCTCACATTGGCATCCCTCACCCTGGTTGCCTACACGGTGGTGCTGAGCATTCTGCACCTGAGGTACGCGCTCATTCTCGGCCCGCTGGCGGGGATGTTCGAGTTTGTTCCCGTGGTAGGCCCGGCTGTTGCGGCGATCATCGTCTTCGTGATCGCGGTGCTGACGAGTTATCCTCACCTGATTTGGGTAGTGATTTTTCTTGGCATCTGGCGGCTGGTGCAGGACTACATAAATGCCCCGCACATCATGGGCGAGTCACTGGAGATCTCACCCCTGGTACAGATCCTGGCGGTGCTTTCGGGGGGCGAAATCGCCGGCGTCGTGGGTGCTTTGATCTCGGTCCCGGCGATGGCTACGCTGCGCATCCTCTGGCGACGCCTGACCAGCGAAAAGGGCGCCGATGCGCCGATTGTGCCCATCCCCAGGGAAAAATCCCAGCGCTAGAGTGGATTTCCCGATCCCTGTTGAGTTGGTGGTGTTGGCGGACTTTATGCGGCTTTCCTTGCTGAAGGCTGCACGCGTGGTCCTTTGCGAATGCCACGCAGCAGGAAACCGTGGTTTCGCGGAGGTTTGAATGGGGCTGTTTATTCCCGACGCCAATACTGGGTGCGGCCGAGCATGGAGACGCCGATGAACCCACGCACCTTCAGCTTGGCACCGCCGTCTTCTACCGAAACCAGGCATTTGTAAGTCTTTCCGTTCGCCGGGTCGAGTATCGTGCCTCCGGACCATCCATCGCCGTCCTTCTGAAGATCCCAGAGGATCCGCGGGCCTATCACCGGCTTGCCCTTGAGTTCCCCCTCGCAGCCATCGCAGGTGGGGTTTGGATCACCGGGGTCCGGGTCCAACAGTTTCTGGACGCGTCCGTACAACTTGCCGTTTTCCTCCCAGATAGCGACGACCGACTTAGCCTTGCCGGTGACGTCGTCAACGGTCTTCCAGCGGCCGACGGGCGAACTCGTGAACGAAGCTTGCGTGTTGTTTTCCGCCCGGGCCCTGGGGGCGAAGAAGGATCCCAACAATACCGGCAAGATTAGGCACAAGATGAACGACCGTCCCACGGAAGTCCTCCAATTCCTAACTTGAGTGTGATGCTTGAGAAGTGCCCCGGGCCGCATCCGAAGACGCTTGCATAAACGTTATACTTTATATACCTGCTGAGGCCTGTGGATGGGGGTTCGCGCGGGCGGCGGACGAAGTGATACCCTCCGGGTTGCCTTGATACCGGAGTCCGGTCCCTCAATGATTCAAGGTTCCCGGTAACCGCTTTGCCCACAACGGTGTCATCGGCCACTGTATGGATGGAAGCCTACTGAACTGCACTGGAGGAAATCACGGAATGACGCCGCAAATGGACACGAGTGAGCAGAACGAATTGAAGAACATGATTCAGGGCACAATTCATCTTCCGGGCGGAGACGGCTACCATGAGACACGGCAGGTCTGGAACGGAATGATCGACCATCGGCCGGCCGCGATCGTCGGGGCGGCAGGAATCGCGGACGTGATAGCGACGGTGCGGTTCGCGAGCGAACGCGGGCTGCCGGTGGCCATCCGGTGCGGCGGCCACAACGTGGCGGGAAGTGCGGTGGGCGACGATGGCATCGTCATCGACCTTGCCAGCTTCAAGTCGGTTCGGGTTGATCCAGCCGAGCGTAGAGTGCGTGCGGGCGGCGGCGTTTTATGGGGCGAATACGATCGCGAGACGCAAGCCTTCGGGTTGGCGTCGCCGGGCGGCGCGGTCTCGACCACTGGCATCGCCGGCCTGACCCTGGGTGGAGGGTACGGCTACCTGTCGCGGCGTTACGGAATGGCTTGCGACAACCTGCTTTCAGCCACGGTGGTGACGGCCTTGGGTGAGTTGGTGACTGCGAGTGCCGACTCTCACCCCGATCTCTTCTGGGCGCTGCGCGGCGGCGGAGGCAACTTCGGGGTGGTGACGGAGTTCGAATTTCAACTTCATCCGGTCCGGGAGCCTGTGGGCGGGATGGTGGTGTTTCCCTTCGCAATGTCGAAGACCGTGCTGCAGCGATTTCGCGACCTCAGTCTGGAAGCGAGCGACGACCTGGTACTGATGGCGGCCATCCTGCCAGCCCCGGGTGGGGGGAATATCGTCGGCGTAGTGATGAGCCACACGGGGACGGACGAGGAGAGCGAACGGGCCATTCGGCCGTTTCGCGAGCTGGGATCGGTGCTGACGGACACGATCGGACACATGCCATACTGCGCAATGCAGCGACAGATAGATTTGTCTTACCCGAAGGGGCGGCGCTACTACTGGAAATCTGCTTTTTTGAAGAGCCTCACCGACGACGTTATCGACCTGACGATCGAAACTGTGCGCACGTCACCTTCGCCAATGAACACGGTTCTGGTTGAGTCATACGGCGGCGCGGTCGCGCGGGTGGCCAACGACGCCACGGCATTCGGAAACCGCGATGCAAAGTTCAACTTGAGCTTTTTGGGGATCTCGGAGGAGCCAGCAATCGACGCAGAACAGATAGCGTGGGCGCGAGTGGGTTGGCAGAGAATTCGTCCATTCTCAACCGGCGGCGCGTACGTGAACTACCTGTCGGAGGGAGAGGATGTGCATTTGGCTTATGGCGATGCGCGCTTCCAGCGTCTGGCAACTATCAAAGCGCAATACGACCCCACGAATCTGTTCCGCTTCAATCAGAACATTCCGCCTGCGAAGGGGTAGGGATCATTACTCGCCCATCATTACTTTCCTTGGATGGACTTGGTCACCTTATCGAGCAGCGCAACCTCCCGATCGAGGGCACTTGCAACGCGCTCAATTTGCGGGTCGACAGCGGACCATTGCTTCTGCTCAATCGCTTCGCGAACACCAGGCATCGTCTTTACACCGTATCCCGTGTAGAAGCCGGGGGCATAGATAAGATTTTCGAACCAGGGTCGATTGGGCAGCCCAGCGGAGTCAATCAGCATGCGCTCTGACTGGACCAGTTGTTCATTGACTGCAGGCGACAAATTGTCTCCAGCAGCTGTAACGGCTTTCTCGTACTCGTCAGCAGCCCGGGTAAGATCGTCGGAGGCTTGTTCGAGTGGTGCGAAGTTGAAATAGGGTGGAAGCGGCTGCGTCGTGGGCGGAATGAACTGCTTCTTTGGGTCATAGAGGGCTTTGTAAACGTCTTCGCTAATTTCGGTATTCTCCTCCTTGGCTTTTTCGCGCGCGGTCGAAGCCAGTTTCTTAAGGTCCGTGACATATCCATGAACTGTTTCTGCCAAGTTCGTGAACTGGTACGGGATCACATCGGCATCGGCCATTCGCATCACCATGGTGCCGGCGGTTTGTGCGAGTGCCCGGCCATAAACGAAGTCGGTGTCTTGAAAATGGGTATACCAGTAAAAATCGTCATAGATTGAGTGATACTGGCCGTCTGATTCGTCCTCGCCGCCGTAGCCGAGATTGACGCTCGCGATCCCCAGGTGATCGATAAAGACGGTATAGTCGGACCCGGAACCCAAAGCCCCAATGCGAAGATCCGTCCGAGACCTCAGTTCCGTCCGTGCCTCAGCCTCTGCGCGATTGATCGCAACCAGCCGCTCACGCTTCCACACCGACATTTTCGTTTCCGGATCGACAATGTCCTTGACAACGCCGTTCACGAAATTTTCAAGCGAATGCGATCCCTGGGCGTGGAAGTAGCCCCGCCCATTCCCGTCCGAGTTGAAGTAGGCAACAGCGTGTTGCTGAAGCTCGGCGGCATGGGTCTCCGCCCATTCCGTCGAGCCAAGGAGAGCTGGTTCTTCTCCATCCCAGAAGCAATAGATGATCGTCCGGTCGGGCTTCCATCCCTGTTTTAGAAGCTCTCCGAGGGAACGCGCCTCTTCCAGCTCGGGGCTGACTCCAGAGACGGGATCTCCCGCACCGTTGACCCACGCGTCGTGGTGGTTACCCCGCAGTATCCATTGGTCTGGATATTTAGAGCCGGGAATGCGCGCAACCACATCGTAGAGCGGCTTGCGGTCCCAGTTAAACTTCAGCACCAAGTGTGCTTTCGCGGTGCTGGGGCCAACGTGGTAAGTCATCGGCAGGCCGCCACGCCACGACTCTGGAACCAGCGGACCGTTCAGTGACTTGAGAAAGGGCACCGCATCCGTGTAAGAGATGGGCATCACCGGAATCTTGGTGATGGTTTGTACTTCGCTGAGCGGGATCTTTTTCGCTCCGGGCACGGCACCGACACCAGGTGTTTGCGGATCACCAGGATAGACGGGCATATCCATAACGCTGCCGCGCTGTGCGCCTTCCGGCGGCCGCATCGCTCCCTCCGGATACGGATCGCCATGGAGGTAGCCGTCCTCGTGCGGGTCGGAATATATGAGGCAGCCCACGGCGCCGTGTTCGGCGGCCACCTTGGGCTTGATCCCGCGCCAAGTTTCGCCATAGCGCGCGATCACGATAGCGCCCTTCACCGAGATGCCCAAACGCTCCAGTTGTTCGTAGTCCGCGGGCGCGCCATAGTTTACATAGACCAAGGGCGCTGTGACATCACCGTCGGTGGAGTAGGCGTTGTAGGTTGGCAGCTGCTCGCTCTTCTGGCCCGAAGTCGGATCAACAGCCAGCGTGGGCTCTTCGAGCTTGGCGGTAAAGGGGCTGGAACCCAGCAGCTGCAGCGATCGCTCTTGAGGAGTGGGAAACAAGGCATCAAACGTCTCGATCTGCGCGTCGAGGCCATAGGACTTCAGTTGGGCAAGAATCCATTCCGCGTTGGTCTTGTCATAAGGAGAGCCTACGTGATGAGGCCGTGCTGAAAGCCGTTGCATGTACTCTCTCAAGTTAGCCGTATCCGGAATCTGCCTGAACTTCTCCTCCCATTGAACTTCTTTCGCGGAACTGGCGGAAGTGTACCCGCGCAACGGATAAACTGCTTCCGCTGCATTTGCAGTCAAGGCGAACAAGCTAAGGAGGGCGACAGACTGGCGCATCATGCACTCGATTTTAACCAGCCACCCGAGTAGCTGGTTAAGAAACTTGACCGACCTCGGAGCGAAAGCGTTGTCTTCCTGCCCCTAATCTGCCAGCTGAAAGCACCCTGGAGAGCGCTTGGTAGTCCGCTGTAAGATGGCAAAAATATGGGTGATTTTTTCGACGATCTCAGAGTATTCGCTTCGCATGTTGATCGCCAACCCGGCGTTTACCATAACCGCCATTGCGGCACTGGCTCTGGGCATCGGAGCGAATACTGCCATCTTTACGGTCGTCAATACAGTTCTGCTCAAGCCCCTGGACTATCCCGAGCCCGACCGGCTGGTGCAGTTCCTGAACATCGATCCCGATGGGTCCAGTCACTTTGCTTCACCCACAAATTTCCTCAACTGGAAGGATCAGACCAGCGTCTTCCAGGACGTCGCTGCTTACGATGACGCAGGGCCTGGGTTCAATCTCACCGGTGCTGTGCCCGAACTGGTTCATGGTATCCACGTTTCCAGAAACTACTTCGCGCTCTTCGGCGCGCCGGTTATGCTTGGCCGCACTTTCAACCAGCAGGAAGATAGCCCCAATGGTGGCAAGATCGTGGTTATCAGCTACGGCCTGTGGAAACGCAAATTCGGCGGCAATCCCGACATCGTTGGCACCTCGATCTCGCTCGGCGATGAGTCTTACACCATCCTCGGCGTGACCGGAAAATCCTTTGTGACCGATCCCGAAGCTGACCTCTGGCTTCCCTTCCAATTCGATCCCAACACCACCAACCAGGGTCACTACTTCCTGGTTGCGGGGCGTCTTAAGCCGGGCGTCACACTGGCTCAGGCAAATGCTCAGCTCAAGATCGCCGCGGCTCAGTTCCGCCGACGATATCCCGACGCCGTGGCCGCCATGGACCCCAGTGGGACATTCGGCGCTCAGCCTCTGCGCGACCATGTAGTCGCCGGCGCGCGTTCTTCCCTGCTCGTGCTGCTCGGAGCGGTCGGGTTGGTCCTGCTGATCGCCTGCGCCAATGTCGCCAATCTACTGCTCGTCCGGGCTACCGGCCGTAAACGCGAGTTCGCTATCCGCGCCGCCATGGGCGCGGGCCGCGCCCGCATCGTCCGCCAGTTGCTCACCGAGAGCATTGTCCTCTCTATGATTGGCGGCGTTCTCGGCCTCATCCTCGGATTCGCCGGCGTGCGCGCGCTGCTGGCCGTCAGCCCCGGGGATATTCCCCGCATCGGCGAACACGGAGCCGCGGTCGCCATCGACTGGCGCGTGCTTACCTTCAGCCTCGGCATTTCGCTGCTCACCGGCATTCTCTTTGGACTGTTCCCGGCCATCGGCGCCTCGCGTCCTGACCTCAACTCCAGCTTGAAGGAAAGCAGCAACCGGTCAGGTACTGGCTTCCGGCAAAGCAAGGCCCGTTCGCTGCTGGTCATCAGCGAAGTTTCGCTTGCGCTCGTGCTGCTTATTGGCGCTGCGCTGCTCATTCGCACTTTCATCGCTCTGCGCCACGTCAATCCTGGCTTCAACGGTCACAACGTGCTCACGCTCGAGATGTCGCTCATCGGCAACCGCTACCAAAAGACCGCCGGAGTTGCCCAGTTCTCTCGCGATGGCCGCGAACGCCTCAACGCCATTCCCGGCGTAGAAGGCTCGGCCTTCGCCTGCAGCCTGCCGCTCGAAGCCGGCTACAAATTGCCCTTCGACATCGTTGGACGGCCACTGGGCGAAAATGAGTTCACCGGAGGCGCGGGCTGGATCAGCACTTCGCCCGGCTACTTTGCCGTGTTCAAGATCCCTATCATCCGGGGCCGCGACTTTACCGACCGTGACAGCGCAGGCGCGCCCGGCGTGATCATCATCAACCAGGCCATGGCCCGGAAATACTGGCCCAATCAAGATCCCATCGGTCAGCTGATTGAGATTGGTAAAGGGCATGGGCCCCAGTTTGATGAACCTGCGCGCCAGATCATCGGCATTGTGGGCGACATGCGCGTCAACGAGCTCAATATTGACCCTAACCCGCTCATGATCGTCCCCATGGCCCAGGTCACCGACGGCATGACCAACCTCAGTGCCGGCATCAGCCCCATGGCGTGGCTGGTCCGCACACACGGTGACCCACATCTGTACATCACCGCCATCAGCGAACAGCTTCGCCAGGCAAGCGGTGGATTCCCCGTCGGCCGCGTCCGCCCCATGGAGCAGGTGGTGGCCCAGTCGACTGCACGCGAGGACTTCAACATGCTGCTGCTGACTATCTTCGGAGCGTCGGCGATGCTCCTCGCCGCGATTGGCATCTACGGCCTCATGGCTTATTCGGTGCAGCAGCGCACCCAGGAAATGGGCATTCGCATGGCCCTCGGGGCCGATCGCACCCGAATCCGGAATCTTGTGGTTTGGCACGGCATGCGCTTGGCTTTGGTGGGCATCCTGGTTGGCATCAGCGCGGGGTTCGGGCTCACGCGCTTCCTCTCGAGCTTCCTGTACGGCGTCAAGTCCTGGGACCCCTTGGTATTCGTAACCGTCCCGATCATCTTAAGTGCCGTCGCTCTACTCGCCGTCTGGCTACCCGCTTCCCGCGCCGCGCGGCTGGAACCCTTACAGGCTCTGCGAAGCGAGTAAGTCACCTGCGCGACGTGGGAAACGCAAGCCTTGAGTGTGCCCCCTCAGTTCCTTGTGCCGTATGTTTTCCCGGAATCACCGCCCCCATCCCACGTGCCGTCCAGCTTGTCCGCGGTGGCATTGAGCTCGATGTCGTAGTAAGAGCCCTGGTAAGGCGCCTGGAATTTCAAAACGCCACCGACGAAGGTTAGATCCTTCGCAGGTTGTTCCCCTTCGCCGACGCTCAGGGAGCCGGTCAATTTTCCTTCACTCTCCTGGAGGGTTAGGGTCCATTTGACCGGCTCCTCGCTACTTTCCGATGTCATGTTCCACTTGCCCAGCAAGGGCTTATAGTCCTGTCCGTGGGCGGAAACTGTCAGCACCATGAGTCCCAGGCAGAGCGCGAAAAACCGGCGGCTGATCTTATGAGCCATAACACTCCTCCGTGGCAACGGGCGCCACCTGAGCAGTGTACCCCTGGCCTCCGCCATGTGCGTTTACAATCTAAGGGAGCCCAATCGATCCTTTGCCGCTGTCCCAATTCGAGGACGATGGCCGTTTAGACGGCGCAACTTGCTGAATGCGTTAAAGGGAGTCGGCAAGCCAAATCAGGGTGGTTGAATTTCCTGCTTTCCCAGTTGAGCGACGCGGCAAAAGCTACAACCGGCAAGACGATTCCCTAGCCGTTCCAGGCCCCGTGCGGGAGGGGATGTCCTGCGTGGGCATTCGTCAACTTGCCCGCATCAATCGCTGAGTTTCCCATTCACGAGCAGATACACCACTCCGGTTGCGAGAAGCTTGGGTTGTTCGTAGGTCGACTGGGCGCGGATGGTCTTGGGATCAAATACGACTACGTCGGCAAAATAGCCGACCTTGAGAAGACCACGTTCCTTGAGGCCTAGGGTTTCCGCCGGTAGCGAAGTGCTGGAGCGGATGGCGAAGGGCAACGTGATGACATGCTCGTCGAAGACATATTTGCGCAGTTTTTCCGGGAAGGTTCCATATTTTCGAGGGTGGCCAGTGCTGCCATCCGAGCAGGTCATGACCCAATCCTGACGCATGAAATTTTTGATGTCGCTCTGCTGCATATTGAAGGAGGCGACGTCCGCGCCTCCTTTTTGAATGATGATCAAGGCGGCTTGGATCGGCGAAGTGCCACGTTCCTTCGCGATCTTGGCCAGGGTCTTGCCGACGAACTCTTTGTCAGGCGACGCAGTCATGAGCAGAGATTCCGGGCCGCCGCGACGGTCAAGATTCTTTTGCATCTCGGCCATCAAGCGGGGCCTCGCCGCGGGATCACTGATCCGCTGCAACAATGCGGATGAGCCCCCAACCTCCGCCCAGCGCGGTACGAGCGAGGCTTCGACACTCGTTCCTGATGCGTCGTAAGGGTATTGACTTGCCGTCACCCGCACGCCCTCGGCCCGTGCGGAATCGACCAATGCGATCACTTGCGGGCTCTGCCCCCACACGTCTTTGCCGAGCGCTTTGATGTGAGAAATCATGACGGGCATGTGCGCTTCCCTGCCGATCCTGATGGTTTCGCGCACGGCAGCGAGAAGCCCGATGTTGTAGGTGCTCTCGTCGCGCATGTGGGTGTCGTAGATGCCACCGTCTGCTGCGGCGACCTTGGCGAGGGCAATCACTTCTTCGGTGCTGGAATAGCTGCCCGGCGCATAATACAGGCCGGTGGACATACCGATCGCTCCTTCTTTCATGCCTCTGATCGACCAGTGCCTTCATGGAATCCATTTGCGCCGGGGTGGGCTTTGCATCGGACATGCCCATGACGGCGTCACGCACGGAGCCCTGGCCGATGAACAAGGCGGCGTTGGTGCCGATGCCTTGCTGCGCCCACTTGTGCAGCGCATCGCCAATTTTTACTGGACTGCTGCCGTCGTTGCCGGTGGCCACCGTCGTCACGCCTTGCATGAGGTATGCATCGTTTCGGCTGGTCGCCGGGTTGGAGAGGTCATCAAAGGTGTGCGTGTGGGGATCGATAAATCCCGGCGCGACGATTAGACCGTGTGCATCAATGATGCGACTGGCTTTTTGCCTCAGGTTTTTTCCAATGAGAACGACTCTGTCTCCGCGAATGCCAATGTCCACTTGTTGGGCCGGGGAGCCGGAGCCATCGAGAACGGAGCCGTTGCGAATAAGGAGATCGAGGTTCTGCGCCCACGAGGGGCTGGCCAGGAAAAGAAGGAGTAGTGCTGACAGGATTTTAGGAATCATCGCCGTCTCCGGAAAGGGTGCAGTGAGGTGCTTGTGGGCACAGAGCAGTCTTGCCGGATCCTTCCGCACATTTTGTTTCCCTTGGAGCCACGGCAAATGGGACGTAGCACATCAAGACCCATTATCCCACTCAAGCCAAAAGAGGGCTTGACCCCGATTTCCTGCCACGTTGTGCTAGAGAGATCCGCGTGTGCGCCTTTCATTAAGGAAAGGCGCATGGAGTGTATCAACGCCACAAGGCTCCGCAGTAAATCGGGGCGAATGGGGGCACCCAAGATTTGTTGCCGGTGAGGCACGGCCAATCCTTGACAGGAGCAGCTATTAGCATCACAATGTAATTCTAATCATGCTTGGCGAATTCGAGTACCTGATGATCACCACGGCAGCCGGACTTGGAGACAAGGCTTATGGAGCTGCCATTCGGGAAGAGATTGAGCAGACTACCGGGCCGCAAATGCTCGATCGGCGCGCTCTATACGACGATTGAGCGTCTGGAAAAAAAGGGCTTGCTCACCACCTGGATGGGCGAGGCGACAGCGGAACGGGGCGGCCGCGCCAAGCGGATGGTTCGCGTGACACCCAAAGGAGTGAAGGCGGCGAAGGACTTCTACGATGTGGTAATTCGGGTTAGCCGTGGAGCCTCGTGGGTGGCGAACCGGACAGGGAGTGCCTCATGACAGAGATCAGCTGGTCATTCGTGAAGGTTGCTGCTCGACTGCTGGAAGGTGACGAACGCGAGGCGGTGCTGGGTGATTTGCGGGAAGCTGCGAGAGCGGCCTGCGCGGAGTTGCTGGATGTATTCGGCTTGGCGGTCCGGCGGCAACTTTCGCTTTGGAAAGATTGGCGGCCATGGCTTGCATCGTTCGGAATGGCATTGCCAGGCAGCCTGCTGCTGATGGGGTACTCCCTCTCCGTCAGCCAGACCTATCAACGACTGATCCACCCAACCATTTTCAGGGTCATTGTTCCAAAATCCCCAACGAATCATTTGTTTCTGCTGCAGCATGCCGCGCCTTTACATCAGCTCATCAGTGGGCGCCAAATAGCTCAATCTTCAGGGGAATTGCATGAATTTATAGTCTAGCAAGTTTACCCATTATCATAATCAGCAAATCAGCACTCGTGCTCTCTTTATCAAATAAATGGTTTCACAACCGCCTTCGCAGTTTTGCATCTGGTCACACTGGCAAGATGGCGGCCTCCTATAGCCGCCATTTGTACACAGACAGTCACAATAGGGCCTAGAGAGAGCTAGGCGCAAGCCAATCGCAAGTAAGGTAAGGAAAGGGTAAGGGTTAGGTTTATATGTAGAATAGAA
>CAWCAZ010000031.1:0-135544 GCA_963793525.1 uncultured Acidobacteriaceae bacterium
GGAATTTGCCGGCGCGCTCACAATTTCTGGTTTCAACGCTCCTGAGGCCGCCAGGGTCTTTTCCTTGACGGCGGCCTCGATTTCGCTGTTGATCTCTCCTCCTAATAGCAACATCAGCCCGCTCAGATAGAACCAGGTTAGCAGGATGATGACGGTTCCAAGGGATCCATAAGTAGCCGAGTAGTTGTTGATGTAATGAACGTACACGCGAAGTCCAAGCGAGGCCCCGAGCCATCCCAGCATGCCGATGGCGGAGCCCAGGCGTGAGCCAATGCCAATGGCTTACTTTGAACGTCGGGCCCGAAGTAATAGATCAACGCGAAGAGCAGGGAGAGAAAGGCGGTGGCGACAATCCATCCGGCGGTTCTCAGGGAGATGGCAGCGGTTGCAGCCAGAAAGTGATGATAGATATGAAGGCGAGCGAGGCGGGCAAGAAGGTCGGCGACCAGCAGCGACGCGAGTATGAGGGTGATGACGATGGAGATCACAAAGGTGATGCCGATCGCGGACAGCCTGGCCTTCCAATAGGGGCGGCTTTCCTGCACCCGGTAGACCACGTTGAGGCTTTCCTGGATGGCGGAAAAACCTACGGAAGCGGACCACAAGGCCGCTGCCAGGCCAAAAGTCAGCTTGCCGCTGCTGGCGGCGGCCGTGGTTTGATGAAAGGCCTGCAGCACCGTCCCCAGAGCGGAGGGAGGAACCACAATCCAAAGGTACATCAAGAGATTTTCATAGAATGCGGGCGGCTGAGCGGGCGGCCAGGCCGAGGATGGAGCAGGCGGTGACCAGGGTAGGAAACAGGGCGAAAATGAAATAGAAACCAAGCTCCGCGGAGCGGCCCAAGAGGTTGTCGGCAAACATGGAGTTCCAGGTGTTCTTCACGATGACGCGGATGGGTATCCCCTGAAGATCCCACAGCGAATGCAGAGGAGAGCGGGACACATAACTCCAAACTTACCGGCGAAAGCTGCGCGGGTCTTGAGGCGAGCGTAAAGGAGCGTCATTGAATTCTTGAGACCGCAGAGGAATGGTCACGGCTATGTCTCCTTGAACGGTCTGATGCGAAAAGTTGTCAAACGCGCGCGGACGATTTTCACTCTTGCGCCAAATTTAAGTGCGTTAATGGTGCGATCCGCGAGTCCGGGAGAATTCAATTCGACTACACTTCTGCCGGGGGGAAATATGCAGCAGAAGGTGCTGGAACTGCTATCAGGACGACAGGGCCACTTCCTCCTGGAAAGTGGTCACCATGGGGACCTTTGGTTGGACCTGGAAACCCTCTGTCTCCAGCCGCAACGTGTTCAAGCGGTCGCCGCTGGGTTGGCTGCTCCTTTATCCGATCTGCAAGTAGATGCGGTCTGCGGCCCGCTGGTCGAGGGCGCATTTGTGGCTCTCATCGTGGCTCTTCAGCTCGATATTCAGTTCACATACTCGGAGCGGTTTGTTCGCCCCGCTGCAGACGGCCTCTTTCCCGCGGGCTATCGAGTTCCAACTTCTCTCCGGGAGGGTCTTCGAGGTAAGCGTGTAGCCATCGTAGACGACGTTATCAACGCCGGTTCCGCGATTCGAGGAACATTCGCCGATCTGGAAGAGTGTGGCGCGAAGGTTGTCGCCATCAGCGCTCTTCTGGTTTTGGGTCCGGCTGCCGCTAAGTTCGCTGCAAGCAAGAATGTTCCTTTGCATCATCTCGCAACCTTGCCAAACAATCTGTGGACTGCGTCAGAGTGTCCACTCTGTGCATCTGGCATTCCGTTGCAGGACGTTGCGGCATTTGCTACAACCCTGCGCGAATAGGTTTTCCCTTCTTTGTCAGCGGTCCTGGTCTCCGGATTCGATATTCGACCTCGTCAGAACGATGACTGCACCAACGACTTCATCCGTTGTTGAATGATGGTCGGCGTATTTGAAGATCGCGGACCAACTCACCGATTCGCCTGCATCCCGATGAAGCTCGCTCGCTACCCCTGGTTCGAGGTAGCCGAGTTGCGCTCCGTCGACCCGTTTGACCGCTATGGCATTTGGATCGGCTGGGTGGTTTGGATCGAGCTCCAAACGCAGAACTTCCATCGGCTCACACTTCTCGATGATCGTTGGTCGACGACTGCCATCTGCATTTGGAGATGATGCGCCCACAATCCTCGCATTGAAGTATTTGTTGGTATGGGGCGCAATGTGCTTCTTGAAGGCCGCATCAAACGCGTCATCGTCCGGATGCTGACTCACTACTGCCTCCGCGACGTCTTGCGTCTGATAATCCTTCACCCCTTTAGATGTCGAGGTCTTAATCCGCAATGCAACGTAAATTGCGAGTATGAAGAACACTAAAGCTGCAACAAGGGCGATTTCCGTCACGGTTGTCGATCATAACAGCCGGACGCAGCCCCGGTGTGTTGCGACAAATGGGGGTTGCTCGTCTGGAGCCGTGTCCCGCTTACCCAGTTTGCAGTTCTCACTGCTAGCTCCAAAGCCCGGTAACTACGAGAGGAAGCGTTTCCGCAGGTTGAAAACCCCTCAGTTTTGGTCTGCGCAAGCGATAAAGCGCATAAGATGGCAGCGGCTGCTCAGGCTCAAGTAGAATCTTCGGGCAGGCCGGCCGAGTAGATTTCCTGATCAAGGAGAACCAATGTTTAAAGGATTTCGCGACTTTGTCTTGCGCGGCAACGTAGTCGATCTCGCGGTCGCAGTTGTCATCGGCGCCGCATTTACAGCCATCGTTAACGCGCTCGTTACGGACATTATCAACCCTCTCATCGCGGCTATCGTGCGCAAGCCGGATTTTTCCTTCCTGGTATTCAATGTCAACGGGGGCATCATCAAGTACGGTGAGTTTCTCAACGTCCTGATCGCATTTGTCCTCATAGCAGCTACTCTTTACTTTCTGGTTGTGGTGCCGGTCAACAGTCTAATGGTTAAGTTTCACCCCAAACCTACCGAGGCACCCAAAACCAAGCTGTGCCCAGAGTGCCTTAGCGACATACCGTTGGCCGCAAAGCGCTGCTCTCATTGCGCCCAACTCGTGGCGTAGATTTGTCCGAGATCTTGCGCCAGTTGCTGCCTTAGGCGTCTGAGGCCGGGCATCAGGGAAGGCTGCGCCTTCGACACAGTAGATAGGCCGAGGCGGGACGGGGGTGCGCCTTGTTCCTTCCATTCGACGCGGTTAGCAGTTGAGCGCAGACAAAAAGCGACAAGGAGGGCGCCATCGCGGTTGCGATTCGCCTTCCGGGCTCGCGCAAGTGTGTAGCACAAGAAAATTGGGGCGTATTTGAGGCTGGCGCTCTCCTCAGTCGGAGCGTGGACAGGCATTCGAATCCATTTCGCTCTCCGCCGGGGCTTCTACCTCTAGAAGGCTTTGCTGCGTGGCAATAAGGGCATATTCGACTAAGTCGTCTAAGGTGTTGGTTGAAACGTGCTCGTATAGGATCCCGTCAATCTCGACAGACCAGTCTTTCTCTGCGAAGTTTCGAGACAGCGTGATATTGATTGCTTCCACAGTAGCTCCTCCAATGTGATTAGTTTAACCAACGACGGCACATGCGGAACACGACGCCCAGCTGTGTTTGGAACAATATCTGTAATTACCTGACGACCCTAATTATTAGCTAGTCACAAAGTAGTTCGGGTATCTCTTGGTTAGCACGTTCTGTTTTTTTGTCGTTCGATCAGAGCCTTCCTTGAATCGCTTAGCGCCTGAGCGACGAGCTGTTTGACGATCTCAAAGTGTATCGAAGAGTAGCGCTTGTTATTTATCTCGAGGGACCAATCCTGATCCGCGGAATTCCGCCAGACCTGAATCTTGAGCTCACTGGTAGGGAGTTTCTCCCGGCCCAATGCACCTGGGTTGCGACCATCCTCCGGCAGGTACTCTTCTGAATGACCCATACGATCTCCTCTCCAAGAAGCGAGCAATGCCCAAAGGGATTCGGCCGCGGCGGTCGAACGAGGCTATAAGGAAAGCCCCCAGCAAAGCAGACCTGCGATAAGCAGCGCTGCTGCAAAGACGATGGCCCAGACCACACATCGAGTCCAGCCAAAGCGATTATCGTGCTCAATGTCCGACGCTCTTTCAAGTAGGACACCAACCGGACTACGGATGCTTTTAACCTTTCGGCCGCCCGTTGTGCGCGCCGCTACCCCTTCCGGCCAATTTGGCGGCACTGGTTGCGCGTGGGCAACGAGTCGCAGGCGTTCGTGCATACTTGAGCGAATCTATCAGGGAGACCTAAAGAATCTTTTAGGCGTAAGTTAAAAATGCTTCATCTGAGCAAGCCTTACCGTTGCGGTACCGGACGCTTGCGAGTCCGCGGGAGAAGTCTATTTATGAACCCGGCCGCGTCAGAGGTCGAAGAACCCCGTCTGCGGTATCTTTCTTTCCCTTAAGCGCGCGTGGCGAACGGGAAGCGGCAGATCGGGAGCCGTTATCCCACTCAAGCCGAAGGCTTGACAAGCCATAGCCATGTGGTTATGGTTTTGGGGTATGAAGACGGTCGACGCCAATCCCCTGTTCCGTGCTCTTGCCGATCCGACGCGCAGGGCTATTTTCGAGGAGCTGACACGGCAGGGCGAACAGACCGTCCACGCATTGACGCGCTATGCGCGCGTGTCCCAGCCTGCCGTCTCCAAGCACCTGACGGTACTGAAGCGAGCAAAGCTGGTGCGGCATCGCCGCGAGGGACGCGAAACTCACTATCGCGCCCACCCCGACGCGCTAGCCCCGATCGTGGATTGGCTCAATCATTACGGCGCCTTCTGGCGCGACCGATTCGATCAGCTGGAAAACCTACTGAAAAGGATGGACTGATGAACCGGGGACCAAGGACCGATCCGGCCGAATGTCCCCCAAGCCTTGTTGTCGAGAGGGTCTTCCCGTACCCGCCGGAGAAGCTGTGGCGCGCGCTTACAGAGGGCCCGCTACTGGCGCAGTGGATGATGAACAACGACTTCGAGCCAGTGGTGGGACGCAAATTCCAATTTCGCGCCGAGCCGATGCCTAACTGGAGCGGCATTGTCGACTGCGAGGTGCTGGTTGTCGACCCATTGCGACGGCTGTCTTACAACTGGGGCGTAGGCGATGCCGCTGGCGGGCTGCAGTGGGTTGTGCTGTGGACGTTGACTCCGGCGGATGGGGGCACGCACCTCCGCATGGAGCAGTCCGGCTTCCGACCTGATCAGCGGGCCGCGTATCAGGGTGCGAACTACGGCTGGCAGAAGTTCTTCGGCGGCCTCGAGCGAGTG
Source organism: uncultured Acidobacteriaceae bacterium (assembly GCA_963793525.1). GTDB lineage: Bacteria > Acidobacteriota > Terriglobia > Terriglobales > Acidobacteriaceae > PALSA-350. The sequence continues at coordinate 5,233 of CAWCAZ010000031.1, forward strand.
CTCGGCGGGAGTGCAAGTTGAAGGCCGCCGGGATGAACGTATCCAAAGGGCTGGTCGCAGCCTTCTCGATCTTCACCGCGCTCTTTTGTCTGGAGATGAGCTTCACCGCTTACTATGAGCTGTTGCGCCTGCCGGAGGCGGCGCAGGCGTTCACCCGCCTAGGCTTCTCGGCTGCCTCCTTCCGGGGGGAGCTCTCGTGGGCCAAGGTCGCGGGCGTGATCGCCCTGCTGATACCCATGTTTCCCGCACGGGGCGCTATCTACGTGATCAAGGAGTGGGCCTACGCCGGCTTTGCCATCAACCTCATTTCGGCACTCATCGCCCACCTCTCCATCAGCGATCGGGCGGCGGCGTTAATCCCGTCCGCGACCACCAGCGTGCTCTGGGGGCTCTCGTACTTCTTCTGGCGGCGGCTGCAAACGCGCCTGTCAGAAGCAAAGGATTGAGCTAGCCGTTCTCTACGCGAGCCTTTATGTCGGCATACGCCGCGTCGATGAGCGTGCTGAGCGCCGCGGCGCAGGCGGCGGTTCCCGCTCTTAGCTTGACATGGCGCATGAACTTGCCGGCGCCCTGCAACAAGCGAGCCGGATCCGGCAGCGCTGCGCCCTGAAAGAATCCCACATTCACGTGCGAAGTGAATACGTTGACGTACGCGAAGGGTGCATCTCCCAGGCATGCAACGGGACAGCCGTCGTGCAACAGTTCGCGGACCTCATCCCCGCATTTTCGCATAACGTCGAACCAGTGATGTGCGATCGTTCCCAATTCGCCCGGATGTTCTTTAAACCAGGCATCGATGGCGAGATCGCGCTCGACAGCACCGTTGAATCGCAGCAGATCCGTTTTCATCTTCGCTCCACTTTGAGCTTTCGAGATCCATGCTAACGTGGCGCCCCTAATGGACGGAAGGAACGGAATGCGTGTTCAGAAACGCAGCATCTTGAGGACAATTCCTCCGAGGCGCGGCGTGGCCTTCACGACGAGGTAGGAGAAATTTCCGTTGACACTGACCTTTCAGCTTGTGCAAACTCATATCGTTCTTCGATAGGAGCACAGGTTGTTGAGCAAACAAGTCCCGGTCTTGCAAGGTACTCTCGACCTTTTGATCCTCAAAGCCATCGGCGATGGGGAGTTTCACGGCCTCGGCATCACGCGGCGGATCGAGCAAATCACTCGGGGCGCATTTCATGTCGCGCCCGGTTCGCTGTTTCCGGCATTGCACCGCATGGAGGAGGCCGGCTGGCTATCTTCGCAATGGGGTGAATCAGAAAACAATCGCCGCGCGAAATACTACCGCCTTACCAAACCTGGCACGCGACAACTGAAGACGGAAACCGGCGAGTGGAAGAAGGTCGCTCTTGCCATGGCCAATGCACTGAAAGCCACCTAAGGAGCCATTGTGAAACTGCGACTGCCGCGCGCCCTGCGCAACCTGCTTCACAAGGATGAGATAGAGAATGATCTTGACGCGGAAGTGCGCGCATTTGTGAACCTGGTCACCGATGAGAAGGTCGCGGCAGGCGCGCCGCAGGCAGAAGCGCAGAGGCGTACGCTGGCGGAGTGCGGCGGAATCGAGGGAGTGAAGCAGCGCGTGCGGGACGGCCGGCGCGGTGCAGCGCTGGAAAATTTCTGGCAGGACCTGCGCTTCGGTATTCGGCAGTTGTGGGCCAAACCTATATTTGCCGCCGCCACCATTCTTATGCTCGGTATCGGGATCGGCGCGAACACCGCTATCTTCACTTTCGTCAACTCCGTGCTGCTCCGTCCGCTTCCCTACCCCGATTCGAATCGACTGACGATCATCCTGTCTGAGCTGGGCAATTCCAGTCGCGCTCCCGCATCGATGTTCGAGCTTTACCAGATGCGGCAGCGGAGCCATCAATTCGATCAGATCGCCGGCATCTGGGTCACGAACAGAGCATTGCCAGGCAAAGGGGACCCGGAGCAGGGCAAGCTCGGCGTCGTCACGTCCAATTTTCTGCCGCTCTTCTGCGTCCGGCCGATGTTAGGGCGCTTCTTCGGGCCCGAAGATGACCTGGAGAATGCTCCTTCGACAATCATCCTTTCGCACGAGCTATGGGTCCGGAAATTCGGCAGCGATCCCCGGATCATCGGTACATCCGTGCCTCTGGGCGGCGGTTCGCCGGTTGTGGTTGGCGTTCTTCCGCAGAACTTCAGGCTGATCTTCCCGGACGACGCCAGCGTTCCGCCGACGGTGGATTACTTCCAATCCATGCCTGTCGGCCCATGGGAACCAAACGGACAGGGCTTTCTCCACCTGGTGGGCCGGCTGCGCAGTGGGGGAAGCCTGGCGGCGGCGCAGGCTGAGCTCACATCGATTGCCCAGCAAATCAACGATATTGGCGCACGCATAAAAGTCGCCAATTATCACTTGTATGCTTTCTCATTGCAGGATGATGATGTTCGCGAAGTCCGCCGAACCTTGTACCTGCTCTTTGGGGCGGTGGCTTTTGTTTTGCTGATCGGGTGTGCCAATATAGTAAACCTTCTCATGGTGCGTGCACGCCAGCGGCTCCATGAAACCACGATTCGCGCTGCACTCGGAGCCTCTACAGCCCGTCTGATGCAGCAGATTCTGACCGAAACCCTGGTGACGGTACTTCCCGGCGGCGCTGTCGCGCTGTTGCTCGGATGGGCAGCGTTGAAGGCGATTGTCGAACTCGAGCCGTCGTCGTTTGCGAATCTCGGCCCTGTTAGCCTCGATCTCCGCGTGCTTGCGTTCACGTTTGCTATTGCACTTTTGACCAGTGTTATCGTCGCACTGGCGCCGATGTCTACCGTGCGTCACCTCAAGCTGGCAGAAGACCTGAAACGCAGCGGCCGATCGACAACGCGGAGACACTCAAAGTCAACCATGGCCCTGGTCGCCACCGAGGTCGCGCTGGCCTTTGTGCTGCTCATCGGAACCGGCCTGCTGGTTCGGACGTTCGCCAACATTCTCCGCGTAAATCCCGGCTTCCGCGCGGAAAATGTCTTTACATTGCGTGTGGGGGTGCCGAATTACGATGTTCTGCGCGAGGTGCAGCGCGCGCTGACAGCACTACCCGGAGTGCGATCCGTTTCGACAGTTTCCCATCTTCCGCTGGATGACGGAGGCAACTGGTACGACTACTACTGGAAGGACGGTACGCCCGCAGAGCAGCAGAACACCGTAATGGCTGATATGCGCTCTGTTCTCCCGGGCTACTTCGATACGATCGGCGCGCAGCTTATCCAAGGCCGCGACTTTGCCGAGTCGGACGATGCGTCCCACCAGCACGTAGCCGTGATTGACGAAATTCTTGCGCGCCAGCTTGGGCCCGGCGACCTTGCTCTCGGCAAACGCATCAACGTTTCCGATTCCCCAAAGGGGCCATATCAGTTCGAAAGGGACTGGCTTGTGGTGGTGGGAGTTGTGCGGCACGTGCAGTGCCACACGCTGACCGCGACGGTGCGCCCGCAAATCTATTTGCCCTATCCGCTGGCTCCGCGGCCATCCATGTCCATGGTCATTCGAGCCGGCGCAGACGTACCCGGCCTGGCGTCCTCCGTACGTCAGCAGATCGCCGGCCTCAATCGCAATGTACCCGTTACCCACCTCGAGCCACTCTCGTCTGTGATTGAGCGGGCGCGGGCGGAGAGCCGCTTTGTCTCGGTACTGGCAACACTACTTTCCCTTGTTGCTCTGCAACTGGCGCTCGGCGGCATTTATGGAGTGCTCTCGTATTCCGTGGTTCTGCGCACGGCGGAGATCGGAATCCGCATGGCCGTGGGTGCACAGCGAACACAAATCATGCGCTTGGTCCTGGCAGAGGGCTTCCTCGCCGTGGCTCTGGGTATCGTAGCCGGAGCAATTTTGTCGGCAGCCTCCATGCCATTACTCGATCACCTGCTCTTCGAAATCAAGCCCGGAAATCTGGAGGTCTACCTTCTCGGCATCCTCTCGATTCTCTTGCTGAGCGGGATCTCCATGCTGATTCCCGTGTTGCGGGCAATAAGGATTGATCCCCTTACCGCGCTGGCACACGAATGATGCCTGAAAGAATCCAACGACCGGTCCAGGCAAACGCGCGTCTGGTCATTCAAAATGACTGAACTAGACCACTCGCGCAATCAACTTGCTCTGCCTCAGAAGCGCTATCGTCATCCAGCTGACTCCCACCGCTGCCAGCGATACCGCAATGCCCTTCACAAAAGCCGGCAGTGTCCAACGCAGCACCACATACTGTATCCAGATAACAAACGCGTAATGCACAAGGTAGATCCCATAGGCATTGACGCTCAAGCTGTCTGCCCATCGCCAAGGCCGCGCAAAGCGAACGACCATCGCTGTCACAAACAGACTCGACGCTGCGCATGAGCATGCAAACCCGATCATCCCGCCCGTCGCGTTGCGGGTTCGCACACACGCGAGGGTGACCATCAACATAAGCGCGGCCAGCAAACACCAAAACCACCATTGGCGTGCCAGCCGCCCAGTCCGCTCAAAGATTTCTATGTGCGGGCCGGACGCACCCAGGCAGACGCCCATCGCGAAATAAATAAAGTAATACAGCGTGCGGCTGGCCTGTAGTGCGAATGGTCCCCAACTCCACCAGGTCAGCGGACCGAAGCGCATGTTCATCGGCGCATAGACGAGCCACGACATTACGGCAAGCACCAAGAACAGTAACATCGGTTGATTGCTTACCGCGCGCGCCCGGCTCGCCAATGTCTCTACCATGCGTGGGATGGCCAGAAAGCTTAGCGCCGCTATGCCATCAAACACCAGCAGCACCCACAGGAACCACGCTGGCCCGGCAGGCCATGCGCCCAAAGCACGCCACGCGCTGGCGTAGCTGCCCAGACGCGACTCGCCGCCCGACTGTAGATATGCCGGGTAATACGCTAGGGGAGCCAGCACCACTGCTGCAACTGCAAACGGAACGCCAAGACGCAGCAGGCGCCGGCGGAGATACGGCCCCGCCTTGTTTTGCTGCAATCCTGGCCACACAAAGAGCCCGGAGATGAGAAACATCAACGCCATGAAGAAAATGTCGTTCCATGCAGCCAGCAAATCGAAGCCTGGCCACTTTACGCTGTCGCTGATGGGCACGACTGCCCACAAGAACGGCGGATGTGTGAACCCAATCCGCGGTGGTTTGATCGAGAAGTAGGCGAGCACGGAGTGATGTATCACGACCAGCACGGTCACAAATGCGCGCAGGTAGGAAAGCTGAAATATCCGGTGTTTTGATGGGTTTTGCATACCGTACCGCCCTTCCAAACGACGTTTGAACACATCATCCCGTGGCCGCGGACAGGTGTTTCCGTCCGCCGCACGGCTTGCCCGGCACAAAGTTCAACTGCTTACTAGGGTGAGGAGGAGAAGTCTAGACAAAGTCCCTTTTGCGCGCCTGGACAAGAAACGTAACTGCAAGCATCAGCACAATCATACTGAGCTCGGCCATCAGCAAGGCCGTCGCCGTTCCGCTCCATCGCACCGTCGGACTCCTCATCCATCCGCCGATCTCCGGCAGCCGAACGATCGACCACCCGATGGTATTCAGGCTGAGCCCACCTACCTGAGCTGAGGCCACAGTCCAGCCGTGCGACTCAGTAGTAACAGCAACTACGGTGACCAGGCACGTGGTCATCAGAATCTCCACCGCCATGATCAACACAAACGGAATCAAGCCGTGAGGAAGGCCTGGCGTCAGCAGAATCGTCGCCACCATGGCGGCCACCAGCGGGACCCAAAGCGCGAAGAAGATCAGCATGCCGCCGGCAATCTTCGAGATGGTGTACTCCCGATAACTGATCGGCAGACTCATCACAAATGGGAGAGTCAGTTGCTTCCGTTCGCTGGCTGCTGAAAGCATCACCATCGCGCCCATCCCGATCAGGATGGTGACCAGCACGATCATCCCCATGATCAGCGCTACTTGCGACGCATGCATCGCCGCTATCAGTGCCAGCGTTGCTACGCCCGCGATGAGCGAAGCCCATATGCCCGCTTGGTTCAGGTACCAATCTTTTCGGATCAACCGCCACACCATTGCGATGTTCATAGCCCTTCTCCTTCCCGTTGGTTTTGTACGCGGGCAATAAAGATCTCTTCCAAGGTCATTGCATCCACGGCCTGCACCGAGACACCTACCTCCGTGCAAGCAGCCATCATCGCCGGCTCGAACCTGTTGGTCGTGATCACAGGCAGGCGGCTGCTCCCATCCACCTTCACGATTCCGGGCAGACCCGGAAGCCTGGTGTTCGGCGGCAACACCAGGCGCAATCTCCGCCACCGATCCAGAAACGTCTCTTTGTCCGAGGACTCCAGGATGCGCCCACGATCAATGAATGTGATCTGGTCTGAGATCTGTTCGACCTCAAGGGTGTTGTGCGACGAGAAGAGCACTGTCCTTTCCTCATCAGCCAGCACAGCCATTAACTCGCCCAGCACTTCCCGGCGCGCAATTGGGTCGAGGCCGGTCGTCGGCTCGTCGAGCACCAGCAGGCGCGGTCTGCGCGCGAGCGCAAGCATCAGAATTGCTTTCACCCGCTGTCCATGAGACATCCCTTTGATCTTCTGCTGGGCCTTCAAATCGAAGCGCCGAAGAAGGTCATTGGCGTATCCGTTGTCCCAACGCGAGTAGATCGAGCGCACGAAGCGCATATGCCACTCGAGCGTGGCTGCGCCATAGAGCCGCATATCTTCCGACACGAAGCCGATGTCCTGCTTCGCCGTTGCCTGATCCTCCGGCATCGCGTGCCCCAGCACGTTCACACAGCCGGCGTCCTGATGCACCAAGCCCATCAGGATGCGCAAGGTGGTTGACTTGCCCGCCCCGTTTGCCCCAACGAAGCCCATGATGTATCCCGTCGGAAGTTTGAGATCAACCTGGTCCAGGGTGAAATATTTGTATCGCTTGGTGACTGCGGAAAACTCGACCGCGGTGTCTATCATGATTCCTCCGTTTCCATTTGCGCGGCAGCTTCTCTCAACCGGTCAGCTATCTCATCCTCGGTCAGCCCCAGCAGCGTTCCGATGCGCACGACCTGCCGCAAATGTTCTTCAAACTCTTCGTCATAGAGGCGCGATCCCAAATCAGGATCAGACGCAACGATTGATCCTTTTCCGTGTTGAGTGACGATTACGCCTTCCCTTTCAAGCTCCAGATAGGCGCGCTTGACGGTGATCACGCTTATTTGCAGCTCAACCGCCATGGCGCGGATCGACGGAATCTGCTCGCCAGGCTTCCAATCCCCAAGGACCACCCTCTGCCGGATTTGCTCCATGATCTGGAGGTACATTGGCCGGCCATCGGCTTGCGAGATGACGATTGACGCTTTCATCTGTGCATACTGAGTATATACAGATGTTAGGACGAGTCAACTTCTTTTTCTGTGATTTGTGAACCAGCTGACATTGACTTGAACGTGTCCGGCTGGGAGCGGAGGAAACAGAGAAGGTAGTTGTCTGCCACCGAGTTGGTGACGTTTGATGCCGAGTGGTGTTTTGGCACCGATGGGCCGGCTAGTGTTCAGCGAATTGGCTGCCGGTCAACTGTTGCCGACAAGCCAATGCATTCATCGAGGAAGGATTTGCGCTGTTGAGTGAACGGAAAAGAGCAGCAGAAGGATACACGGCGCAACCGGCGAGGTGGTGAGCGTGGCTGTCCTAGCCAGACGGGTCCAATTGGTGGCAGTCAACATGGCGTTCAGCCTCCCTTGGAAGGTTCGACTGACACTTAATAAAAAGGATATCAACTGACTCGCAAAACGGGGGTTACAGGTAAACTGCCGAACATGAGGTTCGATCAATCTTCATCGGAGTGTTGGCTGAGCGATTATTTATTTTCCGGGCAGTTCGATATTCGTTGCATGCCATTCATAACACCGGTGCGAACAATATCGGCATAACGACCGTCCGGGAGACAGCCGATTCGATCGGCGGCCAAAGCATAGAATCTTCCGGCTTCTTTCAGGTTGCCGAGATCCTCATGAGACTTTCCCATATTTAAATACAGAGAGGGATAAAATCCCTGGACGCGGTCGTCCCCGACTGCGTCAGCATTTGCTAGCGATTCCTGATTCCAATGAAGTGCCCCTTCCGGCGTCGTCTGATGCCTCGCGACATAGTGAGCAGCAATCGTTCTCTCAAATGCATCCTTACTCTGATCCCATGCAAGCATGAAGAGCCGCAACGCCTCATCGTGCCGGCCCTCTTGCTCTTTTTCCATGCCCTCGACACAATACCGTACGACTCGATTCTGTGGATCGATCGTATTCGCCAAGATCCCTCCCGTTATGGTGTAGCCTGCGCCAAACCTGGGGGCGCAACTAGACGTCTATTTCGCTCGTCATGGTGCACCCATCGGAACCATTTCACAATGCTAATTCCATCGGAAGGAGGAACTGACCGCTAATCCGAGTTCTATGGCTGAACTGTTGCCAGTAAGGCGCGTGTTTCCGCAACGACACGGCCCCAGGGGGCGATTCCCTCATATGTGCCGTGAGGCGCTGGTTCTATCTCACGGACCCGGTCGCGGGCAATGGCTACAGGATTCCTTGTTGCGCAGCTTGATGCAGAGTCGGAACCTTATGCCGAAAGCCGAGGCTGCGAAGCCGCGATCCATCCATGCGGCCCATCCACGGATCGGTCAAGGGCTCCGCTGACGGCTCGATGGAGGAGCCGATAAGGCTGGCCATCTCGTAGAGGGTGGCCGGCGCGTCGTCGCAGATGTTGACGATGCGCCCATCCATTGCCCCGGTCAGAGCGAGTTCGACCGCCCCTGCAACGTCTCGCTGGTGAATGAGGCTGAAAGTCTTCGCGGGGTGCCACTTGAACCTCGCCACGATCGGGGGTACCGAGGCCAGATGTCCGTCCCCATCGCCGTAGACGAACCCGAGACGGAGGATACTCCAGTTGAGTCCGCTATTGCGGAGTTCGTTCTCCGCGGCGATCTTGCTTGCCGGATACGCGAGTTTGGGATGGGTCGCGTCATCTTCGAGGCCGGGATGGGATGCGTCCGCATCGTAGACCAGTCCGGTGCTTGCCATGACGAAGCGAGCCTGTGGGGCGTAGGCCTTCGCAGCGGCGATCAGGTTTTTCGTGCCATCGAGATTGGCCCGCCAGATATCATCCTCATTCTGAGTCCGGAAAACCGCGGCAAGATGAATGATCGCTGCGACGCCCTCCACGGCTTGTTTCAACGAATTCGCATCGAGAAGATCGCCTTGCACACGTGCGGGTCCTGCAGGAACTTCCCTGCCGGGCCGTACGAGCGCACGGCAGCTGACGCCGGCATCGACGAACCGTCGCAAAAGCCGCGAACCCACAAGTCCTGTTCCACCAGTCACTAAGCTTGTCATTTTTAATTTGCTCCCTGGAATGTATTGGTTGAAGGGTTGCGTTGCGGCTGCCAGAATGAGGCTGCTGCCCCGTCACCACGGGATGGTTACGTTTTCCCAGCGCGTGAACGTACCTGTCGGGCCATCCGGGCCAAGCAGCGCAACACGCACCACCTCGCGGGAGCCATCCTCGACAGACTCAGTGCCCGCATATCCGTTGAGGTTCGTCTTGGTGAATCCGGGCGAGACCAGGTTGACCTTGATCCCGGTCGACTCCAGCTCGACCATCATGGCCAGCGTGATCGCGTTGAGAGCCGCCTTGGACGCCGGGTACACCGGGCCGTAGAACGCGTGGTAGGGGTGGGACGGGTCCGCGTTCGACGTCAGCGAGCCGACTGCGCTCGACACATTGACGATGCGGGCGTCCGACGACTGGCGAAGGAGCGGCAGCATCGCCTGGTAAACCGCGAGGACGCCGAACACGTTGGTCTCCCACACCGCCCGTACTTCATCGAGGGATGCGTTGCTCGCGCGGGTTATCTTCGCGTACTCCTGAAGGGACAAGCTGCCCTTTCTGGTATTCGAGATAGCCGCGTTATTGAACCAGCAGGTCGAGGCGGCCGAACTCCTTGCGGATGCGTTCCGCCGCCGTGGCGATCGAGACCCGATCCGTCACGTCGAGCTGGAGCGCGATGGCGCCCGGCCCGATCTCCTTGGCCGCAGCCTCGCCGCGCTCGAAGTTGCGCGACCCGACCAGCACAGTGACGCCGTTCGCCACGAGTTCCTTTGCGACCTGAAGTCCGACTCCTTGATTGGCCCCGGTGACCAGGGCGATGCGTTTGTATTGCATGTTGTCCTCCTTTATCGGTGTGCGGCTGAGTCCTGATATGCTTTAGAGGTATCCGGAACCATGTTCCACATAATAAGCGGAACATGGTTCCGCTTGCAAGCTTTGGCCATGAAAAAGCTAATTGCAGAACGAACCGCGAAAAACAACAACCCTCGCCAGATGCGGGCCGATGGACAGCGCAAGATGAGTTCAATCCTTGGCGCGGCGATGGGGGTCTTTGCCAAGTCAGGAGTGGATGCGCCGGTGCGTGAGATTGCGGAAAGGGCGGGCGTGGGCCTGGGCACGATTTACCGCCATTTTCCGCGGAGGTCAGATCTTATCGTGGCCGTCTTCAGGACCCAAATGGATGCTTGCGCCGATGCGGCCCCTGACCTCGCAAGCAAGTACGAGCCGGGTGAAGCATTGGCTCGCTGGATGCAACGCTACATGGACTTCGTCGCCACCAAACGAGGGCTGGCAGCCGCGCTGCACTCGGGCGACCCAGCATATAGCGCTCTGCCTGGATACTTCGACAAACGCCTGCGGCCAGCGCTTGAAACACTGCTGGAAGCGGCAGTTGCCGCCGGAGTAGTGCGACCAGGTATTGAAGCCGACGATCTGTTACGAGCGGTCGCGACCTTATGCCACGGCCCACACGGGGAAGAACCCGTCTACGCGCGCAGGATGGTCGAATTGCTGGTGGATGGCCTGCGTTACGGGGCGAGCACGCGAATCGACAAGTCTCCAACGCCCGAAGCTCGCAGGAATCGTAAGGCGCCCGCAAAGTGAGTCCTTCACGAGCCATCGATGGCCAGCGTCACCGGGGACCGCGCCTGGACAGGTAGGGCGGACCCTAGAACCGGGAACGCACTTGTGGCCAGCGACCTATCACTGACGACAAGCCGACTCAATGCTGATCTACGCACGGGTGCCTTAGCCGGCCCGACATGATGGATAGGATCGCCAAGGCACCGGAAGACGTGAAAAAATCACTTAAGGCCACAGATGAACTGCCATGAACGTGGATGACCTACAGCGTTTTCCATCGGCGTTCATCCGCATCCATTGGATTCGCTCTGGGAGGACTACGAGATGCGGAAAGGGTTTACGAGAGAACCACAACAGGACGAGCCCGCGACGCGAGGCAAAAACTACATAACTCCGAGCGGGCTGCAGCGCCTCAAAGATGAGCACCGGTTTCTGCTCACCAGGGATCGCCCGGCTGTGACGGAGGTCGTTGCGTGGGCTGCCGGCAACGGCGATCGCAGTGAAAACGCCGACTATCAATATGCCAAGCGGCGGCTGCGGCAGATTGATGGGCGGATTCGCTTTCTCACCAAGCGAATCGAAGCCGCGGAAGTGGTGGACCCGGAAACCCCGAGAGCGAAGCAGCCAGGGACGAGGGCATTCTTCGGGGCGACCGTGCGCTATGCCAATGCCGCGGGAGCGGAACGAGTGGTGAGCATCGTAGGCACCGACGAAGTCGATCTCAACCGCAACCACATCAGTTGGGTGTCACCTCTGGGGCGCGCGTTGATGAAGTCGGCAGCGGGTGACAGCGTGGTTCTCGAAGCGCCGGGCGGGACAGAATACCTGACGGTGCTGGAAGTGCGTTACGAGCGTATTTCTGTGGAACCGTTCCGTGAACCAGCTGGATCCGAACCCTCGGCAAAGGGACTCCCTCGCCGACGCTCACCGGAGGAAGAAGAGACGATTAAGGCGCAGGTCGTGAAAGAGCGACGACCATAATAGGGCACTATCTTCTTTTGACAATCGACAAGATGAGTTGAGTCCTCGTAGACCCCTAGGGTACGAGGCTGAGGGTTGGATCATGTCTGCCGCTTGTCATTCTGCGTGATTGGGACACGTCTCAGCGCAAACGACCGAGCGATACCTCGGATGCAAACGGCGGTTCCGCAGTCCTCGGCCGCACGGGAGACTATTCTTGTGCCGGTACAGAGTGATGCTCATGAACGATGAGCCACTTGTCACCATCTTTCCGAAGTCCCATCGTGAGACGGAATTTCAGATCAGTCTTTTCTCCTAGCTCCATATGGCCGCAGTGTCCAATGGCTGTGAGAAAAGCAACGTCTTTGCCTGCGGTAATCTGGGTCTCTTCAAAGCGGAAATCAATGGGTCTGGCTTGACAGGGGAAGAAGATTTTCCAAGTCTCCATATAGGCGTCCAGCCCTCGAGAAACAAACGGTAGCGGGACATCGTACATCAACATATCGGATGCATGATTGGCGCGAATTCCGGCCAGGTCCTCGGCTTGAACTGCGCTTACCCATCGCGAAAACAGGTCGTTGATTTCGGTTTCTGAATTTGAATTCAATGACTGATCTCCTGTTCATATAGTGAATACGGAACATCATAGCGATGGCGCGGGACGCAGTTGTCACTCGATTGTGAAACTTGGGGTACATCAGTCCCGAGAAACGCGCTTATGGACAGGGATCTATCCCTGACGAAAGCCGGCATATCAGGACTTATCGGTTCATAGTTTCTTCCGTCGCCGAACGTCTGTAGTTCGCGTCAAACGCGCGCTCGGAACGCGCTGCGCACGACTGCGAAAGTTGGTCAAGAAGGCTTCCACGCCTCGCTCCAATCCACCTTTGGGCCCGGATGCCCCAAACGCACCAGCGTGCTCAAGAGTGGCGTAGCCATGCAAGAAGGACCAGACAGCTACAGCGGCGGCGGTGTCATCCGGTTGTCCGGAGACGCCGCTTGCGGCCTCCAACAGGAGGTTCCAGACGGCCTTGCTGGCCTTTGACCCGTACGTCTTGGAAATTCCGTTCTGCACAACGAACGTGTAGAGTGAGAACCGTTCCCGGGCAAAGCGAAGATAGGCGTCTGTCGTTCTTCGGAACCTGGTGTCCGGGTCCGCGGTTGCGGACGCAGCTCGCAACTCCCCGAGCACCACATTCCATATCTCCTCGGCGACCGCGACTTCCAACGCATCCTTGTGCGGGAAGTAGCGATACAGACTTGGCGCCCTGACGCCGAGCGCCGACGCGACGGCTCGCAGCGAGAGTCCATCGGCACCACCATGTTCCACCATCAGAACCGCCGTTTTCAGGATGTCGTCTGACGAAAGGAGTTTGGGGTAGGCCATGGCTAACATCATAAGTCTTGACACTTCAGGAATGAAAACTTACACTGTAAGTCATTAATGGATCGTGGCTGACAACATGATCGAAAGGAGCCAAAATGTCGTTCATCGCCGGAGTTTTTCTATTCGTTGTCGTGGTCGGGCTGGTGGATCGTCGCCTTCCCTGGCCGTCTGCGAAACATCAGGAGGCTGCCAAGTGATCGCTGGTCACTTTGGTTTTGCCGCAATGGTTAAGTCTCGAGAGAGATCCACGCCTCTCTGGGGGCTGATGCTGGCGACAGTTTGGCTTGATATCGTCTTCACTCCGTTGTTCCTTACTTCTCGGGAAACGATGCAGCCGATTCATGAGGGATACGGCGGCTCGATCATTCATGCCGACTACACGCACTCAATTGCCGGCATGTTGGCGTTGTCCGCAGCCTTGGGGGCGATGTTCCTGCCCAAACTGGGCAGGAGAATGGCACTGGTCATCGCGCTGGTCAGCGCGTCTCACTGGGTGCTTGACCTTGTCGTCCATCGCCCTGACATGCCTGTGCTCCCCGGAAACGGCGGCAACCTCCCCTACTTCGGCTTCGGGCTTTGGAATCATCCGCGGGCGGCGGCATGTGTTGAGCTCGCTCTGGTTGTCGCAGGCGCGATCATGTACTGGCGCGCGGCGACAGAGGTGTCGGCTGAAGCGGGCAGAAATGGAAGATTGGCGTCGATTTCGGCGGCAATGATCGCGGCATTCGGTCTACTCGTGTTGTTCCTGGATTACACAAGTTAGAGGCCGGGGGGAGCCGTGATACCGGCGAGAACTCGACGGGTTACGCGCCCGGGCAGGGCTCGGAGAGACAAGAATCGTCGAAATTGAATTCGAGCAACCACGAGCCGTGTGCAATATTGACCAGCCTGCATTCAGCAGACCACGTAGACTTCATCTCAGCTTGCTGAAGAAGCAATTGCGTGCAAGACCCTACCAATGTCGTCCCTACCGCGATTCCCTCCAAGGCGGAATCCAATTCCCAGGAGCACTCATGAAAACGATTCGAGCAGCATTCGCACTACCCATCCTGGCTATGGCTCTGGCAAGCATGCCTACCATGGCCCAGGATCATCCCGACAACCACACTTACAAGCAGCACAACGAATGGAAGACGGGCGCAAAGATTCAGCAGGAAGACTGGAACAGAGGCGATAAGGTTGACTATAAGCAGAACCATCTTCGCCGTCCGCCAGCGGGAAATGAGTGGCGCCAGGTCGATGGGAATTATGTTATGGCGAAACAGGACGGAACGATCGTTTCTGTTCGCCAAGCTCCCCACGATCACTAAGCTGCCGCCACCTTCCGTTGAACAAGAAATCCCAGGTCGCTCCGCCAAGGCCGGCCTGGGATTTTTATGTCTTATCGTTCGCCGGCGTGAGCGAATCGAGAAGGCACCTGCCCGCTCCGGTTGGATTGTGGCTTAAGCGGGGGCCTCCCAATCAACCTGCAAGACAGCGTCAACAAAAATCGTCAGTACTTCATATTCGTCAAATCCTCGATCAGCCCCGGCCCGGTCGGCTCCCATCCCAGCGTCTTGCGCGTCCACTCGCTCGAAGCCGGCATATCCATGCGTCGCAGCGTGCCCGAAGAACATCCCGAAGTGCTCGCCGGCCTTTTCAGCCGGGATCGAAACCACCGGCACCTTCAGCCCCTTACCGATCGTCTCCGCGATATCCCGCAGCGACACGCCTTCTTCCTGCACCGCGTGATACGTCGTCACGCCGGGGCCCGTCTTTTCGACCGCCAGCCGATACAGGTGCGCCACATCCTTCAGCGGAGCAGCGGCCCAGCGGTTCGCGCCATCGCCCACATACGCCGAAACACCCTTCTCGCGCGCGATCTGAATCAGCCTCGTCACCAGCCCCTGCTTGCGCGTGTCGTGCACCTGCGGCAGACGCACAATCGCCACATGCACACCCTTTGCCGCCACCGCCTGCGCCGCCTGTTCCGGCCTGCGCGGCATCGCCGGCGAATCCGTCGGAGGATCACGTCTCCTTGCGCACCTGGCCCGGCGCGCCGGCCGTGATCCCGATCCCGGAGGTGACCACCAGCAGCTTGCCCGGTTCGAGCACCGATCCCAGCGCCTCAATCGCCTTGATCTCGTCCTGCCGCGTTCTGCGCAAATTTCGACATGTCCGTGGTTGAACGCCAGGTTCACCACGGCATCCATCCCCGTCGCTCCGCTGCGCAGGCTGTCGAGATCCGTGAGGTCGCCGCGATGCACCTCGGCGCCCACAGCCTTCAACTGCTCCACGCCGGCATCGCTGCGCGTAAGCCCGCGCACCTGGTGCCCTGCCGCAATCAGCTCCTTCACCAGTTCCGTTCCAATGAATCCCGTTGCTCCCGTCACAAATACGCGCATCGTCATCCTCCTGTTGTTGTGGCGCGGCCTGCGGAGGTCGCGCCAAAGTTGACATCCGAGCCTCGCGTCGAATAAAACGGGGACAGTCCCCGGATATTAAGATAAACGGGGATAGTCTCCGGTTGCAAAAATTTTCTGTAAACTTGCGCATGCCGAAAAAGAAGCTCTCACCACCCCCGCCCGCCCGCAAGCCCCGCGCCGACGCGCAGCGCAACCGCGAGCGCATCCTTGAGGTAGCCAAGGAGGTCTTCACCCGCGACGGCGCAGCCGCCAGCCTCGACGACATCGCACGCCGATCCGGCATCGGCAACGCCACCCTCTATCGCCACTTCCCAACTCGCGACGACCTCATCGAAGCCGTCTACCGCAGCGAAGTCGAAAAGCTTGCCGCCGCCGAACAGCGCTTCGCCGCCACCATGCCGCCGCTTGAAGCCCTCCGCGCCTGGATGCTTCTCTTCATCGACCACGTCGCCGGAAAGATGCTCATCATTCCCGCCATGGACACCGTCGCCGGCGGCTCCGCTGCGCCTCATCGAAGGCTCCCGCTCGCTCATCCACACCGCCTTCGTAGCCTCCGTCAAGCGCGCCATCGCCAGCGGCGATCTCCGCTCCGACACCGACCCCAACGACTTCGTCCGTGCCCTCGTGGGCATCTTCCACACCACTGCTCTACCCGGCTGGGAGCCCAGCGCCCGCCGCCTCGTCGACATCCTCATCGCCGGTTCGCGCTCAACGCCCAAGCACCTCCATCCCGCTCCGCACGCGGCAAAAATAGCGGGGGGGCCTCAGATTTATCCGTCGAGGCAACGAGAGATCGGGGTACATCGCTCGGTATGCGCCCTCAGCCGCGGGAGGTTACCGAAGTCCAGCTTTCCAGGATATTTGGGGTCAGATCGTCCGGAATGATGGCGATCTCGCGAGTTGCCGTTACCGATTACAGCCCTTTGCCCTCGGACTTACAATAAGTCGATGAAAAAGGTCAGGATGAACTTCGAAGCGGTTCGGCGCATCGGAACCGCGTTGCCTGGAGTCGAGGAAAGCACGGCGTATGGAATGCCTGCACTAAAAATACGCGGGAAATTGCTTGCAACGCTTCCGGCGAATCGCTCAGTCGAACCAAATTCGCTGGTAGTTTGTGTGAGTCCTGAGCAACGCGACGAGTTGCTCGCGACGGCTCCAGATGTCTACTACCTGACAGAACATTACGACGGCTATGACAACGTGCTCGTTCGTCTGTCTCAGATAACCACAGAAGCATTGCAAGGTCTGCTCATGATGGCCCACAAATACAGAGCCAGTAGTTCGCGCCGCGCTACTCGGTGAGGCATCAGCATTGTTTATCAAACGGGTGAGTGAGCGATAGACTTCTGAGGCCGCCGAGCATGCCCCCGTCAATCGCTAAGCCCTCGCTGGTGAGACGGATAATTCCCGGTTGCCGATTAACCGCTCAAGTGATCGGTATAGGGTAAAGAAGGCGTCACTGAGTGGACAAGAGCGCTCATTTTGCTCATGCACAGCGATCGACATTGTCGAATGAAAGATCGTTGGCGTTCATGCGAACCCAACCGCTCTGACCTGACTTGGTTTTTATTTCCGCCCACCATTGATAATGAGGGTCTGGTCCCACATATTGAGGATCCATCTGAATAATCCTGCCTCGATACCAGACCAACCAGAAGCCTTCTCCCACAGGATGCAATAGGTAGACCGTCGAACCGACCGGCACGGGCTCCGCCTCTTTATCAGGCCCCTTTTCTTTCACCTGGAAACGAAGTGGATGGGTCTGAACCTCTCCTGTGATTGCCAAAACCTCCTCGCGTTTCCGCACTTGCGCGATCGCTTTTCCTCCTGGATGATCCATCAAAGCGACGGTTCGGTTGGCAATCCACCGTCGGTAGGTGCAGCACTCAAACGGGCATGCTCCTTTGCTGACATAGAGCTGCGGCGGGGCCGTTGACTGCTCACATTGGCTGTGACGAGTAAGGAAGACGCTTTCTAACACAGCGCAACTGACGAATCGCAAAGCTGCAATCATAAGAGGCCCCCGTTTCAACCGTCAGGATTCGCTCATCGGAGAACAATCTCCAGCTTGGTGACGGACGCGGCCGGAATGCTAACGTTCAGCAAGCCGCCGGCCACGGCTATCGCAAGCGTTGTGGACGTCACGGCATTCGGGTGGTCGAAGGTGTTGTGCGCGTGCATGTCACTGGCCGCCAGAACGGTACCGGATGCACTGGCTACCGTGGCGCCTCGAAGGGCGATCTGGGTTTCGATCGTCTTCGATAAATCGGGATTGACTAGGGTGAGCGTCACGACCCGATTTTTTCGCGATGCGGAGCCGTTGAGACCCCAGAAGCGTGCCCGCCGATCTTCGCGCACGTATTGCACATCCGGCGCCGAGAACTCGGCCCGCAAAGCCTGCCCGCCCTGGTGTGCGGCGTACATCGCGAAGACATGAAAATTCGGTGTGGCGAAAAAGCGATCCTCATGCGCCATAAATAGCGCATTAATGTTGTTGACGAGCTGTGCGCAGGCGGCCATGCTCACTTTTTCCGGATTGCGGTTGAAGGTGTCCAGAGTCAGCGCCGTGGCCAGTGCATCGCGCAACGTTATCTGCTGGCCGAAGATGTGGGTGGGGTCGAGTTCGGTTCCCTCTCGGTACCACGGACCATACTCATCCACCACCAACTTGACGCGATGCTGCGTATCGTACTGTCCCATCACTGCCCACTGATCGTGAATGATCTGCTCCATGCGATCGCACTCGCGCAACAGCTCATACCAGTCAACGGAATCGAACTGCAGCGCGTCGCCTTTGCCGGCCAGCCAGTCTTTCGTCTTGCCGCGGCTCAAGTTCCACGCGTAGTGATGTACCGACCAGCCCGTAAAGCCAGGGTTGTTGTAGGGCCGGCCGGAGTAGATCTGTTGGAAAAAGCGATGAGTCCAATCGATATCGTTATCGTTTGGACCGGACCCGATCAGTTGCAGGTCTATGCCGTATCGCGGTATCCAGTCCGAATAGCGGCGGAACTCGGAGGCATATTCTTCCGGGGTAAAGTCCCCACCGCAGCCCCAACTCTCGTTGCCTATACCCCAGTAGCGCACATTGAACGGTTCTGGAAAACCGGCGGCCGCGCGCAGGTCGGCCAGGGTTGTGCTTCCGGCAGGAGAGTTGCAGTACTCCACCCAATGATCAAAATCAAGCGCGGGAAGGCTCCGCAGGTTCGCTGCGAGATACGGTTGTGCTCCGGTCAGCTGGCAAAAACGCATGAACTCATTGGTGCCGAATTCATTCGTTTCGAAGAGCTGCGGCCCTTTGTCGTGCAGTCTGATCGCATCGTGATCAACTTCCCAGAAATTGGTACGGCGTGGCCGCTTCGAAGCTTCGCCGATGCCATCTTTCCAGTCGTAGCTATCCGCGAAGCAACCCCCTGGCCAACGAATGACAGGAACATGAATCTGCTTCATCATGTCCACCAGTTGAGAACGGATGCCGTATCGGTTGGGGATTTTCGATTTCTCGCCAACCCACACGCCGTCGTAAATTACGCCGCCGATATGTTCTGTGAACTGACCATAGAGGTTAGGCGAAATCTCCCCCAGCGGCTCGTCCAGAAGGACCTCAATGCGAGCGTCGGCGTCCTTCGCCCAAACATGCGCACCGGAAAAAGCAAGCAGAGTGCCTGCGACCGCTGAGCTCTTGAGAAACTGTCTCCGTTTCACGGTAACTCCCTGTCATTTCAGTCCGCAAATTGCGCAAATACGTTAGAGCCAAACCATTCCGCTAGACTACGTCGCAACACATACCTTACTGCGTGGCCGGCTTGGGCGGTTGAGGAAGATTGGAATCGCAGCGATTGGTTATACACTCAGCCAAGAGCCTCGACCGATGCCCATCGTCCGCAAGCTGCTTCTCGCCGCCGTCGCGCCCTTCGCCCTCGCCGCAGCGGCTCAGGCACCAGATCCCACGCCCGTGCCCACCTTCGACGTCGCCTCGGTCAGGCAGAACAAGACCGAAGGCACGCCACACAGCAACGTTCCCCTTGATACAGGAAACGTCTACTCCGCGATCAATCCAAGCGACGCCCGTACCTCCGCCGGCGGCTACTTCGTGGCGACCAACCAGCCGCTCTGGCGATACATCGTCTTCGCATACAAGCTCTCCGGCACGCAGGAATTGGCCCTCCGCTTCAGCTACTTTGACAGACTCAAATCCAAGGCACCGGGCTGGGTCACCGGTGGCTTCGACGTTTCAGCGGATCGATTCAACATCGAGGCCCGCGCCCCCGGCAACGCCACCATCGACCAGATGCGCCTCATGATGCAGGCCCTCCTCGCCGACCGCTTCCACCTTGTCGTCCGCCACGAAACCCGCGACGCTCCCGCCTTCGGTCTCGTCCTCGTCCGACCCCGAACGCCCGGCCCCAATCTCCAGCCCCATCCACCATCCGACACCTGCCCCACATCGAATCCCCAGCCCGACCGGCCCGCACCTCCAAGCAGCCACTCCGCCGTCGGAGACCTGCCACCTCTCTGCGGCGTCATCGCCCACGTACTATCCGCCAACAACCCGGGCACCAGTTTCGGTGGTCGCGAGATTCCCCTCAGCCTGCTCGCCACGTCGCTCCCCACCATGACCGGCATGGCGATCATCCCCCGCCCCGTCGTCGACCAAACCGGTCTCGCCGGCCTCTACGACTTTACCCTTCACTGGGACTGGTCTCACGATCCAGACAGTGGTGACAATGCCGCGTTCTTCCAGGGAGCCCTCAAGAGTCAGCTCGGCCTTGAGCTCAAACCGACCCACGCTCCCATCGAGATTCTCGTTATCGACCACATCGAGCGGCCTTCGGAGAATTAGCGGGGACCAGGAAGAACAGTTTGGCTTCACCACTCAGACACCGTTTCATTAGGTCACATTAGTCTGCCCTGGCTTCCTATGCCGGCACAACGTAGCGCTGTCTTCCCGGGCTTAGGATCACAACCGGAAAAGGAGCCTGATCTCGCACTGCTCTCCTTTGGCGCTGCGTTCGACACGGTCGGCGTAGAGGCCCGACAGATAACCCGAGAGACCACTGACAAAGCTCTGCTCTTCGACCATTTCCCCCTTCGGACGCGCGTCGGGCAGAGACGGCAGATTGCCCGCGTAGCGCAAGGTCACCACCATGTCGAACGTGTCGCTCCCCATTTGGATTTCCACCGGCCCATTGGCATTGGCCGCGACATATTCGATGGCCGTATCGACGACGGAGCGCACGCGTGCCGCGTCCTCCGCGGAAATCTTCCATTCCTTGGCCTGCTTTTCGAAGAACACGTCGAACGATCCAGCCGTGGCAGGCGTTGCATCCGTTCCCAGAAGAAATTGGCGATAACGCCATGTACCCAGCAAGAACAGGGCGTTGAGCGGCACGGAAACGATCACCGCCATGGAAATAATCGAACCTGTGAACTGTTGTGTCCAGCTTGGAAGCGACCGGTAGAACTCCGGATAAATCGCCACCGTCATCGCCGCCAGGATGGAAAAACCTATGACCAGCGTGGCGCGAAGCGTGATCGTGCGGCTGGCAATAATCTGCATACCGGCGACGAGCATGAGGGCTCCATTGAAGAAGAGCGCCGCTGCCATCACCGGGCGCGGCATATTCACAATTAGGCCGGCAAATTTCGGCAGGCATGAGAGAAGAACCAGCCAGCAGGCGATGGACCAGGCGATCACCCGGCTTGTGGCGCCCGTGGTCTTTTCTACGCTCACCAGGCTCGGGCTGGCGCTCATGCCGGGGGTCCCCAATAAGCCGCCGGCAAGGCAGCCGAGCCCGTCCGCCCGCACACCGGCTTCGATGTTTCGCATATCCGGGCGACGCCATCGCCGCATCATTGATCTGCTGACAAGTAGTCAGAACGCCGATCACGCGCAGACCCGAGGCAAGTCCGGCGATCGCAAAAGGCACGGCGAAGGAGGGCACGAACTTATAGGAAATAAAGCTTACGTGGGGAATCGCGAAAAACGGCGCCGCCGCAAAATCGGCGAAGAAGCTCGGAGAAAAAACATGGAACACCGCGGCCGCGACGTATCCCATCAGGATCCCCAGCAGTGAGCAGAACAGCTTAGGCAATCCCTTGGCCCAAACCGCGAGGCCCGTCATCGCCGTGAGGGCGAAAGCCGCAGTCGCGAACGACCCCATGCTTTGATCGCGATGCGCGGCTGCGTGCACGAAGAGCACGCTGGTTCCGATCTTTCCCAGTTCTAAGCCGACAGCGATGATGACCACGCCCGAAACCACGGCGGGAAACAGTTTTCGTGTCCGGTTGATGAGGAACGCCACCACAAACTCGCAAGCGCCGGCGAAGATCACCATCCCGCAGACGGCCGATAAGCCGAACGACGAGGCCGCCGCGATGCTCGACGGAAGATAAATGGCCGAGACGACCGGCGGACAAAGATAGCCCGAACCAATCTGTCCCACTCGCAAACTCTGCAGAATCGTCATGACCGCGACCGCAATCATGGCCAGGCCAACGGCACTCTGCGCGGCCTCGCGCGGCAATTTCGCCGCTTCCGCAACCAGTGCCACCATCACCAGATAAGGGCAAATGACGGCTACATGCTGAAACCCAAGGCCCAGTAGCTGTAGCCAAGGCGGTCTCTCGTCCAGCGCATAAATCAGTTCGGCCGGCCGTTCTGGCATCCCGATTCCTTCCGCCAGGCACTTATTCCATCACAAGGACTTTGAGGCTGCCACGGCCGTTAGAGCTCTTATCGGATTGAGTGTACCGGAACGTCCGTCGCACGGAAGGGTGCTCAGAGACTTCTTCAACTCGCCGATTACTTGCGCTTTATTCGAGCGGTAGAGGGAATGGTTCGCGTTTGGAATGCGAACGTCGCGAGCGGTTGGAGCTCCGTGCGAAGGCTTCGGCTCGTGCCGCGCAGCCCGCACGTGTAGCGTTGGCGCCAAAATCGGCCCCGTTCGATGATTTTCAACATCAACTTTACGAAGAAATAGTTGGGACCACTGCCGACTTCGGTTCATCTAGACAAAAGCATATTGGGGGAGGAACCCATATGAAGCACTTCACATTCTTATTGGTGGCAGTTGCAACCATGGCCGGAGTTGTCGCCCTCATTGCCCCCGCACCAGGACACGCGAGTGCGGAATCCGCCCCAGCCTTCGTTACCGAAATGCCTCACGGATACCGCGACTGGAAATGGGTCTCCTCGGCCCATGAAGTCGGCAACCTCAACAGCATAGGCGCCGTCCTGGGCAACGATACGGCGATCAAGGCCTACCGGGATGGGAGGCTTCCGTTTCCCGACGGCACCATGATTGCTGCCGTGCACTACCGTTACGTGCCGTCCGACGAAAACAACAAAGTCTTTGGCCAAGTCCAATCA
The DNA here is from genome assembly GCA_963793525.1 of uncultured Acidobacteriaceae bacterium. Taxonomy (GTDB): domain Bacteria; phylum Acidobacteriota; class Terriglobia; order Terriglobales; family Acidobacteriaceae; genus PALSA-350. The sequence continues at coordinate 28,281 of CAWCAZ010000031.1, forward strand.
TTCGTTCCGGGAGCCCCTACGAACATTCAGTTTATGATCAAGGACTCAAAGAAATACGCAGCAACCGGCGGATGGGGCTTTGGTCACTTCGCAGACGGCAAACACGGCGATGCGGCGTTTATGAAAAGCTGCTTTCCCTGTCACGAGAAGGCCAAAGCGACCGACCTTGTCTTTACACGCTATGCACCCTGATGGTGAAGGCTCGGACGGAAAAGAATGACCCACACACAAATCAGCTATCACGGAGTCCCGCGAACAGTCCCGAAGGGACGGCTGAGAATATCCCAGGACGAGTCCTGGACTACATCCTGGGTTATTCTCAGCCAAACTTGGCCAAATTAGTTTTTTCCAGCTTTGCTCTAACGGTCAGGTCGAGTGCGCGGTGGAGCCACGTTTAGGCAGGCTGCCCGAGTACCTTCCTAAGCTCGACCCGGAATAGCACTCTGGTCCTGTGTTCGGGAAGCGTAGCCTCGGTCGTGAGAATGATCATTCCCATCTGGACGTCCTTCAGATAGACCTTCCAGGCATACTCGTACCTGCCACCTTCGGTGTCATGCTCGATCGTGCAAGCGGGGAACCCATCAGCCTCTTCGGAAAGCCACGATGTGAGCTCCGCCTGCCGGTCGGTCATTACTTGATCGCCTAGGTTCATGAGGGGACTAGGCCTTCAAGGCTTCGCCCTTGCATCCGGCGTGACCGCATTCGCACATCAGCTCCGTGGTGCCCTTTGCAGCCTCGCAGCGAGCGCTGCAAAAGCTTTGACCTTTTTCCAGGTTGCAACTACACGAGGGGTGGGGACATTTCTTAACATCAGCCATAGGTATCCTCATTTCGAAAGCGTTCTCGCTACTTGAAATGGGATGCAGGAATACACACTTAGGGTGTTCGGAGTGGTGGTCGCTTCGCTGGTTCCTTCGATACCACGCTATCCACTTTCTTGCCTTTGCCTTCCTCAACAGTGAGGTAGGAGTCGATTGGTAAATCTGTATACCGCTCAACCAGTCCACTCGGCTTGGGCCATCGGATTTCAAGCCAGTCGATCTTTGTGTGCGTTCCTACTCCCAGAACTACGCGGGGATCGTGCGAAGCAAGATAGCTTCCTCCGCCAACCTTTAAATGACGCCTCCTCAGGTCACCCGCTTGCCAGGTAATCAACGCGCCGACAGCATCGCGATTGGACTTCTTGCCGATGAGCTTGAGTCCCAGCCAATGGTTGCCCTGAGCCGCTGTATTTTTCAGTAATAGAGGAGCGCCGTTGTTTACCGAGACCAGCACATCGACGGCGCCATCATTGTCGAAGTCGCCTAAGGCCATGCCGCGCGCGGCAAATCGTTGGTCGAAAAGGGGCCCTCCACGCTGGCTCACATTTTCAAAACGGTGTTCCGATCCAATTCCTTTATTGCGAAATAGCAGCATCGGTTCGGCATACTTTACCTCGTCTGTTCTGGTCTCGACGCGGTCGTCGGGATGTCCGTTGGCGAGAAACAGGTCGACGTTGCCATCATTGTCGAAGTCGACGAACTTAAGCCCCCAGCCACTCATGAGCAGCGTGCTTTGCCCGATGCCATTCCTCATTGCCTGGTCTTCAAAGATCAGACTGTGCTGGTTGCGATAAAGGGAATACTTCTCGTGATCTACGTTGGCAACGAAAAGATCCATCCAGCCATCGTTATCGTAGTCCGCGGAATCGACCCCCATGCCGGACCTGGGGCTGCCATCTTCGCTGTAGGCAATTCCGGACTCAACGCCAATGTCTTTGAATTTGCCTTTGCCATCATTGACAAGAAGAAAGTTGGCTACCGTATCGTTGGCAACAAACAAGTCCATGTTGCCGTCATTATTAATGTCGGTAGCGACGACTCCCCAGGCCTTTCCCAAGTAGCGCGCGATGCCGGACTCCTTGCTGACGTCAGTGAATGTTCCGTCTCCGTTATTGTGAAATAACCAACTTGGCATGGGGGTGTAGACGCGCGGGACGCAGTAGTATCGCTCCCCGGTGGCGGTGTTTCCGCAAAACTTATTGAGCTCCTTGGTGAAATCGACGAATCGGCAGACAAACAGATCGAGCTTGCCGTCGTTGTCATAGTCAAACCAGACCGCGCTCGATGCCCATCCGGGAGCCGCAACCCCAGCTTTTTTAGTGACGTCGGTGAAAGTGCCATCGCCATTATTGCGGTAGAGAATACTGCTGCCGTATTGCGTTACATAGAGGTCGGGAAAGCCGTTATTGTCAAAATCCCCCACGGCTGCGCCCATCCCATAGCCGCCGCCTGGAACACCGGCCTCGGCGGTGACATCGGTAAATGTGCCATTGCGATTGTTACGGTAGAGGGCATTGCGTAGCGGCGGAGAGGGATCGTAAAAATCGCAACGGCCGCTGTTGACGAGGTAGATGTCCATCCAGCCATCGCCGTCGTAATCAATAAAAGCGCAGCCGGCTCCGGTTGTTTCGGGAAGATAATATTGCGCAGAGCGGCCGTTGACATGCTGCCAGCTGATTCCGCTGGAGGAAGATGGAACCTGAACAAAAAGAGGATTGGCCGCCTGTGAGGTTTCGGAAGCCGCGGCGGGCGAAAAGAGCAGAGGAAGGGGTGAGCCAAGGCCGCTTGCACCGAGGCCTAGCAAAGCACTGCGCTTAAGGAAGGCTCGCCTGGAATGGGTATGCCGGAGCAACGCGGAATCGGGAGGCACCTAACGCCTCACACATTTCTGGCGCCTGCTCGCAGGCGAGTCGTTGCTGGACATAGAAACCCAAGGACCTTTAGACAATCATAAATGAAACGAATGCCAAGTTCCGGCCTTCAAGTACGCACCATGGGCAGCCGGGCGTCCGGTTGTTTCCAGCTCGATCGTAGCCAGACATGATCCGGATCTTCCGTCACCATCATGGCTCGCGAGGTGCCGGCAAGGAAATTCAGGTAGTAGAGGTCGTAGCCCGGGCCCGCCACTACCGGATGATATCCGTCTCGTACCAGCACGGCGTCACCATCGCGCACCTTCAATATCGAATCCCGCTCGTTGTCTGAACTGTAGAGATTCTGAAACGCGAACGCATCGGCGACTCTTCATGCGATGGTAATAGATTTCGTCCAGATCGACTTCAACGGGTGGATTGTGGACCTCATGCTTGTGCGGGGGATAGCTCGACCAATTCCCTCCCGGCGTGTAGACCTCCACCACGACCAGCTTGTCGGCGGGAAAGTCAGGTGGAATTACGTCGATAATTTGCCGGGACGCGTTCTCGCCGCCGCGCAGGCTGGTGGAGATATCTTTCGGAGTGATCAGCCTGGGCTGTAAGGAAGCAGTGGACGGCACCCTGCACTCGGCGAATTCGCAGACCGACTCGGCCTTCAACACAACACGATTCGAGGAAGGAAGATATAAGGCATAAGGCGGTCCGTCAAAGACATTCTTTCTGCCGCCGATCAACACCTCCCCTTCCCCCCAGTCCGCCGCGCATTTACCTCCCAGCAGGACCAGGGCCATCTCTTCCTCTTGCGTTTGCAACGGGAGCGTGTCTCCCGGCACCAGGCGTCGAATCACAAGGCTCATCCATTCCCAACCAACCTCCTGGCGAGAAAAGCGAAGCAATTCACCCGATTGGCCTTGGGGTAAATTTTGCGAATGCACGATAGAAGTATTTGCGTTCATTGATTCTGTGCTCCTCAGTGCATCTGCATAAGTAAAACCGGAGTAATAAGCATGAGAAGTGCTGCGCCTACCGGTATAAGTAACCCGCGACTCACTCCAAACCGATCGGCAACGAATCCTACGGCGGGTGGGATAGCGATTGCGCCTATCCACCCGCCTGTAGTGACCAGGCTAATTGCAGTACCTACCGATGACGGAAAGTAACTGCCGGCGAGGCCGAGAGCGGTTGGAAAAATGGCGGCCATGAACCATCCGCCGGCCAATGCAGCGACGATGACCGGTATCCGTCCACGAATAAGATAGAGTGCGGCCAAACTGATGACTGCCCCGGCAGCACTCATAAGCAAAAGAGGCAGCGGCCCAAACTTGACCAAGGTCCATTGGGTCGCCCAGCGGCCGGCGATCATCGTCAGAGCGAATATGGAGATGATGCGCGACGCGGACTGCTGCGGGTATCCGCGTTCAGAGGTAAAGAACGTAACCGTCCAGCTCCAAATGGAGAACTCAGTCCCGACGTACAAAAATACCAGGAACATGAGCAGCAGTAACCTTGGTTCGCCAAGAAGCGTGGCGACACTCCCCAAAGGAAAGTGCGTGGCCACCACAGGAGGAGGAAAAGTAAGTGACAGATGGAAAGCCAGGATAGCGGCGGTTAAAACGGCCGAGGCCTTCAGTACGCCGGAGAAGCCTCTTGTCTTGAGGACCGGCATCACGATGAATGGCGCAATGAAGGCGCCTACGCCAAAGAAGAGGTTTAGCAAATTGGATGCGACTTCTCGCTGACTGGTGTTGGCCAGCGAAATGGTGGTGTTTTCTCCGGCGATCACCATCGCCCCGCCAAGCCCCAGGAGAAAAGATAGAGCGTACAAGAACCGGGGCGACTTGATCGTTCCGAGCCCCCAAAAGGCAGCCGCAACTGCCAGCAAACCAAGGCAGGTCACGATCTTCGTTCCTGAGTAATCCATGGTCAACCCGGCGGGGATGGAGGAGACGAGCAGGCCAATCGAAATGAACATGAAAAATTTGCCCGCCTGGGATTTATCCAGCTTGAGCATGTCCATGAGGTTGGGCAGCACGATGCCCAACATCGCGTTCAGGTAGCCGTAGATAAATACGCCGGACCACGCGGCGATGATGAGCGCCCTGCCGCCAATCATGAAGAGACCTCCCGCAGGAAAGACGCTGTCTGCAGCTGGTTTCATTGTCAAGTAGTAGGCTACGCCCGCTTGCCGTTGCGCCACGCGGAACCTTTCCATTGCTGCTTTATATACTCTGCAGCTCTAAACGCAACCGCCTGGATGGTTAACGACGGATTGAATCCAGCATCTGTCACCAACACGCTCCCATCGGTGATGAACAGGTTGTCGACGTCATGGCTTTGGCAGTAGGAACTGACGACCGAGGTTTTGGGATCGTTTCCCATTCTGCAGGTCCCATTTTGATGGTCTGACACCCCGCCTCTTGGATTCTCGCCATGCCAGGTTTTGATGGCCCCTGCCTCCTTTAGCAATTGCTCTTGCTTGGCCATCACAAAATTGGCGACTTCAAAGTCTTCCTGCAGGTAGGAATGAGTAATCCGCGCCACCGGCATGCCCCAGGCATCGCGAACCTTGGGATCGAGATCGATGCGATTTCTCTCCTGGGGCAAAGCCTGGCAGTTGCTGCCGAGATGAATATAGCGATAGAAATACTTGCGTTGGAATTCTTTGTGGGCTTGGCCCCACATGGGCTCGCCGGGCGGACGGGTGGTCGCAAATTCAATGGGCAGGGTGCAGTAATAGTTATAGATATAACCGCCGCCGCGTATTTCGCGGCCGCGCGGATGATTCCAGTCATTGAACGCAATGGATGGGCCGGGGCCCTTTTCGTGAGGGATCTCGTGCTCGAAAATGCCGAACGCGTCGGCGCCGGTATGGTCATTCAGATTTCTGCCCACCTGGCCGGATGAATTCCCCAGCCCCTGCGGGTGAAATTTGTCTGCCGAATTGAGCAACAAGCGCGCCGATTCTGTGGCGGAGCAGGCCACTACGATCAAATCGGCATACTGCTCGTGTCCGTTTTTTCTGCGTCGAAATACTGCACACCGTTGGGACGGCCCTTTTCGTCGGTCAGAATACGGGTCACAAAAGAATCTACCCGCAACTCGCATTTCCCGGTCTTAAGGGCCAAGGGCAACATACTGATCTGCGTGCCCGACTTGGCGTTCACTTCACAGGCGTGAGCAAGGCACCAGCGGCATTGAACACAAGCATATCGGCCATTGTAGGGCTGGGTGAGAATCGCGAAGGGGGGCGGAAAGGGATGCCAGCCCAGCCGTAAGCCGGCGTCGCGGACGATTTCTCCTTGCGGGTTGATGGGCAGGGGGCGAACCGGGAAAGGCTTTTTTCTGGGCTCTGCGAACGGGTCGGCGCCGGCCAGGCCGGATACTCCAACCTCATACTCCGCCCGTTCATAGTACGGTTCGAGGTCATCATAAGTAATCGGCCAATCTTCCACTGAGGTGCCTTTGACCGTGCCGTAGGTCGACTTCATGCGAAAGTCTTCCCGCTTGAAGCGCCAGGCGGCAGCCCCATAGGCGAGCGTGGCTCCTCCCACGGAGGCCGCTGTCTTCCCGTAGACATCGTCCACTCCGGGATAGACCAAGCGTGCTGTTTCGCTGTCGGTATAGCGAAAGGTGCGGGGGTTGGCAAAGACGGATGGGCCATATGCCGGCGGCACGGAATACTGAGACTGCAATTCGGAGTGGTCGAAGTCGGCCGCGCTGTAGTGGTTGCCGCGCTCGAACATCACGACCGATAGCCCTGCCTGCGCGAGTTCCTTGGCGAGGATACCCCCGCCGGCCCCTGAACCCACCACCACGGCATCGACTTTGTTTTGGGGCACGGACTAACCTCCAAACCCGATCATCTTCCAGCTCTCGCCGTTTCGATTTGCGCCGTGCTGAGGATCACCGTAGTAGCCCTCGAAGGTGTGCTCCCGGATCAAGCCAAAGAAATCCCGAGCGGCCGGCTCGCCGTCGATTCCTGCTTCCAGACTGCTTAAGACTTTCTGTTGTTGAACGGAATTCAAGGATACGAAGTCTCCACCGGCTAAGCTTCCGGCTAACCTCATCCACCAGTTTCAGCCCGGACTGATAGCGATCTACGTAGAACTTTCCGTAAGGCCCGGCAAGTTTGGCATCTATGAACGGAACTACGCCTGCTTCTTTGCCGCCGGGATACTCGTCTTTAGGCACGAACTGCTCCGCGATCGCTCCCACCAGGGCCGCCTGGGAGCGGTGAATACCTTGTAAGCCGGCTGCTGGGGTGGGTCGGCGGCTGGACAATTCAGCCAGCGCCGGCCATCCAGTCATGGCGGCGGTTCCGCCGGCCGCGATCGATTTCACGAAATCTCTTCTGTCCATTTTTGCTGCAGACAAGGCGCCCACCTCGGGATGGAGTTGTATGCCGGCTCGCATACGGTAAAGCGTGGTGAGGAACGAAGCGGTTAGCCGCAGCCGCCACAAGAGGGAAATGTATATCAAACCCGCCCCGAAAGTCGATGAGCAAATCCTCGTCTGACGGAAGTCTCGCCGCTTTTGCGACGCGGCTTTCAACGCCGCAGGCAGGAGCCCGGCTCGCACGTAAGAGGTGCGCCTGTTCTTGAAACCACCATTCCGATGCGCGTCCACGGCTCACTCTTTTGCCTCCGCACTTATCTCTCTTGACAATCGACCAAACGTAGCTGTAAAAGGCAGGGGTCGAATATAACCGCTTATGAGCGTCGCCAAACACGGAGCTGAACGGCCGGCCACCCGGATCTCGATCCGTTGAGACAACGGATCGACCCACGGTAGCCTGCGGCATACGTTAGAGGTTAACGCGAAAACGGCGGCTGGGAATCGGCGATGCGACCGCTCCCGCCGCATGTACTCGCGCGACGTGGAGGCAGATTGGTTTTGTCCCGGGCGTGACAAGCAATGACCGGTCAAGGGTTTTCATTCAATGAAGCAGTTTTTATTTTCGCCGAGCATCAAGACTTCAACCGAGCAACACGTTGTTCTGGGCCAGCACGTAAAGAAAAGCGGAGTTCCGGGAGGTAGTGGCGTCCCATAATAAATACGTGATATGGATTGCGAGCGCTTCCGATAAATTTTATGGCAACTATATAAGCGGTTAGAACGTATTCGAGAGCTGTGCCGGCGTTTTGATCTTCTTTGCAAGGCGGCTTCACGGCCTCATTTGGAGGAGTCATGTGGTTTTCCGAACTTAGTCTGGGACGGTCATTGCGGATAGGCGCTGTACTGATGGTGACGTTTACCTCGGCTGTTCTCTACGCGCAGGTTGACACCGCAAGCATCGTCGGTACGGTTAAGGATTCCACCGGCGCCCTGATCCAGAGCGCGTCAGTCACAGTCCAAAACGTGGCGACCGGCGAATCGCAAACGGTGAAGGTGAGTGACGCCGGCACCTATGTCTTCCCATACCTGAGAGTCGGAAACTATACCGTTTCCGCCGAGGCGGGCGGATTCAAGAAGGAGATTCGCGACGGGATTGTCCTCGACGTCCAGGACCGTAAGCAGGTGGATTTCACCATGCAAGTGGGTTCCAACAGCCAGGAGGTCACGGTCACAGACAGCGCTCCCTTGCTACAAACCCAGAACGCCGATGTTGGAACTGTCGTCGATTCGCAACAGGCTACGGATCTGCCGTTGAACGGCAGGCGCTACGATCAACTTTCTTTGCTGACGGCGGGAGTGAATCCCTCGAGTGCTTCGTTTCAGAGCCGCGCTGAGGGAGTTTTTAGCGTAAATGGCAATAGCTCGACCGAGAACAATTCGTTCTGGACGGCGCCGACAACAATTCCTATACGACGAACCTTCAGGATCAAAGCGCCCAAAGCGCTCAGCCGGCGGTCGACTCCCTGGCGGAATTCAAGCTGCAGACGCGCGACTACGATGTTGAGTACGGGCGTAGCGCCGGTGGCGTGATCAACGCCTCCATAAAGTCCGGCACCAATGAAGTGCATGGCGATGTTTATGAATTCATCCGCAACGACAAATTGGACGCAAACGATTACTTTCTCAACCGGGCCGGCCAGCCCAGGTCGGCGTTCAGGCAGAACCAATTTGGAGGTACCCTGGGCGGCCCCATTCGCAAAAACAGGTTGTTCATCTTCGGTAATTACGAGGGAACCCGAGTTGCCGCGGGCCAGAGTCTGGTCGGAACCGTTCCCACTCCGCTCATGCGGCAATACAATTTCAATGAACTGAGTTCACCGCCGACCAACCCCACCTATCCTGGAGCTCCGGCCAACTGCATTGTGGCCGGCGTTGTGAACCCCAGTTGTGTTGACCCTGTAGGGGCAAAGATATTCGCGCTCTACCCCCTGCCCAACACCAACCTGGCACAGAATGGACAGCTAGGTGCATTTAGCGGCAATAACTACATTTCCAGCCCTACTGAGTCGCGCAACTCCGATCAGTTTGGCACTCGCGTCGATTACAAGATCAGCGACAAGGACAGCATTTATGGCCATTATGTTGTCTTTGACCTGCGTCAGAATATCCCGGGAATTTTCTCTTTAGTCAATCCCATCGCAGACGGCACTGCCGGATCCACCCAAGGGATCAACGATGACCGTGGCACAAACGTCACCATGGCATGGGTCCATCTTTTCAGCCCCTCTTTGATCAGCGATGCGCACTACACGTTCAATCGGGCTGCGTCGCACTCCACGCAGGCTACGTTGGGCGTGGACGGCAATAGCCAGGTTGGACTGACACGGAATCCCCGTCTACGCGGGCGTCTCGGGCGGACTTCCGGAACTCGACATTTCCGGCTTCTCTCAGTTGGGAAGCCCCCGCTGGCTGCCGCAGAATCAATTTGCGCAGATTTGGCAGTTCAAAGACACCATCACGCTCATCAAGGGGACTCACAGCCTCAAGGCCGGCATCGAGTGGCGCCGAGACGCGGATAACTTCAGCGATCTGTGCTGTACTCGGGGCTTTTTCAACTTTAGCGGTCAGTACACTGGCAATCAGGGCATCACCGACCTTCTCCTCGGGATTCCCAACTCGTCCGAGTTGGAAAACCTGAACATCGCCCATATCTATCGCAACGGGTTCAACTGGTTTGTCGCCGACAGCTGGAGGGCGAACCCAAAACTCACCATCAACTATGGCGTGCGATATGAGTATGAGAGCCCGCTCTTTGAACGCGACAACCACGTAACCAACTTCAACCCCGACGCTCAATGGCGGCCAGGGCGGCCTGTTTACTATCCCCAGCAATGCGTCGGGCACCTTCAACCGGACAACCGTCCATCCCAAGTTGGATAACTTTGCTCCCCGGGTAGGCATCGCCTATCAGCTCTCCCCCAACCTGGTCTTGCGCACAGGGGCTGGTGTCTACTTCCAAAATACTTACCGCTATGGCAGCGAGAGCCAGTTACCGCTCAACCCGCCATTTCTCACCGACCACGCCCTGAACAACTCGTTGAACGCTGCGCCGGGCTTGTTTCTGCAGAACGGGTTCCCTGCAGGGTTCACTGATCCTGTGAGCATCGATGACATCGCGGCCGTTAGCCAGCTTCAGATTCGCTCCATCAACTCACATCTCGATCCCTTCCGATATCTATGAAGGAAGTTTCGGCTTCCAATACTCGGTCACCAGGGATCTGGCGTTTGAAATCAACTACGTGTTCAACCAGGGCCGCCACCTGTGGAGTCTTACCAACGAAAACCAGGGGCATCTTGACGATCCCGGCAGTCCGCCGATCATCCCCTTTCCGCAGTTCGTTCAAGGCACAACCCGACTTTCGTCGAGTGGTTGGATAGCGACCTGAGTTCCAGCTACAACGGTCTGCAGGTCAGCGTTGACAAAAGAATGTCCAACAGTTTCGCCTTCCATGCGGCCTACACCTGGAGCAAGGCTCTGAACCAGGGAAGCGACTTTGAGGCTGGGCTGCGTGGCATTCAGGATCGCTACCATCTGAATAAAGAATGGGGTCTTTGGGACAACGACACGCCACAACGTTTCGTATTCAGCACCACCTATGGCTTGCCGGTCGGTAAGGGGCACGATCTGAATCCATCTGGCTTTGCCGGCAAGCTGGTGGACGATTGGCAACTGAACGGAATCGTGAACTACTCGGATGGTCAACCGATCACCATCTCGCCGAGTTCCAACTTGACCGGGGCGGGAGGTGGCGCCAGGCCCAACTGCATTGCCACGCCGCATATCAATCAGACGATCAACCACTGGCTTGACCCAAATGCTTACTCCGCCCCTTTGCAGTACTACTTCGGCACGTGCGGACCGACGCCGGGGCCAAGAAACCCTGGGGTCTCGACCTGGGATACTTCCCTGTTCAAGAACCTGCCCATCTCGGAAACGAAATACTTCCAGTTCCGCGCGGAGGCTTTCAACCTTTGGAATAAACCACAATTCGGCGTGCCGAATTCGACCATTGACACGCCCTCTTTCGGTCAAATATCGAATTTCGCCACCAATCCCCGGCAACTTCAATTTGCCCTTAAATTTATTTTTTAGGGACGGCAGCGAGGTCTTGAGAACGGCCACACACAATGTGGCCGTTCTCGTGATTGATCCGATCCGCGCGCGCCTTGTAGGATAAACCGGGTTGAAGCGATCACCTGTCTGCTAACGGAGAGAACGGAGTAGGTCGTCCATGATGGAGCGGCGGAAGTTTCTTAAGGTGGCAACACTGGGCGCTCTGGCCTACGCCTGTCCTTGCGACGGGCTCGGGCAAGAAAAGCCACAGAAGTTCAAGATTGGCATGGCCGCCACCACCTGGCTTGCCACCGATCACTCGACCGCCGAGTATTGGAAGGCGGTGGAGGGATTGCCCAGTTGGGGATCGGTGCTACCGAAGCGGACAATAGCGCTGCCCATCTGGACTCCGCGTACGGGGCAGATCCTGCGGCATTCGTTACCCGGTCTCGCGGAATCGGAGTACAACTCGAGGGCGTCTACCAGGCATTGCCGCTGCACGAGCGCAAGAGCTGGGACGCCATCATGACAAAAGTCCGTTCGGACGGCAAATTTCTGAAAGCGGCAAACGCAAAATATATCGCGTTGGGATGGGCTCCGCCGCCCCCTGTGGGAGGCAAGCCCTATCAACGGACGGCGGCAGATGTGCAGCAGGTAATCCGTGCCGCGGACGAAATCGGCCGAATCGCCAGCGAAGAATACGGCATCCTCGTTGCCTTGCATGCGGAACGCGATATTCCTAAAGATGTGGTCATCGAAATCCTCGACGGCACGAACCCCAAATACTTGAAATTCTGCGCCGATGTGGGTCATCTTGCGGGTATGGGACTCGATCCGCTGCAAACCGTGAAGAAATATGCTTCGCGCCTGGCGGTGAGCCACTGGAAAGACTTCGATCCAAAACTTCCGGGTCCTGCTTATTTGGGAGCGAAGGCCACAGGAGACTTTGTCGAGGTCGGACAGGGCACGGTCGATTTTCGAGGATTGGCCGCTTTCTATCGGCAAATTGGCTTTGACGGATGGGTGATGGTGGAGCTGGATCGCTACCCGCAAGCCGAGTATCATGGAGAGTGTTCGCCAAATGAAGGGATTTGTCACCGATCAGTTGAAGCTTCAGTTTGTCCCGCTGCAACACTAGGCAGGCCGGATGCGCTCCACTGAGCCGGCAAATCTCGGCCAAAACGTATGATGACGCTCCCGATGGATTCACTGGCAAGGCATCGCTTTGTCGCTCTTGCTTGCCCTACTTCCGTGCACCCTACTCGGGCAACAACAGAATCCACTGAGCGCTGTTCGCCGCGAACTCGATAGTGGCCACACCGCAGAAGCCATCCAAACACTTGAGACTTACCGCCGCGACCATCCCCTCGATGCGGACGTTTGCAATCTTCTGGGTATCGCCTATGACAGGGCGGGCGATGCCGACAAATCATTGCAGATGTTCCAGGAGTTTGCGCGCCTGGCTCCCAATCGGCCGGAAGCATTCAACAATCTGGGCGCTGCTTACCTGCGCGCGGGCAATTCGGATCAAGCGGAAGCGGCTTTTCGCCACAGCCTGGCTCTCCGTCCTGGCGCTGTCGATGCACTTTACAACCTGGGCGCCCTGCTGAATGCGCGAGGAAAATATTCCGAGTCAAAACCGCTTTTGGAGCAGGCATATCGCCTGGAGCATTCGGCTGCCGTCGCCTATGAACTTGCTGTGGCCATGGCCGGAACGGGCGATAAGAAAGAGGCGCTGAAGATTCTTGAATCGGCGTCTCCTCCTAAAGGTGCGAATGCCGCCCCGTGGTTAAAGCTGGCTGGGACCCTCGAATTAGAAGAGGGAAAAACGGAGGCCGCATCCAGAGCTTTGGACGCGGCGATTCTGTTGCAGCCGGATGACCTCGAACTGTCTTACGATCTGGCCCTGGTCCGGCTTCAGCAGGGCCGGGCCGACGCTGCGATTCCACTCCTGGATAGGAGTCTTGCTCAGCTCCCCGCGAGTGCGAGGGATGTGCGTGAAGGCGCGGTATTGGCCTCGAAAGGATTTCCGCAACAGGCTTTGTCACGCTTTGAACAAGCTGCCATAGAAGACCCCGGATCGTACGATGCTTTGTACAACATTGCCGTCTTGCGCCTGGAAAAATGCAGATCCCAAAGATCTGGACCTCGCTCTCGACGCGGCTCAGCGGGCGATGACAGTTCACAACACGGGCGAAATTCATGACTTGTTGGCTGATATTTACGAGCGAAGGAAGGACTATAAAAACGCGCTGCTCGAGTATCAGGAAGCGACCAGCCTCGATCCGGACAACGACCGGTTTGCCTTTGACCTCGGCTCCGAGCTGCTGCTTCATGAGAACTACCAGGCAGCGGAAACCATCCTGCGCGCTGCGCAGGCTCGCAATCCGCAGTCGTCGCAGATCTACTTGGCCTTGGGTGCCGCGGAATTCATGGCGGGTAAAACGGCGGATTCGGTGGATGCTTTTCTGAAGGCGGTCGATCTGAATCCGAACTTCGAGCCGGCCTACCTTTTCCTGGGCGAAGCTTACACCTTCTCGGGCGCCCGGTCTGAAGAAGTATTAGCTAAGCTTGCGCACCTTGCTGCCAAGCGAGCCACAAAGTTTTGGGGCACAGTATTACTACGGCACGTGCCTGGTGGTGGCGATGAACAACGATGGAACATTGACGAATGCGGCATTGGCGATGGCCACCCTGAACCGGGCGGCACAACTGCGGCCTCGTGATGCGCGTGCCTACTATCAGATGGGCGAAGTGCTTCGGTTAGAAAAGCGGCCGGCCGACTCCGTGCCCTACTACGCAAAGGCGATCGCCCTTGATCCGGATTATCCTGAACCGCTGTATAAGCTGGGTCAGGCCTATGTTCGCCTGGGAAAGCACGAAGATGCGCAAAAGATGTTCGACCGCCATCGTGAGGTCATGAGCAAGCAAGAAGCAAACCTCGATCGCCGTTCAAGCGAGATTCAGAGTTTCATTGTCAGCATGAGAGGTGCCGACGAGTCTAAAGCAAATCCTGAGCCTACCAGGCACAACTAATCTTGGGCGTGCGCATGGGTGCGGTCGCAGAGGGCTTCAGCTGACTGACATCCTGAGATATTCTCAGGCCTTCCCTGCGAACTCCGTGTCGGAACAGGATGGGTGCCCCAGGTTCGCCAAAGCGTACCTGGGTCGAAAAAGACGGGCGAAGCCCACCACAGTCTTCACTCAATCGACCAACAGATCCGGGGCGAGGGTAGGAAAAGCAGTCGAAAAATATCATTTTCGGCCCAGGTACGCTTTGGCGAACCTGGGGCACCCGTCCTGTTCCTATCAGGGTCCTGCTACGACACAGGCTTCCTAGGACCTGCTCGCGCCCGTGTTCGCGCGCTTCCGGAGAAGAGAGCTACCATAGCGGTTAGACTAGAATGAATTAGCGCCGTCCCATATCACGGTTAATGCCTTTAAGAATTACCATAGGTGCTTAAATAAGCGCTTTGACACTGGGATGCTTGAGGCTGTCTAATGTTATTCGGAAGAAGCTGCCGCTCAAGGAGAGATCATGACCAGCGCAACCGGTGTGAGTTATCGCAGTCCTTTGCATGAAATGACACAGGCTACACCAACGTGCTTGTGGAATGATTCGGCATCCATTTCTGAATTGACCTACTCCATGCAGCACGGTGGAGTCGGGGCAACGTGCAACCCGGTGATCGTGGTAAGCGGCCTCAAACAGGAGATGGCTGTCTGGAAGCAGCGGCTTCTCGACCTGATCGAAAAATATCCTACCGCTACTGAAGACGAACTGGCATGGAATGTTGTCCGCGAGATGTCTGTGAAAAGCGCCGCGTTGCTGCTGCCGGTCTTCGAAAAACACGGAGGGCGCAACGGCAGGCTCTCCATACAAACCGATCCACGGCTGTTTCGCGACACGCAGGCAATGGTACGACAGGCCGAGGAATTCGATCGATTGGCTTCCAATATGATCGTTAAGATCCCGGTCACCAGCGCAGGTATTCCGGCGATTGAGGAAGCAACCTATCGCGGGATCAGTATCAACGCAACTGTTTGTTTTACCTTGCCACAATGCGTCGCGGTCGCCGAAGCCGTAGAGCGAGGACTGGCACGCCGCGAAAAGGAAGGAAAAGAGATTGCCGCCATGGGTCCTGTTTGCACCATCATGGTGGGCCGCCTCGACGACTGGTTAAAAGTGAGAGCAGAAAAAGAAAGCATCACGCTCGATCCCGGGTATCTGGAGTGGGCCGGAGTGGCGGTATTCAAGAAGACCTACCAGCTCTTCCGTCAGCGGGGTTACCGGATTCGTTTGCTCTCGGCCGCCTTTCGCAACCACATGCATTGGAGCGAGTTCATTGGCGGAGATGTGGTCATCTCGCCTCCCCATGCCTGGCAGGTTCGCTTCAACGCCAGCGATATAGAGGTTCGTCCACGAATCGACGATCCTGTCCCTCCACATATTGTGGATGCGCTCCTCAAGAAATTTGCGGATTTTCGCGCCGCCTATAGCGATGGCGGTTTGTCCCTCAAAGAATTCGATTCTTTCGGGCCGACCCGGCGAACTCTGCGCCAGTTCGTTGCCGCTTGTTCTGATCTCGATGCCCTCGTCCGCGACGTATTGATTCCCAACCCGGACCTGGCTTGACCTCGATAGCTGCTATCCCACTCAAGCCAACGTACGGCTTGAATGGGGCACCCAGCACTGATTGCCGGTTCGACAAAGACGGCTCTGGACTCAGGGCGCGGGACAGTAGCAAGCCTTGTAGGATGCGGGGTCCAGGGCGGCGATCGCGCACTCCAGGGTACGCACTCCGTTGGCGGGCACAGGGTGATACGTACTGGAGACATTCAAGAGCGTCAGCCATCGTTGGCCTGCGTCGGGATCGCTGCGGATTTGATCGTCTATGGAGTTAAGGCTGGCTGCGCCCAGACGCGGGCTCTGCCATTCCTTGGTGAAGGTATACTCCGGCTCCCAGGTTCCCGGAACCGTAGTCCGGGCGGACTGCAGGTTGGTCAGGTACCACGTGGTTTGATCGGTCAGCGCGCCGCCGGCAGCGAAAGTGACGACGCGAAACGAAGGGTTTTGCCCGTAGATGGGGGAAACCGGCGGATCAATGAGGACAAATTGCTGACCGGCCTGCCCGGCATAGATGACGCGGAAGTCGTCGGTGTGATCATGACCGGCGAAGATGGCCGTGATCGTGGTTGGGTATTGAGCGATCAGGCGATCAAAGAGATCTGTCCAGAACGGCTTCCACATCGGGACGATGGCTTGACTGCACAGATCCGGAGGCGCGGAAGATGCTGCCTGGTACAAGGACCGATAGCTGACCATGGTGGAGTAGCCGTCGATTCCCGGAGGGATATGCATCATGATCCAGACTTTTTCGCGATTCTGCGCGGCACGGCTCAGCGTGGACTCAAGCCAGCTAAAAGTGCGCGCCGGACCATCCGACTGAACTGCTTTGCAGCCATCGGCAAAACTTACCGACTGATATTTGTTAGAGAAAAAAACAGAGTTCACAGAGACGATTCGCACCCCGCGGATACCCCGCGGTTGGACAGTGTAACTGCCAAGCGACTTCCATTCCTCCGTGAATCGGCCATGGACCCGAGCAAGTGACCGAATCGTCCGGGCAGTATCGCTGAGGAAGGGCCCTCCGGCCACAATGTTGTAGTCGCCACAGTCATCGTCGTTGTTGCCCGGGGTAACGAGGATTTGCGACTTGCTGTAGCGCTGGCGCAGCTCGAGGGCGATAAAAGCCACCGTCTTCGATACAAAAACGCGGTAGTGAGCGCGGTTGGTGTCGGAGATGGCCTGCGCGTACTTCTGCGGAAATCCATGGGCAAGCAAGTCGCCGGTGATCATTACCAGGGTGGGATCGGGCTCAGCCTTGCGCATGGCATCCAGAGCGGATCGCAGCAACGGCCAGTTGGGGTCCTGCCCGTAGGGACTGTAGGCAGTGGATGAAGACCGGCTGAGAATCGCCTCCCATTTATGGACGGGCGCCTTCGCCAAATCGGCAGCCAGAGTGGGGTCGGCAAGGGGGTTGAAGTGGAGATCCGAGGCGATCAACACCTGCTGGCTGGTTGGGACGAGGCTTGGAAGGACGAGGCCTAGGCAGGTGGGGCAGCGCTCGTGCCGTCCCGGCAAGCAAAACCAGGACAGCCAGGAGAGCGAACGAATCACGTTTGTGCGAGCTCAGTTCCCTGTTCCTCCTGTTCCAGCTTAAACGGGAATCATGATCTCACGCTCAATTTTCCTGAACAAGGGTTAATCCCGCCCCGTGCCGGCGCGCGCAGTCAATCAGATCTGCGCGGAGTTGGTCACGACTTACATTCAATATGTTGTATACTACATAGGGATGGCATAGAGAGCGGAAGAGGAGCGGCGGCACTCTCCCTTCCCTTCTCATGCCGCCGGGATCGGAGCGCGTCTCCACAGAGGCTTTCAAGATGCGTCAGAGCAGAAGGAACTGGATTGGTAATCGTGCGGTGATCGTTTTGGCGGTCTTTGCCATTGCGGCGTTGGCCAGTGCACAGAGGGTGACTACCTCCCAGTACGACAACGCACGCACCGGCGCGAATCTAAACGAGACCAAACTGACCACGCGCAATGTAAATGCGCAGCACTTTGCAAAGCTCTTCACCTTGCGCGTGGACGGAGATGTCTACGCCCAACCGCTCTTCCTGGGGGGCGTGGAGATTCCAGGGAAAGGCCGCCACGATGTCCTGTTCATCGCTACCGAGCACGACAGCGTCTATGCCTTCGATGCTTACGGAAACCCGAGCACTCCGCTGTGGCAGGCGAGCTTTCTCAGAAAAGGTCTCACCACCGTACCGGCGCTGTATGCAAGTTGTCCCTTCATCTCACCGGAAATTGGCATCACTTCCACCCCCGTCATCGACCCAGACACCGGAACACTCTACGTCCTGGCTCGCACCATGGATCGATCAGGTTTTTTCGAGAACACGTACGCCCAGCACCTGCATGCGCTCGCGGTGACGACTGGTGTGGAGAAATTCGGCGGCCCGGTGGAGATTCGAGCCAGCATAAGCGGTTCCGGAAGCGGGAGCAGCAGCGGGAAGCTGAGCTTCAATCCATTGCGGGATAACCCGCGAGCAGCACTGTTGTTGAACCGCGGCGCCATTTATCTCACATGGGCCTCTGCCTGCGATGTCGGCCCTTACCATGGCTGGGTGATGGCTTACCGCGCGGGTAGCTTGAAGCAGGAAGCGGTCTTCAATGCATCTCCCGATGCCGATGACAGCGGAATCTGGGAAGGAGATACCGGGCCCGCGGCCGACCAATCCGGCAATATCTTTCTCGCCACCGGCAATGGGCGTTTCGACGCTGGCAAGGGTGGCCGCGACTATGGCGATTCCCTGCTCAAGCTAAACGGAGAGAGTCTTAAGCTCAGTGATTATTTCGCTCCGTATAACGCGGCCGATCTGGATGCTAGCGACAGCGACCTGGGCTCCGGTGGGCCGATGCTGTTGCCCGACCAATCGGGCGCGCATCCTCACCTGGCGGTGGTGGAGGGAAAAGGGGGCGTCCTCTACCTGGTGGATCGCGACCAAATGGGACATTGGCAGGCTGGAAACAATAGTCATTCGTTGCAGACGATAGCCGTTCCCGATGGTGTCTTTGGATCCATGGCCTATTGGAACCACTATGTCTACGTCCTCAGCGACGGGGACGCACTGCGTCAATTTGCCGTGATCGACGGCAAGCTATCACCCAAGGCGGCAAGTAGCTTTTCTGGTGTATCGGCAACCCCAACGATATCCGCCAACGGACTTGGCGACGGAATAGTGTGGGTACTCCGCTCCAAAAGCTGGAACGGAGCCGACCAGCCCGCGGCTCTCTACGCCTATGATGCTGCGAATGTGGCGCATGAACTCTACAACAGCGAGCAGAACGTCGGACGGGACCGCGCCGGCCTTGCCCTACGGTTCAATATCCCGATGGTTGTGAACGGGCATGTCTATGTAGGCACAAAACACGAGGTGGATGTCTACGGCCTGCTGCCCGTTCGATGAGGGCGCATGGAAATCAGCGGAGATATCGGTGTCCCGCACGTGTACCAGTGAGACAATGGAAGGAGTGGGACGCCATGAGCCCGCCGTGACTCGTCGCGGAGAATTGCGCTTACAAGCTTGGCCATGTGTCGTACCACTGAAACCTCCCAAGCGAGACGGCCTTTAGGATTAACCAGTCGAAGGTAGCTTGCAAGAGGTCAACGGCTTCGCCATCATCTCTCCTTTGGCGTCTAGGAGAAATAATGGGCCCGCCTTCCTAGACTGTCGAGGGGCGACTCCGGAAATTCCTTCGAGCGGGAGCGCTCTTAATGGAGATTGGACCGGTGTCCTACATTCACCTCGGCACTCACCAGCCGCCACACATGCGGCTTTCTTTGAGGAAAGACACATGCAGTTCGTCAACGCCATAACACTCAACAGGAAATCCAGGGAACCTGGGGCATCTGCCTATTGGGTTCTTCTGGAGGGACGGTTTTCACGCAGCCCTACAAGACGGGCAATAGATCATGGTTCTCTCTCGATTCTGCGCCTGTCGATGGTCCGGAAGTAGAACCAAGTCCCCAAAAACGAGCCAACACAACCGCTCAATAGGTGGAGAATTTCATGGATAGCATGCCACTGAAACAGCTCATGAAGTAATTCGTGAACCATCCGCACCCCCAAATTATGAGCCATGATACCGCGCCTGGCGTGGAGCGCCCTACGATGTTGCGAGTAGAGCGCTTCAGGCACGTCATCGATCTAACTTTATGGCTGATACGTGCTGTCAGCCCCGAGCCTGCCTCGCTCACAGCGAGATATCTCATTGTCGATTCCAGGCCATCTCAGACTGCTTATGCTCTGACTGATCATCTAATGCATTCCGACCCGGTTGTACAACGCTTCGAACGCTGAGCGCGGGCCCGGCTGGCACGTGGATTTCCCTCGACAGCGCTGCGCGAGCCGTAGGCGCAAGCAAAGGACGCTTACCCGGCGGCTACGCAGCGTCCTTGGAAAATCTCCGATGGCGTATTTCCAGAGTCTGCGCGTTGAACGCGCGCTACATCTATTGAAGACCAGCAAGGCAAGTGTCGAAAGAGATTGCCGCCTTCTGCGGCGCCGGCTCGTGCAAGACCTCTATGGCGCTGATAGGAATCGGACAATTGCTTGCATAACTCGAGAACCCTGGTCTGTTTTGAACAGAAACTGAGCATGCGCGGAACCATCCAAAACGATCAGTTCTTTCGGCTGAGGAGCCCTTTCATATTGTGCACGGATGCCAGGTAGCCTTAGGCCACTGCCACTGCTGTCGTCGCGCGCGACGATGAACAAAGCCCGTGACTTCAATTTGTCCGCGGGCAGGTTTGGCGCCGCGCCGAGTAATACGATCCGATCAATTTCACCCGGCGCCGACTGAATGGATGCATCGCCGGCTGCCGATCCGCCAAAGCTCCCCCCAACCACCGATACCGTTGTGGCGCCATTCACCTTCATATAGCGAACCGCGGCAAACACGTCCTTCGCAAAGGGAGCCGTATCAAAGTCCGATTGTCCGGGACCGGTCGAACAGCCGAACCCGCGAAAATCAATGGCCAGGATGCGAAATCCTTTCGATGCCAGGTCCTCAGCCTGTTCCCGCCAGCTCTCCTTGTTGAATCTGCCGCCATGGGCCAGTACGATGGCGCGGGAGCCTTGTCCATAGAGATCGGCGCAGATGCGCCCACCGTCCTCGGTCGGAAACGAGATGGTTTGCTGCGCGACTGCCAGCGTAGTAAAGAAAAGTGCAATGGGCACAAGGCGAAGGGCCGACATGCGGGAATTATATTGCGGACTACTGCCTTCGTTGAACCCGTCATTGTGAAACATCTGCTCACACGAACCTCCCTTTCAGAAGCCTTCTAGGATAAGAAGGTTTCAGTCCATAAATCCTCTTGTAACTCAGTGCCGCACCTACGGCACTCGGATCCTCATCGGGATCGGTACCCCAACCCTGCCGAGTCTGTGTGAGAACTCCGCAGACTAACTGAGTCCCGTAGGGACGGCTGAGAATGCCCCAGGACCGCAGTCCTGGGTGAGCCCGGACTTGGAGAATGGTTAAGGGCACCCAGGACTACATCTTGGGTTATTTTCAGCCGTCCCTTCGGGACTGAATTCGGGATCGGTGAGTTCTCACACTGACCCATCCGGGCTTGGCTCCCACGGCACGCCGGGGCAGGCGCGTTTAGCGGCCGGCCGTCAGGGCCTCGCATCTATGGCAATTCTGCAGTGTCATTTCTCCTTTAACTTGCTAGAGGTAAGTCGACTCCCCGGGATGATAGTACTCATTTGGGGGGGCCGTTTCTCTCTAGGTCACGCGGCAGGAGAACGATAACTTGTCCGGCCAGCTTTTCCGCTTCTGTCCTGTATCCATAGTGCTGAGAAGCTTTCCACACGAAGTGTTAATGATGATGCTTGGGATCCGCAGATTGTTTGAATCCTCGCCAAAATTGAGAATTTGCCATAATTTCTTCCTCTTCTCGTTGAAATTAGGTAGGATCTTGCCCACCCCGTCGCTCCAAACTTTGCCGTTTTATTTTTCGAGGACCTATGAGCCTGGTGACCAACCACGAAAATATTGCCGTCTGCCTTCGGCGCACTCTGAAGTCTTGCTCTGCACTTGGTTCCATAACCCGCTGGCTCAGCCCAGCTCTCCTGACGCTGTTGGTCACTTCAGTCTTCTTACCCGGTGCAGCCCAATTGCACGGGCAAAGCCTCAGTCCGCAAACCAGGATCATCCGGCGGAACGCCACCTCCAAGTTCACCGGCTCCGACGGCTCACAAACCGGGACGGCGGATTTTCAGGGTAACTTCACCGCCATTTCGGCTTTGCCGGGGCAGGCGTTAATCCTCTTTCGCCAACCGGACTGCACCCTGTCGCTGGGGACGGGTACCTACAACGTCGGCGCCGGCACATACGGCGAGACCGGCATTACCAACGACTACGAACGCACCCTCCATACCGAAGCCGGCCTCACCACGACTCCAGACGTGTTCGCGAAAAAATGCAGCATGGCGCCTGCAACCGGATTGAATTCGACCCCGTTTGTCTTTGTCGGCACCACCACCAAGGGGATCGGTGTGTTCGCTACCATCGGACTTGGCGCCTCCGGGAATGAAAGCCTCTACATCGCTGCCGGGACCAGCAGCTTTACCCTGACCAACTTCGCTTTTGCTGCAGCCGGCGTGATCGCGACCGCAGACCTGAACGGAGACGGCAATGGCGACCTGGTCATCACCAATACCTCGGTCGCCAATGCCGGTGGTGCGGTGACCGTTCTGCTGGGGAATGACGACGGCACCTTTCAGATGGGTGTGACCTACCCCACAACCGGAACCGGGACCGATGCCGTAGTCATCGACGATTTCAACGGCGACGGTAAGTTGGACCTTGCTGCTATCTCCGATACCACCCAGACGACGCAGCAGATCTCCATTCTGCAGGGAAAGGGTGACGGCACCTTCGCCGCCGCCCAGAGTTTTGCCGCGCCCACACTCGCCGGCATTAGCACGTCTACCGCGGCCTCCGGCCTCATTTCGGGGGACTTCAGAAACAGCGGCAAGAAAGATCTTGTGCTGTCAAACGGAGCCGAGTTGCTGGGCAATGGCGACGGCACTTTCACCGCGGCGGCCAATCCCGCGTTTCCCTACTTTGCCACCGGCAGCCCCGTTAACCTTGCCAGCGGCGATGTGAATAATGACGGCAAATTGGACGTAGTCGTTAGCCTTGGCGCGATTCTCCAGATCTATACCGGCAAGGGCGACGGCACCTTTACCGCCGGAAACTCCTACGCAACCATCGGCTCGACGGGCTACGTGGCGATCGACGACCTTGACGGAGACGGAAACCAGGATATCTATATTGGGCTCGGCGATGGCGGGGTATACGTCGGCGACTCCTACGACCCGAACCTGTCTTATGCCTTGATGGGGCATGGCGACGGCACCTTTGCCGGCGCGCCTGCGATTCAGCCGCACGCCGGCTCAGCCAACGCGATTCTCAACGGGTACACCGGGACGAATATGGGCGATGTGAATGGAGACGGATACCCCGACTTGATCGTTCCCGGCTCCTCCAATAGCTACTACGTGCTCCTCGGCTCCAGCGCAGGGACCTTTAATTTCGCATCCTCGATCCAGGTGCCCGCCAGCATTACTCTCTTCGGCAAGACGGTCACAGGAGCCGCGCCTTCTTCCTACGCGGCGGTGGCCGACGTAAACGGCGACGGAAAAGCCGACCTGGTTTTCGTCGACGGCGGCCTGAACCCGTATATGGCCAACGGGCAAAACGCGCAAAACCCATTGCCGGTATACTTTGTCGCCCTGAGCAATGGCGACGGCACGTTCAAAGCGCCCGTTGCCTATCCGTTCCCCCAGATAGCGCCCAGCAATGATTTTGACATCAACCTCATGGTGGGCGGCCTGGCGGCGGGCACCACAACCAGCAGTGGCCACAGCGATCTCATCATTCCCTTCACCGATGTGGTGGGCGGCACCAGTGTGGCCGATCCTTACATTGCCGGCTTTGTCGTGTTGCCTGGCAATGGAGACGGTACCTTCTCCGCAACGCCCACGCTAACCACCACCACAAGTAGCGCAACCGCACCAACCGTGTTGTCCACGCCGCAGATTTATGCCTTGGTCGATGTGAACGGCGACAAGAAACTGGATCTGTTCACTCTGCTGAACACCTTCACTGTGGCCACTGGAACCAGCAACCAACTCCAGTTGCTGCTTGGCAACGGCGATGGCAGCTTCAAGGCACCGGCAAACGTGACTGTGACCGCCAGCGGCACTGAGGCATCCACGTATTCCCTGCTTCTCTCCGATTTCAACAAGGATGGCAAACTCGACCTCGCCTGCCTGAACGAGACCACCGCCGCGAGCCAGGCACAATTGGTGATTGCGCTGGGCAATGGAGACGGCACTTTCCAGGCGCCCACTTTTTCCAATGTCAGCGGTGGTGACTCCATCCGCAGTTCGGGCATTGCCGCAGCGGACTTCAACGCAGATGGCAACATCGACCTGGCGCTTCTCAATCCCGGGGACCTGAGCGGCGTCTTCTACGGCAACGGAGACGGAACCTTCACCTCGGTTCCCTCCAACGGAAACGTCTATCCGAAAGACTTGATCAATATCGCCGCCGAAGGGATGGCGATTGCTACTGACCTGAACAAAGACGGCAAGCCTGACATCCTTTCCGGCAGCACCGTTCTGCTGAATATTTATGGTTCCGCTCCCGTGGTCACGCCGCCGGCTTCGTCGACCACGACGTTGAAGGCTTCGGCCACCAGCATCACCGCCGGCGCAAGCGTAACCTTCACGGCTACGGTTGCCGGGGGCACCGGCAGCAGCGCCGCGCCAACGGGCACCGTGACCTTCCTTGACGGCGCCACCAAGCTCGGCACGGGCACGGTTAGCTCAGGGTCTGCCACCTATGCGACCAGCGCACTGGCGGCCGGCAGCCACAGCATCACCGCACAGTATGGCGGGGATACGAACTTCGCCGGTTCTACTTCGTCCGCAGTTACTATCACGGTGACCGCCGTAGCGCCTTCCTTTGCCTTGGGAGCCAATCCCACCAGTGTCTCGATCAGTGCGACCGGCTCGACCGGGACCACCACATTGACAGTTACGCCGGCCGGGGGCTTTGCTCAGGCGGTGAGCTTCGCCTGCACCGGTCTGCCGTCTGAAGCGAGTTGCACGTTTGCTCCTTCGACGGTGACGCCCAGCGGCAGCGCTGCGACCACGGTGTTAACCATTTCGACCACGGCGGCCAGCGTGAAAAAGGGCTCAGGCAACGACCGCGCGAGCCTGACCCGGTGGGCAGCCTTTGCCAGCCTGGGGATGCTGATTCTGACCTTCCGGCCCAGCCGCAACCGGATGCGCTGGTTGGCTGTGTTGTTGACGATTGGTGCAGCCGCGAGCGTGGTAAGTTGCGGCGGCGGCTCTGGTGGTTCAAGTGGAGGCGGGAATGGAGGCGGCACCACAGATCCTGGCACACCGACCGGCACCAGTACGGTTACCGTAACGGCCACAGCCGGGTCGCTCAGCCAGACTGTCTCTCTCAGCGTAGCAGTGCAGTAGCCCTGTCCTTAGCTCGCAGGTTGTCAATGCGATGCCAAGCAAACTTAAAGTAAAACTGAAACATTTTGGCAAAGTTCCGGTGACCAGGCTCACGACGTTCCGGTGTAATGCGATCGCTCACTACACTTAACCCATGGACCCGAACATCTCGAGTGCGTTGGCAGCTAACTGCCGCAAGAGTCCTGACCGTGCGGCATGGCTAGACAGACTGCCCGATGTGCTACGGAGTCTGGAGCACCGATGGGCTTTGACAACGGATGCACCACTCAATGCGGAAGAGCCGAGTTGCTCGTACGTGGCACCTGTGCGGGCTGCAAACGGGACACCAGCGGTGCTGAAGATCGGCATGCCGCACATGGAAGGAGAACACGAAATTCAGGGCCTGCGGTTCTGGGATGGAGACCCGAGCGTCCGGCTACTTGAGGCCGACGAAGAACTCGGCGCTCTGCTCTTGGAACGATGTAGACCAGGAACGACGCTCCGCACCCTTGCCGAGCCGGATCAGGACCGGGTGATCTCCGGGTTGCTACGCCGCCTTTGGCGCCCGCCATGCACGGCGCACCCGTTTCGATCCTTATCGACGCTGACAGAATATTGGGCGAACGAGACGCGAGGCCAGATCAAGCAAGCGCGCGATATCGGACTGGTCCGCGAAGGTCTTCAGCTCTTTAAAGAGCTGCCGCGCAACGCCACCAGGGAGGTGTTGCTGGCGACCGACCTGCACGCGGGCAACGTGATTCAGGCAGAACGTGAGCCGTGGCTGGTCATCGACCCTAAGCCCTTCGTGGGAGATCCTGCCTACGATGCGACCCAGCACCTGCTCAACTGCCGTGAGAGATTGCGACTCGATCCGGATAGAACGATCCGAAGCTTTGCAGACCTGGCTGGAATCGAACCCGAACGTGTGCGCCTCTGGACGTTTGCCCGCGCCGCGGCGGAGCCGCGCGACGATTGGGGCGATGACGATCTGGCTTCGCTGGCACGATCCATTGCTCACTAAAGGAGCGAGTATCGTTTCCCATCATCCTGGCTGCATCAGTGACTAGCTGGCATGGGATTGCGCGTCGTAGGCCAGGCCTTTGACTGCAAGCTGCGTTTCGCGAATCATCTGAACAGAGCCGCAGACCAGCGCGATGACTGCTGATGCGCCGCACGCGACGCCAATTCCGGCGGCTATCCGGAATGCCGATGGCCAACCGTAATACACCACGATGGAACCGGCGATCGAGATGAGCGCCGAACTGGCGAACAGTCCGAGACCCAGGTAAAAGCAGCGAAGAGCTCGTAACAGCAACTGAGCGCGCGTTTCGAGCGCGGCGAGCTCTGCCATCGAGACCTTATGATCCCTGGCGCCGGGCTCAAGCTTTGCTAATTGCGCGGTCACGACGTGACTACGATCGGCCACGCGTGCCAGGCGATTGTTCGTGCCCAGCGCCAAAACCGACGACGCATTGGTCAGCACTGCCGGTGCAACCACGACAGTGAGGATCGAAAACGGATCGGCGGCGACCGAAGTATATTCCATCATACGAACCTCAGCGATTGCATCGGTGATTTCACTTCCAATCTCTCCGCTGATTTTTTTTTCTGCACTGCATGAGCCATAAGCTCGCTGGAAGCATTCTATCCCGGGCGGTCGTCGGACATGATCAACGGGATCCAGGCAAAGCCAAAGTGGAAGGTGAAACATTCTGCTGCAAGGCAGGCGACCCCGCGGTCCCCCGGGTTGATCCGGATTTTCGTTATCCTTTGCTTACTCCGTTCGCAGCGCCTGCATCGGTTCCACTGTTGCCGCACGGCGCGCTGGCAACAGGCATGCTGTTGTGCCTACCGCTAACAGCACGCCGACCGCGCCTGCACTCAAAACAGGGTCATGTGGGCTGACCTGAAAAAGCAGACCGCTCACCATTCGCGCCGACCCGAAAACCACGGCAACTCCAGCAGCTGCACCGATTGCAACCGGGAGGAGTCCATCGCGGAGAACTAACCAACATATACTCGCCCGTTGCGCTCCAAGCGCCACGCGCAGTCCCATTTCGCGGTAACGCTGCGAGACCGAATACGTGAGAACACCATAAACACCCAGCCCTGCAAGAAAGAGCGCGCTCACCGCGAACAGGAGCAAAAGATCCATCTCGAACCGCCGGTTAGCTACCGAATCCGCCACAATGACGCCCAGCGCACGCACTGTCGGCACCGGTACACCCCGGTCAACCTCCCAAATCGTCTGGCGGATCACCTCCGCAATTTCGGAAGGGTCCTGATGGGTCCGAATGACCAGCCCACCCATGGATTCACAGCGATACCAGTACGGGACGTAAATCAGCATCGGGTCAGGGCTGGCCAGAGAGACTGTGCGCGCATCTGCGACAACGCCAACGACAGTGAATGCTTTTTCTTTGACCGGATCGTCCAAGTTGAATTGCCGCCCAAGGGGATCTTTTCCCGGCCACAGCGTCTTGGCCGTCTTCTCCGAAACTAATGCCAGATTCTTGCCCCGGTCACTCTCGCCGAACGTAGTCCCGGCAATGATTCGGAGACCGATTGCCGAAAAATATTGAGGACTGACAGAACGAACTGTCTCCAGCGGCAATTGCGTGACCGGTCGACGGTCTCCGGTAATTCTGGCAGCCATAAGAGGCAATTCGCGGTTGCCGCCGCATTAGGTGCGAGCCGGGCCGAGATAGTACGCATGGCCGTTCGTGAAACCGTGATGCTCACCATTTTGGGAGGTGGACTAGGGGTTCTGCTGGCGGCTGGAATCGTTCCCAGCATGCAGCGATATCTGCCTCCTTACGTCGATTTTCGCGGTTCCCTGCATTTGGATTGGGCTGGAGTGGGATGCACGCTCCTGCTGGCGGTGCTGGCAACACTGGCCGCGGGAGCAACTCCGGCGTTCATGGTTTCGAGCACAGCCCCGCAGGAAGTTCTGCACCACCGCCTCTACCTGCAAAGGTCGCCCGCCGCCGCCAAGCGGCAGGGTGGTTTGCTCCATGAGCGCCATCGCGGCGAAGCTGCGGTTGTGCCGCTGCCAAAATACGAAGTGGTTCGCGCTCACCGGTACCGTCGGATAAATATTGCTCCATTCCGCCACCTTCTCTTCCAGTGTCACAAGCCGGTCCGGTTGTGGAAACGGAAGCGGACGCAGCATTAAGTCATAGACGAGCGTGAAGATCGCCGTCGTCGCACCAATACCGAGTGCGAGTGTCATCACTGTGATGATGCTGAACCCGGGAGATCTCCAAAGTTGTCGCAATGCGTAACGAGCATCCTGGAGGGCTCGTTCGACCGGCGCCCAGCCCCACGACTCGTGGACTTGTTCCCGGATCAGCGTCGTATTTCCGAAACCAAGCCGCGCTGCGCGGCGGGCCTCCTCCGCGGACAGGCCGTTTTCGCGTTGCTCCTCTTCTTCCAGTTCCATGTCGGACTGCAGTTCCCGCTCAAGGTCAGCATCGCGTTTCCGAATCTGCCACCATCTCATCTCAGTTCCCCTCGAGCGCAAGCCAATGGCGCAAGCAACCGGTTCTGCTGTCTATTGTTTTCGCCATGGAAGACAGGCGACCCCCATATAGCTGCCAGGGTAGACATTCGACTATCAGTTTCAAGCTTAGGCTGCCTTTGAGACGCCGCGGCAGGTTGTCTCCCCCTTATCTCCCCTTACTGAGTTGCTGCCCGGAGGCGCGCTCGATGCTCATAAGGACCGCCCGCACAAATCCGAGCGTATGCGCCATGCCGGCATGCCACGGGGCGTCGCAGGTGATCTGCGGCGTGTGATCGGGGATCAGCACCCCGTCGAAGCCATTGCGATGCAGGATGGAGAGCACGCGGATCATGTCGATCTCACCATCGTCGATGAAGGTCTCGCGATACTGCGGTACCCTGCCGGCGACGTTGCGGAAGTGAACGTAGCCAAGCCGCTGCTGGTGGCTGTAGGACTCGACCGCCTCATAGAAGCCGTCTCCGGTCATCTCACCGAGCGTGCCAAGGCAGAACTCGAGCTTGTTACTGGGGCTGGGATCGATGTCGATGAGACGCTGGTAAAGATGAGGCTGGTAAACCAGGCGCGGCTGCCGGCGCATGGAGGGCATGGGCGGGTCATCTGGATGCGCGGCCAGTTGCACGCCGGAGGCTTCGGCGACCGGAAGAACCTCCCCAAGGAAGCGCTCGAGACGACGCCAGAGTTCGTCGTGCGAGATCGTCGGGAGCACGCCCTCGCCCGCGTGCTCGTCGTAGATCATGTTCCACACCACGCCGTTGGGAATTGGGGTGTCGACCGGACCGTCCATGCCGACTGAGAGGGCGCCGCCCCGGGCAAATGGTCCGTGGACGCGGCCACACACGCCGGCGATGCTGAAGTTATAGCCGAGTACGGGAATACCGGCTTCGCCCATTCGGCGCACTATGGTCTTCACGTTTTCGATGTGCAGCGCGCGCTTGGGGCCGTCCAGCAAAATGTCATGCCAGTGGGCAGGGTCGAGATTCTCGATTGCCTCGAGCTTCAGCCCGGCGGCCTCGATCTCTCGCTTCAAGCTGACCATCTCTTGCAGGGTCCAAAGCTTGTCCGGGTCGCCGGCGACGCCCCAAGGCTGATCTTTGCCGCCTGTGGGCTGGTTGTTGCGCGGGTTTGAGGAGCCGCCGCGAAAGTAGTCCACTAAATGAACGACCACGTGCGTGCACCCGGTCTGGACGGCGAAGGCGTAGTAGTCCGGGTGCAACATGTGCCGGTAGAGACCAAGTCCGAGTTTCATGGATCGAGTTTCCTCTTGATGCCGTGCCGGAAATCATAGAAGACACGAATAAGATTGCCATCAGGATCGGCCGCCGTAAACTCACGCAGCTTCCAAGGTTTGTCCTCCGGCTCGGAAACGATCTTCGCTTGCGCCACCTTCCACTCTGCGAAGAGTTCGTCCACCCCAGCCTTGCTATCGAGATTGAGCCAGAAAAGGATAGGGCCTGTGTTGCCGTAGCCTTCTCGGAATGAGCGATTAGTGATAAACAGTCTGCAATGGCCCCTGGAGATGCCTGCAATGCCGCCCTGTTCGTCCCCCCAATCAAAGGTGAAACCCAGCCTGTTGACGTAGTAGGCAGGGCTTGGTCGATGTTGGCCACGGGGATCTCCGGAACTGGCGCGGGGAACGTCATGGGGTGGTTGGCCCGATCGTAGCATGACCACAAGTTTTTCCACCCGTTCCTCTCAGGCCCTCAATCCCGGAAAGACGGGAGCATTTTCGCCATACCAAAGAGGGGGGACAAACAACCACCTATGTGGCTTTCCCAAAGGCGATGGTGCACCGATGATGGGGAACCGGAGGAATGCGAGAGCTCTCGCCTTCTTAGCACCGGCCGAAACCCACAAACCGAAAGCGATAGGAGATGTAATGGATACGATCACGGTGAAAGACGGCACGCAGATTTACTTTAAGGATTGGGGTACAGGTCAGCCTCTTTTTTTCCATCACGGCTGGCCGCTTTCCGCGGACGACTGGGATGCGCAGATGATGTTCTTTCTGGACCACGGTTACCGGGTGATCGCCCACGATCGCCGCGGGCATGGCCGTTCCACGCAGACAATCAACGGTCACGACATGGACACCTACGCCGCCGACGTTGCAGAACTGGTCAAGGCGCTCGATCTGAAGAACGCCGTACATATCGGGCACTCCACGGGCGGGGGCGAGGTGACGCGCTATGTCGCTCGTCACGGCAAGGGGCGGGTGGCCAAAGCGGTCCTCATCAGCGCCATCCCACCGACCTTCATGAAGTCGGAGAAAAACCCGGACGGCGTTCCCAAGGAAGTGGTCGACGGCCTCCGCGACGGCACCGCGAACCACCGTTCGCAATTCTACAAAGACATCACCATGCCTTTTTACGGATTCAATCGTCCGGGCGCGATTGTCTCCGAGGGAATTCGGGAGAACTGGTGGCGGCAGGGCATGATGGGTGGCATCAAAGCTCATTACGACTGCATCAAGGTACTCTCGGAAACCGAGTTCTTCGACGATCTCAAGATGATCGACGTTCCGGTCCTGGTGATGCATGGCGAGGACGACCAGATTTGCCCCTTCCTCACCACCGGAGCAAGGTCCGTCAAGCTTTTGAAGCATGGCACGCTGAAGTCTTACCCTGGATTTCCGCACGGCATGCCGACCACGAATGCGGACCAGATCAATGCCGATCTGCTCGAATTCATCCAAGCAAAATCGGCCACAGCCGAAGCGCCGCGTAAGTTTTCAACCGTAATGAGGGCGACACGATACCTATGACAGCATCTCCCGCCGCTCGCCTGGAAATAGGTATCATGTCGCCGCTCCGACTTCAGAAGCTATAGAAGCCCCTTGGTCAGCGGAAATTGAATTGAGACCAAGAACCGGTTGTTCAGCGGAGTGGAGACTATAACGCTTCCCTGCTCTCCATAAAGTTTTTCCAGCCGCGTTCTGGTGTTCGCCAGGCCAAGTCCATGTCCGTCTTCTCCGGACTGCACCATATCTTCCCTACGGTCATTTTCTATCTCGATGCGAAGCCGTCCTCCGCTTGCAGAAGCTCTGATGGCGACCTCTCCACCATTCGGACAACGTGCGATGCCGTGGCGGATAGAATTCTCCACAATCGGTTGCAACAGAAACCTGGGGACCTGCGCCTCATAAGCTTCTGCGCTAACGCTCAGCGAGACAGCCAGGCGAGGTCCAAAACGGACCTCTTCGATGGAGAGGTATTCCTCTGCCACGGCCAGCTCTTCTCGCAAGGTAACAAGATGAGCTTCCGGGATAACTGAGCGTCGTTCGCAGTAAGCCGGCGAGCTTTGGCGATCATCTCCGTGGCCCTTTCGGGCTGTTTGCTTACCACGAGCGACGAGATAGCATTCAGGGTGTTAAACAGGAAGTGCGGTTGCAATTGGTAACGCAGCGCCTGAAGTTGCGCCTCCCGCGCCGTAGCTTCTGAAGCCAACAACCTAGTCCTCTGCTCCTCGACCGTCCCGTAATGCTTGATGCCGAAGTAAAGTGCGCTCCATGCGATCAGAACGATTGCACCTTCGAATGCCCGGGCGGCGACCATACTCCAGCTGAGGGGTGTCCGGGGCTCAATCAGGTGGAGTGTCGTGAGAGCCGATACGACAGTGCATAGAAATCCCAGGATGTACGAGATACCCACGGAGAGAAACAGAGCAGTCGCTAACGGGGTAGACCGCCGCCAGAGGAAATGACAGCAGGCATAGAGAACGAAGCTGGCCAAAAACGTGGAGCAAAAAAAAGCGATCTGATAATCCACCGCTTCCCGCATGTGGCGAAACGGGATGTAGGAGACGGCGGTCGCCAATCCATAAAGCGTCCATCCGCCGATCTGGAGCGGCCAGAAGGAAGGTGCGCGGCGGTGGAGAGCAATCTGGGGCACCTATCCATTCTAACGACCGGGTTCCTCCGCTGAGACCGGCCCGGCGCATGCGATGCACGGCTCACCGCAGAATCGCGGAGCTTCGGCCCTTCGTCTTTCTGCCCGCGCCGAATCGACGTTAGGTTGATCGCTGAAGTGATTCGCTGGCTTCTGGCTTCGACCTGGATTTCCGAGGAGGGCATGGAGAAGATGCGGTGTTGGCTCGAGAGTTTGTGGCAGGATATTCGCCAGGCCGTCCGCACCCTGCGCAACCATCCAGGGTTCACCTTGGTAGCCCTTACCGCCCTTACCATCGGCATCGGCGCAAACGCTGCCATCTTCAGCGTCGTCGACAAGGTACTTTTGCAACCGCTTTCCTTCCGGGATCCGGACAGCATCGTGCAAATTGGCCGGAAGTTTCCCATGGGCGTCTCCTACACCGCCTCCATCCCTAAATACATGGTCTGGCGCGACAACAGTGTCTTCTCATCCATGGCGCTGTACGATCTGGAGGGTCCGGGCTTCAACATCGACACCGGAGATTTTCCCGAGCAGGTCAAGGGTGCTCATGTGTCCGCCGACTACTTTGCGGTCTTCGGCGTCTCACCCCTGATCGGCCGTGCTTTTAACCAGGCAGAGGATCTCCCCAACGGCCCCAAAGCCGCATTGATCTCAGAAGATCTCTGGCGATCCCACTTCGGTGCCGACCCCCAGATTCTCACCCGCACCATAAACCTCAACTCTTTGCCCTACCCGGTGGTCGGCGTTATACCATCGCGCTTCGCCGCAAAACCCGAGGCTGAAGTATGGATCCCGCTCCAAGCGGATCCGCATAGCATCAACCAGGGCCATTTCCTCCAGGTCGCCGCGCGCCTGAGACCGGGTGTTTCCATGTCGCAGGCCCAAGCCGAAATGCAAGCGGTTGCTGAACGCTTCCGCAGGCTTTATCCGCAGTTTATTGACAAATCCGAGAGCGTCACGGTGGTGCCGATGCGCGAGTCCATCGTCGGCGACATCCGGGAAACGCTTTACGTTCTCTTCGGTGCGGTGGCCCTGGTGCTGCTCATCGCTTGCGCCAATGTGGCCAATCTGCTGCTCGCGCGTTCCAGCGGCCGCCACCGTGAACTGGCGATTCGCGCTGCACTGGGCGCCAGCCGCTGGCGAGTCATCCGCCAATTGCTCACTGAGAACGTGCTGCTCTCCACGGTCGGTGGTTGCCTGGGCCTGCTTCTCGGGGTTCTGGGCGTTCGCACGCTCCTGCTTCTCATCCCGGGCGACATCCCACGTGTCGACCCAGCGCAACTCAGGAATCCATTCGAGTTCCTCGACTGGCGAATTCTTGTCTTCACCGTCGGCGTCTCGCTGCTCACCGGCATTCTGTTCGGCCTTATCCCGGCGCTTCAGATTTCAAAGCCAGATGTCGCTTCGACCCTGAATGAGGCGGGCACTCGATCCTCAACCAGCCGGCATCACAACTTCACCAGCAAGACCCTGGTCGCCCTCGAGATGGGGCTGGCGCTTATGCTTCTCATCTCCGCTGCACTGCTCATCCGCACCTTCGCCAGCCTCAGTTCCACCGAATCCGGCATCGACTCCCATCACGTCTTTACGATGCTTACGTCCATGGCTGACGATCGTTATCAGACGACAGAGGCCACGACGCGCTTTACTCGTCAAGCGCTGCAGAATATTGAGTCGATTGCAGGTGTGGAGAGCGCTTCCACTTCTCTGGTTATCCCCGCAACGAACACCATCGGTCAACTCGCCTTTGACATTCCCGGGAAAGGCGCTCCCTCCGGCCAGGAGCATAACGGACCCGAACCATGGCGCGCAGTGTCGCCTCACTTCTTCAAAGTGTTCCGCATTCCCCTGCTGAGCGGCCGGGGCTTCACGGAACATGACGACATGGGAGCCGCCCCAGTCGTCATCGTCAACGCGGCGTTTGCCAGGAAGTACTTCGCAGATGAGAACCCGATCGGCAGGACGCTGGACATTGGCAAAGGTATCGGCCCTACCTATGCCGATTACGCGCGGCGAGTAATCGTAGGGGTCGTGGGTGATACCTGCGAGGGCGGACTGGTTGGCGGCAAAGTCCCCGTCATGTACATACCTCAGGCCCAACAACCTCAGGGCATGACGAAAATATTCAATAGCTCAGTCCCCCTGGCCTGGGAAGTGCGGTCCAGGCTTGACGAAAAGTCGCTGATCACCGCCGTGGCCAAAGCAATTCATGAAGCGGACAGCCGGTTGCCCCTGGGACAGGTACGCCCCATGGACAAAATCCTTGCCGACAGTATCTCGCGGCAGAATTTCAACATGCTTTTGCTCTCCATTTTCGCTGGCTCGGCTCTGCTGCTTGCCGCGATTGGTATCTACGGCGTAATGTCCTACTCGGTCCAGCAACAGACCAAGGACATCGGAGTACGCATGGCCCTCGGAGCAGACAAAAACACGATACTCGCCATGATCTTACGGCAGGGCCTCACGCCCGCGTTCCTCGGCGTAGTCGCGGGGCTTGCCGGAGCTTTCGGTTTGACGAGACTTATGGAAAGTCTGCTTTATGGAGTGAAATCGGTTGATCCCATCAGCTTTTTCGGTGTAGCCGCAATTCTACTAATGGTCGCCCTCCTCGCGGTTTTCATTCCGGCGCGGCGTGCCATTTCCTTAGATCCTGTCGCGGCCCTGCGCGGCGAATGATGGTGTTTGCGGTGAATGGGATAGTTCTCAATCTTGGGAACTGTTCATTTCATGAAAACGTGGCGCTCACTCCTGGTGGAACAGAACCGCATGAAACGTTCAACCGACTAGGATCACCATGGAAGCATTGCCCTTGCATCTGCGTGGCGTCTCCGAAGGCGGCTCGTCTCCCAAAACTCTCCTTTTAACCAATACCGATCATGGATGTCCTGCATCTCATCCTCAAGCAATGCTCACAAGAAAAAGACTGGTGCACCCATTTTGGAGCAGGACCTCCATTTTTGGGAAATACCCTCGTGAAAGAATCGTCACCACGCACATTAAAAAAAATGGTCCCAATCTCGTTCTGAATAAAATAAGATGAAACAGGACCCACGGATAGTCGTGTCCCCGTGTGGTCTCCCGGCCCAAAAAATGCGAAGCATTGATTGCTGATGCCTTCGCCGCTCGAGCTCCCAATCGGCACAAATTCGTCCTCCTGGGGAGCAACCAACTTCAAGTGAGATAGCTCTAGGACGAGATGGGCCGCAGCAAACGCAACATGAACCGTAAGCGATATTGGAGACGATCTATGTGGAAAGAAACCACCGCGACTGAAGCACCCAAGGCCACCGCCCCTGCCGCTCACCTCAAAACCGGTCACCGAAGACGAACTGCGTGGGATATTGGACCGGTTGGAATCAACCCGTGACATTTTCCGTGAGAACCGGGAATTGCGGAGTGTTTTGTCCCGCCGCGAAGGTGAGAGCCAGGCACTGCGAGCCCGCAACGCCGAGTTGGAAGAGATCATGCGGCAATTCGCTCCGACGCTCTTGAATATCGCCACCACCATGGGATTGGCGGCAAAAAATGAAAAGACTGGTATCCGGGGCGAGGTCTAAAAAGTGTACGAGTAATCCCAGGACGCCAGTCCTGGGATTGCTGGACCTTGCGCCTCGAAGGCATGCTGACAAAAGCTGCCGCATGCGCTGTTCGATCTCCGAACATCACCCGGCTCTCTCACACTCCGATATCTAATTCGGCGAAGGATGCTCGATGTGATCGATCAACATCACCGGAGCGTCAACCTTCTGCGCTTCCAGTTTCAGCCCCAGCTGCTCTTGAATTGCGGTAAATAGCGGCGGCGGCGCGTTCGCGTCGTCCCTTGCCGGCGTGAGCGCCTTAATCCCCCTATCCAAAACTGCGTTTCATCCGGTGTCCAGTTCAGCGTGAAGTCCCACCGCCCACTTAGTTCCGTATTGTCCACAACCGGCTGGCCGAGGATATCGCTTTGCAGTAAATGGGCGAACTCCCCCATGGTGGCGCTTCGCGCGGCCACCATACCCGAGGGGCGGTAAAGTTCGCCGATTCCGACGCGTCTGCAGTCTTCGCCATCTTCGGCCCGTTCTTGCCCACGGTCAGGGCGAAGGCCGTCATGTTCCGCTTCTCCTCATGAAACTTGAGCGCGAAGCGCTCCGCCCGGAGCTTCTGCAGAATCTCTTTCATCTGCGCGGTGCTCGGCATTCCCGGCGTATCCGGCTTCACCTCGATGTCCCATTTCTCTCGTGTCCAGCCAACCCGGGCCGCCCACGATTTGCCGCTCCGGCATGTCATACGCAAACTCCATGATGAACTTGAGCGAGAAGTTTTTAACCACCACCTTCTCTCCCTGTGTGACGAGCATGAAGAATTTCGTTCCCGGCTCGGTCGGCTTGATGGTCGCCACCTCCACGCCGGGCTTCGCATCCGTGGCCATCGGCAGAATCCGCTGCGGCGGAGCAGGAGTCGTCCACTCCGTTTCCCGCGTCGCGCGCTCCAACACCAGGGGAAAGGAGCCAACCTGCGTCAGGGTACCGCTGATCGAATTCCCGTCGGCCGAAATCTTTCCCTCATACGTCAGCCCCGGGAACTGATTCACGAACCGCAGCGTTCCGCCCGCAAAACGCACTGCGTCGGCGGCCATCGGCTTCTCCTTCTGGTCGATGCGGTACAGCGTCGCGCTCAGCGTACCTTGCCCGTCCTTAACAATCTTCAGCACGAAGCGCTGATCGGGGCTGCCGGCACATGCCCCCTCCCCTGCCACGTGCCTGTGATGTTGTCACTTGAGGTTGGCGCTTGCTTTGCGGCCTGGATTGCTCCCGTGGCGCCACGCACCACGCCCAGTGCCAGCGTCGTACCGAGCGTCGCGACACCAGCCAGACGCAGAAGCGCTTTTCTCCGCAGATCGAGTTTCCGTGTGGCCTGCCCAGAGAGGATGTGCGCGATCCTCCTGTCCAGAGCAGGAGCTTTGTCGACTAACGGAAGTGGCACTTTGCAAAACACGAAAACTCGCTCACCTATCTTTGGCGCCATCTTACTCGCCGCAGTCCAGCATGACAAAGTGCAACGTCCGTCTACCCGGTCGAGATCGCAAGTCGCAGCCGGGCATAGCGCCCCTTATGCCTTCCTTAGCATTTGACCGATACGATTGAATTGCGTTGGATAGGAGGTACCGTCAATGCCGAATGTACATGGTGTTGAATTCAATGCCAATCAGTCTGAGCTAGTGAAGGATATAGTTCGAGAGCTGCTCAAGGACGGCAGCTGCGCCGCTTACGCGGTCTCCCACATAAAACCAAATGGTGAGTTGCGAATGGCTTCAACGCCACCGATTCCGGGGCCCAGGCGACAGCACGGCGTGTTCCTGCGCATCCGCCCTGGAGTAAACGAAGCGACGATTGTGCGCCCGATGAACGCGACAGCAGGAGATCCCCTTGCCAAGCTCACCAAGTACAATCGGCAGGAACTCTTGGAAATAATTCGTATTTGGCGCGAACAGACTGCGCTTGCGTCATCCGGCGAGAGCACCAGTTCTGTCGAATTAACTGGAGCCCACCAACACGCCTAACCGGGCAGAGTTTCGGGGACAGAAGAAGTATCCACCCTATTCTAGATGGGGGCTTACTCCGTCCCCGAAACCGAAACTCCCGCTCGACATACTACGGGCCCTGAAGCGATGCAGCAGCTTGTACAATGAACTCTGCGACTCTCAACGGCTCTTGAAGCATTGCGAGATGACAGGTTGGCAACGTGATTGTTGTGGCGTTCATTCTCTCCGCCAACCGCTTCTCCAGACCAGCAGTGATCGCCTTATCCTGAGCGGAGACGACGAACCATGTAGGTTTGCTTCGCCACGCGGGCGCCACCGTCGGCACCGCCGACAAGACCGCGACCGACGCCGGGCCTTGTGTCGCCGTCAACGTGACTTGTTCAAGCCTCGATAAGTCTTGTGCAAAAGCGGCCTCCACACCTTGTGGAGAGATGGTTACGAATTGCTTCGCCGCGTCAAACAGTAGGTACTGGTCAATCGGAGGAGGGACACTTAGCGTACCCAACAGTGAGAGTGCAGATTCTCCGCTATCAGGAGCAAACGCAGCAACATAAACCAAGCCTGCAACATTTGCATCGTTCCCTGGCTGGTCTCCGATGACGACACCCCCATAGGAGTGCCCGACAAGCAGCACAGGGCCTGGGTAGGCCGTCGTGATGCGCGTAATCGCACGCTGCGTTGCAGCATCATCGTCTTCAAGGGACGTAAGGGGAAGCTGCGCTGCGACCACATGGTATCCCTGGGCCTCCAGGATAGGAATCACCTTGGACCAGCTCGAGCCATCAGCCCATGCTCCGTGAACCAGTACGATGTTGGTGACACCATGATTGACTCGCGCCGCCTCTGGAGCTTGTTGGGCATAGCTAACACTATGGAATCCCGCCGTCAGCAGGATTCCGGCATTCATGATTGCTTGAATCGTTCTTCCTATTCTCATCGATAATCCTTTGTATTTCGTTCCCTGGTTCGCCTGCCGGCGCGGTCGGGGAGGAGGTTGTCCAAACATGGGAAAGCCCTGCGCTACCTCGAACCGGCCTTTGACGCCGCCTCGACAATTACCTCGGCGACCTTCGACGGCTGAGCGAGCATAATCACGTGGCTGGAGGGAACAGTGGTAGTTACCGCCCCGATCTTCTTCGCTTGAGCTGCCTCCAGATCGGGCGAAATTGCCCGGTCATTCGCGGCGATGATGTACCACGACGGCTTCGACTTCCAAGCGGGAACCGTAATCTCCCCCTTCATTGCGGTGACGCTTGTCGGCACCTGCGTTGCGGTCAAGATCGCAATCTCATTGGAGGAAAGATCTTGCGCGAAATCTTCAACAATCCCCTTCGGGGTCAGTTTGAGAAAGCCGCTCTTGTCGGGACGTAGTTCAGTGCCGATAGGTGTCGGAACGCTGGTGATAAGACCTAAAGCGGATTCTCCCCTGTCCGGCGCTACGGCCGAAACATAGACGAGCCCAGCCACCTTCGGATCAGTCCCGGCCTCGGTAATGACTGCTCCGCCGTACGAGTGACCAACGAGCAACACCGGCCCATCCTCAAGGGCAATGGCCCGCTGGGTTGCTGAAACGTCATCTGAGAAGGACGTCAGCGGAATTTGTACGGCAACTACATGCAGGCCCTTCGCTTCCAATAGTGGAATGACTTTCGACCAGCTCGATCCGTCCGCCCAAGCCCCGTGGATGAGGAGCGCAGTCTTTACCTGTGCGGAAGTCTTTTCTTGTGCAACCGCGTTGGCGGCAGAACTGATGATCGCGAGTAGTGCGGCGCATGTCGCCACAATATTTCGACCACGTTTGAATACTTGCATTTGTCTTTCTCCTTTGGTGAACGGACGGTCCGCACAAAACGCGAAGTTGGCGTCTGTACGGACTAAGCTACCGCAAGAACAAGCAAACCTTGTGGCCGTTCTCACGTTCGCCATCCTGTCCTATCTGAGGCTAGCCGGGGATGAAGGCAGCCATCTTGGCATAAACCATCGCAAGCGGGCCATTCCTGCTGAATAGGTTGCGCCTGGTGGCAAGCAAAAGGCCCGCCAAGACGGCAGGCCTTCTCCTATGACGAATCACTGAAACGAGGGGTGTTTCTCAACCGGGCAAAAGGACAACTCTAACGAATAGAGGATTTCGTCGTTCGAGTTATCCTCCGCCGCCAAACTCCGGGAGCGAGCCCGTGAGTTCTTTTGAAGG
The DNA here is from genome assembly GCA_963793525.1 of uncultured Acidobacteriaceae bacterium. Taxonomy (GTDB): domain Bacteria; phylum Acidobacteriota; class Terriglobia; order Terriglobales; family Acidobacteriaceae; genus PALSA-350. Next base: position 68,665 of record CAWCAZ010000031.1, read on the forward strand.
AGCGGTTGAGCCCGGATTGATCGGCAAATCCACACTGAGCGGCAATGTCGGCAAGGGGCAGGCGAGTATTTATCATGAGATCTCTGGCTCTGTCCACACGGCGTTCAACTAACCAGCTATGAGGCGGTTTGCGAAAGGTCGCTTTGAAAGCCCGCGCAAAGTGACTTACCGATAATTCGCATGCTTCTGCAACTTGTTGGAGGGCAATGTTGCCGTGCAAATGAGCTTCCAATAACTCTGTTGCTCGTCGCATCTGCCAAGGGGAGAGGCCTCCCCGAAACCGTGGAGCCGATACTGCCACACCACCATACGAGCAGACAAAATGACAGTGCAGAGCCTGCAGAACATGGTCCAGGAATATCTTCGAAACGTGATGGGGGTGCTCCAGCGAATAGCCCAGAGTCTGCCCGAGTTGGTGCACGACAGGATCGATGACCCCATGCGGCCAAACCAACTGTTCTACGCGTGGCGCCTGATGCGCGTAAGCAACGTCATCCAGAGCCGCTTGAGTCACATACATCACCAAGGCATCGAAGGGATTTGGGAGCAGGCATCCTGGTTCCTCTGGTAGATGGATAGCACTCACGGCCCCAATAGGATAGGGGCCACTCGATACCTTTTTCCTGCCCAGGAATTGCTCGATAAAGGGGATAGCCTTCAGCTGCAACACAACGATATAGCCGCGCTCACCAGCGATCGGACGTGCAATTTCGGGCAGACCTTCGGTGCTCTGAGCTCTGCCAAACGAGAACGAGGCAAGTTCAGATAGCTTGACCTGCGCCGTGGGAGAATCCTTAAGATACATGGTCTCGGCGAGGTTATTCCAGAGAGTGGGCACCGGGCTGGACATATTCATGCATGCAAACCTTGGCCTTTTCGATGCGCCAGCATGCCGGGTGGTCTCGACATATTGCACAAAGAAGAGCGCGGCCTCATTGTGAGGCCTTTGTCAGGATTGCTTCGACCTTTGCGTCCAGATCTCGCGCCACTTTGAGAGCTTCGCTATTCCCAGACGGAGCGCGACAAGGGGCTATTCGGTCATAAGAGATATGCACGCCATCTGGGCGCTCCGCAATAAAGATGGTTAAAAAGTATTTGCGCGTACAATGGCTGCCGCCTCTGCCACGGAGAGGCCGTGAGTGACTGGCTTGAAACCATAGCGTGCAGCATCCACGTCACGGGAAATGCTCTTCAAGAGCAGGATGCTTCCATCCAGGTGTACGCGGATTTTTGTCGTTACCCATTGCCCGGGAGAAACCTCTTCGCGCGCGAAGAAGATGTGGGTCTTGTCACTTAACTGGCCGAGGATGCCGTAGCCAAACTCCACTCTATGCTCCAGGTGCGCATCGAGCTCGGACAGTCGCATGTCCGGCATGTGGATAAGCAACGTACCCGACATCGCGTGTACCACGCGGTCCTGGTAGCTCTTTTCCTTGAACGATGGATTCGGTTGAAAGGCAATGCGAGTATATGCGCCCTCGGAACGAATGATCCTGAAAAGGAAGGTGGCCGGGATCTCTCTGAGCAGTTCCGGCATTCGTGCTTCATCCTCTTGACGACGCTGATTGTTGCGTCGGAATTCGCTCGGGTGGTTCACCAGATATCCGATGCGTTTATCTTCTTCCCTTTGCCGGTTATTCGATAAAGGCTTACCGTCTTCCAAAATGAGACGCGGAAGTGAGCCATCTGGGGTTTCGGCTACCAGTTCTTCCCAAAGGTGACAATTTGTGCGGTTTGATCTTTCCTGGTTTCTGTACCGGAAGCGCTGGCGATTCCTCCAGGCAGCAGTTTCCGCCTGGACCATCTGGTTGACCATATCGATCGCCGCGACGGGCCGGCTAACCTGAGCCGGTAAGTTAGTAGACAGGACGAACTGCTGCAACAGAAGAAACAGGATAGCGCGTCCAGTGAAGCGACCGCCGCTACGGAGGAGAGATAGGCCTATCGCGGTCACATCGGGCGCCACGTCATCTCGATGCGAACCGGAATATCGTTCTTGATTGGAACCGTAAGGAACGAAGGCCGTTCGATCTTGAAATCCGAACACGTGGCCGGGATGGTTCCACTTATCTGTACCTGGTTTCCTTGAGCCACGCGCTGGAAGGCCAGGCGCTTGTACTGGGCTGTCTGGCCTGCAAACTGCACCTCCAAATCGGCGTAAATGGTAGGGGACTTGGTTGCCGCCTCGGGAAAGTGGGTGCGTACGACAACCATGGGAAACTGCGCGCCCCGAACGTCTTCTATCATGTGAAGATCGCGGTTGCTGTCTCCGGAGTCAAAAGACTTGACCGGCACCGCGATCAGGAAATCACACTGACCCGCGTGGCAAACACCTTTGCCTTTCGCCGCATGACTGGCGCCGTCGACTTCGTGCATGGGATGGCTCATGTGATAGGTGAGGGTGGATTGCTCCAGAGCCCATTGCGTATCGGTTTGTGCAAGCAGCGGAAGCGCCAGAGGCAGCAAAGCAATTAGAATCTTCTTCGTCATGGTCACTTCCAGAACTGCCAATGAATCGGCCACGATATCGATACAATCGAAGCGCTGTATGCTGCCGCCGTCACATAAGCAACCGTGCCGTGTTGTGACGCGATCCCATGCACTTTTTCCCCGGCGTTCTCCTGCTTGTAGGCCATGATCCCCAATACCGGGGTCAGGATCATCCCCGGACCATGAACCCACTCCAGATCCCTGTGTAGGCGTATGGCGCCTTTGCGTTTGACATCGGGAACCTTGGGGGCAAACATGGAGTAGTAAGCGGTTGTCCAATAGAACCCCGTAGTCAGGCCGCCCAACGCGATATGAAAATCTAAATTGGCTGTGGTCGGCTCGGTAATTACTTGCCCGTTCTTTCCCCCCTTGGCCTTAGCCTGTGGACCGGTAATCAAACTCGCCGCCATCGGAATCGCCGTGATCAAGCCCAGCGTTTGATGAATCTTAAGCATGTGCGTTCGTTTTTCGAGCATCTCCTGCAGTTGCGCATTCGCCTGCGTCTGTTGCGGAGTAAAACCCAGATCCTGAAGCGAAGGAGAAGTCGGACTGTTCGAAGGTGCGTTCGGCAGGCCGGCTGGGGATGCCGTCGCTGGTTTATTAGCTGGAATTTCCTGCGCGGCCGAGTCGCTGTTCAGGCTGACATTCAGTGTCTGTTGCTTATCCGCAGTGAGGGTCGCTCCGGCTACTTTGGCGGCGAAGCCTTCGGCCGAGACAGTAACCTCGTAATCCCCAGGCGTGAGGCTGGGCACGGCGTATCGCCCGGCTGAATTGCTTTCAGTTTCGCTGATTTTGCCGGTCTGTAGGCTCCTGACGGAGATCTTGGCGCTCGATACGACTTTGCCAGTCGAATCCAGGACGGTCCCGGACAGCATGACGGCGGCCTGTGCCCGAGACAGATTTGGGAGTAGCAAAGAAAGCGCAAGAAGCCCTAATCCAAAAGCGATCCTCGCCCCTTTCAGCCTCATTTGGAGCTCCTCCTCTTTCGGCGCCAGGGGTTTGGCCGATCTCTTTCTTCAAAAAACGCTGCCATCGTTTCTCCATTAGTCTTAACGCCTTAAGAATTGCTGTCAAGCGCCCTGGCAAAAAAGGAGAAGAAGAGCCGGCATTCGCTCCCAATGACGACGGGGTTTTCGGGAACGGAACAACCCACATTGTGCCGTGGGCCTGTCAAGGAACAGGCGTACCGACCTGGCCAAAGCTCGAGCATTGACCCGATTCTTCAGGGCATGTTAGCGTCAAATCATGGTGTTTTCCTCACTGCGTTGTTGTCGCTGCGACCAGCCTTTCGTTGGGTGAGCTGCGACATTCTCAGATATTCCTGAATCTCCTTCTCCAAAGCTCACCCCAAATGCTCCGTCGTTTGCCGCTGGGATCCGTTGACTAGCCGGCACCCGTGCTGGGGCTTCGTTGCGACGGTTCAGCTGAGGAGAAATCCGATGCAGTTCGCCGCGTTCACTAAGCGAATCTTCTTGGCCGGCCGCCAAAGCCGCCCAATCAGGAGCTATGCCATGGCAACCGATAATCGCCTTACGCGCGACGCCAGCAACACACTCATAGCAGAGCAGAACCTATCCGGCGCGGTTTTGAGAACGCCGGAGGAACTCGCCAACATCGTCTCGCTATTCGCGTCGTCTGATGGATGGATGGAAAAAGTGCGGCTGCGCGCCGAAGGGCGCTGGTATGAGCGGCTGTATGACGGTCCGGACTACGACATATGGGCGATCAGCTGGCTGCCAGGGCAATCCACCGGCTTCCACGACCACGGTGCGTCTTCGGGAGCCTTCGTCGTAGCGACTGGGATTCTTGAGGAGCAACGTCCGGGTGAGCGGAGCCGCACGATGCATCCGGGCAAGCCGCGCGCATTCGGTCCCAATTACACGCATGACGTCCGTAACGTCTCCCTCGCGCCGGCCATCAGCATTCACGCATATTCTCCTCCGCTCAGTGAGATGAACGAGTACGAGCTGGATGGGAGTCAACTGGTTCCGCGCGAAGGCGCGTCTCGAAAGGCTGAGACGCTCGATCAAGAGTGGAGCGTGCAAGGGCGGAAACCTCGGACCGGTGCCTTGAGCATTGAGGAGGTGCTTTCAGCGGCACGTGCCCGGTTGCGACGGCTATCTCCGGAGGAGGCCTATGAGGCCGCAAAAACAACAGAGGCGATACTCGTCGACATTCGGCCCGAAAGCCAGCGCGCAATCGAGGGCAGTATTCCGGGCGCGTTGGTTGTCGAACGTAACGTACTCGAGTGGCGATTCGATCCGGCCTCCAGCACGCGGCTGCCGGTCGCGACCGATCATGACCTCCAGGTGATCGTGTTTTGTTCCGAAGGCTATACCTCAAGCCTCGCGGCCACAGCTCTGCAGGATCTTGGACTCTGGCGCGCGACGGACATGGTTGGTGGATTTCAAGCATGGCGCGCAACGGGTTTGCCGGCTGGGCCGCCAGGCAAGCCTTCCTAGCTGTGTCCTGTTACACGATCCACGGACATATGCAACGGGAGATTACCCGAATCCTCTGTCCAGCGCATTGGAGAGCTCGGCGGGTACCTGTCCGTCATTTGCTTACGCACAGGAGGATCACCCAATAGTTGTACAAACGAACGGTGACGGTTATCTGTTCTCGTTACATCCGTTCAGCCGGACTTTACATTGCCTATAGACCGAATGGAGGGTGCGCGCCTTACCATAAGAATGGATTGTTTCACTTGCAGTGCTGGAGCATCGAATGCCTTGTTTAGAAATGAAAGAGCTTGAAGCGGTCAGTAGCAGATATGAAGAGCGGCGGGGTGTAGTTATTCCGCACAGCTCCGAAAGGCGGAACGCGCCTTCGGGAAGATATCGGGCTGGGCAAGCCCGTATTGCTTATCTCATCCAGTTGCACCGGCAAAGCTGTGCCGTGTGTAGCCAAGCCAAGTAGACTCGCGGAGTTGTCTGGCGCAACGTACCCTCACTCAAGGGTGAGAAGGTGCATGGATCAGTGCCGTTGTGTGTACTCCGCAGATAGTCTTTCGAGTTCATGTATTCGATGGTCGTACTTCTGTTGCCGGTGCATTGGGTCGTTGAAGAGACAGCAACAGCGCTGCCGACATGGCGACGAGCCCTAAGAGGATCAAGGGTAGTTCTACGAAAAAAGCGGCGGCGAGGCCGCCGACCAGGCCCGACAGAGCCTCCGCCCCCACCTGTAGCGCTTGGTTATTCCCCATCACGCGTCCCTGTTCCGCCTCACTGGTCGCCTTTGAAAGCAACGTCGCGCATGCCGGCAAGCAGATGGCCAGTGCTGCGGACGTCAGAAACAGGGTTGCCCACAGCGATTGCCGGGGATGAATGGCGACGACGACGATCATGAAGGCGCCGGTAAGAAAAGCCGACCACACCGTCAGGGTTCTGGTCGTGAAGCGCGCAGCGAGAAAGCCAGTGAGCCAGGCGTTGGCGATCACAATGGGTACACCCACCCATGCCACAAACTCCGAAACTTGCGACACGCCTAGATGGAAGCGGTCTACCAGATACATCGGATAACAGCGAAAAAATCCAAAGATCGCAAGATAGAAAGCGAAGTTGAGCCAATAGAGCCGTCGCAGACGGCGATTGGAAATGACACCGCGAAGATTGGTGAAGGCCTGCGAAAAGCTGACTGCATGGCGTTGCCCGGGCGGATTTGTCTCCCGAAAGAAAAACGCAGTAGCTGCCGTTGTGATCGCCAGCACGATCATCGCTGCCCAAAACGGCGTTGCATCGCTGAACCACGAAACCAGACCAGGATCCGCCAGCTTTCCGCCCACCAGCGGCCCCACAATATATGCTGAGCTGGCGCTTAGGTAAATGTAGCCGAAGAACCGGTTGCGATTTGCCGGAGTGATGACGTCGGCGATAGCGCTCTGCGCTGCCACAACGTTGGCTTCCGCCAGGCCAGCCAGCAGCGAAGCCACTCCGAGCAAAGCGAAACTCCTGAGGTAGAGCGCGACGCCGATGAGAGCATAGCAACCCGTCGTGAAACAAAGTGAGATCATCAACACCGGCTTGCGCCCAAAGCGATCGGACAGCGCGCCGAGCACCGGCGACCCCACAAATTGACCCAGCGGATAAAGGCAGAGCAGGACTCCCAGCAGGATCACGCGCCTGCTCATCGGCTCGTCTGCCCGAAGCAGCAAATCGTGATTGCTCATGATCATCGGCGTGAAGACCGTGATCATCAGGCTGTAGCCCACGAAGCCGGCAAAGACGACCGCATACAACGGAAACAACCGCTTCAGGCTTACAGGACCTGCCGGAGACAATCCCATCTCCCCCCGGCTGCCCGGGCCTCTTCCCTCCTCCGCATTCTTCGCTCTTGCCATGAAAATTCCTCTTCGCCTGGCCGGACTGCAAATTGTATCTCACCTCATCGCGCCGGCATTGGAGTTCCCGCCCGGCGGCTCTTCCGTGGGCCCGGTCGTGCTAAATTGAGAGCGTTACGGCGTCAATCCAGGGAGGCAAGCGTCTTCGGCAACATAGCTCGAAACACGGCCAACCAGCTCCACGCTCATCGGAAAGGGCCGTCTGGTCGCGAGTTTTCAGGAAAGGCTCTTCCTCATGACCCTCTTGCAAGGTCTTCAACCGCGCGCTCGTTGGATGCGCCTCGGCACCGCCGAAATTCTTAAACGCTTCTACTTTTGTGAGCGCTCTCTGGTGATTGCGTTGCTCTGCATGGCTGCCACTGATTGGCGCCATCGAACCGAAAACTCTCCTCCCACTCTTCTCCTGGCAGAACGCGCAGACCGCGCATGAACTGCGCGAGCGAATCTTCGAATTGCGCTACCCGAGCCGCTCGCTGGAAGAGGAAGGAGCCGATCGATCGCTGGTCGAACTCTTCGACGAACTCCGCAACTCACCCTCAGAGGCGGCGTTTTTCTCTGTGCTGGCCACCGTGTTGCTCCCGGCGATGCGAGACGCCTATGCCGAATTCCTCCACCACTCGGATCCCCTCGCCGATGCACCGACTCACCGCTTCCTCAATCTCGCGTTGACGGAAAAACAGCAGCAGATCGAGACCGCGCGGGCCTGGGCCGATCAGGAACTCGCGCGCCGGCCGGCGGATCGCGCCGGGGCAGAGGCCTGGACGGCTGCGTTCCTGGAACGTTTGAGCGCCCTCGGTGGCGTCGGTACAGAGCGGGTGCCGGTCGATCTTGGCCACCAACCCCTGCCCGGCGGCCGTCCTTACGCGGTGCCGATCGAGCCAGCGCGCGACCAGCACTACCACCTCACCCGCTTCTACTGGCCAGACAATGTCGATCCCAGCTACCCTTACGGCGAGGGCTATCGCCTTCAGCTTCGCTCGGCCATCAGCCACTTGAACGAGGTTTGGGCAGTCGAGACGGGTGGCATTATTCTCAGCTCCTTCGCCCCAGTATTGCCGTGGGAATGGATCCGCGATGCCGCACGCTGGACTTACGACGAGTCGCGGCACTGCAGAATGGGACGCGACCGGCTCACCGCCTGGGGCTACAAGCCGGAGGAATTGCCTCTCGGCAACTACATCTATATCGCCTCTTCCGGACAGGACCCTATCTACCGCCTCGGCATGCTCTTCTTCTTTGAGACCAAGAACATTCGCCACAAGCCGGAGCGGGTCAAAGCCTTTCACTCCATCGGCGATGCCGCCAGCGAACACGACATGGATTTCGACTGGGCCGACGAAACCATGCATGCCGGCTATGGCAAACGTTGGTTACAAAAGCTCCTGGAAATCCGCGGCGAAGATCAGTCCAGGTATCAGCAGATTCGTGACCGCTGTGGGGAAATGGTCAGCGCTGTCGTAAAGACTGCCCGGCCCGAGGAAGTTGCGGAACTGACGCTCCTGGTAGACGCCATCCTGGCCAAAGCGGAAAAACCCGCCATACAGACATCCCTATGAGCTGCAGTCACAATCGTGGGCAGCTATATCGCTGCGTTGGTGATGGACGTCGCGTCCATCCCGCTCGAAGGCGAGACAGTGATCGGCCATAATTTTCACACTACGCACGGCGGCAAGGGCTCCAACATGGCAGCGTGCGCGGCGAGACTCGGCGCGGCTACCAGGTTTTTCGGCAAGGTCGGCCGTGATGCTTTCGGCGAAGGGTTCGTTCGACTCCTTGATCAGGAGAAGATCGACAAGGGCGCTCTTCTTTTCTCGGACACAAAACCGACGGCCGTGGGTTTCATCATTTTCAGCAGCAAGGGTTCAAACGTCATCGTCATCGATACGGCGGCCAACGGGGAGTTCTCGCCAGCCGACATTACCGCTCACAGCGAGGTGATTACTTCGTCCGCAGTGGCGGTATCGCCCTTGGAAATACCGCTGGCCACAGCACTCGCCGCCGCGTCCGTGGCTAAGGCTGCCGGCACCAAGTTCATTCTTAACCCAGCGCCTGCAACGGACTTGAGGGATGTCGATCTGAGCGCGGTGTTTGCGCTGACTCCAAACGAACTTGAGGCCCGCGTCTGTCTTGGATTGCGCCCCGACGATCCAATTGCAGACAGCGAGGTTGTGCTGGAGTTGCTGCGGCTGGGCGTCGACAATGTCATGCTCACGCGCGGCGGTAAGGGTGTCCTTTGGGCTTGTTCCGCGGGACTTCTGGAAGTGCCGGCGGTGCCTGTGCTTGTGGTCGACACAGTAGGAGCCGGCGATGCATTCAATGCCGGGCTTGCCGTTGGTCTGAGCGAGAAGAAGAGTACCCTTGAGGCGATTGCGCTCGGGGTGACGGCGGCATCCTTGTCCACGCAGCGTCGCGAAACCATCGCATCGTATGCCTATCGCGCCGAAGTCGATCTTTGTTACGAAAAAACGCTGAGCGCCGCGTTTGCTGTAGAGCCATAACGAATCGTATGAAGCTCGTGAAAATGTACGGTCTCGCCTGTTCCTTCTTCTCTACCTTCTGAAGTCGGCGAAACTCTCCACCCCATGGTTTCCATAATCTCCCCGGCACAAAAGGCGACGTGTGAAAAATGATAGACTCGCTGCTCATGAAAAAAGCAGATCATCTGCAGTAGGCCACATTAGCCTCAGGTGGAGAGAGAGAAAGGTGTCATGCACAAGATATATGTCATGTATAAGCTGAAGAATGGCGTCAGCATGGATCAATACAAGCAGTGGTCTAAAGAGATAGACCAGCGAATCACGCCTGGACAACCGGGCATGATCCGTTTTGAGGTCTATGAGATAAAAGGTGCAGATAAGGGCCAGCCGTTTGTGCAGGTGGTCGAAGATATTGAGGTCGAGGATTACGACGCCTGGATGGAAACCTGTCGTCAATCGGGAATGGCCTACGTTCAAGAGACCGTCGGCAAGTTCATCGACGAATCAACCGTCCAGATCATTTACGGCGAGCGCATAGTTGCCGATCTGCCTCACGGTGCAAGACCGCCGCTGCCGGCACTGGGCTGACTCGGAGGTTGAAGGGACGAAACAACCAGAATCTTATTCAAACTACCTTTATTCTCGATCGACTGATTGGCTACAGCACTCACTGAAAACAAATCAACCGTGGGGTATATCGCAATCAGTCCCAAAGAGCCTGCCCGGCCTGTCCCGGCCTGCCGTGGAGCGTGCCGTGGGAGGTTGTCGAAGGGGACGGCTGACAGTCAGACTTGTCCATTTTTCGAATCTGTCCATCCACCTCCACTCATGCAAAGGTGTGCCACGGCCCTAAAACTTGTCATCCCGCCTGCCCCGGCGTGCCGTGGGCGTCTCCACACAACCAACGCATTACCTGCACACCAAACCAGGTATATTCGCTAATTTGGACTGCTCTGAAACAACCAGTTCGTCCCTCAATGCCAATCTAAATTTGATGCACCCCCCCCGGCAAGATTGCCGCCTCTTATTCCGTGTTGCTGACCAGAGAAAACATGGCGCCCTGAGGGTCCTGGCCCTGGATGATCCAACTTCCTCCCGGTACCTGCATCGGGCCGTTCAGGACCTTCCCGCCGCCCGATTCAACACGTTGGATGGCTGCTTTGATTGAGTCGACGTGGAAATAGAAGTTCCAACATGAGACAGGGATTTGCGGCGCTTTGGTCATCATTCCGCCATCGCCCATTTCCGCGTGGTCGCCTTCATCGAAGATGCGATAAACGCCCATCGGTCCCATGTCCATATCGCTGACCTTGGTCCAGCCGAAGAGCCTGTTGTAGAAGCTGAATCCGCCTTCGACATCAGTTGTGTAGAGTTCGTGCCAGCCGATGGTGCCGGGGGCCGGGGGTGCAGGACGTTCCGGCGAAGGCATGCTGGGATTGGGGGTGAAAACCACGACCCCAGCACCCTGCGGGTCCGACATGACGGCGAAGCGAAGTATTCCAGGGATGTCCGTGGCGGGTTTCCAAAGTTTGCCGCCGGCCTCGACAATTTTCTCGATGTGGGCATTCACATCATCGACCGAGATGTAGCCTATCCAGCCGACATGTCCGGGAAGGTTCAACATGCCTGCGATCCCAGCCTTCCCAACGTTGAAGGTGGTGTACTGCGGGCCGTCACCACTGGGCATCTCCTGGGTTGTCCAGCCGACTGCGTCAGAGTAAAACTTGCCCGCGGCCTTCGTGTCGCTGGTCATCAGCTCGTACCAACCAAATTTTCCTTTTGGTGTAAACATAGCGCGATCCTCCTTGTTGACGGTCGCCAAAGGATAGCAGCTTTCCGTGAACCGGTAGGACGCCAATCGTTGGTCACGAACGTGATGGGTGTCCGTTCATCTTTGTGAACTGGAAATTCTGAATGCGGTCCCCATTGAGGATGAAACCAGAGATACGGTGGTTCGCATCGCGCGTAAATCGCAGCGTGCCGATCTCGCCAACGAAAACGTCCCGCGTCGCCGGCCAAAGCGTGTCGGGTTTGTTCTTAAGGCGTAGGAGTGTGAGCTTCCCGCCTTCGACGGAAATGCGGTAGACGGGGTCGATCTCCTGGCTCACAAACGGGCCGGGGTACTCGGCCAGCTGTGCGGCAGTGGGATCAAAGGCCACGACAGACTCGTAAGTCTTCGGCTTTCCTCCGTGGAAGGTTCGCTCCAGGCGGCTTGGCTTGCCTGCATCGGCCGCAACGAAATGAACATCCACGCCTTCGCCCCAGGACACATCAGCGACGTGGAAGTGCTCCGGGGCAAATGGTTTCAGCTCGTGGAAATCGTCCTGGCCAACATCCATCTGAAGCTTGCCGTCTTTGACCCGCAGCCTGGTAAAGTCGTCGTCTTCCCTGCTCCAGTACGTTCCCGCCATGGTGGCCATCTGCTCCCCGGTTATGGCGATCGCAGTGGCCGGCTCTTTTGCGGGAGCTGGTGCAGGAGCTTTGAGGTCACTGGCAAGAACAATGTCCGCAACCTGCAGAGCCACAGCGTTCGGATTTGTGTCTGCAAAGTTGCAAAGGACAGCGGTGGAGAAATGCTGCTCAGGAAATCGAATGAGATCCGAACGATACCCGGCATCGGCGCCTGAGTGGTCCACGGTCGGCAATCCCTTGTACGTGCCGATCACCAGGCCGGACGCATAGTCCTGCTGCTCGCCGCTGTTGAGCTTGCCCCGCTCCAGCATCTGTTGAACAAGTTCCGCCCCGCCGACGCGCGGATGGTAGAAATTCTCATCCCAAAGCTGCAGGTCCTCCACGGTCGTGTGCAGGCTTGTGGCCCCGGCGGTGTCGAAGTTCGTGAGGTTCATGCGGAAGGGTTTATCCTTACCGTCCTGTTCGTAGCCCAGGGCATCGTGCTTGACAATCTCCTCATGGTCGTCGCGGAAATGGGTGTGCGCCATGCCCAGGGGCTCGAAGATGTTCTTGGTGGTGAATTCCCGCAGTGACAGCCCGCTTACGCGTTTGACAATGATGGCTAGCAGCGTGAACCCAGAGTTGCTGTACGAGTATTTTTCGCCGGGCTTGAAGTTGAGTGCCCGCTGGCGCACCAGCACAGACATGACGTCGTCATCGGTGATGAGGTCCTGCGAATAGCGCCAACCCGCCAACCCGAGCAGCGACCACTGGTCGCGCAGGCCGCTAGTGTGGTGGAGCAGGTGGCGGAGGGTGATGCGCTCACCGAAGTCCGGGAGTTCGGGAACGTATTTGTGTACGTCGTCGTCGAGGGAAAGCTTTCCCTGCTGTGCAAGCAAGAGGATGGAAGCGGCGGTGAACTGTTTGGACATCGACGCCACGTGGAAGACGGTGGCCGGGGTAATGGCTACGTCGTCGTTCAGATTGGCCATTCCATACCCGCGCTTGTAGACGATTTGCCCATCCTTGTAGATGCCCAGCGCGCATCCCGGCGAATCCGGCCGGTTCCATTTCTCAAAGACCTTATCCACCTGTTTAGCGACGTCTGGTGCCAGAGCCTGTTGCCGTCCCTGGCATGACACGAGGCCTACGCCTGCTAGCACTACACACCATGGCATTAATTTCATTCCGCCTCCAACCTGGGCTTTGAGATCTTCGAAGACTTACATATTAGGACCTGAAGGGAGCAGGATGCGAACATGATGTATTCTTGACGTCAAGTCTAACCATCCTTCAGGGCTTCGCCAGATCGCATGTCTCTTGCTCGAAGCAACGAAGTTTCCACAGCCGGACCCTTGTTGGTCCTTGCCGTCACCGTCCTCATCCTCTTCTTCGCCCGCGATCTTCTTGTCCTCTTCGCCTTCGCGCTTCTACTGGCATTTTTATTGGCCCCTGCCGTCGGCTTTCTCGAGGCCAGACGGGCCCCTCGTGTAGTGGCGGTCGGAATCACTGGCGTCCTCGCATTCACGATCATCTGTGGGATGGGATACATCGCGGCCCGTCAACTACTCAACGTCGCCCGCGACCTCCCCACTTACCATCTCACCATCCAAAAGAAAATGGGCTCGCTCCACTTTCCCGCCGAGCAGTCGCTGGAAGGCGCGTTCACCGCGGTCGAAGACATTAGCGGAGACTTCGCTACCAACGCCGGCAAAGGCAATAGCGAGGGGCAACAACCAGCCGCACAGGTGCAACCAGTTCGCATAGTGGACACCAATCGAGGCCAACTCCAGTCTGCCGTCGAGCTCCTGATGCACCTTTTGCGCCCCATTAGTACCTTCGGGGTGGTCATCGTTTTCACCATCTATCTCCTCATGGAGCGCGAGGATCTCCGCCGTCGCATCCTCCTTCTAGCCGGCATTAGCCGGATCAGGCTCATGAACCAGGCCCTGCAGGATGCCGCAAGCCGCATCAGCCGGTACCTTTTCTTTCAAGTCACCGTCAACGCGGCCTATGGCGCCCTCTTCGGGCTTGGGCTCTTCCTTATCGGGATACCCAATGCGACCTTCTGGGGGGTATTCGCCGGGCTTCTTCGCATGGTCCCCTACGCCGGCACCGCTATCGGCTTTGTGCTGCCGCTTGTCGTGTGCGTCGCCGTCTCTTCTTCCTGGGGTCCGCCGTTGCTGCTCATCTGCCTGTTTCTCGCGCTTGAGCTCACGACCACCAATATTGTCGAACCCTGGGTCTTCCGGTCGCGCACTGGCATCTCCTCCCTCGCCCTGCTCACCATGGCTATCTTCTGGACGCTGCTCTGGGGATGGCCCGGGCTGATTTTATCCACTCCCCTCACCGTGTGCATCGTCGTCCTCGGCCGTCACGTTCCGCGGATGTCGTTCCTGCACGCCCTACTCGGCGCCGATGCGGAACTTTCCCCCGAAGCGCTCTTTTACGAGCGTCTGCTCGCCATGGACCAGCGGGAGGCGCGGACCGTCGCCACCCGCTTCCTCGCAGGCAAACCCCTAGTCGAACTTTACGATTACGTCGTGATCCCTGCTCTGGGCCTCGTGGAACAGGACCGGCACAAGGGCCTCTTAGACGACCTCTGCTGCAACTTCTGCTTCCTTTGTATCGGCGAGCTGATCGCTGAACTCACCGACTATCACCAGAAAGAGACCGAAGACTCCGCTCTGTTCGCTCCGCTCTTCAGGGTACAAGAGGACTTTGCTGTGGTCTGCATCTCCGGCACCGATCAAGCCGACGAACTCACCACGCACATGCTCGTCCAACTGATGGAGCGGGCCTCCAACCAGACACTCTACCTTTCGGCCTCGGTCTCCGATGAGATCCTGGACTCGCTGGCCAACGAGCCCAACACCGTCATCTTTATCTCAGCGCTGCCGCCCTTCGCCTTTTCTCAGGCGCGCGCAACCTGCCAGCGTGTCCGGTCGCACCTTCCCCAAAACCGCATTGTGATCGGACTTTGGAATCGCAACGAAGACCCAGACCGGGCCCAGGACCTCACCGTCGAGCGTTTCGGCAGCGGCAGACCCACGGCCGTGGTCAATACCCTGGCGCAGGCTGTGCGCCAGGTTGCGCAATGGCATCAGGAGCCTACGGAGATCATGGGGACTTTGTCCCACCGATACGATGGGGACATTGAGGAAGGTTCTTAATTGTCGGTAGTTGATAGATACGCGGATCGGAAACTGTTCTTATCGATCTTCAGCGACTTGATCTTCGACTCCAGCATAGACGCCGGGACACCTAATTTGGCGGCAGCTCCCGATGGTCCGGACACCCGTCCCGCGCATTCGGCCAACGCCCCCTCGATGATTGTTTTCTCGCAATAACGAAGCTTTTTTAAGAGGCCAAGCTCCACGCTCGGCCCAGTTGCGGCAGGCACGAGAGACAGCCGGCTTTCATTCAGCATCGGCGAAGCCAGTTGCGGCGCTCGTTCCATAGGCCGATATCGCCACACGGCAACGCCCGAGTACAGCAGTCCCCCGAATATCCCCGCCAATGGCCAGTACCACAACAAGCCGCTTTCGATTTCACCCGAGCCGGCATCTCCCGCAAGGCGCACCAGCCTGAAGGGACGTTGCCAGGGCTGTTCCGCGACGGGATTCAATGACTCTCGAATAGGCGCTTGCCGCGCTGAAGGTGGCTCGGCCAAGGCCGAATCTCCCAGAAGCGACGGAGCCTGATCTCGCCGCTCCGCCTCACGCCGTTTCTCCACCAGAATGGCCTCCAGCAGCCGAGCCCGCTCCGGTCGTAGTTGATCGCTTTGGTTGGCGTCAGCATCCGGTTTTGTCGGGCTGGCGGCTAGCTCCGATTGATTGCTCACCGGTGGTAGGGAGGCAAGCTTCTGTCGAATCTCGGCAATGTCATCTTTCGTACTCTCTACGTCCGGATATTCATCCGTATAACGCGCGCGCAGACCCTCGAGCTTCTTCTGCTCGGCACTGAGCTGCGACTCGAGCGTCCGCCGTTGTTCGTTGTCCGCGCTCGATGGCGGCACGCCAACATTAACCTGCTGCGGAGCAACTGCATGCCTGTCCAATGCAATGAGTTTCCGATTCACCCCTGTCAACTGCTTCTCTAGCTGACGTAGTGCGTGGGACTGGGCATGCAAAGAGTGCCTCCATCGACGCAACTTCGCGAATTCTGGCTCTGCCGATCGCACGTCTGGTCGGGAGGGAACAGACGTGGCCGCAGGGACGACAGAAATGGCAGTCGGCGCGACGGACGCGGGTATCCAGCCCCAGCCCACCAACAAATCCGCTACAGCATTTGCCACAGCCGCAGAATGCCTCTTATCGGTGTCTTTATAGTTCACGCGCAGCAATGTTGCCGAGGTCTGCTCCAGAACGAGATGCGAGCGGAACTCTGCCATCTCGCTCCTGTTACTGCTAAGAGATACTCCGGCCTGGCTCGCCAGCTCCCTCACCGCCTCATCGCTCAGGATCCACTGCGCAAGCGCTACCGCTGGCCCTTTTGCATCGGCATTCATGACTCCAGGGTCGACCTGCAGGGCGGCGCCCGCGTCGAATGACAGCACTGCCGTTGTCGCGGGCGACGTCGCGCCATATCGCGACCAGAGAAACAATCCGCTCCCAATGACCACCGCAATGCCCCCGGCAACAAGCCTCTGTCGCAGCGGCGCAGACAAAAATCGCAGGAGGATAGTCCTCTCTTGCATAGCTCCCTCAATGTACTTTCGAAGATGAAAGGCAGATTACCGTAATGAGACACCCGCGAAGTTAGCCTCCGCGGCACGACGCGGAGTCCACCACAACGTAATAACAGCAATCGTCCGATTATTTGTAGGTGTGCCCGCAACGTCGTAGTGACGAACTTCCACCTCTTGCGAAAAGCCCCGTGGCATCAGGTAATGCAAGCTTCCATCCACAAACGTGCCGTGAAACGACTGCGTCGGATTAGCGCCTTGAAGCCCATTCAAACTAACGCGTGCATCTAGCATGTGATGGAAGGAGTGACGAATTCCCAAAGCACCTGTATTCAGAAATACCGTATGCTCCAGGATGCCATCGCTCAAGTCGCGGCCTCCCGTCACGTAGAGGTCAGTCGACGGCCTGAGCTGCGTGTAGAACGTTGCTGTGCCGGTAAACTGCGCCCGGTGTCCGCACGATGTACTCGCACCGTTTACGCCACCCGTAGCGTTTAGACTGGTGTGCTGTCCCCACTCGCTCACCCATCGCAGGCCGGCGCCTCCCAGGCTGCAATCGAGCGGGCCCGTCTGATGCTCTCCATTGCCATACACGCCGAAAGCCATCGCGGGAGTCACGGCATGCAGATACTCCACCCGGGCACGAGCCGTCTGCACCAGGAAGTTGTCCGCGTTGTAGTGCGTGTATGCATGCGTGGCGCTGAAGTCCCACAGCGACCGGCGGGAATCGTCGAAACGCAGCTTGCCGCCCTCCTCACCGGTTGTGACCCTTCCGGAATGCAGCCCATACACGACTGTATCGGCCGCAGGCGCCTCCGCATCGCCTACCTGCCGAAAGTCGAGCGGAGCCACAACTCGCGTCGCGTCCGTTCCGTAGGTATTAGTCGCGCTACCCTGCCAAGTCCATCGCGGAGTGATTTCGCCGGTCGCGCGCAACGCCGCACGATTCAGCCCTACGAGGTGGGCGCCATTCAGCTGGAAATCGGCAAGACCTCCTCCATCTTCTGCCATCAATCGCCAGCGCCGCCGCGCAAGCACTCCCGCCGCCGCTCCCACCCCGCCATAGGCTTTGCCAGGACTGGCGTCGGGGAAGCTGAACCCGCTCAAGCCTGCCATCGTGAAATTGAAAGTGGAAGGCACATATTTTGGCAGGTTCACATTGGTGTCATTCCCGGGCTGGAGACCCGACAGAATTGCGGCCCTATTCCACCGCTCTGTCGTACGAATCACCGCCCAGCATGGAAATTGCGGTGTCCCCTGGCCCAGCGCAGCGGACAACGAGTCAGCACAGCTGTTCAGGGGTTCGGTGCTGGTGGTTCGCGGATTGTCACGGTCCATGTCGCGTGTCGTGGTATCGCCGCTGTTGCCGCCATCATTATCAGCAACATATTGCGGCTCTTGCTGCACCTGGTGTGCGGACGCAGCCGTAGCAGCTTGATTGGTCAACAGCAAGGGCCACATAAGTAAGCCCAGCTTCTGGATTCTCACGGCACCACCACGGTGTCTCCGGGCGCCAACTCCACGTTCTCCTGTGGCGCTTGCCCCTTCAGAACTTTTTCGTAATTCACATTTATGCGGGCGGTGCTGACAGCACGCAGAACATACACCTGCTTTTGCTTTGCAAAATCCGTCAAGCCGCCCGAACGTGCCACTAGCTGCACCACGTTCATCACATCCAACAACGGATACGCACCGGGCCGCTGCACCTCGCCTGTGATGTATACCATCCGGCTATGAATTTCCTGGACTGTGACCGTTACGCGCGGCTTGCGGACAAACTTGACCAACCGCTCCGTTAGTGTCTGCTGTACTGCTTCCGGGGTCTGCCCTGCCACTTCCAACTCAGAAACCAGGGGCAGCGAAACCTTGCCATCCGGCCTGACTACCGCCGTCTCGGTGAGCTGCGGCTCCGCCCATACCACGATGTGCAGCACATCGCCCACTCCTATCTTGTAGGAGGTAGGCAAAACCGCGGCCGTTTGTGCACTGCCTCCGCTCGTACTATCCGCGGCGGCCTGCGTCCGTTGGGCATAACAGAGCGGCCCCATCGTTACCAGCAGCATCAGAAAGCTGCACAAACTGCGCTGCGGGGGACGCGCCATGCTCCGCAGTATAATCCCGATTTTTCCTCTGGATGGAGGTGTTACCAGAATGCGGAAAGCGCAAGACCGGCCGGTTACCGGGTCCGGTTACCGTTGGTTACCAAAGGGACACAATGCCCTGCCGACGAACACCGGCGATTCACCTGCTATTGAGGGTTCGGGGACGCTGTTACCCTTCTCAGCAAATCTGTCAGCTTTCACATAATTACGTCATGCCTGTCCGCACCACAGTCGACCTTCCGAACCCGCTGAGGACCGGCTGCGAAATCTGGCCGTGGAGTCCGGGGCTTCCATCCGTTCGCTGATGGTCCGGGCTGTTCCCGAAAATTCCTGGACGGTACGTTTAGTGCAAGCAAAGCAGCGATATCCTGATTGACATCGGTCACGGTTACGTTACGCCGATCCTACGGGCCGTACCACCGTCTGATTCGGGCCAGAATATCGCGTAGGCGCACGAGCCTCACTCGTATACCAACAGATTCATCCGCTTTGTCCAAACATGAAATGATGTACATGGCTTCGCGCCAGCGTAAACGGTTGCCGAAGCCACTCAATCGACGTTTTTGGGGAGGTAGTCTGATGGCAAAGTGGACACGAAGAGGATTTGTGGGATCCCTTTCAGGGATAGCAGGGGCAACCATGTTCGGCGGCAGAGCGAGCGCCGCTACGATGAATCCTCCTGAAGCAGCAAAGGCCACCGGGCCGATCAAGATCACCGACCTCAAGTGCGCCGTCATCGGCCGCAATCCGACGGTTCGCATCGTGACCGACCAGGGAATTTCCGGCTATGGTCAGGCGGAGACGGCCAAGCCCTATCTGAAGCCGATGGTGCTGTTTTATAAGCAGTATCTCGTCGGCCAGGACCCGACTAACGTGGCTGCGATCATGCTGAAGATTCGCCGCATGGGCGCTTCCAAGCCCTGGGGCGCGGCGATCAGCGCCATCGAAATCGCGCTCTGGGATGTCGCCGGCCAAGCCGCTGGATTGCCGGTCCACAAGCTGCTGGGCGGCAAGATCCGCGACAAGGTCCGTCCCTACGGAAACTCCGAAAACAACATCGGCGCCACCATGACGATGCCCAAAACGCCCCAGGACTACGCCGAGTTTGCGACCCAGATGAAGGAAGCCAAAGAGGGCTATACCCTGGTCAAGATGCCCATCGGCTTCCACAACGGGCCCATGATGACGGCCATCCCCAACAGTTGGTACGGTTCGCAATGGCATGGGCCGGCGGCGCCGTATATGGATCGTGGGCTCATGACCGAACGTGGCATCGACAATTGCATCGCCTGCGCCGAAGCCACGAGAAAGGCCCTCGGGGAGGACATCGGGCTGGCCTTCGACTGCGGGCCAGGGTGGGTGGTCAAGGACGCGATCCGCTTTGCGCGCGCGGTGGAACCGCTGAAGCTGGCCTGGCTCGAAGACCTGATCACCGGCGATTACGAGCCATACCCAAAACCGCAAGTCTTCAAGCAAGTGACCGACAGCACGACCACGCCTATTCATACCGGTGAGGAGCTCTATCTGCGGGAAAACTGCATGGAGTTGATCGAGACCCAGGCGGTCAACGTGCTCGGGCCGGACCCGGAAGATGTGGGCGGAATCGCCGAATTGAAGTGGATCGCCGAGTACGCCGATCTGCATGGGATTCTGGTGGCTCCGCACGGAATTTTCGACGGGTTATTCGGCGTCGCGGCGCAAGTGCATATGGGCGCGGCCCTGCCGCAGAACTACATCGCTTTCGAATATGCCAAGGGCCAGCCCGAATGGTGGTATGACATCGTAGATGGGCTGCCGGATCCAGTGGTCAAAAACGGCTTCATCGACGTTTGGGACAGACCTGGTCTCGGTCTCACTTTCAGAGTCCAACAAGCCAAGGCGCACCTCGCGGAAGAGGATCGCGACTTCTTCGACTAGGAAGCAAGCGACGAAACACAACCCATCGAGAGTAGCCACCGTTCAGGCGCTTGATCGTTGGTTGATTTTCGTGACCGGCGCGGTTAGGATTGCGCTCTTCATGCAAAACCAGGCGGCCTCTCGATGCGCGTAGCACGATTGCTTTGGCTTTTCCTGCTGATGCTCACGGTGTGGTCCGGGATGGTTGCCTGGGAGGCGAGTTCCTACATGGCACGGCCCTGTCCGGAACGGGGGGCCGCCGGCTACTGGCGATGCGTGCTGGACAACCCCATTGCAGAGTTGGAGCTGGCAAAAAGCCCGGCCGGCTTCAAGGCACGGATCGACCAAGGCAGCCCCGGGCAATATGAGACCTGGAACACTGCCATTGCGCGTGTGAATACGTGCATGAACTTTCTGTTCATTGGGCTCTACTGGGCTGTGTTCGTGCTGTTTGCGGTGGAGGGCGGCAGCCGGCTCTGCCGCACGTTGATCGGGGTCATCTCGGTTGCAGCCATCTTTGATGTGATCGAGAACGTGCGGCTGCTGCAGGCGTTGCGGGCTATCAGCAACGGGGCGGCTTTTTCGTTTACGCCGCGGGGCTTCTCGCTTGCCAAGTCGATTTTCTTTGCGATTGCCGCAGTGCTGCTGGGGAGTCTGCTGGCGCGGGCGCCGGGCCGATGGCGGCGGGCGGCAACGCTCCTGCTGATTGCCGCTGCAGCGGTTACGATTGCTGGACTCTTCTGGACACCGCTGCTGACGGCGAGCTCTGTGCTGCTGTTGGGGGCTCTGCTGATTGCCGTAGTGATCTATGTGCCACTGCATCCGTGGGAATGGAAGACGGCCCTGATGTGGGTTGAGTTCGCCTTTCTCATCCGCTTCCAGGTGATCGGTGGGGCGCTCCTGGCGATTTTGTTGCCGGCCGGATTTTTTGCTGCGCCTTCGATTTTCGCAGGCATCTTCGACGCGCAAAGTTTTCTCTCCTTTGTCTTTGTCGTGTATGTGGCACAGCAACTGGCTCTCATCGTGATGATCACCAGCAGGCTCGCACTCGTCTATGGACCGGTGCGCTTTGCGGGAATTGAGACTTTGCCCGTGGCCAGCCAGGTCACGTGGGGCATGACAGGGATGTTCAGCCTGCTGGCGTTGCCGGTCATCGCGATGACCTGTTCGGGCACGGAGATTCCGTGGTGGCAAAAAGCGATCGGCATTCTTGCCGCGACGGCTCTTTCTCTTGCAGGGCTGTGGCTGATCGCAAAGCTGCATTTTTATATCGAAGCGAGCCCCGGATACACCGCGCTGATGATTTTTCCCGGCTTTCCCCTTCTCAGGACAGATCGCCGGCCGCGCTGGAGTTTGGGCGGTTTGCTGCATCAACAGTTCGCCAGGTTTCTGCCGGAAAGATTGAGCCGCGGTGTATTGCGATCGGAGTTGGATGTGGACCTGGAGGGCGGAGGAACGGAGGGCACTCTGCTCTCCGGGCACCAACTGGCGACGGCCGCCGTGTTTGTGCAGGCATTGAGTTATGTCGCCATCGGGATGCTTTCCGCCCCGGTAACGGGCAGCCATACGCAGACTGCAGGGTGGTACCGGCTGCTGACACCACTGAGCGAGCAACAGCCTGCAGCGCTGTTCTACCTCTTGTTCCTGCTGGGACTGTTTACCTGGTTCTGTTCGGGAGCAGCGTTCATTTTCGATATCGTCCGGGTTCCGGTGCTGACGACCAGCCTGGCGATCTCGCTTGTCTTCGGTCTGATGGGCACGGACCATATCTACAACGTGTATCGCGGGGACGGTCATGCCGCGCCGCCTTCGCCGGCGGAGGTGGTTCACGCATGGGAGCAGAAGAGGGCCAGCGCGGACGCGCCGATGGTGATTGTGGCCACGTCGGGCGGAGGGATTCGCGCCGCCGCGTGGACGGCCGAGGTGTTGACCGGCCTGACACAGCAGTGCCAGGTTGGGCCGGATGCAAGCCGTTTTACCTCCTCGCTGGTGCTGGTAAGCGCCGTTTCTGGTGGCAGTGAGGGCGCGATGTACTTTGTGGGATCGTATGCGCGGGATGGAGAGATTCCGCTGGCCACGCTGGGGGACATCCGGCAAAATGCGTACCACTCCTCGCTCAGCTCGGTAGGGCTGGGGGCTGTTGTATCCGGATCTGTTACGTATCGTGCCGGTTCTGGGCTCCGCCGCGACGCCGCTGTTCGGGAACAATGTTGACCGGGGGTGGGCGCTGGAGAAGGACTGGGTGAGGAAGTGGGCCGGCCATACATGGACGACTCAACCGACGATCGGTGAATGGAGCGACGATGTGGTGCGCGGCGCGCGGCCGGCGGTGATCTTTAATGCAACGACGGCGGAGAGCGGGCAGCGCTTCCTCATGAGCTCCACCACCCTGCCGCCAGATCCACGCTTCCAACGCGGCTATCTGCCATCGATTCCCTTCTGGGATGCATTCAAGGGAATGGACCTCCCGGTGGCGACAGCGGCGCGACTGTCCGCATCGTTTGCGTGGATCTCCCCCATGCCACGCTCTTCGATGGGCGGGCCGCCGTTCCGTGTGCACGTGGGGGACGGCGGATACTACGACAATTCCGGCGTGGTGAGCGCGATGGAATGGCTGATTGCCGCGCAGGATTCGCTCAAGACGCATCCGGTGTACATTGTGCTGGTGGATTCGACACCCGGCTGGCCTGCGTCGGGTGAGAGCTGGACCTGGCAGCGGCAGTTGACCGCCCCACTGGAGACGTTGCAGTCAGTGAGGACGAGCTCGCAACAGGCGCGGGCACAATTTGAGCTGCAGCTGGCTACGGATTTTCTGATAAGCAAGGGCCTCAACATCAAACTAGTGCGCTTTCGATACCCATCGGACTCGCTGACCCCTTTGTCATGGCATCTGACGCCGCATCAGCAGAAAAATATCGGCGAGGCGTGGTCGAGGCCGAGCGCTGACCTGATTGCGCAGCGGAATATGTTGCTGCAGGGGCTTGCCTGCACGATCCCTTCTGAAGCGCAATGAGCGCACTATCCTGCTGACCCTCTACGCTGCTGACTTCCGTACCGCCCTCTGCCCTGCTCTGCTTTCCGGCTGCCCCTCGGCGTGTGATAGGCTCTAGCCACTTCATGGAACCCTGGCTTCGGAGGAATTATGGACAAGGTGGATGTCGTTAACGCGGTGACAACCAAACCAGGATTACCGGTCAGTCCATTCGGCCAAACCGGATCCCCTCTCATCTCAGTTCCGGCCGGAAAGCACCTGGTTGTCGAAACGTTGAGCGTTCAACTGGATGTGACTCCGCCTGGGAGCACGCTCGAAGCATTCGTGACCTACACCAGCGGAGGCAACAATGTCACGCTGTTCGTGCCCCTGACGTATGCATAAACCGATACCTCCACCGGCTACGATTTTCATGTCGGTATGCAGGCAGTGCGGTTGTATGTGGACCCCGGAACGGCTCTCGCCGCAAGTGGTACAGGTTCCGGTACTACCGGAACGCTGTTTATAACCGTCTCCGGCTACCTGGTCTGACAGAGCGTCGCTGCGTGGGGCATTGCTTTACCTATATAGGGCCCGTGCACCCCGTCTGCTAACGCTGGTTTGCGAAGTAGAGTCTAAGGCACCGCCACGCAGAACGTGGAACTCATATCGTAACGATACATTTCGAATCGCAGACACCCGTGGATAATCTAAGAGGAGAATCCGCGGGAGAGTCCGATTGCCGTTCGACGTACCGACTATCGCCTGCCGAGCCTCTTTCGAGCGCCGGATCGGTGTAACGCTGACACTGCTGACGATCGCAATTGTTTCGTCTGCACCCCGGCTTCAGGCCCAATCGGTTTCCATCCCGGTGCAAGCAATAAGCCAGGACGGCCAGCCCCTGGCCGGCGCCCTCATTGAGGGCCATAGGACTACTCCGGATGCCAGCGTAGTCTGCAGCACGATGACCGACGCCCAAGGGCACGCTACATTGGAAGGCTGCGGGAGCTCTGCTCAGCTGCGCGTGAGCGCGAGCCTGCAGGGTTTTTTCGTTGCCGCCCAGGATGTTGCAATCGGTGAAACGTCCGTTGTCACCATCACTTTGATCCCCGCCCCTACTGTGCAGCAGAGCGTAACCGTCCAGAGTGGCAACAGTCAGAACCCGCTTGCCGAGGCTTCCAGCAGCGAAACTACTCTGCCTACGGAGAGCGCCAAATCTTCTCCGCTTCGCCCGAGCACAGTGATTGACACACTGCCGCTCGTACCCGGCGTCATCCGCACACCCGACGGCCGGGTGCAAGTCTCTGGAGTGGATGAGATACACAGCAGCCTGCTCATCAATGCAGTGAACGTGAATGACCCGGCAACGGGAGACTTCGGTCTCGGCGTTCCAGTCGACAGCGTGGACTTACTCAAGGTCATGCAGTCTCCCTACCTGGCGCAGTATGGGAGCTTTACAGCAGGAGTGGTGAGCGCGGATACCCGCCCTGGCGGAGATAAATGGGAGTACAGCCTGAATGATCCGCTGCCTGACTTCCGCATCCGCAGCGGACACCTCGAGGGCCTTCGTGATGCGTCTCCTCGTCTGAACTTCAGCGGGCCTCTCATCCGGAATCATCTTTACTTCGCCGAAGGTTCTGAGTACCTCATCGATAAGGCAGAAGTTCGTACCCTGCCCTTTCCCGTGAATGAAAGCCGTTCTAATGCTTTCAATTCCTTCAGCCAATTCGACGCACCCGTCGGCGCAAACAATAGTGTCACTGCCACCCTGCACTTCGCACCGCACACAGCCCATTACGTGAATTTGAATTACTTTGACCCGGAGCCGGTGACGCCGAATGCGGGCTACCAGGAAGATACCGGGACGATCAGCGATCGCTACGCCCTACGCGGCGGCCTGCTTACCTCCACACTTGCCGGGACCCGCGATGACACCAGCGTCCAGGGACAAACTTCAGGGGCGCAAGCGGGAGAAGCCATGGTTCTCTCGCCAATCGGAAACTCAGGCACTTACTTTGGCCAGCAAAGCCGGGAAGCCACTCGCTTCCAATGGCTTGAAACATGGACTTCGGCTCCGTTGGAGCTGCACGGCAAGCACACTGTTCAGCTGGGCACAGTGCTCGCGCATGCGGAGGATTCAGGGCAGGTGCTGGACCGCGACGTAAACCTTGTGGATACCGGCGGGAATCTGCTGCAGACGATCATCTACACCGGCAGCGGAGCATTCAGCCTGGCCGATTTCGAACCTTCGGCCTATGCGCAGGACCATTGGATCGTTAACCGGAATTTCGCCACGGACACAGGCGTTCGCATCGAGACGCAATCTCTCACATACACCACCCGGGTAGCTCCCCGCTGGGGATTCGCATGGACCCCCACCGCCAGCAATGCGGTCGTGCTGCGCGGCGGTCTGGGGCTCTTCTACGATGCGGTACCGCTGGATACCTACGCATTCAACAAGTATCCGGAACAGACTGTCACCAACTATGACGGCATGGGAAACATTGTCAGTGGACCACAGCTATACCTGAACATCATCAGCCAGTCTGCTGCATCGAGAAATCCATTCCTCCATCGACAGGACCGCAACGGCAACTTCGCGCCTTACACGTTTGCTTGGAACCTGGAAGCCGAGCATTCGGTAAATGAGTCTCTGGCGCTTCGTCTCCGCTATCTTCAGGCGGAGGCGCAAAACCAGCTGACGCTGTCTCCCCAGGTGGCGGAGGAGGGCGCTGCCCTCGTGCTCTCGGGTTCGGGCGAGATGCAAAGGCGGCAGCTCGAATTCACAGCCCGCATAGGCTCACACAAAGAACGTGAATTCTTCTTCTCCTATGTGCACCAGTTCGCCCGCGGAGACATCACGGACGCTTCCACCTACCTGGGCGACTTCCCTTCTCCCGTGGTTCGTTCCGCGATCGTCGCGAGTACGGCGGGAGAGATCCCTAATCGCCTGCTCATCTGGGGAACTTCCAATCTCCCTTGGCGGATGCATATTTCGCCTCATATCGAATACCGTAACGGCTTCACCTGGCAGCCCGTCGATCAGCTGCAGAACTACGTGGCCGTGGCTTCGACAGCACCGCAGGCGCGGTATCCGGATTACCTCTCTGCAGATGCGCGCATCGCCAAAGACATCAGCATCAACTCGCAGCATTCCGTTCGTCTGTCCTTGACGGTGCGAAACGTGACCGACCACGATAACCCGTTGCAGGTGCATAACAACATCGCTGACCCACAATACGGAAGTTATTTCGGCAACTACGGAACGCACGCGCTTGTGGATTTTGATTTTCTCTTTTAGAGGGACAGAAATTTCTCCTGGCTTTCCTTCCATCGTCGGGATAAATCGCCATTGATCAGGCTGTGCGTCATTACTCATGCCTCCCGTGTTCCCACTCTCCCTAAACAGCTATCCTATTTCTCTAGATTCAAGCGAATTCAAATTAACTTTGCTTAATTTACGCCACATGAGAAATTCAGTTTTGCTGATGCATGATTGATGCGGGTCTGCCTGACCCGGCAACGAGGTGGCTTTCATTGCAGTCTCTACAGGCAAATGCCCTCTCTGAGCTGCAGCCTGTATTGAAGACATTCCATGTATCAAGGAGGGGTTCGCTTGATAACTGTCATGAGCTAGTTATCTGAGACAAGACCGCTCCTCACCTTCTATTCACCGGCTGGCGTTCGCACCGCCCCTATGTTGTCCGGCACGTTTCTGATCGCAATCATGGGATCGTTTCTGCTTTCGTTTTATGGATTACCGCGGTTGCCACTCTCCACGGTAAGTAAAGGCTCTGATCTGAGTTACACAATGACGGAGATATTCACGACCTACTGGCAGGCTTGTGTCATCGGCACATTGCTTCTCGGATTCACGCTTGACTTCCTGACCCGGTTTCTTCTGCGGGGACTTCGTATAAAACGCCGGCTCAACCGAAGCATCGCCGAGATCGATGAGATTCGCAACATAACCCGTGGCGACGCCACCGACCTCGATGCCATCGCCGACCGTGTCATGACGACCAATATTCTGGGCGACCTTTGGCACGAATATGCAAAAACTCTTCATCCGCAGCGTGAAACCAATGAGATGGGGAGGAGCTGGGCGGTACGCTGGCGCGCCACCGCACTGGCCGAGGTCTTCTTTACCAACCAGGCACTGGTCGATTCCCCGCTACGTACGGACTACTATAAGCATCTGCCCGGCATATTGACCGGCATCGGCATCATCGGCACCTTTTCCGGACTTATCCTGGGCCTGCTCGACTTCAGTGTCTCTCCCGACTCCGCCGTGATGGAAGCCGCTCTCAGCAATCTGCTGGTTGCGGTGGGACGTGCGTTCGTTACTTCGGGAAGCGCCATCTTTCTGGCCATGGTCTTCACCTTCATCGAGAAGCTGCTCATCAGCAACCTCTATCGCAAGGTGGAGAAGCTGCAACAAGGCATTAACGGGTTGTTCACCGGCGGCGCCGAGGACGAGTACCTGGAACGGATTGTCAGGGCATCGGAAACCTCAGCGACACAGGCCATCCACATCAAGGATGCCCTAGTATCCGACCTGAGACAGATACTTTCGGAGATGACGGCACAGCAGGTTGCCGCCTCCGTGCGGCAGAGTGGCCAAATCTCCTCCGAACTAAGCAAAACCATCTCTGCGAGCCTCCAACCCGTCTCACAGGCCTTCGCCAGCGTGAGCGCCAACCAGGGGGACGCGATCAGCAAGTTGATGGTGGATGTTCTGGCCAGCTTCTCGAGCCAGATTGGAGACATGTTCGGTGGGCAAATGGCGGCGACCCACCAGCTTCTGCAGACCATGAACGGAGCACTGCAGGCAACCGCGGGAAAGTTTGAAATGCTCGCCGCGAGCATGGAGAACACCGGGAGAAACACCAGTGATGCCATGGCTGAGCGTTTGACGCAGGCGGCTTGCGCCATGGAAGAACGGCAGCAAATGTTCAACCAGCACATGGCGGAACTCGCCACCCAGCTTCGCGCCACGGCGAAGGAGACGCAGACCGAGGCCGCCCAGAAGTTGCAGGAATCCCTCTCCGCCGTGGTGAGGCAGCTCCAGGCGCAAACGGAGGCGTTCGCCGGCAGGCAGGAGGAACAGGTAAACCGGATGAGCCGCGAGAACGGCTCCGTGATCGGCTCCATCAGCAGCCAGGTAGAACAGTTGATCGTGCAGTCGATGCAGACCACGCAGGGATTGCAGGCCAGCATTTCCGCCCTCACCGCGTCCACCGGGGATTCCATCGCCAAAATGAATAGCGGCGCCGAGCTTCTCTGCACCGCCTCGAACGACCTGGCCAGGGCCGGCGCACGCGTGGCCGAGTCGCTGCGGCTGGCCAGCGGGACGGTTGAGGGGATGCGGGAGGCCGCCGATTCGCTGACCACGGCCAGCAGCACCACGCGCCAAGTCTCCTCTGACTATGCACGGTCGCGTGACGTATTCGCAGCTGTGGTTACTGACCTGAAGCAGACGATAGATAATGCCAGGCGCGAAGCAGGCATGACCGGTGAAGTGCTGGCTAACCTCAAGCGCGGTGCCGACCAGTTGAGCCAGGCGGAAAAGCGGGCTGCCGATTACCTGGCGGAGATCAACAGCGTTTTGGGCAAAGCCCACGAGGCCTTCGCCGTCAATATCGAGAAAACCCTGCGCAGCGCAAATGGAGATTTTCACAAGCATCTGGCGGAAGCCGTTAGCCACTTGTCCGGCGGGATACAAGATCTCGGCGAACTGCTGGAACAGATTCCCGCGCAACGCTAAGGGGGACCCATGGCGCTCTATCTCGGGCCCGGCAAGAGCCACCAGGCAGAAGCCGAAAAGCCGTTCTGGATCTCTTTTTCGGATTTGATGACCGCGCTGATGGTCCTGTTCCTGGTCGCCATGGCCGTGGCCATCCATGAGGTCAAGGCCGGCGTCGACAACGCCAACGCGGCAGCCAACCATCGCAGCGCACTGATTCGCGCCTGCATGAGTGAAGTGGAGATCGCTACCCGAAACATCCCGGGGGTGACGGTGAAGGAATACTCTATCGACTTCGGATCGCGCGCCAATTTCCGGCTGAACCGGCATGACCTCACCCCGGAGCAGGTCGCGGTACTGCGCGCCTTTGTGCCGCAGGTGGTCGCAATTACCAAAGACCCGGGATGCGAGCGGTGGCTCAAACGAGTGGTGGTGGATGGCTTTGCCAGCAAGGAGGGAACCTATCTCCGCAACCTTGATCTCAGTATCGAACGATCAGAGCGCGTTCTGTGCGTGCTTCTTGATCCCAGGGCCGCCGGCGCTCCCAGTGAGGATGACCGAAGACTCATCCAAAAGCTCTTCTTTGTCGGCGGCTCCTCGTCGAACTCGTTGAAGGAGAGGCCGGCGGAAAGCAGGCGCATCGAACTCAAACTCGAATTTTACGAACTTAAAGAACCCAAGGAAACCAATATGGCCGATATCCCCCTCAGTGCGGAGTCCACATGTCCTATCGACCAGCGATAACCGACCTCCTGCTGCTTGAGACCAGCATCGCTCGCTCATTTGCGGGGTCGTTGCGCAGCCCGGAGATGTGGACCGGCAACTGCATGCAGAAGGCCCTGGAATCCCTTCGCAAGCGTTTTGACAACCCGGTGTCGTCATCCAGCGATCGCCGCATCGCCGACTCCGTGGCTGCGTTTCGAAAGACAAGGCGCATCCCCAGCTTTATTGCGTTAAGGGACCTCTGCCTCGGGGCAGGCCAACTCAGCAACCAGTGGTGCCTGCTGGGGGAGCCCGAACTGCGTGAGATTCTGCTGTTTCGCGCCGGTGAAGGCACATTGCGGGCCCAGCTGAAATGCTTTCAGGGACTGTTGCGCACTTATTTCACCTTTGCGCGCGACGATGAGGAAGCGCCAGTCGCCGCGCTCGAGGGTTGGGTGGCGCTTCGCGATTGGCTCTCGCAACAATTTGTTTCTCTCAGCGACGCACTCGGCCCCGGGGCGCACATACCAGAGTGGTTCCGCTTCCTCGGCTGCCATGTCAATCTGCTTACTGCCGCCCCCTGCGAGGCGTATGGCCTTGTTTTGGAGGGCGGCAACGCCGGGGTACTGCAGGAGGTGAGAGCAGGCCTGGCCATACCGCAGGAATCCTGGCTTTGGGAGGAGGCACTGCTGAGCCGCGTGAGGCAAGTCGTCCGCCTCGCGGATGCACCTTTCCAGGATTCGATCGATCGCGTGCTGGGCGTCATCTTCTGTACTCCGGAGCTCCGGGTCTCGCAGCGGCTTGCGGCGCGTTGCGTTGCCTTGTTGGTCTCGCGGTATGCGCGCTGCGGCAGCCGCCTTGAGTGCGCGGCATTGCGCGACGCTGCCGTTTCTTCGATCGGCAATCCCTGGCTGCGACGGCAGGCGTGGGATGCCTATGTGCGCGATGCCGCGGGAAAGCCGGATGCAGCCGCGCGCGACCTCATCCTCGGCTGGCTGCGCCGGGGATTGATCAAGGATTTCTTTGAGTTGCTCAGCGAAGATCGTGTCGCCGAGCCGAGGAGGCTACAGTATTGGTTACGTTTCGAGCCGGTGATCGAAGATATGTGGTTCATCCTGGGCAGCCAGGCGCGCAGGTCTTCGCAGGCGGAATACGTGGACTTTCGCGCGCGCGCCAAGAGCAGGGTGTTGGGGCTCTCCGGGCAGACCACGCCAACCAACAACGCCTTTGTCATGCGCATCGGCGATGCCCTGGCCGTTGAGTTCGGCCAGAACAACAACGCCTGCTTCCTATTCGCATGGGAACAACTGCCGAAACCCGTGGCCAGCAAACTTGCCACCGGTGCCGAGAACCTGGAAGTGGATATCGAAGACCTCCGCGGTGGTATCAAGCTGATCCATCGCGACAGCCCGCGGGCGGACGAGAGCTGGGAAATGAAATTCGACCAAACCATCGTCCCCATATTCGGCTACAGTCCGTTCCAGCACTCGCTTCCCCGACCGCGCGGTGGGTCCCTCCCGGCAGCTTCCGCATCCTTCCGCTGGGCGGATGTAGAGAGGCTGGCCCAGAAACACAATCTGCGAACGGAAGACCGCCGGCCCAGGGGTGGGGCCTATTGGGTCCTGGCCGGCAACGACGATGAAAACCTCGCCCGCGAGCTGCGTGGCTCGGGCTTTCGTTACCGGACGGAGAAAGGCTGGTGGAGGGAATGAAAGCTGCGTTCCTTTCGCCGTTCGCGCGTAAAGCACCGCCGTCTTCGACCATTGCGCCCATCGTTAAGGCATATAACTTTGGCGGCGTGATCTTTCGCCCTGCGGCGGAGCGGGCGGACGAATGGTTGCGCAAGCCACTTGACTTCCCGGGCCAGGAGTCGATGGTGTCGTTTCTGGCGCAAGTGGAGGAGGAGGCGTTTGCGCAGTTACTCGACCAGCGTCTCCTTCTCAGTTGGGACTCTGTTTATCAGCTCGCGGATTCTGAAAACTATCGCAGTGGCTTATCGCTGATCCAGCTTCCTCCTATGCTGGAATGGCGGCCCCGGCTGGAAAGCCAAGGTGGTTTGGGGGACAAGGATTTCGCCATCGTGCTAGCGGGATGGACCGCACCATCCGGAGAAACGGCGGACCTAAGCCTGAGCGGAGCTGTCGTCAGCTGGAAGGGCGAGGAATCCCTGTTGCCCAGGGAGACGTGGCTCACGGTGCAGGAGATTGCCGTGTTCCATCACCGCTGGCCGGACGAGCGAACGGCAGACTGCAACCGGCGCGGCTGGGCCAAGATCCGGAAGCATGCGGTTGCGGCCAAGGCAGACCTATCCCACTTCCTTAAGTCCACTGTCGTGCTTACTCCGGAAAGGCTGTGCCTGCATTTGCGCAGCGGCGACGTGGCCGGCAGCACGCTGGTGGAAGTGATCCCCGATTTTGCCGGCGCCCCAGCACGCTGGATCGATTCCTTCGATCGTAACAGCCGGGTTCTGGGACGGTATGACATCCCCCACGGTGAGGGCATTACCCAGATCCTTCTCCCCGCCGAGATGCAGTCGGTTCTACGCGAGATCAAGGCAATGCCCGGGCGAAGAGTCGCTGGGGCACGGGCCGAGGCCTTCGTTAGAAATCCTTTTGCCACGCTAGGCCCCGATGCGGGGGTGGTAATGGATCCGGCGCAGTTCGATCTGGCGCGGGAGGAGGCGGGGATATCGTCCGCGCGCTTCGCTCCAGAGCTTATCCGCAGCGACCAGGGAGTGCTCATCGACGTAGCCTTGAACATCGAGGAAAGCGGTAAAGGCGCGGTCGCTCAAACGAAACTCCGATTTGCCACCGCCACGGAGCTGGCAAAATTCGTTGCCCGCCTGGGGGAACGCATCGCCCAGGAAGCGCAATGTTGCTTTTGGAATGGGCATGAACTGGAAATCCTGGGCGAAACACAAGAACACCTCGACATTTTGCGGGGAGCCCTTGCCGAGTGGCGTGCGCCGGAAGCCTTCGCGCTGGCCGACATCTTCGATCTTGCCCAGTATTCCCAGCGCATTGAAGGCCTCGGCGTCGAGAAGCCTTACTACTCACCCTTCATCGCCAAAAGAAACCAGGTGTCGGCCTGGTTTCCGGCGGAGGTGAGCTACGGCGTCACCTATCAACCGGGCGACGGGCCGGGTCCGGTCGCTATCCCGCTGGACGAGACTGTGGTCAACGAACTGGCCAAGAAGCTCGAGGCGGCAAGAAAAGATGGAACGGCCTCGATCATTGTGCCGGGCTTGCCCCGCCCCATTCCTGTAGTAGAAGCGGATCGCATCGTGTCCTCATTCAAAGCCGCGCAGAATGATCTCGGCAACCGGGGATTCCGTGCGGAGAACCTGAAGCCGATCAAACATGCGGTGGTGCGTAGGCAGCTGGTTGTGAGATCAAACCTGAATACGGTCGAATACGAAGAGCTGCGCGGCTCCCAGTTGCACGACGTCAAACCACCGGTGAGATTACCGGCAACGCTGAAGTCGGAGGTCCCTTTGAAGCAGCATCAGATCGAGGGATTGCGCTGGCTGCAGCATCTTTGGGCGCATTCCCCCACGGCTTGCCGGGGAGCCCTGTTGGCGGACGACATGGGCCTGGGCAAAACGATCCAGATTCTTGCCTTCATTGCCGGCTGTCTCGAGGCGAATCCGGTCGCCGATCCATTCCTGATTGTCGCGCCAGTTTCCCTGCTGGAGAACTGGAAGGAGGAGATCGACAAGTTCTTTGTGCCCGGGGCATTACCGGTCTTGTCGCTCTATGGCCCGTCGCTTTCTCAAAAGCGACTCTCTCGGGAAGAGGTGGAAGCGAGTTTCGGCCAGACGGAAATTGGCAAGCTACTGGTGCGCGACTGGATAGGGAGCGCCAGGATTGTGCTCACCACGTACGAGACGCTGCGTGATCTGGAGTTTTCCCTGGCGCGGCAAAAATGGTCGGCAATGATTTGCGATGAAGCACAGAAAATCAAGAACCCGAACGCCATGGTGTCGCGAGCGGCCAAAAAACAGAATGCGCGCTTCAAGATCGCGTGCACCGGAACGCCGGTGGAAAACACGTTGACGGATTTGTGGTGCCTCTTCGACTTCATACAACCCGGGCTCCTGGGCGCGCTGGCCACCTTCGGCCCTCAATATAAGCGGCCGATTGAAGCCGAAACCGAGGACGAGAAGGTGCGCGTCGAAGAACTTCGGAGATTGATTGAGCCGCAAAAGCTGCGCCGGACGAAGGCCGAAGTCGCAAAGGATCTGCCAGCAAAAATTCTCGTGGACGGATGCCGCAAACTGGTGATTTCCGCGCCACAGAGAGCCCTTTATGCAAAAGCGGTCCATCAGTTCCACCACCCGGACAGAGAGGATCAGAGCTTCTCCGGGGCCCTACGCTTGCTAATGTACCTGCGTGTTCTCTGCACCGACCCCAGGCCGGCCGGGGCGCATCCCGCTGAGGATGTAACTGTGGCTGAGATGGAAGCGTACTCGCCCAAGATGTCGTGGCTGTTGGCTGAGCTTCCGAAGATACGCGCGCGCCACGAGAAAGTGATTATCTTCTGCGAATTCCGCCACCTGCAGCGCAGCCTGCAGCGGGCAGTCGGCGAACGGCTCCGCGTGATCCCCGATATCATTAATGGCCAGACGTGCGCGGCGGCGGAGCAGGCCAACAATCGGCAACTCCGAATCAGGGCATTTCAAGAGAAGCCCGGTTTCGGCGTGATCATCCTGTCGCCGCTGGCGGTTGGTTTCGGTCTTAACATCCAGGCCGCTAACCACGTGATTCACTTCACCAGGAGCTGGAATCCGGCCAAAGAAGATCAGGCCACCGACAGGGCCTACCGCATTGGGCAGACCAGGGATGTTTACGTGTATTACCCGGTCGTGACCGCGCCCGACTTTAAAACCTTCGACGCCAGATTGGACGAACTCCTGGAATGGAAGCGAGAGCTATCGCGCGATATGCTGAACGGCGCTCCCGATCTCCTGCCGACCGATTTTGGCGGCCTCTAGGACGCCCCCGGAATGGGCTAAAACAATCGCGGCTTACCGGGGCAGTTTCGGCATCGTCGGGAAAATCGTCGCAGATCAGCAGGCTGTCCGTCATTCTTCAAGCGCAGGCAACAATGTCGCGCTGTTCGTGACCCCCCAAATGACCCTGAGGCAAACGAATCGCAATAAGAGCCACCCTCAATTCCCTAAACCTGCAAGTTCTTCAGGTAAGGAACGCTTTGCGCCATCAGTGAGGGATCCTGCTCCAGTTCGACAAAGTAATTCTGGATGTGAGCCTTCCCTGCCGCGGTGAAGACCTTCTTCCAGTCCACGACGCCCTTGCCCAGCGGCACCTGTTTTGCTTTGCCGCTGGAGGTCATCACCCAGTCCTGGCAGTGCATGGAGATATAGCGGTTCGGATAGCGCGTGAAGTAATCCACCGGATCGAACCCATCCACCATGGTGGAGACCTGAAACTGTAGTTTCACCGTCTTCGGATCCAACCGCGCGATCTCCATGTCGTAAACCCGCTTGCCATCGATGCTGGTTACCTCAAAGCCTTCGTTGTGCAGCACCGCAACCATGCCTGCCTCATGCGCCTTAGCGGCAAAGGTGTTGAAGAGATCGGTGACGCGGTTCACGTCCCCTACGGTGGGTGGAACGCCCTTGGGCAGCGTGCCGAAGCCGAGGCTGGCCGTGGCCATCTGGGTCAGGCCAAGCTCCTTGGCCCACGCGATCCGTTCCTCCGCATGGTTGAACAACTCGTCCGAGTCAAAGTGCGAGCTGATACAGGTGAGACCGTAATCGTTCAGCATCCTGCGTAGCTCCTGCGGCTTGTACTGCGCCAGGCTGGAGAACTCCTTATAGCCAAACGGCGAACAGAGCTCAATGGTCTGAAAGCCCGCTGCGGAAAGGCTCTTCATCGTCCCTGCAAAATTGGGATTGATCGAGGCGCGGACGGGATAGGTCTGGCAACCGATGGGGAGGCCAAGCGGATCAGCGAGCAGGGACGGGGTTGTGGTCAGAGCGACAGCAGTAGCCGCTCCCTGTTGAAGGAAATGACGTCGGGTCATCGATCTGGGCATACGGTGTTCTCCTGATGCGTTTTCCAAGAAGATTATGACAGGTTCGATCGGCGGACGAGTGCCGTAGCGCGGGAGTAGGAAGAGTCCATACATCCCTTGAAGGCCTTTGCTGCCAGCGCGAACCCGTCCAGCGCAAGTGAATACACCGATCGGTAGTCACAGCGAAAGCGCGAAGAAGCAAAATTTCCTGGACGATTTGTCCAACTCCAACCCGGCGGTTCGACTATATCGTGAAGGCAGGGCAAACGCCCTCCGGAAGACCATGCAGGATAGAGGAGGACTCATGACGCAGTATCTGGTTGCTATTCACCATCCCGACGACTACGACGCGTCCCTGGAGGACGAAGCAATGGCCCGCGATATCGACACGCTCAACGAGGAGATGGTGGCTGCCGGTGTCAGGATTTTCGTTGGCGGCCTCTCCCCCGCCCGCCGCGCGAAGTCCCTGCGGGCGCAGCCCCACGGTAATGTGCTCATCACCGACGGGCCGTACCTGGAGACCCATGAGCACATAGGCGGTTTTTGGGTGGTGGAAGCCGCTCATCTGGAGGATGCACTTGCATGGGGGCGCAAGGCCGTCGTCGCTTGCCGGGCTCCGGTCGAGGTGCGCCCGTTTCTGAATCCCGACGGAACCAACTGAGCGGCATTGACCACACCGCCGGCGATGCCGGTCTGACGACCGGCATCACCCCCATCGCTTGCCATCACGCGCCGCAAAATCAGCGGCTCGCGACCAACAGGTAGAGAACACCTGTTTAACCTCCCTATCGTCCACCCAGTAGCCGGATAACCTGCCATCGCCGGTTGGCGCACGTGATCGTGGCAGTCTTGCTCAAGCGGCGCTCGTTCCCATTGGAACAACGGCTCTTAGGGAGGAAACTGTATGAGAGCAGCTTGGCCGTTCAGCGGTCTTTTGGCTCCGCCATTCCGCGGGTGCCTACTCTCCATTGTCGTTCTCTGCGGAGCGGGGCCCTTGGCAACTGCTGCTTCGCAGTCCGCACAGGTAGACCGCCTCGCAACCCAGGAATTCTTCTGCTACGTGGGGCTTGACCACAACGAGTGCCTACGAAATGTCGCGAAGCTACAAGCACAGTTGGTGCGCTACTCCGCTGACGTGCCAAGACATTGGAGCTGGGTAATCGTCGGATCGAAAGATTGGCAAGCAGTGGTGCTGAAGCTGCACCTCGATATCCGGAGCCCCGCGTTTACCGCCATCGAGGCACGCGAACCCTTCATGGAAGGAGCACTTTTCGTGCCCGAACCGGCTCGAACCGGATGAACTGGTGAAAAACACCTTGGCGTGCCGGTCGACCAGCTTCTCACCATCGCCGTTAGCCACGAACTTGCGCATGCCATCTGTCATGAAGAAGCTGAGCTGATCGCAAACCGCGTGTCTGCTCAGCTACGCGGCGGCGTAAAAATCGATTGCATGAGCTCGCTGACTCCGATCGAAGAATTTTATCTGCGGAGCCACTCCCACGACTTATCGTCATCTTATCCCTGAGCAACGCGCTACCTTGTTCCTATAACGAGTTTCAGGGACGGAAGTAGCAGGCCTGGATTCCCGTCGCTAGCGCTTTAGCGCTCCGTGAAAAGGGTCGACTCTGATCGCGAACCGCGTAGCATGAGGCCCGTATCTACCTCAGCATGTCCGGGGCGGTCCAGGCTTTACCTCCTTAGTACCACTTCTTACTACTGCAGGCTTATGGGGACGACAACCATGTTTGACCCGCTGATTGCGAACGGAGCTCCTGTACTCAGAGCATTGGGAACCTTGCCCGGTAAATTCGTAGTGGAGTAGAACACAAACAGCTGTTGACCATTAAAAGCGTAAAGGTTGTTTAGATCCCAAGCCACTTGTGTGATAGGAGTCGAAAGCAGACTTGTCGATAAGACGGCAGGAGCTTCCGGGATATTCTGGGTATTACCTTCCAAAAGCGTTTCTTCGTATACCTGCAACCCGCCGGTACCCCCAACGGCCAGGGGTATGGTGAAGGTGCCGTTTAATGCAAAGGCCATCGAACTAGGGGTGCCTGTCAACGCAGGCATGTTCTCATAGGTCTGTGGGGGAACTGGTCCATAAACAGGGACCCTCGGGTAACTGAGAAATAAGGTTTCCAGCATTGTCAAGGCTAAAGAGGGCAAGCTGTGCAGGCTGTACCGTGCCGCACGGCCCGTTTTCCTGGTACATGGCGAGTGCCACTAGCCCATCCTGGGCACCTGCTGCGGCAATCGGACCCTTCGTGACATAAGTCCAGCCTTGCTGTGCTGCCGGAAGCGATGTTATGACGTTGCTGCCAAAATTTAGTGTACCGTTACTCTCCAGACCGTATCCGGCTAACTCATCTTCGCAGGCGCCGGTAAGCGGGCTTTCCAGTCCATAGGCATAAGCGGTAGCAGAAGACCACCCCGAGAATACAGGTGGGGTGACCGTAACCGGCTTGTCGAGTTCCGTGCTCCCGAGAAACGTCAGCAGACCTGTATTTGAGACATTGAAGGTCTGGTTGGCATAGCACGAGGGCGCTGTCGTGCTTCCTAGTCCCACATAAACGAGTTGTCCTGAAGTGACTGCATTGATCGGGGCGCCGCACGCGTTGCCGCTATAAGACTGCGTGCTGAGTGTCGATACTTGCGGCCCGATAGCCCCGTTTGACCCTATCACATAGGTGTAAACGTTGGTTGCATCGTAGCTGACGAGATACTGTGGCGAACCAGGTAGGTTGTAGTGTGGTACGCCTGCACTTCCGATCAAGGTACCGGTCACATGGAAGGGGGAGCCCGGGACAAGACTTAACGGCGCCCCCTGGCCAGGAGAAGCATACGCATTTATGCCTGCCGGCGTAGTGATGTACACATAAGCCGATGGCGGAGGGGGAGGAGCAACTACCGTCAGGGAAAAGGAGACCGTCTGCGCAGGCAAGTCTCCTCCGGTACCAGTAAACACGATAGGGTAAGTGGCTATAGCCGTAGAGCTCGACGCAGCAAAAGTAACTGTCTGAGAAAGGTTCTGCCGCTGTGAACACAATGGGGCCTGAGGTGATGGATAACGCCGGTGGGAAGAAACACTGGCGCTACCGATACAGGGCTATCAAATCCTCCAACATAGGTGGCCGTCAAAGTAGCAGTGGCCGTGCCGCCCTGCGGCTAATTGAGACGGCCCGGTAATGCTCAGAGAGTAGCTGGGTGACGGCGGCGGCGGCGGTGGAGCGGCGGCCGCGATGGTCAATGAAACCGTCACGCTTTGCGTCTGCTGCGTAGAATCCGTCGCGGTGAAAGTCAGGGTATAGGTTCCCGGCGCGGCACGAGGAAGACACGGTAATGGAGACAGAGGCAGTGCCGTTAGGAGCACCGGAGATGGAGACGGGTGAGACGGTAACGCCTGCGGGCGCCCCCGTTGCAACCACCTGAACCGTGCTGGCAAAGCCTGCGCTGCCTGTGATCGCGAGAGAGACGGTGACTGGCGATCCTCCAGCCGAAACGCTGACCTTGGGAGTGCCGGCACTCAGCGTGAAGGTGGAAGCAGGCGGACGGAGTGCTGCTGCTAACCTTGCTGCTGGTCGAACCGGAACCTCCGCATCCAAGAGTGAACAAAGTGCAGAAAAGAGCAACGGATACAACGAAATTGCAGGTAGGACACATGGGCACGCATTGTCTGGCCGCTCCGGGACCGGGCTTACTAAGGGGGGAACGACAGTATATCTCGGGGGCAAACCTCACAGCAGGTAACTATGGTTTACGCGCATCTCGCCCCGCGATCTGCGCAGGAATTTCCCCCGATTCGCCTGCCCTTATTCGCATATGTTGCGAGGCATGTCGCGCGACACCTTAGCAAATCACCATATCTACATGTGTTTCGAGCTGCGCAATGTACGCATAGAGTTAAGATAGCCTTAACGGGGCTCCAACAGATTTGAGCAGTTTGCGAAATCGGGGCACGGAAAAAACCGAGTTCCCGCGACCCTGAACAGCCTCCTGCCGACGCTAGTGGTGCTTCGGAGTTGGAACCTTCCTGGGCGGTCGTTGCGGTGGAGGATGGTTCTGCCCCGCGGAAGGTGAATAGCGTTTAAGACCAGTGGTGCTCGTTCGCACCGTACCGCCCTCGTCGATTATGTTCAAAATAAGGCCGCTGTCGTTTTCCTTCAGGTAGAGATTGGCGCCTGCCATCATGTCACGCCCATCGCGCGTTCGATACGACCACCAGACATTCCCGTTCTGGCGGAAGTAAATTGTGCGGCTTACTTCCCCACCGGTCGGCAGCAGGCCCGCCGTCACCGTCCGGGAGCCAAATAAAGGGTAGTGGATGGCTACCGACTGCAGCGGAGGCCCATGATTGATGATGTTTACCGTGAGCATACGGCCGGAACAGCCAAGCAATGCCAGATTCAGCAGGGCGCACGCCCCAAGCTTCGCCCCCGTACTTCAACGACGATCGGACCAGTGTGGATTGAACCATGACCTCGAAGTGAACCGGAACCAACAAAGACTGGTCTCGCCGTATTTTCAACTGAGCCGACGGTCTTGTCCACCGCGTTCTGCATAGTGCCCCTGAATGGCCGGAGACTGGACTCAATTTGGCAACCCCACTCTTTGGGGGTCTGAGAGAGCCCCGGGGTATGCTGTTCTTCCCTCTTTGTTTACCTTGACAAATTTTCCTCAGCCGTCCTCACTTCTTGATCGTCCAATAGGCCCCGCCTGCGCCGTCCTCCTTGAAATCGATATCCACGGGATATTCTTTGCCGCAACCCTTGACCAGCCACTTCTCCTGCCACTGTCTGGCGCCGGTCGCGCCGGAGAAGGGCGTTACGACGTATTGCGTAACATCCTCAACTTTGTGGCATCCCAGCGTGCCCATCTTGCCGGAGACCCCTAGCATCGTGTCGTGCATGAGCTGCGGACTCGTCAGCGTGCCTTTTTTGATCGTGCCCGCAGGCAGGTCTGTGTTGGCAGCCGGAACGGACGGGCTGGTGGGGTTCTTCACGGCCGACACCATGCGTGAGGCATCGAACTGCAGAAGCTGCTGTTCCACCTCCGCAGCATTCTTCGTTACCCATGCACTCGTCGTGCCGGCAGCGGACTCGCCGTAGGACCGGTGGGTATAAAACACCCCAACAGCTTCGTTGTCGACGAGGACGAAGCGTATCGCGTCGAAATCCACACCATGCGGGGTTGGCATCACCGCGGCCAAGAAATGCTCGCCCGGTTGCTGCCCTGAAGCGGAAACCGAGATCGTTCGCAGGATGGTGGCTTTCGCGCCCTGGGCAATTGCCTGGACCCGGCTGGTGATCGTGGCCAGAGCCTCCTGGTCATGGGCCGCGGGATATAGATTGAGGTTCAGCATGTCGGTAAAGGTAGAAAGGTCCTCCTGGCCCCGGGGCGTGAAATCGTATCCGTTGCCGTGCGATGGGCGCAGCAAATATTCTGTGCCCCGGAACATGACCGTGGCCGTAGCCGGCGAGTGCAGATCGGGCATGGCGGCGGACAAGCCTATTGGCCCGTGCGGTGTTGCTGCGGCAGCAAGTGCGGCCGCCGTCGCGGCCAAGGCGAATGCAAAGACGAGATCGGCGTTTCATCATTTCGTCTCTCCAATAGAGAATGCTGCGGCGCATCTCTCACCAATCCAGAGTTGCAGAAAGGTCGAGAGTCGCGATCCCCGGCAATGGGATTACCGCAATTGCATGACTATGGAGAGAAACGGCGGAGCGGTCAACGGAT
Source organism: uncultured Acidobacteriaceae bacterium (assembly GCA_963793525.1). GTDB lineage: Bacteria > Acidobacteriota > Terriglobia > Terriglobales > Acidobacteriaceae > PALSA-350. The sequence continues at coordinate 110,235 of CAWCAZ010000031.1, forward strand.
GGACCGTTAACCCTCAATTAACCGTGAAGCTGAGCGTTTTCAGCCCTTTGCAGAGCCTCATTAACCAGTCTTCGGCGCCTTGCGGCGCGGCATCACGCCGATGTCCTTCGCTCGTTTCCTGTTGCGGCGGCCTCCTTCCATTCATCGTTGATGGAGTTTGGCACTTCGGCATCGCATGGCCTGCGCCAAGTGCGACTTCTTCCTACTGAGGGCTTTGGCTTGGATAATAGAACGCGCGAACCTCGGTCAATCGTCCACCGACCACCAGGCATAGATCCACCACATGATCCACACCGTTCACCGTCTCCATGTCGAAGACGGTCGCGACATAGTCGCCATCGACCACATGCTGCTTTATGTCTATACCCTTGATGAGCGGCAAGATGCTGGTGAGGAAGCCCACGATGGTCTCCCGGCCTGCCAGCTTAGGCATCCGTGGCCCCTCAAACGTTATATCGGGCGCGAAGGGCACAGACGAAAGGTCTTTGCTCGCGAGACCGTTCAAATAACTCTCTACTACGGCAATGTTTTCGGATCGAGACATCTGCTCTCCCTAATACGGTTCTACTCAGACAATAAACGACTTCCTGGATTGCCTTCGCTCGCCAAAAATGCCGGATGGACCGCAGTGAACTGATGAAATCAAACTCCACGGCTATCGACTGGAGGCGCTCCGGACGAGCCATGCCATCCGTTCAATTCAGCTTCAGCGATGTGACCTCGGACGAATATTCCTCTTCAAACAGAAGGTTTTCCGTCGAGGAAGCGCGAGATTCACTCAGCCACCGCATGGCGCCGGCGGCCATCGCCGCAATCAGAATCAGGCCGGTACAGCTGAGGACGTGACGCAGCATGCGGCTCTCGATTTCCGCTCCTTCATTCAACAGGCGAAAGATCAGCATCAGGAAAGCCCAGAAAACAAAATCAATTTGCGCCTTGCCCGGCAGGTAGGAACAAGTGAACGGGATCTTCGGAAATGTGTAGAGGCATTGCTCTACCAGCAGGATTCCGAGGCACAGCATCACAAGGAAATGCCCTAACGCCGGCGCCCAGGGATACGCAGCTACGAGGATCGCGGCCATCAGGAGCAACGGCGGCGCGAGACCTAATGCCAGCCATGACACCCGAACAGCTTTCTGGTAGTCGCGCGCCGGCCGGATTTGCGTGATGCGGATCACCCAGTTCGCCGAAAGGAGAATTGGAAGCGAAGCAACTACGCGTAGTGAGAAGACGGTCAGGATCGTGGTCACCATCGTGACCAGCAGAAACGACACGCTCATGGTTGTGCCTGCAGACCGGAACCCTCCGAGGTATGCATTCGCATAACCGACGGCGCAGCTAACTCCGAGGCCTAGGTAGAAGCCGAGTATCATGCGGTGCTGGCGGCTTCGCAGCAAGGTTCGAAGGCTGAAGAAGGTAATGGCTTGCGTAAGTGGGTTTCCCCATTGTGGCGACCATGAGATCGAGCGTGCGGAGGGAAGGATGTCTGGCTGCTCGACCAGCCTTCGCATGATACGGAAGTAGGACAATAGCAGTGCCGCACAGGCTCCGAATGCAGCTACAGCGATGCCGATCCAGCCTCTTTTTGCCAGGGGTGCGAGCGCGGGATGCGCCGATCCATTGAGCTGGTTAAAGATGGCCAGAAACCAGTAGGAGGGAAGAAACTCGAGCAGCCGCTGATTTTGTGGCGAAGTGAGCGCCTCGGGCGATTCGAGCCTGGGCTCGAGAAAATATACGCTCACCAAAAGGCTCATGACGGCGGCCTGCAAAAATGCCGATAGACGGAGGAAAAATTGCCGCGGCAACAGATTGGCTGCCACACCTTGAACGGCAAGGATGGTAAAGACAGAAAATGCGCTGGCGAGAAGGATCGTGATCCAATACGCAGGCCATGCTCGCCACGCACTGAGAAAACCGGCGTTCGTCGATCGAAAAAATAACGGCCAAAGAACGCCCACGAAGATGTTCAGTGCAATCGCCGCCACGCCAGGTGCGGCTAGGAGCGCGGCAACCTTGGCCAAAAACAATGTGCTTGTTCTTACCGGCAACGGTCCAAGTATCAAGATATCTCGCTTGTCCGGAAAGGCAGCATCCCAGTTGAGTACGGCAACGAGCCCGGCCACAGTCATTGTGGTTTTTATCAAGAAATGCTCGTACATCCATCTAGCCGTCATTGGCATACCGCCGCCGAAGAGCAGGAAGACAAATGCTGGAAGTATCAAGAAGAAGCTGACAGTGGTGAAGATGGTGACAAACTGTCTAATCAGCCGGGTCGGGTCGCCGCCGGCCGAAAGGAGTTCAAGATCAACTACGCGAAGAAGGAAGACGCGATAGAGAGTGCGGAATTGTACTTTTGTCTGGGACCACTCACTATGCATGAATCAAGCCCGCAAAGTCTCGTGAAACAGCCTCCGAGTCTTGTTCAACGGCGAGTTGAGAGAATCTTTCTTCGAGCGTAGGCACGGCCATAAGGACCCTTAGACGTTCAATTACGCAGATTACGAACCTCAAGCGTGACCATATTCGCGATTTCTCATGTCCTCATCACTCTATGCGCAGTGACTGCATCGGATCCAATCGCGCTCCGCGCCTCGCGGGTACCCAAACTGAGAAAAGCGCGACAATTATAAGCACGCTCGGAACGATGACAAATACGGCGGGATCCGAGCTCTTAACTCCGAATAACAGGCTATTGAGAAAGCGGCTCAGTGGTAATGAGACTGTCCAACCAATCAGAATTCCTATAAGCGCCAGACGCATTCCCTGCCAGATCACCATATTCCGAATACGAGCCTGATCCGCCCCCAGAGCTATTCTGACGCCGATTTCCTGAGAACGTTGCTGGACCGAATATGCCATGAGGCCGTAGAGGCCAATCGCCGCTAAAATGAGCGCGAATGCTGCAAAGGCAGACAGGAGCTGTGCGTTAAAGTCCTGTCGAGCGGTGGTCGTCGACACAATCTCGCCCATGGTCAGGGTCTCTGAGGTCGGTAATCCCCCTGTGGCCTGGCGCAGCTGGTCTGCAATCGCAGGTATCAGTTGGTGTGGCTCCACATCCGTGCGGAACACCCAGTGGATGGAATCCATGCGACTCGTCAATGCTGTGATCGCATCCGGAGTCTGTGCCTGAGGAATGATCACCATTGGTCGCGCCGGGCTTTCGAGGCCGTCCACCAGAACATCTCCCACGATGCCAACGATCTCGCGCGGCTTGTCTGCAAACATAGGTGGCATGCCTTTTCCGAGGACAATCTGCTGCCCGATCGGATTTTGCATACGCCAGTATTTCTTGGCCATAGCCCGATTAATGAGGACAATGGGAGGTGCTGCTGCGTTATCGTCTGGGCGGAAGTCCCGGCCACGAAGTATAGGAATTTGAAAAACACCCAGAAACCCGGGGGAGGCAGCTTCATATGCAACCCATCCGGCATTTGGATCCTCTCCTGTGGTTCGCCCAATAATGTTGAAGGGTGTTCCATGCGCTCCTTCTAAAGGCAACGATAAGGTCACCGCAGAGGCGAGAACCCCGGGGAGCGCATTGATCCGCTCGCGTGCATTGTTTATCAGTTGCGTTACTGGACCAGTCGTCTGAAAGCGAGGCCCAGTCAACGCCATTTGCATGGTCAGGATGTTCTGAGGACTGAAGCCCGGATCGACAGAATACAGGGCCACAAGAGTTCGAACAAACAAAGCCGCTCCGATCGAAAGCATGACCGCTAGTGCCGCTTCGATCACAACCAGCACGGACCTTGCTCTTCTTTGCCGAACTCCAGGGCCGGCGGCACGACCGCTCTCCTTCAGGGCCGTGCTCAAATCGAGTCTTGATGCGCTGAGAGCGGGAGCCAGACCAAATATGACACCTGTAAATAACGACAAGCATAAGCCGAAGACAAAAACGCGCCAGTCAAGGCGGACGGCTGAACCGCCAACTCCAATGCGCGGAATATCTCCTGAGCTGACCTTCAATACAAGATGCACGCCCAACTCACCCAGCGCAATACCCAGAACGCCTGCCGTCAGTGAAAGCAGCAGACTCTCTGTGAGCAACTGACGAACGATGCGCGAGCCTGATGCTCCCAGAGAAGTGCGAATCGCGAATTCTCGCCCGCGCCCTGAGGCACAAATCAATTGCAGGTTCGCCACATTTGCGCACGCAATCAGGAGAACGAGGCCAACTGCCCCCAGAAAGAGCAACAGAGGAAACCGCGCGTTGCCAATGATGGAGTCGCCAAGGGGGCGAACGAGGAAATATCTGTCCGGGGGAATCGCACCCGGGAATCTCTCGCGAAAGTGATCCGCCGCTGTTTTTAGCTGGGCGTTCGCCTGGTCTAGCGTGATATCTGGCTTCAGCCTTCCCACTACGCGGTAGAAAGGCGTCGGATCGGAGCTTGCGGGGTCGACCTGCAACGGAAGCCACAGGTCAATCAAGGAATCAGTGTGAAACTCTTCGGCAACTACGCCAATTACCGTGTAAGGCTCGCCCCCTAAGGTGATGCTCCTCCCAACTATGTGTGGATCTCCGGCAAAACTATTCTTCCACAGGTAGTAGCCCAGGACGACGGTCTTATCGCTGCCTGGATTTTCTTCCTGGGCGCTAAAGGCATGTCCCAGCAGGATGCGGGCGCCATACAAACTAAAATAGTCGGATGTGACGTTGATTCCGTGCACCAGCTTTGGCTGTTCACCGGTTAAGTTCATGCCAATCCCGTCCGTGTTGCTTGCGGACACATCTTGAAACAAGTTCCTCTGCTGCTGCCAAAAAGAAAATTCCGGGTATGAGGCGACCGGGAAAGTTCCTCCACGGGGGGATGACTCAAAGAAAAGTACGAGGCGGTCGGGCTTAGGGTAAGCGAGCGGCTTGAGAATTACCGTGTTAACGACAGAAAAAACGGCCGTCGTTGTGCCAATGCCCAGGGCGAGCGCAGCCAGCGCAGTTAGCGTGAAAACAGGCGCCCTGCGGAGCTGATACAAACTCAGTTTGAGATCCGCCCAAAAACTCTCCAGCTTCGGCCACTGCCAGACTTCGCGACTGCGTTCTTCGATCAGAGTTACGTTGCCGAATTCGCGACGCGCAGTGCGTTCCGCGTTTTCGAGCGACATACCGTCTTCCATCAGGGCATCGATCTTTTCCGCTAGATGCTCGCGGATGGAAGCGGAAAGTTCGTCGTAACGCGGCTGACGCGAAAATAACCGTTTGAACCACCGCATAATGCCCCCTATGAACTCGCGATCGCTAGCACACGGTTTATTCCGGCAAACATTCGCTCAAAGCTGGCAAGTTCCTGGGCAAGATGTTTGGCGCCGGCCTTTGTCAATTTGAAAACTCGCACTGGACGATTCCGAGCTGAAATGCCCATCTCGCCTTCCAGCCAACCCACTTTCAACATGCGCTGCAACGCTGGGTAGAGGGAACCTTCCTCGATCTGCAACAGGTCGGCCGAAACACTTTTTATACGCTGAGCGAGAGCGTAACCATGCATGGGTTCCCTGCTTAGCGTTTGCAAAATCATGAGTTCCAAAGCGCCTGGAAACAGGCCGCGTGGCTCCGGCTGCCGCATCATTTTCGAATAGTACACCCAAAAGACTATATTGAAAATAGTAGGCGAGAAAAATCCGTCACTGTCCGGGGATCGCTAACGGATTTCGGACGCTGCTCGACTGCGTCTTTTGTTGTGTCGGCCAAACCACAGTCTCCCCTGGTTTTTGGGATGAGTTCCGCCCCTAGGGGCATGCCAGGGTCGACGGCCCCGGTGTTGCGGTTTGGTTTCAGGAATGGGGTCTTCCCGTCTTGGTTTCTCTCGAGATTGGCGGCTAAGTCCTTTGTTTCACGAAGGTGCTCAAATTTATATTTTTCCCGCCCCCATAAGCTGCTTAGGAGGGCCGGAGATGCCGGTTGCCGGTGAGCATCTACCTGGGGTGGGGCGATCTTAGGGCGTGTCTCCATCGCGGTGACCCGTTGTTGGCGATTCTTCGCATAGCGATCCCCATGATTCAAGGGATGCCGTCACGGCACGATCGCTCTACCCTTGGCGGTGTTTGATTTGCTACCTGTATAGATGCGAGTTAGGCGGACTTCGGTTATTTTTTCCGGCGAACTTTTAAGGATCGGGAACTTTGCTCGTGCTGCGGGGATGGTTCGAGGAAGTTTCGGGCACGGAAGCCTCTAGGGCAGACAGCGTTACCGCCATCCGCTGCCCAAATCCGGGGTAGTCCTGGGTATTATTGCTCAGTCTATCCCCTCAATGTCGAATGTCGAGACAACGGCTACTCACCTCAAAGGTCGAAACATAAACTGTAATTAATGATGATTTGGTTATTTCGTTCGTTGTATAGTGGTCCTCGTGCTCGCACCAAAAGTGATCACACGTAGTTACACAATATAAGGGGTTAGGAACCCGGACGAAGGCGAAATGATGGGATACATCCGGGTAAACATACGCAGACCGATCGCGTCACGGACCAACTGAGCAGGCAATCCCCAGCGAGGCGAGAAGCTCATGACCGAGCAACCAAATGTCATGCGTATGAGAGCTCTTGAGCGGGCAATTCAGACCGTGGTCAATGACATTCAGATCCCCGAGGAACTGCGCACTGCTATGGCGGTTTATCGGGACCTGCGCCGGGCGAAGCCGACGGAGCCTGTTTGCCTGCCGAAGACGATCCGGTCCAGCCTCTCAGAGGTTTCCGAACGCTTGAACTCACGCCACGCCACTTATCAAGACAGCTGTGTTCTGAGTTGCGAACGCACGGCGATAGAGCAGGAGATCCGGATTCATCTCTGGTACAACGACGAAGTATTCGATTGGTCTATCGAGATTAACGGGTGCCGCCATGAGCACGTTACGAGCGAAACGCTGGAGGCGCTTGTCGAATGCGTTCTGATCGTTGCCCAGTCGTCATTGGCAGACCTATCAGCCCAGCGACCGCAATAGGCCTGTAGGAAGAGCGACACTGGCCAGGTCTTCAAAGACCGAATGGCGCCCCCAAAAGCGGGTTCTCCCCGTTTGTAGCGCAAGCCGTCACGAAAATATGTTTCCTTTCGAAGGCACACTGTCTTATTCTGTAACTGCAATAAGTTGCACAGGAACGAAAATCGATCCAAAGGGCGACGTTTTGCCTTTCAGGATCGGAATGCTCCACTTGGCCGTTTTATCAACGGTTTGGTAGTTAACTTTGTCTGCCCTGGGACCTTGTATTAAGAGATCCCGCGTTTCAACGATATATTGCACTTCAGCACCGGACTGACACACTTTGGGTGACGGGGTTCTGTCTCCCAGAATGACCGTCGCGGTCCCTCGCTCTGAAGCCAGCGGCAGTATGGAACTCGGATGGCCTTGCAAGGCTGTCCCAGAACCATATGGAGAACAGTGCGGTCATATGTGGCAAGAGGACCGGGAGGCGGTTCTTAAGAGGGCGTACAGAGAATTTTGGGACGCCAAGGAAGCTTTGGATGTTCTAGAGGCCGCTTGCGTGGAAATATCCAAGTCGTCTTCGATCACAACCGAGGAAGGGTATTTGATGCTTTCGCCTTCAGGGGTTCGCCTGCTCGACACCGACTATGTCAGCGAACTAGTTGCGCAACATCATGCTGCAAGGCGAAATAAGGAGGCCCTGCGGAAACGCATCGTTGAGCTAGGAGAGCCTGACCCAGATCCCAAGCAGTAGCCAAAGCCGCCGCTCCGCTCGACCTCGACGGCTATTCCGATATCTGCCTGGCCTCTGACGTTGACCAACTACCCGCGTTGGCGGGCGGCTCGACACCGGAAGCCGACAGGAACTTCCCAAGCCTGGAACTCAACGCGGTGGCTCTCGAACTGAATCGTCACGCCCACCTTCCGGAGAACTCCGGGGCGGACAGGAAGTTTCCTGCTCACTAAACATCTGACAAATTGTCTCGGGGGATGCCTGATCCGCCGATCCCAAGAGCGTCGCGTAGACTTTCCGCCCCCAAGTTCTTCCACGTCCCCACGTTCTCTCAAGCACTTCTCGCTTCGCCGATCAATGAATTCTGGCCTTCATCCACTGCGTGTCGAGAGTGCCGCGCGAAAGAGAAAGCAGCGATTAGTGATTCTGGGAGTAGTTTGCTGAACGGTTTCGTCCGCTCTCGCTAGCCATTCACGAACCCAGACCGCGACGGGAAGCTCGCCTTTGATTCATTCCTAATCTTTAAGTGTTCCTGGCATAAGAAGGGTCCATGGGGAAGGTGGCCCTTTTGTTTGGCTGATTGCGCCTTAGTAAGTGAAGGCGCTGAATGAAACGCCTTCTACAAAAAGAAGCGCCACTGAATCACCGACCAAGCACCACCGGGAGGATCACCATGTTCGCAAAGAAGCTTCTGGCGATAGCCGGTACTCTGTCGTGCGCATTAACTGTAGCTACCGCAAATGCGCAAACCCCGGTCGCCTTCATCGGCGGCACCACCATGTATCAGTGGCAAGACTCCGGCGTCTTTGGCGGCAGCCCAGGCTATCAGTGGGAAGGCTACGGCTTTAAGGTGTTTGGCCCAATCGGCCCCTGCGTAGAAACCAATGAAGCCCTCTCGTCCCTTCAGGGCATCATCGCAAGCGGCGCGAAGCCGGTGATCCACCTGCTGGTGGGAGGGGCGGACGCGGCCACGGACGATACCCACACCGTGGCGCAGCAGTTACAGTCCTTTGAAACCTGCTTTGCCAACGTCGTCACGACAGCGCAAAACGCGAAGCTCAAGATCCTAGTCGGGACCAACCCGTTTGCGCAACACAACGACATCGATCCTTACAACAAGTTCATTTTCGCCTACTGCACGGCGAAGGGTATCCCGGTCATCGACTATCAGACGCTGCTGGTACGAGCCAACGATAACTTTGAGAGTACAAGGTATTGGAATCCACCTCCCATCGTGCTCAACGGGCCGCAAAGCTCTGTTACACCGCCGAGCATCACCAGCAACGGTTACGTCATCATGAATGCACTGGCCGATCGTGCGATCGCGCAGTACGTCGGGGGCGTCACTCTCAAATCCGGATACCTGGGCAACGAATACGAGGTGGACGGCACTCCACCATTTACCGGCGGCAACGACTTGCCGGTCGGCGTCGAGATGCACTGGTATGCCTACGGCCAGTATTCGGATGACATCACCCAGCCGATTGCCAACGCCAACGTGCTCCAACTCTATGGGAGCTGGACTAGTTCGAACCCGCAGGTCATCTCGATCGACCCATACGGTACAGCATGGACAGTCGCGCCGGGTACAGCCAATATCCACTTCACCACTCTCTCCGGCGTGACGCTCAACGAGTGGGTCATGACCGTCGGCGCGGTTCCCATGCCGTAGCCTCCTCTTCTCAAGGGATGGGTTTCGAGGCAAGGTTGTGGGCACACGGAACTCCACCTCTCACGGAGTTCACGACCGAGTACGTCGTCGGGTCGACGCGATTCAGTAAAGTTTCCGTCCGTCCGAAAGAGAGCGAGTGCCGATACCAACTCAATCTCACGAGAGCCTTCGCAACGGGCGGAAAGCAAGGGCGGCGCGGATCTGCAGATGGATAGGAATACCCATCCAAAGGATGAAGACAGTCTGATCCTTGCTGTTTACGATGTGCCACAGGATCTCGTTGGCAGGAAAGTCTGTGACACAACCAGGATCGAACGGGCCCCACACTTCGGATGACCGATACAGCGGATGGGGCGTCGTCGTTGCGGCCTTTTTCGGAGTAATGATCGGGTATTCCGTTCTCATTCCCTATACATTTAGCCTCTTTCTCAAACCCCTTAGCGCCACCTTTGGCTGGAGGCGGGATCAGATCTCCGTGGCTTTCGGTTGCGTCGCAGTGACGGTGGCGCTCTGTGCGCCGCTCATCGGGCGGCTCCTCGATCGTTACGGGCCCAGGCGGACGATCCTGGCTTGCATCGCCGCATTTGGCCTCGGGTTTGCATCGCTCTCCTTGCTGACTCCGAACCTGGTGCACTTCTACCTCATCTTCATCTTCCTCGGCTTGGCGGGAAATGGCACAACACAGCTGGCATACTCGCGGGCGGTTTCCACCTGGTTCTTCGGGCATCGCGGGATGGCTCTTTCCCTCATCGCCGCTGGGGCCGGTGTTGGAGCAATGACCCTGCCTCTTCTGGCGGCGTGGCTGATCAGGAAATACGGATGGCGTGTGTCCTATGGAGTGCTCGGGATCCTGGTGCTGGCTGTAAGCTTTCCGCTGACATCGCTCCTCTTCCGAGAGTCCCCAGGCCAGGCAAAGTCAAGAGCCAATCCTGGCAAGCGCGTGCTTCTGCCCTTGATCCGCACCCGGCCGTTTCTCTTGCTTGTCCTGGCCATCTTCTTTTATTCCATCAGCTTTAACGGCGTCATATCCCATTTATCAGCACTGCTGACGGACCGTGGGCTTTCGCTCAAAATTTCGGCACAAGTCCTCTCGATTCTGGGCGCGTGCAGCCTGGCGGGCCGCCTGGCGACGGGCTACCTGTTGGATCGATTTTTCGGTGTGCGCGTCTCCATCATCCTGCTGCTAACGACTGCGGCGGGCGTTCTTCTTCTCAGCCGAGGTACGACGTCAGCCGCTTTCCTTGGCGTGGCCATGATCGGGTTTGCAGCCGGAGGCGAATCGGACATCACCCCCTATCTCTTGTCGCGATATTTCAGCCTGCAGAACTTCTCGACTCTCTATGGCCTCGCATGGACAGCCTACGCAATCGGCACTGCCGTGGGCCCGGTCCTTATGGGAAGGCTCTACACGTCAACAGGCAGTTATCAGTCGTGGGGAATACAACTGCTGGCCATTCCCACACTCCTGTCGGGGGTGCTGATGGCGATGATGCCTTTGTACCCGGCAATGACCGGCCGTGAAGCGGACGGACGGTCTCCATGGGCTCCTATTGTCTCCCGGAGGGCTCTACCAGACCTATGAGCCTTGCGCGTGGCTACTCGCTTCGCATCCGGACTAACTCTCTCGCAATTTATTGTGCATAGCCCTATCAGGGTCTCGAGGTGCCCAAACCTCGCCCCCCATTTGGAGGAAGTACGCATGAACGTGTCCTATAAATTGTTCGTAGGAATTGTGATATTTCTATGCGCGTGCTCGCTTATGCGAGGTCAAACTGCAACCACGACATTGCGGGGGATCGTTGTCGATCCAGCAGGGGCAGTTGTTCCGGAAGCCACCATCACTCTCCAGGATGCGGCATTAGGCCTGCACACGGTAAAGAAGGCTGATGGCAAGGGAGAGTATGTATTCCCGGCGATCCAGCCAGGGAGATATCTCATAACGGTATCCGCGGCTGGTTTTGCCAATCAGGCGAAAGAGGCTGAGCTCTTGGTGGATCAGCCCGCCACAATCAATTTTGCTCTGACGGTGCAGGCTTCTTCCGAGACGGTAGACGTAAGCGCCGCGGCACAGACACTCAATGTCACCGATGCAACCATCGGCAACTCGGTAAATAACACAACGATTGAAGCTCTGCCCATGGAGGGAAGAAATGTGCCCGACTTGCTCAGCCTGCAACCCGGGGTGCTGTATCTCGGCCGTGTGATCAATCAGAATACCGACAGCCGCAATGGAGCGGTCGCCGGTGCTCGCAGCGATCAGAGCAATGTGACTCTGGATGGCTTGGACGATAACGATCAGATCAATGGCTTCGCATTTACCGGAGTACTGCGGTCTACCCTCGATTCGACGCAAGAGTTCCGCGTGACGACTACCAATGCCACCGCCACGGCCGGCCGCTCTTCGGGCGCGCAGGTAAGCCTGGTTACCAAGGGCGGCACCAACAACTTCCATGGAAGCCTTTACGAATACAACCGCAACACCATCGCGACCGCTAACAACTGGTTCAACAAACAAGCAGAGCTCATTGAGGGGTTGCCGAACGTCCCGGGGAGGCTTATCCGCAACACCTTCGGCGGCACGACCGGTGGTCCCATCAAAAAGGATAAATTGTTCTTCTTCTTCAACTACGAAGGCCAGCGTACGTCGGAAAATCAGCAGGTCACTCAGGTTGTACCTACGGCAAGTTACCGCAGCGGCTCCGTGACCTATCTCTTCGACAGCGGATCCAACCAGACGAGTTCTGCCACTCTAACGCCTGCTCAAGTCGCACAACTGGATGCTCCCTGTGCGCAGAACGGCGTGTGCCCGCCGGGACCGGGACCGAATCCGTTTGTGCTGAACTACTTCAATCAGCTGCCACTCAATAACGGCTTCACCGAGGGCGATGGGTACAACCTGGGCTCGTATTCTTTTTCTTCACCGGCGCCAGGCTCACTCAACACGTCGATTGTGAAGCTGGACTATCTCATGAACGATAGACAGCAGCTCTTTGTTCGCGGCAACCTGCAAAAGGACACACAGAAGCGGCCCGAGAATCTTCCCGGACAGGCACCTTCGACCAACCTCGAGGACAACTCCAAGGGAGTCTCTGCAGGCGATACATGGACAATCAATTCGAGCCTTGTAAATAACATTCGCTATGGCTACACACGCCAGGGTTATAGTCAGCGCGGCATCGGAAGCGGTGACTACGTTAACTTCGTTGGCATAGCACCGCTAGAGGCACAAACTCGAAGCTCTATCGTCCACGTACCGGTAAACAATATTGTCGATGACCTGAGCTGGACCAAAGGGAGGCATACCGTCCAACTGGGCGTCAATTGGCGCTTGATTCATAATAACCAGGGTACTGACCAGAACTCGTATGACTCAGCCACCTTGAACCCGGGAACGATGGCAGGAAATCCACCTGACCCAGCCACTATCGGGCTGCCGGGCGTGAACAGCGGGTTCTCCAATTCCTACCTTTTCGCATACACCTACCTCGTCGGCGCCATCACCAAGCAGACGAATGTTTATAACTACCAGGTGGCCAAAGGGGGACAGAGCGCCAGTTTGTTGCCGGATGGCGCGTTCATCAACCGGCACTTCAGCGCCAATGAGTGGGAAGGATATCTGCAGGATTCGTGGCGTGTCTTCCCTAACCTCACCATCACTTATGGGGTTCGCTACACCCTGCTGCAGACGCCTTATGAAGTGAACGGCCAGCAGACCGCGCCGACGATCGATACTCATGCGTGGTTTCTGGAACGAGGCCAAGCCGCCTCCCAGGGGCAGATTTATGAACCAAACCTGTCCTTCGCCCCGAATGGCCACGCAAATGGCAGGCCCGGCTATTGGCCGGTGCAGAAGAACAACTTCGCGCCGCGTCTGGCGATTGCATATGCACCCGACAGCAAGACTTCTATTCGTGCCGGCTTCGGAATCTATTTCGATCACTATGGCGAAGGGATTGTAAATACATTCGATCAGTACGGCTCCTATGGCTTGAGCACAAGCCTCACGAATCCTTCGGACGTATATACGCCGGAAACCGCCCCGCGCTTCACGGGCGTTCGCAATCTTCCGGGAATTAACGTGGGTCCTACCCCTCCGGCAACGACTACGTTCCCCTACACGCCACCGGAAAACAGCTTTGCGGAGGCGTCTTTCGGAATCGACAACCGGCTGAAGACACCTTATGCGGAAGCAATGGATTTTTCTGTTCAGCGTGAGCTCCCTGGGGGCTTTACTCTGGAGGCCGCTTATGTTGGACGACTAGGACGGCATCTCCTGCAGGCGTTGGACCTGGCTGAACCGGTCAACTTTGTGGATACCAAGTCCGGGATGGATTACTTCACCGCGGGAACCATGCTATCGAAGCTGGTTGATGCAAACGGAGGCAATCCGAAAGCACAGGTCGCCTCCATCCCTTATTGGGAGAATCTATATCCAAACCTGGCCAGGAACGGGCAGAGCGCGACCCAGTTCATCTACACCAATGAGTGGACCCAATACCGATACACCACGGGTGAGACAACGGCCCTGGCAGACATCGACTTTTTTTGCCTCTATGGGTGCCCATTAGATCCGCAAGGCAATCCAATTTCTCTCTTCTGGCAAAACCAGTTCGCCAATCTCTTCGCATGGTCATCGATCGGTATGAGTTACTACAACGCTGGACAGCTCACGCTGAGGCATCCGTCAAGCCATGGGCTTCAGTTCGACCTGGGCTACACGTTCTCGAAATCGATCGATATGGGCTCAGATGCCGAGCGTGCCAGCGAAGCTTCCAGCAACGGGTCATTCAGCAACATTCTTAATTCATGGAATCCTTCGCTGAATCGTAGCGTCTCGGATTTCGACACAAGAAACCTGATTACCCTCGATTGGGTCTATCAGCTCCCATTTGGCCATGGCCGCGCATTTGCTGGATCATCGGGCCGCCTGCTCGATGCCGCGATCGGTGGTTGGCAGTGGACGGGTCTCACCCGCTGGACCAGTGGCTTGCCTTTTAGCGTGATCGAGCCCGGATGGTCGACAAACTGGCACATTCAGAGCTATGGTGTGCGCACCGGCCCAGTGAAGGTTCGCAAGCATTTAGACCAGAATGGCGATCCACAGGTTTTCGATAACATCTCGGACATCAATAACGGAATCATCGGCGTAGGCTTCCCGATTCGTCTTCCTTATCCTGGAGAAGCCGGTCAACGAAATAATTTTCGCGGAGACGGCTACTTCGGAGTGGATTCCGGTCTCAACAAAACATGGTCTCTTTGGGAAGGACAAACTTTGAAGTTTGGCTGGGAAGTATTTAATGTAACCAACTCCGTGCGCTTTGACACCAGCCCGACATCCCTGGATAACCAGCTGACGACAGGATCGCTGGGCATCTACAACGCCCTTTTAACAGCGCCGCGGGTACAGCAGTTCTCTCTGCGTTGGGCCTTTTAGAGCGACGACCCACGTGCATGCAGCACGTCTCAATCATAGCGGGGGATGAATGGAGCACGGAAACGTTCGCGGCAAAGGCAAGGTTGGAACGCGCGTAGCATGGGTCATCCTGGTGGCGTGCGCGCTTGCAGCCATGGTTTGTGTCGCGCTGCCGATGTATGTCATACGTCCTTCCAGACCGCAGGGGGTTCGCGAGCTGGCACTGGCATTGGCAGTACGCAATGCCGGACCGTGGCTCTCCATTGCCTGTGTTATCGTGACGGCCATTGTTGTCATCTGGCTGTGGAGGCGCATGACAGGGCTCTTCATGCGGCTCGCCCTGGTCGCAATCTCTGTCATTGCCCTGGCGTGCGTTTGGTTTACTCACCTTGACATGGATGAGATGGAGTTTCATCCCTATGATTCACCCGCGTTCAACGATGCAAACACGGCGAATGTGGTTGACGACAAGGTGCTGGCGGTGAAAATTGCCAACCAGGCGCATGCCTATCCGATCCGCGCCTTGGCCTATCATCACATCGTGAATGACACGCTGGGAGGCGTGCCCATCGCGGCAACCTATTGCTCGCTATGTCATACCGGCTTGGTGTGGAAGCGGGTGATTGACGCTAAGACACTGCACTTCAAGCTTGCGGGCATCAACAACGGCAATGCTCTCATGCAGGATCAGGAGACTGGCACCATCTGGCAACAGAGCACAGGCGAGGCGATCTTCGGGCCGATGAAGGGGCGTCAATTGGAACTGGTCCACAGCGACGAGTTGAGCTTTCCTTTGTGGCGCAATGAGGAGCCAAAGGGTCAGGTGCTCCGACCAGACGCGCCCTATGCCCCAGCGTATAAGCCGAAAGACTGGGAAGAACGGGTGGGACGGATGCACGCAGTGATTGATACCACCCAATCAGGCATTCCGCCGCATGAGCTGATGCTCGGCATAACCACATCGGGACAGAGCAAGGCCTATCCGGTCCGGTCCATACTAGCGGAGAAGCTGGTCCAGGATCGGATCGGTGGTGAGCCGATTCTTCTCATCGTGGGGCCGGATCAGGTCTCGGTTCGGGTCTTCCACGGGCAACTGGACGACGGGTCGGCCGCCCTCACATTTTTCCGCAAGGAAGACGCTGTTCATCCGGAGAACGAACAAGTTGCGGTGGACGAGGAAACCAGCAGCGCATGGAACTTCCAGGGGTGCGCCATCGACGGAAAGCTCGCCGGACATTGTCTCGCCCCCCTCGATGCGAACAAGGATTACTGGTTCGACTGGCTCAACCACCACCCGGGAACCATAGTCTTCAGGAACTAGGGAGTTTCGTGTTTGGTAACAAGTGAACTCGCTTCGTCTTTCAGAGGCTGACTTTTCGCGTGACAGCGGAAGCGCCGTATCTCTACGTCAGGTCTTATTCCTGCCGAAGAGCTGTCGTTGGATCCACGGAGCTCGCGCGCAGAGCCGGAATGAAACCGGCAATGTTGGCTGCGATGGCGAGAGAGAACGCTGCTGCGATGAGCGTCCATGGATCATGAGGGTTCAATCCGAACAGCTGGCTTCGGATAATATTCGCTGAAGCGAGCGCCAGCGAAGCACCGGCTACCAGACCAGTAATGACCAGAATTGAGACCTCTCGCATAACCAGGCCGACTACATGGACGCGCGTCGCTCCCAGCGCCATGCGAATGCCCATTTCCCGGGTCCTCCGCGCCACAGCGTAAGCCATTACACCATAAAGGCCGATCAGCGCCAGCAGCGTCGCCAGGGCGCCGAAGATCGCCGAGAGGCTCGCCACCAGCCGTTCCGTGCGCAGCGAGGTGCCGAGTTGATGATCCATGATCTCAGGATCGACAACAGGAACATTCGGGTCGAATTGGCGCATCCTTTCGCGTATCTGATCGATCATCAGCCTGGGATCAAGCCGTGTGCGCACATACACGCTGATGCCGCGGAAATGTGTGCTCCCGAGATAAGCGAAGTAGACCTGAGGGCTGTCCGGCTCCCGCAGATCCCGGAACTTTGTATCCTTGACGATTCCCAGCACCTCGACATTCGGCTTGGGGCGCGTGGGCGATTCAAAATCGACCGATCCAATGTGTAAGCCGATCGGATCGCGTCCGGGAAAATACGCGCGCGCGAACGCCTCGTTGATCACGGCCCCGTCTCCGTCCTGAAGCGTAAAATCGCGTCCGGCCAGAAGAGGAATGCCGAGTGTCGTAAACAGCCCCGGACTCACCTGATCGAGAAACGGCTGATCCTGAATGGGCTCCGGCTCGGAGCCTTCCGCAGAAACAGTGTTCTGCCATGCCGAACCATCGAGGAGCGGCACGCTGGACAGGCCCACCGACTCGATGCCGGGAACAGATGCAAGCATCATCCGCAGCCGTTCATCGAACAATCTCGTTCGCTCATCGGAATATCCGCTCAGCGATGGGTCCACAGTAAACGACAGCAGATGACTGGTGGGATAGCCAGGACCCTGATTTTTCAGGTTCCGCAGGGTCCGCACAAACAGCCCCGCCCCGACCAGCAACAGCAGCGACAGCGCCACCTGTGTGCAGACCAGCAGTTTGCTCGCCAGCAAACTGCCGCGGATCACCGCGCCGCCACTGTCCTTTAATGTGGGCGCGATCTCGGAGCGCGCGCTCTGCATCGCAGGCAGCAGCCCGAAGGCAACCCCGGTCAGCAGCATGATGCACAAAGCAAACGCAAGCACGCGCAGGTCCGGGATGGCAGTCACGGCAAAGTCGGCTGCCTCATCCGCCGGCAGATACATGTTTAACAAAATGTGGTCAGCCACAAATGCCAGGCCCAGCCCGAGTAGCGCTCCCGCACCTGAGAGCAGCATGCTCTCTATCAAAAGCTGCCGCGCAATCCGCACGCGTCCGGCGCCGATCGCCAGCCGCACCGCCATCTCGCGTCCACGTGCTGTGGCCCGCGCTAGCAGCAGGTTGGCCAGATTCGCGCAGGCCAGCAGCAGTACCGCCGCGGTCAGCGCAATCAGCACCCAGAGCGGCCTCCGCATTTGGTCGCGCAGATGGCTGTCGGAACCCGGCACCAGTTCGATCCGATTCCGGAGAAAATCCTCGCGATCGCTCCGAGAATATTTACCAAAATCCGGCTCCTGTACCTCCATCTCCAGAATGCTGTGCAGCAGCGGCTGCAGCGACGCCTGCGCCTGCTGCACGCTCACACCCGGCTTCAGGCGTCCATAGGCGGTCAACCACTTAAACCGGCGCCGCCGGTCTTTGACACCATCCCAGTAAGGCGTCATCTCCGCCTTCATCATCATCGGGACAAACACCTTCGCCGGATTTCCCAGCTCAACTCCGTCGAACCCCGGCCGCGCCACTCCGATCACCGTCATCGCATAGCCGTTGAGGGAGATCGTCTTGCCCAGAATCGAACGATCGGCGTGGAAGTAGTTCCGCCAGAAGCTGTAGCTGAGCATCGCCACAGGATGGCCATCCGGAATGCGGTCATCGCTGGGTGTAATCGTGCGACCCAGGGCCGCGCCGACGCCCAGCAGCGGGAAGTATGAACCGGACACCAGCTCCGCCTTGATGGGCGCCGTGTGATTGCCAACTCCCAGCGTGACGCCGGTAGGAAAACGGCAGAACATCCCGGCGAACACCTGGTTCCTGTCGCGCAGGTCTTCATACATCGGATACGAAACGTCGTTGTCGCTCAAAATGTTGCCGTAATTATTGCCGCGCACGGCTACGATCACCAATTGTTCCGGCTCTTTCACCGGCAGCAATCGCAGTACAACCTGATCCAGCAGGCTGAACATCGCGGTGTTCGCGCCGATGCCAAGAGCCAGAGTTGCTATCGCGATAAGAGAGAAAACAGGGTTCTTGGCTAATGTTCGAATGCCATAGCGAATATCCTGAGCCAGTCTGTCCAGCAGCGCCCCTATGCGAATATCACGAACGCCTTGTCTGACCTGATCGACGCCTCCCACCTCGCGAAGCGCAGCGCGATGTGCCTCCCCCGCCGGCATGCCCGACCTTATCTTTTCTGACGAAACCAACTCCACATAGGCCCGAAGTTCTTCATCCAGATCGCTGTCCAGTTGATTTTTGTAGAACAGGTTCTTCCAAAGCGCACGAAGTCGAGTGATCACCGAGACCTCCTAGCTGGTTCCCAGCGCCGTTGCCATCGCGAGGGAAATCCGTTCCCACCGTGCTGTCTCGCTCTGAAGCTGCTTTCTGCCGGTCTTTGTCAACGAATAGAACTTTGCACGGCGGTTGGTCTCCGACTCTCCCCAGGAGGACGTGAGCCACCCAGCCTGCTCCATGCGATGGAGAGCAGGAAACAGAGAGCCTGCCTTCACATCGAAGGCTCCGTTGGTGATCTGAGAAATTCTGCGGGAGATACCCATGCCATGCAGTTCCTGGAGGGTGACAGACTTCAGGATCAGCACGTCGAGTGTGCC
Organism: uncultured Acidobacteriaceae bacterium; assembly: GCA_963793525.1. GTDB lineage: Bacteria > Acidobacteriota > Terriglobia > Terriglobales > Acidobacteriaceae > PALSA-350. The sequence continues at coordinate 129,406 of CAWCAZ010000031.1, forward strand.
TTGCAGCAGATCGGATTGCGGGGCGGGCATGAATACTCCTATTGACGGTCTATAAGACGTTAGCACTGCTCTTATAGACCGTCAATAGGAAAGAACGACGGGAGATCTACGGTGACGGCGTGCCCAATGCGCCTCTTCGTTCGCTGCAAACATGCGGAGTTTTTTTTTTGCTAAGGCGTCATGGCAAGAGCACAATGAACTGACGGACGCAAACCAGCCATGCTTCAGATCATTCGTTCTCAGAAAGTTTACGACGTCTGCATCATCGGCTCGGGGGCCGCAGGCGGGATAGCCGCGAAAGTGCTGACGGAAGGTGGGCTCGAAGTAGTGATGCTGGAGGCCGGTCCGCTGCTCAATCCTGCGAAGCACTTCAGCGAGCACCTGTGGCCTTATCAGCTTCCTCATCGCGGTGCCGGAATCGGCGGCAGTGGCTACGATTCTTCTGGCAGCCACGAATTAGATGTGGCGTTTATCTCAGGTCATATCCCGGGCGAGCCGTACACCAACGCACCGGGCTCCCCGTTCGGTTGGGATCGTGCGCGAATTCTTGGGGGGCGCACCAACCACTTTACACGGGTCTGGCTGCGCATGGCCGAGGCGGATTTCAAAGGACGCTCGCTCGACGGCGCCGGCTACGACTGGCCAATCAGCTATCAGGACCTGGCACCTTATTACGACAAGTCGGACGCTCACATTGGCGTCTACGGCACCACGGAGCACATTGCCAGCGCGCCGAACGGTATCTTTCAGCCGCCTCCCCTTCCTCGCTGCTCAGATGTGATTATTCGAAACGGTTGCGAAAAGCTTGGTATCCCCTGCATCTCAGGACGCGCCGCTATCCTCACCCGAACCCTGAATGGACGGCCGCCTTGCCACTACTGTAACCAGTGCGAGCGGGGCTGCGTAATGAATTCCAATTTCAGCTCCAGCCAAACCTTGATTCCTGCTGCATTAGCAACCGGCCGCCTGACGATCATTTCGAACGCGATGGCGCGGGAAATTCTGGTGGGCGCGGACGGCAAAGCCCGAGCCGCTTCCTACATCGACAAAAACTCTCGAACCGAGCAACAGGTTCGAGCCCGCGCTTTCGTGATCGGCGCCAGCGCCTGCGAATCGGCGCGCCTGTTGCTCAATTCAAAGTCCGCTTTGTTTCCCAACGGGCTCGGCAATTCTTCCGGCGTCGTCGGCCGCTACCTCATGGATTCACCATCGAGCAGCGTGGTCGGATATTTTCCGCAACTTACAAAGCTTCCGCGCCATAACCACGACGGCACCGGGTCGGTTCACGTGTATGTGCCGTGGTGGAAATATGACCGGAAAAACGAATTCCTCCGCGGTTATCACATCGAGATCTACGGCGGACGCAACATGCCGCGTGTCGAGATGTTCAACGGAGTGTTGCAGGAAACGGAGGGTTATGGCAGCGGGCTTAAGCAGGCCTGCCGCGAGAAATACGGATCGTTCGTGAGCGTCGAAGGTCGCGGCGAGATGATCCCGAATGAACTGAGCTACTGCGAGATTGATCCGGACGTAGTGGACCAATGGGGCATCCCGGTATTGCGCTTTCACTTCGCCTGGAGCGAAAACGACGTCAAGATGGCGGCGGATATGGACGAGAGTTTTCGAGCGATCATCGAGGCGGCAGGCGGAACGCCAGTCAGCGGTACAGGTTCGCCGGCGAGTCGCTGGGGGCATCTCCATCCGGGTGGCGTCGCGCACGAGGTCGGTACGGTTCGTATGGGTTCCGACCCGAAGACCTCGGTTCTCAACGGATTTTGCCAGGCGCACGACGTAAAAAATTTATTTGTTACGGATGGCGCATCTTTTACCACAAATTCGGATAAGAATCCTACCGCGACTATCCTGGCGCTGTCCTGGCGGGCTTCAGAGTATTTGCTCGACCAGTCCAGAAAATTGAACCTGTAGGAAGGCTTCATGGCGGTATGGTGTGGGTCGAATTCGGTGAAGGATTCGGTGAAAGACGAACTAACCCCGTCGGCAGCAAATATTGCCCGTGGTACTCGCGTTGGTTCAGTTTCACCCAGGACTAGCGTCCTCGGACATTCTCAGCCGTCCCCTGGGCTACTCTCAGCCGTCCCTACGGGACTGTTCCGATTCAGCCTGATAGCTGACTTGTTTTCAGTCAGTGCTGTCCAAATCGGCTGATGGAAATAAAGCTGATTTGGAGAAGTCCGGCTGAGGATAGCCCAGGACGGACCCGGATTTCCTGTGCAGCTTAGTGGAACCACGAAGCCTCGTGCGGCTTTCCGTGGAGAAAGCCGCATACGCAGACCTGTCTAGGAGATGCGGGACGGACGGAAATAATCCCCAATTGGATGTCCGGCGTTCCGGGTGCGGAGCAAGGGGCCGAAAATTAACCCGGCGGACATGAGTTTCAGGGCAATTGCGAGTTCGTCCAAGGTTTAGCTATCGCTCTCAAGAAGCATCTAGCGCTAAAATATTGGTTGATTGAAGGGAGCAAACACTGCACGATGCGAAGCGAATCTCAGCTCAAGTATCGTATCGAAGTAATTCAGCAGCTAGCGGAATGGAAGATTCGCAACAAAGGAACAGCGGAGCAAATCGGAGCGGCTGAACGACTCCTGGAGGCAATTGAGTCCTTTGACAGGCTGCGAGGCGGAAGCAGTTCTTTTGAAGCTGCTATACCCCCTAGCCATCTCAGGCGGCTCTGACGTGGATAGACAGAAATCGGGACCCCGACATCAAGGATGCATTTCAATCTTGATAGCAGTTCCAGACGCGTGCCAGATATAAAACAAAGCTTTCGGCCGGGCCATAACCGGCTATTTGATTGCCGGCAACAACTTCGGTTGCATGATCCGTGCTGAAAACCAGAACCTGGCGATCATAGGGATCGATCAACCACCCCAATTGAGCGCCGTTGGCGATCCAACCGTTCATCTTGCCTTTGAGGTCTTGGAGCGCGTCGAACTCCGAACGGAGTTCAATCACAAAGTCCGGGCATATTTTGGGGAACCCCCGCAGCGCGCCTTTCGGAAGGCTGCGCAGCCGCTCCTCGGAAACGTAGGAAGCATCTGGGCTTAGGGTTGATCCGTCGGGAAGCCGGAAGCCGGTGCTGGAATCGACGGGGCGGCCCAGGCCTTTGGCTACGCTCCAGTTCCCCAACTGTCGCGCTATTTCCTGATTGCAGCTGCCCGTCCATCCACCAGTGGGCGGGTTCATGCGAACGGCTCCTTCCTTGGTGCGTTCCAGCCTGACATTGCCATTTTCCCGGCATAACGTCTCGAACTCCGCATCCGTGACGGGCGGGTCCAGGATCAGGACTCGTGGCAAGGTTTGGCTGTCGATCCGAAAGAGCGTGCCCATTGGCTAATATTACCCCCGTTTGGATTCTCTCTGAAATGGGGGGGACGTGTAAGAAAGGTGGGTATTTGCCGAACGAGGATCTTCTCGTTCCATCCATACGAAGTAACACCGTCTATTGCATTGGGCGTTACCCCGCTTGTTCCCTAAATACTCCGGCCTAGCCCAAGAGACCTTGGGCTAGGCCAGAGTGCAGTGTTTACGAACGTGAGGTTAAACGACGGACGGCAACAGATCGTAGCGATCCAGGTTCATCACCTTGTTCCAGGCGGCGACGAAATCCTTGACGAACTTCTCCTTGGAATCGGCACAGGCGTAGACCTCGGCCGTACCGCGCAGCTGGGAATTGGCGCCGAAGATGAGGTCGGCACGGGTCGCCTTCCACTTCACCGCGCCGGTCTTCCGGTCGCGGCCCTCAAAGGTGTCCTTCGAGTCAGTGGTGGCCTTCCACTCGTACTTCATGTCCAGCAGGTTTACGAAGAAGTCGTTGGTCAAGGTCTCGGGACGCTCAGTGAAGACGCCCAACTTCGTGCCTCCGAAGTTGGTGTTGAGCATGCGCAGACCGCCGATCAGCACGGTCAGCTCCGGCGCGGTCAAGCGCAGTAGCTGCGCCTTGTCGAGCAGGGCGACCTCGGAAGGCTCGGTGCTCTTGTAGCCGTAGGAGCGGAAACCGTCGACCTTGGGCTCGAGCGGCTCGAACGACTCAGCGTCGGTTTGTTCCTGTGAAGCGTCTGTGCGGCCGGCGACGAAGGGCACGGTGATTGCTACACCGGCATCCTTGGCCGCCTTCTCGACACCCGCAGCACCCGCGAGGACGATCAGGTCGGCCAGCGAGACCTTCTTGCCGCCGGCAGCCGATGCGTTGAACTCGCCCTGGATCTTCTCGAGCGCCTTCAGCACGCGGGACAACTGAGCCGGCTGGTTGACCTCCCAGTCCTTTTGCGGGGCCAGGCGGATGCGGGCGCCGTTGGCGCCGCCACGCTTGTCGGAAGCACGGAACGAAGAGGCCGAGGCCCAAGCGGTCGAGACCAGCTCGGAGACCGAGAGGCCAGACGCGAGTACCTTCGCCTTGAGGGCGGCCACATCCTGATCATTGACCAGTGGGTGGTCGACCTTGGGGACGGGGTCCTGCCAGATAAGCTCCTCGGCCGGAACCTCGGGCCCCAGGTAACGAGCACGCGGACCCATGTCGCGGTGGGTCAGCTTGAACCACGCGCGGGCGAAGGCGTCGGCGAACTTCTCCGGATGCTCGTAGAAGTCACGCGAGATTGTCGCGTAGGACGGATCCGCGAGCAGCGCCACATCGGTAGTCAGCATGGCTGGCTGCTTCTTCTTGTTGGAGTCGTGAGCGTCGGGCACGGTGTTGGCGCCGGCGTCCCCTTTGGGTTTCCACTGGTTCGCGCCGCCAGGGCTCTGTGTGAGTTCCCACTCAAACTTAAAGAGATGATCGAAGAACCCGTTGCCCCACTTCGTGGGCGTGGTGGTCCAGGTGACCTCCAGGCCGCTGGTGATCGCGTCGCCGGCGATGCCGGTCTTATAGGCGCTACTCCAGCCGAGGCCCTGGTTTTCAATGGGCGCTCCTTCGGGCTCGTGGGCCAGGTGGGTACCGGGGCCGGCGCCGTGGGTCTTGCCGAAGGTGTGGCCGCCCGCGATCAGCGCCACCGTTTCTTCATCGTTCATGGCCATGCGGCCGAACGTGACACGGATGTCTTTGGCCGCACCCGCGGGGTTCGGCTTGCCCTCGGGGCCTTCCGGGTTCACATAGATAAGGCCCATGGTGGTCGCGCCGTAGGGGTTGGCCAGATCGCGTTCGCCGGAGTAGCGCTTGTCGGTACCCATCCAGGTGGCTTCGGCGCCGAAGTCGACATCGTGATCGGGCTCCCAGGTGTCCGGGCGGCCGCCGGCAAAGCCGAAGGTTTTGAAGCCCATCGTTTCCAGCGCGACGTTACCGGCCAGGATCATGAGGTCGGCCCAGGAAATTTTCTTGCCGTACTTTTGCTTCACCGGCCAGAGCAGGCGGCGGGCGCGGTCGAGGTTGACATTGTCAGGCCAGCTGTTGAGAGGAGCGAAGCGCTGCTGACCGCGTCCGCCGCCGCCGCGGCCGTCGTAGGTGCGATAGGTGCCGGCTGAGTGCCAGGCCATACGGATGAATAGCGGACCGTAGTGGCCGAAGTCGGCGGGCCACCACTCCTGCGAGTCGGTCATGACAAAGGCCAGATCTTTCTTGAGGCCTTCGTAGTCAAGGCTCTTGAACTCCTTGGCATAGTCGAACTCTGGGCCCATGGGATCGGAAAGCTCGGAGTGGGCATGGAGCAACTCCAGCCGGAGATGGTTTGGCCACCAGTCACGATTGGTACGCGGGCCGCTGGGCGCAGCCCCCGGGCCGGCTGCCGACTGCCCGTGGTCGACGGGGCATTTCGCTGCGGACGCGTTCACTTCGGATTTCGCTTCGGACGTAAATTCGGTTCCTTTGCTAGCCATCGAGTCTCTCCTTCAGGGTTATGTTCTTCAATGTTTGGGTTTTCACGGCAGGCCGTTTCACCGCTCGCCTGCTATTACGGTTGGTTTGAAATTGTTAATTGCGGAAATGCGATCGGCGGTTGCTCATCGAACGCGCGCCGCGGGCCGCGCTCGCTGCGGCGCATCGTGTTTCGCCGCGCAGCCGGTGCAAAGTCCGCGAAAAATGAGTTCGCAATCGCGAACGATCCGCTTACCCAGGGAGCGCTTGGCTGGCTGGGGCACGTCGTACCACTCTATGTCCTCAACATTTCCGCAGCGGTCGCAGATGAAGTGA
>CAWCAZ010000032.1:0-10719 GCA_963793525.1 uncultured Acidobacteriaceae bacterium
GCGGTGTTGTTCCCGATGGCGTAGGCTCCGGCGGCGGGGGCGGCGGCTCGGGTTCTGGTTCGTTGCTCGCCTCATCAGTATTTGCCTGGGGAAGAGGCGGCATCGCCGCTCCTCCATGCGTAGTCGGGGTGAGGATGAGTTGCCGCGGAGCGCCGTTGCTCAGGTCCCCCAATAGAACCACGTTGTACGCAGTTCCGTTTAAGAGGTCCGCCAGCACATCGCGGGGCGTTCCCGGGCCGAAGGTGCCAAAGACCCGCTCGTCTCCGCTCAGTCCTTCAATTTGCATGCCACTTTTGCCGGCCACTTGGTGCAGAATAGCGCTCAGGCTGGAATTATCGGTGCGAATCGACAGTGTGTCGCCGGAGAAGACAATCTGGGCTTCACCTGCCGGCTGCTGCAGCATCGAGGGTGCAACCTGGGGCACGGCGGGAGCAGGTTGGGGCTGCTGGGCCGCGGCTGGTTGTGCCGCGGCCGGTTTGGCAGGGGCCGCTTGCACCTCCGCCGGCGGTGGTTCAGGTTGATCCCCACGGTCAGGGCCGCCGCGCAGGCGAGCAGGAGCGTCTTGCGCGTAGAGCTGAGATGCCGCCAGGACGAGGACCGCGACCAGGAGCGTCAATCCCTTGCTCGTGACGATGCGAGCAAACTGCCGATTCAAGCACGCCATGGCCATACCTCTTGAACTACCCGCGAACTTCAGTCCGCCGGGATGAAACGCCATCCCTGCGAAGATTGGAACTGCTGTGTACTAGACTAGCAGTGGTTGCACCCGAGAGCGAGTCGCGCGTACTGGCGTCTTCGGCTCCCTGGTGCTCCCATCAAACGGTCTAACCTGTATGTCTCTGCTCGCCCGCTCGCACCCGCGCTTTGCACTCGTAATCTCTCTTTTTACGCTTTTGACGCCCGGCCGGATCTTTGCCGTTTCGTGCACTACACAGGCGCAGATGGCCGAGGCCGACCGCGCTACCCTGGTCAAGGCCGCGACCACCCTCGCGTCCGCGGTCCAGAGCGGAAATGTGGCCGCGGTGCAGGCGTTGACCATTCCCAAGGTCAAAGCACAATTTGATTCCATCGCAAGCACCATAGAGCAGACAGCTCCCTTGCTGGCGGGCGCCACTGTGACCATAGACGCACTGTATGGTCTGGACGCTTCCGATTTGAAGTCTTCGGCTGAGGACACACAGTTTTTCTGCGGTGTCCCCGGTTCTGCCGCTGCACGTTGACTTCACCATTCCACAGCTTCCGCAGGGTCGATATGCACTGGTTATGGTGCATGCAACGGGGGTACATCAGCCCCAACAGATCGCCTTTCTGCTGCAGAAGAACGGAGATTGGCAGATGGCCGGCTTCTTTGTGAAGCCGCTCCTGGTGGCCGGGCATGACAGCCTATGGTATTGGACCAATGCGCGCGCCTTTGATCAGAAAAACCAGAAATGGAACGCTTATTTCTATTACACGACCGCCGCCTATCTGGCGAGTCCGGCCGATTTCCTCACCAGCACTAACCTGGAAAAATTGAATCAGGAGACGGCCAACTCCAGGCCCGAAGGCTTGCCTGGCGTCCAGCCCATGGTGGTTACCGCCGGAAGTAAAACCTACTCCGTCAACGACCTGCATACCGATGGCTCTTTGGGCGGCCTGGACCTGGTGATCCGCTACGCGGCTACGGATGTGGGAGATCCGGTGGCCACCCGAGCTCAGAACCTGGAGGTCATGAAGGCTACGCTTGCAGCCCATCCGGAGCTGCGGGAGGGATTCCACGGGTTGTGGGTCTTCGCCGAAGCCCCGCCGGGACGGCCCTTCGGCAATGAACTGGCGATGAGCGACATTCACTAGGACGGGTTTGCATCCTAGGCAAAGAACTACGTGAAGGCCGGGCCACCCGTATCTCTGCTGCACTTTCCGAAAAGAACATCTGAAATACAGGCTAGACGAGGATAAGTTGCTGTATGGAATACGAGAGAGAAAAGACGCTGTCGAGGGCGATTGCCGAGAGAAGGGCATCGCCCAGTTTTGATGGCAACCCAATCCCGGACTCGGACCTGTGGGGGATTCTGCAGGCTGGATTGCAGGCGCCCAGCGGCTACAACCTGCAACCATGGCGCTTCATTGTCGTGCGCAATCCGGATCAGAAGAAGAAGCTGCGCGCGGCCTGCTACAACCAGGCCAAGGTGGAGGAGGCGTCGGTCATGATTGTCGCTTGCGGCGATGCCGACGGGTGGCGCAGCGGCGATTTGGACGAAATGCTGCGCCTGGGCCGCCAGCACGGCATGCCGGAAAACTACGCTGAGCAGGCCAAGGTAACCATTCCCAACTTCCTCTCCAACCACCCCAATATGCCCTTGTGGCTGAATCGCCAGGTGATGCTGGCTTTTACCCACATGCTGCTGATGGCAGAAGTGCTAGGCTACGACACCGCTCCCATGGAGGGGTTTGAGGAAGACAAAGTGCATGAGGTACTCAAGCTTCCCCTCAGTTACTCCGTAGTAGCGCTGCTCGGCATCGGGCACTTGAAGGGGCCAGATAAGTTCTACGGCGAACGCTTCAATATGGCGCGCACTGTTTTTGCCGAAGAGTACGGCAAACCCATCAAGTTTTCAGAGTAGAATTAACCAGGCTGTAACAAATCTCTTCTCCCCGGTAAATAAGGACGGGTTTTCCACGGCAAACGCTGTTTGCAGGAGCAGTTCCTTGCGTCGAGAGTACCCGGAGGCGCCGATCATAGGGGTGGGCGCTGTGGTGATCGACGATGGGATGGTTCTGCTGGTGCGTCGCGGCCATGAGCCGCTCAAGGGGGAATGGTCACTCCCCGGGGGCGCCCTGGAGTTGGGGGAGACATTACAGCAGGGCTTGGTTCGAGAAGTGCTCGAGGAGACCGGCCTGACCGTGGTGCCGGCCGGGATAGTCGAAGTCCTCGACCGGATTACGCACGACGACCTCTCGGGGCGGATTCGTTATCACTACGTGTTGGTCGACTTTCTATGCCACGTTGCGAGCGGCACGCTGCGCGGCGGCAGCGATGCGGAAGAGGCGCGCTGGGTGGGGCAAGACGAATTGCATGAGCAGGGTGGTTATCGCCTCGCGCCATTGACCGTGCAGGTCATTGAGAAGGCTTTCAAGCTGGGAGAAGGCTTTCAAGCTGGGCCTGGCGAGCGATCGATCCGATGAAAAGGGAAATGAAGGATGAGTGTTGATGGGAAAGCATTCAGTGCGACGTCTATGCGGAAATCGTTCCGCAACATGTCGTTTGTTCTGCTGCTGCTAACGTTAGCTTTTGGCATCCTGGCTTGGAGAAATCCGCTGTGGCTGGTGGACCGACAGGTCGATGCGCGGTTGCGGTTGCAGGGCATGCATAGCGAGTTTGTGACCGTCAATGGTTACAAAATGCATTACCTCGTGGGTGGATCGGGCCGGCCTCTGGTGCTGGTGCACGGCCTGGGTAGCCGGGGCCTGGATTGGGCCAACCTGATTCCGCGGCTTATCGCGGGCGGCCATCGCGTATATGCGGTGGATTTGTTGGGATATGGACGGTCGGATCAGCCCAAGGATGCGAGCTACTCGATCTCGGACCAAGCGCTCCTGGTCAAGGGGTTTCTGGATAGCCAGCACCTGCAGCAGGTAGACATGGCGGGTTGGTCCATGGGCGGATGGATCGCGATTAAGGTCGCGCTGCAGCATCCCGAGCGCATCCGCCGCTTGGTGCTGCTGGATAGCGCGGGCCTGCGTTTCAAGCTGGGTTTTGATCCCGCTTTATTTCAGCCGGAATCGCCAACGGATTTAGCGGCGTTGGAAGAGTTGCTGGTGCCGCATCCGCGGCCGCTTCCTGGCTTTCTGGCCATGGCGATGTTGCGCCGGGGCGATGACATCGGGTGGGTGGTCCGGCGCAGCGTGCAATCCATGTTGAGCGGAGAGGACCTGGTGGATGGAAAACTAGGCGCCTTGACCATGCCGGTGCTGATCGGCTGGGGAGAGGAAGACCGGTTGATCCCGCTCTCGGTCGGTTACAGGCTTCACGGCGAGATACTCCAGTCGGAGCTGGATGTTTATGCCAACTGCGGGCATTTGGCGCCCGGACAGTGTGTGGCTCAGGTAGCGCCCAGTGTGGTGGATTTTCTGAATGCCCAGCCAGCGCGAATGGCGGTAGTACGGCACATCCCGGGTACCGCCACCAACGACAGCGTGTTTCCCGGTCAGTGATCGCCTTTCCAGACATAAGCATCTGGTTGTGGCAATCCGATGTGCGCTAGCACCCGGCAGACGAATTGTTCCGCCATCTCGGTTGAGTCGATGGGCCGGTTGTAAAAAGCGGGGATCACGGGAAAGATCACCGCGCCGGCATCCGCTGCCAGGTTCATGTTACGCAAGTGGATCTTGTTAAATGGGGTCTCGCGAATACAGAGAATGAGCGGGCGGCGTTCCTTCAGGCTTACATCGGCGGCGCGTTCGATCAGGTTCGAGGCTAGTCCGTTCGCAATGCCCGCTAGTGTGCCCATGCTGCAAGGCAGTACGATCATGCCATCCGAAGGATAACTGCCGCTGGCCGGCCCGGCGCCAATGTCGTTTTCCGCCAGTTGCTGCACCTTCCCGGAAGGTTTACCCAGCAGTTTCGCCACTAGTTCACTGCGGCCGCTGATTTGCAGCTCCTCCGCCATCACCCGCAGTGAATTCTCCGACGCAATGAAGTTGATGTGGGCGATACGCTCGTCGCGTTCCAATGCTCGCAGCAGATACTGACCAAATATTGATCCGCTGGCTCCGGTCAGGGCGACGGTAAGGTTCTTCACACCAGGACCCGATCGAAGATCGCATCCACATTGGATAGCTGGCGCTGGAGATCGAAGGTCTTCTCAGATGGGGAAGCCTACTGCTGATCGCGGGATCGGCTGCCACCAGCTCGCGGAAGACCAGGTCGTTTCTCCAGGCATGCATGGCGTGCTTTTGCACCAGGCGGTACGCCTCTTCCCTGGACATGCCGGCCTCAGTCAGGTCGAGCAGAAGCTGGCCGGAGAAGATAAGTCCGCCCGTGCTCTCCAGGTTCTTGAGCATGCGCTTGGGATAAACCTGAAGCTTTTCGATCAGAGTAGTTGTCTTGGCCAACAGATAGTCGGCCAGGATGGTTGAGTCAGGAAAGATGATGCGCTCGACGGACGAATGGGAGATGTCCCGCTCATGCCATAACGCCACATTTTCCAGGGCTGCCTGAGCATTGGAACGCATCACGCGTGCCAGCCCGCTGATCTGCTCTGAGGTGATGGGGTTCCGCTTGTGCGGCATGGCGGACGAGCCCTTTTGCTTCTCAGAGAAGAACTCCTCCGCTTCGCGGACTTCGGTGCGTTGCAGGTGGCGAATCTCGACCGCAATTTTATCCAGGGTGGAAGCCAGCACCGCCAGCGTGGCGATATAGGCGGCGTGGCGGTCGCGCTGGATCACCTGGGTGGCCACCGGTGCAGCGCGCAGTCCGAGCTTGGCGCAGATGCTCTCCTCGTGCTCTGGCTTGAGATGGCCAAAGGTGCCGACGGCTCCGGAAAGCTTGCCTACTCGCATGTCCTCAGCGCTCGCGTCGAACCGGACCAGGTCGCGCATGACTTCGGCATACCAATTGAGCAGCTTGAGGCCGAAGGTCGTAGGCTCGGCATGGATGCCGTGGGTGCGTCCAATGGTCGGTGTGTGCTTGAACTCCAGGGCGCGTAACCGCAGGACGGCGGCGAGGGCCAGAATACCCTGGCGAATGAGTCCTGAGGCGGCTTTGATCTGCAGCGCCTGGGCAGTGTCGACCACGTCGTTCGACGTGAGCCCGTAGTGCAGCCAACGGGATTCCGGACCAACCTTTTCCGCCACCGCGGTGGTGAAGGCGATGACGTCGTGCTTCACCTCGGCCTCAATCTCCTGAATGCGGTCCACGTCGACATCCCCGTACGCGCGGATGGCGCGAGCGGCGGAGTGGGGCACGATGCCGGCCTCGGCCAGCGTCTCAGAGGCGGTGGCTTCGACTTCCAGCCACATGCGGTATTTGTTTTCTTCACTCCAGATCCGTCCCATAGCCGGGCGGGTGTAACGACTGATCAACCAAGACCTCCAAGAAAAGCCGCCCCTCGCTGAACTCGCCTACGTAGCGTAGAAGTGGGAATGCTAGCAACGTACTATTCTATCTTTGCAGCATCTCACCAATAGGGAGAGCACGATTTATGGAAGAAGAACCAGAACTGATCACAATTGAAAGCTTCCGCGACGCCTTGGAGGCCGATATGGCCAAGACTCGCCTGGACTCTGCCGGAATTACCAGTTTTCTGGTTGGGGAGAACGCCGCCATGCTCTACGGGACCGGGCTAGGGGGCTTGCAATTGCAAGTGAGTCCTGAGGACGAAGAGGATGCGCGCAGCATCCTGAATGACCCCGGACCGCCGGATGGTGAGGTTAAATCGGTTTCGTAGAGAGGATGCTAGCGGGGGTGCAGCGAAGTCTGTGGGGGCGCCCCCCACTCCGAATAGCTCACTCATCTCCTGGTGCAGGAAGCCTTGGCCGGGACGGTAAGGTTGAACCCACTTGCCATCAATTACAAATTGCGGGATAGCCCGCTTGCCCACGTGCCGGATCACTTCCTCTGCGGCCCCGGGGGTGGACTCGATATCGATCTCGGTATAGGAGATCTGGTGTTTTTCGAGAAATCGTTTGGCCTCGCGGCAGTCGCGGCACCATGTTGCGGAATAAACCAACACATGCATCCGTCCATCATACCTTGGACGCGGAAAGAAACCGTAGATCCCTCGGCTACCACGGCACCCCGGGACAGGTCGCTCCCACGGCAAGCCGGCAGGCGGGATGACAATTCTGCGGGGCTCGGAGGTTGTGTCCGAAGAAATTGTCATCCCGACCGGAGCGATCTGTCCCGGCGTGCCGTGGAAGCGCAGTGGAGCGACCTGCGGTTCTGTCCCCACAGTAACGTTACGTCCGTCGCTGGCGAAAGAACTCGCGCAGCAGTTCTCCGCTTTCTTCCGCCAGTTCGCCGCTCGTTACCAGCATTTGGTGGTTGAGCTTGGGATGATTCAGGACGTCGAGCACCGAACCGGCCGCGCCCGCCTTAGGATCGGCCGCGGCATAGATCAGCCGGCTCAGCCTGGCGTGGATCATAGCGCCGGCGCACATGGCGCAGGGTTCCAGCGTTACAAAGAGCTCGCAAGCTCCCAGGCGATAGTTGCCCACGGCGCGCGCCGCTTCACGAAGAGCGACGATCTCTGCGTGAGCGGTCGGATCCACGTCGCGCAGAACGCGATTTTGTCCCCGGCCGACCACCACGCCGTTTTCCACCACAACCGCACCCACTGGCACCTCACCCGCCGCGCCTGCGGCACGCGCCTCTTCCAGGGCCAGCGTGACTGCTTCCGCGTCCGTCATTATCCTGCCGGCTGCTGCTGAGTCATGCAGTGCAGCGTCCCCAAACCCCAAACCAGATCGCCACAGTGAATCCCCACCACCTGGCGGCCGGGAAAGAGGTCAGACAGCAGATTAAGCGCCTTGCGGTCGTTGGCGTCGTTGAATGTGGGCACCAGCACCAAGCCATTCGCAATATAGAAATTGGCATAGCTGGCGGGCAGCCGCTGGCCCTGAAAGACGACTGGCGAGGGCATGGGCAACTCAACGATGTTGAATGGCCGGCCCTCCGGGTCACGAGCCGCGCGCAGCCGCTCCAGGTTCTCGGCTAACGGCAGGTGATTCTCGTCGGCGGAATTTGCCTCCGTGACGGTGACGATGGTAACGGGACTAACGAAACGAGTGATGTCATCCACGTGGCCGTGGGTATCATCCCCGGCGATACCGCGATCCATCCACAGAACCTGGTCGATGCCCAGATAGTCGTGGAAGACGCGCTCCAGATCCTTGCGGGTGAGGCCAGGATTGCGCTGCTGCACCGGGCTCAGCAGGCACTCCTCGGTGGTGATCAGGGTGCCGCGGCCGTTCACGTCAATGCTTCCACCTTCCAGAACCACGCGGTGGTCAGGCGGGAACACCGGAGTCCAGCTGGGCAGCCGGAGCAGTTCGGCGGCTTTCGAAGGAAGCTGGTCGTCCAGCTGCCAGTCCGGGTACTTCGCCCAGGCGTTGAAGTGCCAATTGGTGATACCGACCGGCGCCTCACTCTTGGTGACAAAAATTGGGCCGGAGTCGCGCATCCACACGCGGTTGGTTGGCCACTGGTGAAATTGCACGCGATCGAGGTGTGCGCCCACCCGGCCGAGCATTCCGCGCGCGCGCTGCTCGGCAGCCGCATCCTCCACCAGCAGGTGCACGTCTTCCACCCGGGAGAGATGGCGGATTATGTCGCAGTAGACCCAGGGAATGGGGTGAAACCTGCCCGGCCAGTCATTCGCATTGTGGGGCCACGCCAGCCAGGTTGCGGCATGGGTCTCCCACTCCGCCGGCATGCGATAGCCTTGGCTGCGCGGCGTTGAAGATTCAGTGGCCATGGCCGGTTTTGGTCGGCTCGTCGAGAAAACGAGCTGTAATCGGAGGGTAGAAATCGATCCGGCGGTCACGCAGGAAGGGCCAATTGCGCCGCGTATCCTCGAGATGCTTGAGGTCGACTTCCTCAATCAGGATGGCTTCGCTGTCATGCGGCGCCTGGGCCAGCAAGCGCCCAAAGGGATCGGCAATAAAGGATCCACCCCAGAATTCGAGCCCAACCCCAGCAGCGCGTTTGCCGCGGACGTCTCCCTGTTCGTGCCCGACGCGGTTTACCGCAGCGACGTAAACGCCGTTAGCGATAGCGTGGGCCCGCTGGATGGTCTGCCAGGCCTCATATTGCGCCACGCCGAAGGCTTCCTTTTCCGCCGGATGCCAGCCGATGGCCGTGGGATAAAACAGCAGGTTGGCTCCGCGCAGCGCGGTGATGCGTGCCGCTTCCGGATACCACTGGTCCCAACAGATGAGCGCGCCCACCTGGCCGACAGAGGTATCGAAGGACTTGAAACCCAGGTCGCCAGGAGTGAAATAAAACTTCTCGTAGTACAGGGGGTCGTCGGGGATGTGCATCTTGCGATAGATCCCGCCCAGCGAACCATCGCTCTCCAGCATCGCCACCGTGTTGTGATAGAGGCCGGCCGCTCGGCGCTCGAAGAGGGAAGCGACCACTACTACTTTTTCCTCCCGTGCGACAGCCGAAAGCCGCTCCGTGGAAGGGCCGGGAATGGGCTCCGCCAGATCGAAAAGCTCGGCATCCTCGCGCTGGCAGAAATATTGAGCGCGGAAGAGCTCTGGGAGGCAGACGATATTTGCGCCGCCGCGCGCAGCTTCCCGCACCCGGTCAGCCGCTTTGTCGAGATTGGCGTCGGGGTCGGGCGAGCAGGACATCTGCACCACGCCCACGCGGTATTTCGTTTTGCTTGCCATATTCACTTCTCTTTTGGACTACTCGAAGATCAGGATGGCTGCGGCGATGACCGTAGTCCACAGGCCGCGCTTATCGCCGACAGCAGACTGGGTGATATTTGCCGTGCGCACGATCTTATTGGAGATGCGATACATCTCCTTCTTCTCGTCCCAGCTTTTGTCCGGGTCGAAGTCCACGTTGAGCGTGGTGGCGAGCATCTCTGCCGCCAGTTCTTCGGCGTATTCGCCGGCCTGTTCTTCCGCTTCGCCGAAGCTATGGTGTTCGCTCAGGTAACCGTAAGTGTTGCGATCTGTCGGGAATCGCCACGCCGATGCTGGAAACGACCAGGCGATGGGGCTCGCGCGTGGAATTTTCCGCCACCACGGCAAAGACCACTTCGCCGGGCGAAAGGTAATTCAGGCCTTCTTTGCGGGTAATGAGTTTGCACTGCGGCGGAAAGATAGAAGAAACGCGAACCAGGTTCTGCGCCGCGATGCCGGCGTCGCGCAGAGCCAACTCAAAAGAGGTTAACCGTTCTTTGTGTTTCCCGACGCCTTTGGTCAAAAACAAGCGCTTGGGGACCATGCTTTTACCCAATGCTGAAACCCTCCTGCAACTAAACGAACCTAACACAAACCGATGAATGGATGCGGCTGGCCTGGCTTGAAAGAAAAAGATGCGCGTTGAGGCACAATAGCAGTGAGATGGCATACACAATCAAGGTGGAAGACGCCGAAAGCGCAAGATGCGCGAGCGCAACACCCGGCGCTACCGGCTGGCGCACTGGCCGATCTGGATCTGGGTGTTTTTTCTCGCTCCCGGACCACTCACCTTCGATCTATTCGCGCGCGGCGGCAGCCGGAACAACGTCGCATGGCTCCTGCTGGTGATGCTGGCAACCGGCGCGTTGCGGGCTATTCGGGCAGCTTCCCGGCGCCGAGCCTCGCCCTTACATTCTTCGATTTACCGAAGACAAGCCAAATCCTCTCTATCGCAAAGTTTGTTACACCTTCGCCTGGAACGCGGTCATCAGCTTTACGCTGCTGAACCTTGCGGGGTTGGTGATTGCCGCCGCGACCGGCAAGTGGGTGATGAAGCAGCTCTATTCGCAGGCCTATTTCCCGCATCTGCGCCATCGTGCTGTTGCTCGGCTTGTTGGGTCTTCTGCCCGTGCTGGGCGTCCACCCGGGGTGAGGGAATCGAAAGGCGTATTTCTACGGTGCGGTATGGGCGGCAGCGATCTCGCAGACGATCCTTCTGGTGCTATGGAAAGCGCTGCCCAGGTCGCCGGCGACCAACGAGATCAAGCTGGCCGTGTTCGTACTGAGCCTGTGCGCCGTAGGCGCGGCAGCAGCCTACGG